>JAJFHS010000006.1 GCA_021775475.1 Hyphomicrobiales bacterium
GACCCGGGGATCCATACCGCTGAGCTCTCGAAAACTAACAAACTGCCTTTTAGCTGAGAGAATTGAGGAATGGATCCCCGGGTCAAGCCCGAGGATGACGGAGATGGATGGTTAGGAACCGGTTAAATGCGAAATTCTCTCCCCCTCCTACCCGGTAATTTTTGCCCACTTGCGTAAGGGTATCTGTGCCAATTGGAAACACAACCGGGTAATTTTTGCCGGTCTGGCACATTTGTTAAGAACTTGTTTAGAACTACTGGGTAAATTTTGCCTACTGAATAGGGTTTTTGTTCCCGTCGATCTATGGCCGTTAAATCAACGGCCATTTATCCCCGGGGGCGTTGGACAGGAAATTTCTCCTGGCCCCCTTTGAAAGAGGCAGAGTAAAGCGTTGAACGGTTTTATTGAGTTTATAAAAACAATAGGGGCAGCACGGCTCGCTGCCATGGGCGTCGTTGCCGCAGGATTAATAGGCGTTTTTATTTTCCTGTCCTACCGTCTGTCTCAACCGCAAATGTCGGTACTGTTTGCTGATCTGGCATTTGAAGATTCAACCGAAATCGTCAGCCAGCTCGACAGCCTCAACGTTCCCTACAATATCCGTAACAATGGCGGTACAATTCTCGTTCCCCAGGATCGCGCCTTACGGCTGCGCATGACACTGGCCCAACAAGGTGTTCCCACCAGCGGTGTTGTCGGCTATGAGATTTTTGACAAGACCAATGCCCTGGGCAAAACCTCATTTGTTCAAAACCTCAATCAGTTGCGCGCGCTTGAGGGCGAATTATCACGCACAATAAGCGTCATCGACCGCATCAAAAAAGCCCGTGTTCATCTGGTATTACCCAAAAAACAGCTGTTTTCACGCGAAAAAGCAGAGCCCTCAGCGTCAATTATCCTGAAAGTACGCGGCACTCTGGATCAGGCGCAAATTCGCGCCATTCAACATTTAACCGCATCCGCCGTTGAAGGCCTCAATCCGGGTCGGGTCTCTATTATTGATGAAAGCGGTCGTTTGCTGGCCAATGGATCCAAAGGTGAAAGTGGCGAAGCGGCAATATCTTCCATAGATGAACGCACCACCGGTATCGAAACCCGGTTAAAAAATCGCATTGGCTCCCTTGTCGGCAACATTGTTGGTCCGCGTAAAATACGCGTTCAGGTTAAAGCTGAAGTAAATTACAAGCGCACAACCCTGACATCCAAAAACTTCGACCCAGAAGGTCAGGTCGTCAGATCAACCCAAACCAAGGAACAAACTTCGGTTGCCCAGGAAAGCGCCAATAACGATGCCGTCAGTGTTGGCAATGAATTGCCTTCGACCGGTCAGGAAGCTGGCAATCCAAATTCTCCCAAGAATTCGGAAAACCAGAACAGCACCGAAGAAGTTGTCAATTATGAAATCTCCAGTACCTCAAAAACCGAAATCACCGAAGCCGGAAAAATTCAGCGTATTTCCGTAGCCGTTCTGATTGATGGTATTTACACCAAAGCTGCCGATGGCACGTCGCAATATGCCGAAAGACCGGCGCAAGAAATTGAAAAAATATCGGCCCTGGTACGCTCAATTATTGGCTATAACAAAGCCCGTGGCGATACGGTTGAAGTTATCAACCTGCGCTTTGCACCAGAACCCGTTGCCGAAGAACTGGAAGCAGCTCCGGAAGGTTTTCTCAATCTGACAAAAGATGATTATTTCCAGATTGGTGAACTCGTTACCCTGTTCTTGATCTCGCTTCTGGTTTTGTTGTTTGTCGTGCGTCCGTTAATCCGGCGTATTGTCACTCCCAATGAAGACCAGCCCCTAGGCATTGAAGGTGGCGGCCAAAGCGGAGATGGCGCAAGCGCTCAAGCAGGCTCTGCCCCGCAGTTGACCGCGCCTGACGGCACGCCAATCCCCAATCAGGACGGCGTGCCTCAGCTCGAAGCTCCACCAATTCCAAAAACCGCTACAGCCGCTGCTATCGAAGTTGCTCAAATTGCCGGGCAGGCCCAGGAAAACACCGTCAATCGCGTCGGTGAACTGGTTAAGCATAATCCATCGGAAGCTACCGCCATCATCAGGCAATGGTTGCAGGAGGCAGCATAGGTCATGGCAGAGCAGTCGCTACAGGCAACAATGGATTTAAACGACATCGACGGCAAGGAACGTGCCGCCGTTCTGCTCCTTGCTTTAGGCACAACTCATGGTCAGCCAATCTGGGACGAACTTGATGAAGATGAAATCAAGGATGTATCTCTGGCCATGGCGCGCCTGGGCACCATCATCCCGAGCCAGGTTGATGAACTCCTCATAAACTTCGTCACTCAGATGTCTTCGAGCGGCGCCATCATGGGCAATTTTGACTCGACTGAACGCCTGCTGGCTCAGTTCCTGCCGGAAGAACGTGTGAACCTGGTAATGGAAGAAATTCGCGGGCCCGCGGGCCGCAACATGTGGGAAAAACTGTCCAATGTTCAGGAAAGTGTGCTGGCAAGTTATCTGAAGAATGAGTACCCGCAGACCGTTGCCGTCATCCTGTCGAAAATTAATTCCGACCACTCAGCCCGTGTGCTCACCCTTTTGCCGGAAGATTTGTCAATGGAAGTCGTCAACCGCATGCTCAATATGGAGGCGGTGCAAAAGGAAGTTCTCGATAAGGTTGAACAAACACTGCGCCAGGAATTCATGTCCAACCTGTCGCAAACCAGCCGCAAAGACTCCCATGAAACCATGGCGGAGATATTCAATAATTTTGATCGCCAGACAGAAGCACGCTTTCTCGCAGCCCTTGAAGAAAATAACCGCGAAGCAGCCGAACGCATCAAAACCTTAATGTTTACCTTCGAAGACCTCGGCAAACTCGATGCCGCAAGTTGCCAGACATTGCTGCGCGGTGTTGAAAAAGACCAGCTCGCCCTTTCCCTCAAAGGGGCATCTGACGCTTTAAGAGATTTCTTTTTCGAAAACATGTCCGAACGTGCAGGCAAAATGTTGAAGGAAGATATGGAAGTCATGGGCGCTGTCAGATTAAAGGACGTTGATGAAGCACAAATGAGTATGGTCAACATTGCCAAAGACCTTGCCGCCAAGGGCGAGTTAATAATCACCAAAAGCCAGGGAGATGATGAGCTGGTCTATTGATCAGGTCTTTGTGAATTTAATCATATGGCTGAAATGGCGAAATTTTTATTTGATACGGTTTTCGATGACAGTGAGACAGCTTTGGCACCTGTTCAATCGCGAGCCGAGAAATCTTTCTGGTCATCAGACGAACGCGAGGCCGCCAGAAACGAAGGGTTTGAACGCGGACGACAGGCCGGCATAGATGAAACGATGGTTGCCATGGAAGCAAAAACAGCTTCTGCACTCGAAGCCATTGCCACCAATGTCACAGCCTTGACCGCACAGCTGGAAACCCAGCGTCAGCAACTCAAACAAGAAGGCATTGTCCTTGCCAATATGATTGCAAGGTCTCTCAGCTCAGCACTCATCGCCCGCGAACCAATGCACGAAATTGAAACCCTCTTAAACGAGGCTTTGGAGTTTTTACCCGACACACCGCACATTGCTGTTCGTCTCAATGAAGCATTACTCGAAGTCGCCAGGGAAAAGCTCGATACCGTTGCTGCCGAGCGCGGATTTCAGGGAAAACTGATCATTCTCGGCCAATCCGATATTACCCAGGGTGATTGTCGAATCGAGTGGGCAAAAGGCGGCATTGTTAAAGACCAGAATCTGGTGAAACAAAAAATATTCCAAATTACCAATCAATACATCGACGCATCATTGATGCCCGATGATGAAGAATTCAGCGGCTTTGATCAACCCGGCATTGCGGGTCAGCCGGAGGAGACGAAAAATGACTGATAACGAAACCCCGACACAAGCTCCGGGCGCAGAAGATAATGCTGGAATGGAGCTTGCCGACATGTCACCGGACGCAGCTGCAGATCAGGCGCAAAAAGATGACAAAGAACTTGATGGCGACAACACATCCTCCGGCAAACTCGGTAAGGATCTTGAGGCTGTCTACAATATCCCGGTGAATGTATCAGCCGTTCTGGGGCGCACTTATATGGATGTCAGCAATTTGCTGGCGCTTGAAGAAGGTAACATTTTAGAGCTTGACCGCAAGGTTGGCGAAGCCATCGATATTTTCGTCAACAATCGCCTTATTGCCCGTGGCGAAGTGGTGCTGGTTGAAGATCGTTTGGGCATAACCATGACGGAGATCGTCAAGGGTGAAGTAAATTAGAGGCAAAGGCGCTTTTTTTCAGCGCAACGGACCTTGTATTGGAGCAGAAGTATGCGATTACTCATAGTTGGTACATTAAGCGGACAGCTTTCCACCGCCACCAAAATGGCCATGGACAAAGGTGCCAGGGTCACACAAACCCAGACGATTGAAAGCACGCTTAAAACATTGCGACTGGGCAAGGGCGCTGATTTGCTGATGGTCGATGTTGCCATCAACATTGCCGAACTTATCGCCCAGCTTGAAGCCGAACACATCCACGTGCCAATTGTTGCCTGTGGTATCGATAATGATACCCGGGCTGCTGTTAACGCCATTCGTTCCGGCGCCAAGGAATATATTCCCCTGCCGCCCGATGCCGAATTGATCGCCGCTGTCATTCAGGCTGTTGCCAATGAAAGTCACGCGTTTATTTTCCGCGATGATGCCATGGCCGCTTTGGTCGAACTTGCCAACCAGATTGCCCCATCCGATGCCAGTATTCTGATAACCGGGAATTCCGGTACCGGCAAAGAAGTTCTGGCCAAATATCTTCATCGCAAATCAAGACGGGCGGACAGACCTTTTATTTCGGTAAATTGTGCAGCCATTCCTGAAAACCTGCTTGAATCCGAACTTTTCGGCCATGAAAAAGGCGCCTTCACCGGTGCTATTGCACGGCGCATCGGAAAATTTGAAGAAGCTAATGGCGGTACATTGCTGCTCGATGAAATCAGCGAGATGGATGTGAGCCTGCAGGCCAAACTCCTGCGCGCCATTCAGGAAAGGGTCATTGACCGCCTTGGTGGCCGCAAACCTGTGCCCGTTGACATTCGCATTATCGCCACCTCAAACCGCAATTTGACCGAAGAAGTGGCTAAGGGAAATTTCCGCGAAGATTTGCTCTACCGCCTCAATGTGGTCAATCTGAAAATCCCAAGCCTGCGCGAGCGGCCCCGCGACATTGAAGCTCTGGCTATTCATTTCATCAAGAAATACGCTGATTCAAACGGCCTGCCGGTACGCCCACTTTCTACTGATGCCCGGCAGCAACTGACATCAAACCCATGGCCGGGAAACGTCCGCGAACTTGAAAACACCATGCACCGGGCAGTGTTGTTGACCACCAGCGATGAAATTGGCGTCGAAGCCATTCGCTCCCCCGACGGCAATCGTCTGGAAGAAATGATTAGCACCGGCAATCACGGACCCGCAGCTCAAGCTGCTGTGGCGGCAGAAGCGATTTCGCGATCTCTCGTCGGCCGTACCGTTGCCCAGGTCGAGCAGGATCTGATTTTGCAAACCCTTGATCATTGCCTTGGCAACCGAACTCATGCCGCCAATATTCTCGGCATATCCATCCGCACCTTGCGCAACAAGCTTCGGCTTTATGGCGACGGCGGCATTCCTGTACCAAACCCCGGCGAACAACGGCCCATGGCTGTTTAGTGTCGCAAACCCTGAAAACAGTAGAGAACGCGTAAATTAATGAGTGACGTACCTGCCACCCCAGCTGCCCCCGCCCCACCTGCCGCCAGCAGTGGCACCGGCATGGGCGATTTCTCCGCAGGTATGGAAAGCTGGGGGGAAAAATTCCGCCGCTCAGACATCGGTCTAGCCCTTGGCGTTGTTGGCATTCTGGTGGTTCTTATTTTACCCATGCCCGCCGGTGTGCTGGATTTCCTGCTGGCCTTTTCCATAACTCTTTCCGTGCTGGTGTTGATGACCTCCTTGTTCATCCAGACACCCCTGGAATTCAGCGCTTTTCCAACAGTCCTGCTGATCACCACCATGTTACGGCTGGCGCTAAACCTGGCCTCCACCCGGCTGATCCTGTCCAATGGTCATGAAGGCGCGGGTGCTGCCGGTAACGTCATTGAAGCCTTTGGCAACTTTATTACCCAAGGCAACTTTGTCATCGGCATCATTGTTTTTGCCATTCTGGTGATTGTCAATTTTGTCGTCATCACCAAGGGTTCAGGCCGCATTGCCGAAGTCGCCGCCCGCTTCACTCTCGATGCCATGCCGGGCAAACAGATGGCAATTGATGCTGATTTATCTGCCGGATTGATTAGCGAAGACGCAGCCCGCACGCGGCGCAAGAAGCTCGAAGATGAAAGCTCGTTTTTTGGTGCCATGGATGGTGCATCAAAATTTGTCCGTGGCGATGCCATCGCCGGTATCCTGATTACCTTCATCAATATCATCGCTGGCATTATCATCGGCGTTGGCCAAAAAGACATGACGTTTGCCAGCGCTGCTGAAACCTATACGCTGCTGACAATCGGAGATGGTCTGGTCTCGCAAATTCCCGCTTTGATCGTTTCGATTGCTGCCGGTCTTCTGGTCTCCAAAGCCGGTGTTGAAGGTGCCGCTGACAAAGCACTTGTCACCCAGCTTTCCGGCTACCCCAAAGCGCTCGGCATGTCGGCATTCCTGATGGTTGTCATGTCAGCATTGCCCGGCATTCCCATGGTACCGTTTTTGATGTTGGCCGGTCTTGCCGGTGGCTTTGCCTGGAAGGCCTCGTCAAATGCGGATAAGGTTGAAGCTGAAAAAGTCGTGGCTCAAGTCGCGGCAGAAGCAGAACCGGTGCCAACCGAAGAACCGATCACTACAGCTTTGCATATGGATGACCTGCGGCTGGAACTGGGCTATGGTCTACTGCCGCTCATTAACAGCGAAGAAGGCGACCGTCTTACCGAACAGATTAAAGCCCTGCGACGTCAAATGGCCACCGACATGGGCTTTATCATGCCAGCAGTACGCATCCTTGATAATATGCAGCTGGAAAGCAACGCATATTCAATCAAGGTCAAGGAAGTTGAAACCGGCACCGGCGAGCTTTACGTCAATCACTTTATGGCCATGGACCCCAAAGGTGGTCAGGTTGATCTGCCAGGTCAGCAAACCACCGAGCCTGCATTTGGTTTGGCGGCGACCTGGATTGATGGTTCCATGCGTGATGAAGCAAGTTTCCGTGGCTACACAGTTGTCGACCCCTCCACGGTATTGACCACACATCTCACTGAAATTCTGAAAACCAATATGTCCGAGCTTCTGTCCTATGCTGAAGTTCAAAAACTGTTGAATGAATTGTCAGACGAGCACCAGAAACTGATTGAAGACATTGTGCCAAGCCAGATCAGCGTCAGCGGCATCCAGCGCGTTTTGCAGGCCTTGTTGCTGGAGCGTGTTTCCATCCGCGATCTTGCAACCATTATGGAAGGCATTGCCGAAGCCACCAGTTTCACCCAGCATTCCACCACCATAACCGAACATGTGCGCAGCCGTCTGGCACGGCAATTATGCGCTGCCAACACGCCACCTGCAGGTTATCTCGCCATGATCACGCTGACGCCTGAATGGGAACAGAAATTTGCCGATGCACTTGTGGGCCAGGGTGAAGAAAGACAGTTGGCCATGGCGCCAAGCGAGCTTCAGGAGTTTATTTCACTGGTCCGCGACCGCTTTGAAGAAGCCGCCGTTTCCGGTGAAATGCCGGTGTTGCTGACCAGTCCGGCCATCCGCCCCTACGTCCGTCTGGTGATTGAGCGCTTCCGCAACCAGACCACCGTCATGTCCCAAAGCGAAATCCACCCCAGTGCCAAATTGAAAACAGTGGGTGCGGTTTAACTCCATCCTTGCAGCTGACGGATGAGGGGGCTGGTAACAAACCGGCGTTTAAGAACTCGGTCCGTTGTTGAAGCCAACCTCATCAACAAGTTCACTGGCGCGTTTGCTATTTTCGGCAATCCTGGCCAGCGATACCGTGTCGGCTTTAAAGTCACCCCATGACTTTACCAGCTTTGACCATTCAACACCTGGTTTGACCGGGTATTCAAAATTGACTTGCGCATATATTTTTTGCGCTTTGTCACCAGAGAGGAAATTCATCAGCTTTACAGCCTCTTCTTTGTTGGGCGCGTATTTGGCCAATATCATGCCGGAAAGATTTACGTGTGCTCCGCGATCATTGGTGTTGGGGAAAATAATTCGGACAGATTTGGCCCATTCTTTCTGCACCGGTTTTTTGTCGTTGGTCATCATCGCCCCCATGTAATAGGTGTTGGCGATGGCAATATCACACTCACCGGCAAAAACCGCCTTGACCTGACCACGGTCATTTCCTGATGGCTTGCGCGCCAGATTTGCCTTCACACCTTCGAGCCATTTTTTCGCCTTGGCCTCACCGTGGCGCACAATCATTGAGGCTATCAGGGCAATATTATAAACATTCTGGCCATTGCGCACACAAATCCTGCCTTTCCATTTAGGATCAGCGAGATCTTCATAAGTGATAGCTGTCTGCTTGACCCGTTTGTTCGATGCAAAAATCACCCGCGAGCGCAACGTCAGGCCAAACCACCGGCCTTGCGGGTCACGATAACGCGCCGGTATATTTTTCGACAATTGCTCCGATACCAGCGCTTGCGAAATCCCGCTGGAAACCGCATCACTCAATCGCGCGATATCCGTTGTCAACAAAACATCAGCCGGGCTGTTAACGCCTTCAGCCTCCATCCGCTCAATAAGTCCCTTTTTGGCAAATATCGTATTTACTTTGATGCCGGTCTTGGCTGTGAACGCCTTGAAAAGAGGTTCAACCAGATAGGGCTGCCGATAAGAATAGACGTTAACCTCGCTCGCCCTGGACAGTGTCGGAGAGGCCATAACGCCAGCAACCACACCCAAAGCAAGGCCAAGTCTGGCACAACTGGAAAAACAATAATGCATGTGAAAATTCCTTCAAACCAATTAAGCTACGGGTGACATAAGGCAACAATTTAAAGGTTGTCAACTTGATTCAGGTCAAATCAGCAACATTAGAAACCTTCAAAAGTGTAATAAAAACAGTAGTTTAGACAAGTTCTAAATTACTGCTCTTTGTTTTCAGGTGCTTAGAGAATTTTTTCCCGTGAAAACGCGCTCAATTTGCCCCCAGGCGTTCCAGCCCCTTCAGACTGGTTTCAAGTGTCTCATCCAGTGCGAGCGCACGGCGAAAATCCAGAATGGCCTTGTTGTTTTGACCCAGCGCCTCAAACACATGTCCACGGGTATCATACGATCCCGGATCCGTCTGTCTCAATCCAATAGACTTGTTTGCGTCGACCAGCGCCAGTTTGTATTTTTTCGTCATCAGCAAAGCCCAGGCCCGATTGTTGTAGGCCAACGCATTTTCCGGTTGATTTTTAATCACCACTGCCTGATCGATTATGGCTTTTTCAAATTGCTTAAGCCGCGCATAAGCCACACCGCGATTGGTGCGGGCCTTCATATTACTGGCGTCCAGTTTAATGGCGCTGGAGTAATCTGCGATTGCCGCCTCGAACTGACCTAAAGAAAAGTTTGCTTCGCCGCGAAAAAAGAAAGCTTCCGAATTTGTGTTATCGCGAGAAATAGCAATGGTCAGATCGGCAATTGCTGCTAGATATCGACGCAACTGCAACTGAGCAACACCGCGGCCAAAACGTGCGCCCGTGGTCTGTGGTGCCAGATTTAACACCTGGGTCAGATCATCAACAATCGACACATAATCGCCGACAGTGGAATTAGCCAGTGCGCGATAGCTTAGGGCTGAAACAGAATCAGGCGTAATTCTAAGTGCCTGCGAACAATCACGCACGGCAAACTTAAATCTTTTGGTATCGATATAGGCCAGGCACCTGTTGGTGTAAGCAACAGCAGAACCGGGATCGAGTTCCAGCGCATAGGTATAATCTTCCAACGCTGCTTCAAAGCGTTTGAGACTGTGAAGAGCCGAACCTCGGTTTATCAAAGCCACAGCTCGGTTGAAGCTGGTAAGGCTGCCGGATTTGAGAGCGCGGTTATAAAGCTTGATCGCTTTTTCTGGATCACCTTTTCGGTGGGCTTTCATGCCCGCGGTAATATCTTCCACCGGCCCGGCCCAGACACTTGTAGTCACGCCAATCATCATCGCAAAAATAAATAATCGGGACAAAACTGTCATCATCAAGGGCCTTTGAAACTAATCCCGCATGTTGACGAACTGAAGTGGCAAATCAATATCGAGACCTTTTACCAACGACATTGTCGCTTGCAAATCATCGCGCTTTTTACCGGTCACCCTCAAGGTATCACCCTGAACCGCTACCTGCACCTTGAGCTTCGATGACTTGATATCTTTAACGATGCGCTTTGCCAGCTCACGTTCAATTCCCTGTTGCACCTGAACATTCTGGCGCACCGATTGACCGGCAGCGGACTCAACCTCGCCGTAATCAAGAACGCCCGCATCTATCTTGCGGCGGCTCAGATGTCCCTGCAACAATTCATGCATCTGACGCAATTTGAGATCATCGTCGGCCAGTATAACCAGCTTTTCGTCCTGACGCTCTATTGAGCAGTTTGAACCTTTAAAGTCATAGCGTGTGGTCATCTCGCGCATCATATTATTGAGCGCATTGTCAATTTCAGCGAGGTCGGTTTTCGATTCTATATCAAATGTTGGCATGGGCTTTTGCTCAAATTAGGGAAATCATCCGGGCATTATACCCCAAACCTGAATTGGTGACATTAGAAATTTGTGCATGGTTGCTGATTCAAAAACAGCTTTTGCCAAAATAAAACGCCCCCGGGGACACGGCAGCGTTTCATTTTGAGACAATAAGCTGATCGACAATCAGGGAACCCGCGAAGGTATCCTAGAAATTCTGACGATGTAAATTGAGCGCAGCCTCATCCAGTTCGGATTGTTCATGCGCGAGATAATCGTCATCGCGGCGGCGAATATCCTTTTCTTCAATAAGTTCCATTTTCTTCAACTCGCCAAACTCTTCGGCCAGATCATCCTGAGCCTTGACCAGCTGTGCTGTAAGCCCATCAATCGATTCCAGCAGTTTTACCTTACGGTCGCCTGCGGCTTTGGCAAACATCGGATAGGCAAAATGCTTGACGTCAGTAATACCCGAGCGCTCCTGCTCCACCGAAATTTGCTGGTCGAGCTCTGCAATTTTGCGCTCAAAATCCGCAATCATCACTTCAATTTCGCCAACGGCGCGACGTTTTTCGTCAACCTGAAAGCGCTGTAACCTGATTAATGTTTCTCGTGACCTCATAGTTTTTACACCTGCTTTTAGTCTTCAGAATATTGATTATCATTCAAAATCCGGGCCAACTCTTCATAACCCGAGCCAATTTGCGAAGTTTCGTTAATCCCCTGCGACAAAAACTGTTCCAACAGAAGATGAAAATGAATGGCCTCGTCCACTTCCGCACTGCTTCCTGCGCGATACGCACCCAGCCGGATCACATCTTCCATGTCATTGTAGGACGCCATCAGTTTTCGCGCCCGCGTAATCAACGGCTGCATTTCTTCCGGTACACATCCCGGCATCGTGCGTGAAACTGATTTCAAAACATTGATTGCCGGAAAGCGCCCGCGCTCGGCAATCTGCCGCTCCATAACAATATGGCCATCTAAAATGCCGCGCACACTGTCCGAAATCGGCTCGTTATGATCATCCCCTTCGACCAGCACCGTAAACAGACCGGTAATTGTTCCACGTCCCGCACCGGGGCCAGCGCGTTCCAGCAGGCCGGGAAGTTCCGTAAACACTGTTGGCGTATAGCCTTTACTTGTGGGGGGTTCTCCACCGGCCAGGCCAATTTCACGCTGCGCCATGGCAAAGCGGGTGACACTGTCCATCAGACATAAGACATCTTTGTCGAGGTCGCGAAAATATTCGGCCAGCGTTAACGTCAAATAAGCAGCCTGGCGCCGCATCAGTGCAGATTGATCCGACGTTGCCACCACGACGATTGAATGCTCAAGACCTTCTGGCCCCAATCCATCTTCAATAAATTCCTGAACTTCGCGCCCCCGTTCGCCAATCAGCCCGATGATGGACACGTCTGATGCGGTATTGCGCGCCAACATGGAAAACAAAACTGATTTACCCACGCCTGATCCGGCAAAAATACCCATCCGTTGCCCCTTGCAACAGGTCATAAAGGTATTGAGGCAGCGCACGCCTAAATCAATAGGCCCACCAACACGCGATCGCGTGTGGGCTGGCGGCGGTTGATTTTTAGTTGAATAGATTGACGGGCCAGGTCTCAGCGGCCCCTTGCCGTCTATTGGTCTGCCCATGGCATCAACAACACGACCGAGCCAGCTTATGTCCGGGCGCACGAAGGAATCGATAACCGAAACAACTGCCCGGCATCCCATCCTGACCCCTTCAAGCGGTCCAAATGGCAAGCACAGGGCCTGATCATTTCGAAAGCCGACAACTTCACATTCAACTGATATGTCCGATTGCACCTCAATCGAAACGCGTGAGCCGATGCTCATCACATGCAAGGGACCACTGATTTCAACCAGCAACCCCTTAACACCGCTGACGCGACCATAATGCTCCAGGGTCGCAAGCGTTTCTATTTCAGAAATCAATGCCCGCACGAATTCTCTTTTCTTTATTTTATCTGTTGCCGTTCAACCATTGTGCCTTTCAAGGCTTTAAGGTTTCGTAAACCTTGTTTACTTAATCGCTGATTTCAGAGGAAAAGATATTGCCACTCACTATTTAAGTGGGGAAAAGATTCAATTAAGGCTTGAGGGGGGATTCATTTAATAAAGCGAACACGTTAAGAATCTTGTACCGAATAATTACAACGCTTATATTTTGTTAACCATTTGAGGTCTATCTTAACCATCAGGTAAGATAGAGACTGCCGAGTTCTGGCAGAGAATTTGTGCGTTTCTACATTTAGACCCGTGGGGGTCGCAAACGGAGAGGGATCTCATGAGAGTTCTTCTGATTGAGGACGACAGTGCAACGGCACAAAGTATCGAGTTAATGTTAAAATCCGACGGTTTTAACGTCTACACAACAGATCTCGGTGAAGAGGGCGTCGATCTAGGTAAGCTGTACGACTACGACATAATTCTTCTTGACCTTAATCTGCCGGACATGAGCGGTTATGAGGTGTTAAAGACATTGCGTCTCAGCAAGGTCAACACACCAATACTGATCTTGTCAGGTCTGGCTGGAATAGAAAACAAGGTTCGCGGGCTGGGCTTTGGTGCTGACGATTATATGACCAAACCCTTCCACAAGGACGAACTGGTTGCTCGCATTCACGCGGTGGTACGCAGGTCCAAAGGTCATTCCCAGTCGATTATCACGACCGGTGATCTTAAAGTTAACCTCGACACCAAAACCGTTGAAGTCAACAATCAGCGTGTTCATCTGACCGGCAAGGAATACCAGATGTTAGAGTTGTTGTCCTTACGCAAGGGAACGACGCTCACCAAGGAAATGTTCCTGAACCATCTTTACGGCGGCATGGACGAACCCGAGTTAAAAATCATCGACGTTTTCATCTGCAAGCTGCGCAAAAAACTTGCCACTGCAACCGACGGTATGAATTATATTGAAACAGTATGGGGGCGCGGTTATGTGCTGCGCGACCCCGATGAAGAATTCGGCGAACCTTTAAAAGAGAGCGCCTGATAAATCTTCAATTTTCAGTCATCGCCCGATACTTAAAAAGGCCCCGGTTTTCCGGGGCCTTTTTAGTTGTACAAATTACTTTTTATTGAAATTTATTTACCCGGCTCGTTGTCGAAGCGAAGCCAGGGCGCGATTGGCGGGGCCGTCATTCCGGGAGCCCACGGTACTTTGCGCTGCACCAATGTTGTTGGCGGCATTTACTGATTGGTAAAGGCCACGTTTTTGCGGCACCGGTTTAAACTCATTGGACAGGCCAATGACGGTTTCAGCCGCACCCAATAAAAGATATCCATCAGGCACCAGCTGTTTTGACAGCCGGTCGAGAACGTCTGATTTTCCTTCGCGGTCAAAATAGATCAGAACATTGCGGCAAAAAATAATGTCGAATTTACCCAAAGAGGCAAAATCATCGAGCAAATTAAAAGGATGGAACTCCACCATCGCCCGCAAATCTGACGATATCTGCCACAGATCACCCGTTTGTTTGAAATATTTTACCAGTTGTTGGATAGGCAGGCCGCGTTGAACTTCAAACTGGCTGTATAGACCTACCTTGGCTTTTTCGAGCACATCATTGGAAATGTCCGTAGCCGTGATATCCACATGCCAGTTACCGATTTTGTCGGCAATTTCTTTCAGGCAAATAGCAATTGAAAACGGTTCCTGACCAGTTGATGCAGCCGCGCACCAGATGCGCAATCGTCTGGTTCTGGCGCGTTCCACCAACATATGCGGCAGGATAACTTCATTCAAATGATCAAATGGAGATTTGTCGCGGAAGAAAAACGTTTCATTGGTCGTCATTGCTTCGACAACCGTTTCCTGCAGATTACCGCCCGTCGGCAGCTTCATTGCGCGAACAAGCTCGTCGAGTGCTTGAAAACCATTCGCGCGCGCAACCGGCAAAAGGCGGCTTTCCAGCAGGTATATTTTCTCTTTCGAAATAACAAAACCCGACCGGGCCTTGAGGAGCGTATAGAGATAATCAAAATCAGCAGGATTCATAAAATACGCCCCGAAATTATTTTTCTGACTTTGTCAGCCATTTCACTTAAGGGCATAACGGCCGAACAGACACCGGTATGAGCGGTGGCTCCAGGCATACCCCACACAACACTGGTTTCTTCATCCTGGGCAATAATCGATCCCCCGGCTTTGGAAACCGTGATACTTCCAGCCGCGCCATCCGCTCCCATGCCGGTGAATATGACACCAAGGCTATGAGCACCGTAAATTTCGGCCACACTGTCAAACATCGGGTCAACAGCGGGTTTGCAAAAATTAACCCGCGGACCATCGCTCAGCGCAATGGTTGGACAACCCTTGTCGGTTACAATCAGATGCTTGCCACCCGGGGCAATATAAATGACCCCCGGCGCAATCTTCTCGCCATCTTCGGCTTCTTTGCAGGTGCGATTTGTCATGCGCGCAATGTGGTCGGCCAGAATGGCCGTAAACGTTGCCGGCATATGCTGGGTTACAATCACCGGAATATTGTTGAGGGCAGGCGACAATTCTTTAAAAAATTCAAACAGTGCCGGCGGCCCCCCTGTCGACGACCCAATAGCCAGAATTTTAGGTACATTTCGCGAAAACGGTTTCAGTTTTATCGCCCCATCGTTTGCCGAGGAAAGTTGGGACAGAGCAGATGTTTTTGCTCCGGCTGGCGAAGTTTCCCTGGCATTCCCGCCTGAACGTCCGCTGACATCAATTCCTGCCAATGCTTTGACTTTGGCCACGAGTTCATTGCGAAACTCGGTAGACGTCGTCACACCGCTGTTATTGTCAGGCTTGGGTATATAATCGCTCGCACCCAGCCCCAGTGCTTTCAAACTGATGGTCGCGTTGCGACTGGTCAAGGTGGAAGACATGACAATCTTAACACCCGGGCAATTTTTCAATAATAACGGCAAAGCCTCAATACCGTCCATTTCCGGCATTTCAATATCCAGAACCACCACATCGGGTTTGCTCTTGGCGATGTCATCGACGGCGAGACGGCCGTGGCGATGCGAGGCGACAACCTCGATACCGGGTTCCTGGTTTAACCAGCGCGATACGATACCGCGGATGACGACAGAATCATCAACCACCATAACCCGGGCTTTTTGCGCTACCTGCTTTCCAGTCTGCTGCTGGATTGATGAAATTGAATTCATTGAACTAGAGCAACCCTACTTCCTGAAATTTCGCTTCGATAATGTCACGATCGAAAGGTTTCATGATATATTCATCGGCCCCTGCACTAATCGCCTGGGTGATATGGTCCATATCATTTTCAGTGGTGCAAAATAAAACCACCGGCGCTTTTCCGCCATCCTGGTTTCTCAGGTTGACGAGGAAATCCAGCCCGTTCATTACCGGCATGTTCCAGTCCAGCAAAATTGCATCAGGCATCCGTTCACCACAACGATCCAGCGCGGTTTCGCCATCCTCAGCTTCAACAATCGAAAACTCAAGATCCTCCAGAATACGGCGGGCGACTTTTCTGATTACCCTGCTGTCATCAACTACCAGACACTGTTTCATTCAACTTCTCCTATAGTACATCGTCCAAGCATTATGCACTGTTTCCCTAACATTTCGTTCCTTATGCTGGCTCAGGCAGCCTTCGATTTAGCTTCTAGATCCAACACACATTCAATATCAAGCACCAGCATCAGTTCATTTTCCAACCTGTGCACACCTTGTGAAATCCTCGACCAGCAGGGATCCAGATTGGTGGGATTTTCTTCAAATGTCTTACCCGACAAGCGCAAAACTTCACCGACACCGTCAATAATAAGTCCGTATGATTCATCGCGATATTCAACACCGACTGCCATGCTTTGCCCGCCGTCTTCGCGTTGTGGCAGCCCGAGGTATTTGCGCATATTTATGGCGGTAACAATACGACCGCGCAAATTCAAAACACCCTCGACCTCAGGGTCAGACAAGGGTACCGAGGTGATTGATTGCGGCATGAAAATATCTTCAACGCGTGAAATCGGCATGCCAAACAATTGTTCGTTAATCGTAACGGTCACATATTCAACGGAATCTGAACTGCTCAGATCCATTTCTTCTTCAACTTCATTTGAATTTTCCTGGCTCATGCCGCTTCCCCAATAATATCACAGGTTTGTCTCAAGATTTGTATCAGCCCTTCACGATCGAATTTCGCCACATAGTCATGGAACCCTGCTTCTTTTCCCTGCTCAATGGCGGCATTGGATGTAAAGGATGAAATGGCAATAATGGGTGTGTTGCTCCAATTTTTATTACCCCGAACATACCGGGCAAATTCAAACCCGTTCATCTCCGGCATCTCAATGTCTGAAATTATGACATCAAAGACCTCGCCATTATCATGCAGTTTGATGGCTTCAAGTGGCGAATCCACTGCTGTTACCTCAAAGCCCTGGGCACCCAGCACCGGGGTCAGCATATTTCTGAAAAACGCACTATCATCAACCAGTAACAACCTGGGTTGAGAGCTGACAATGCCTTTTTCCTGACGGTGGAACCAGTTGTCGAAAGCCTGAGGCAGATAGTGCCCAATATCGATTACTTCTGTCGCCACATCGCGAATAACAGCTGAACCAACCATTCCGGGTTTCATGGCCTCGACTTCAATATCGAGCCTTTCTTCGACAATATCGACAATCTCATCGACCACCAGACCCATGGCATGGTCATCATCGGTGAAAACCAGTATCGGTTGGCGGCCGCTTTCTTTGACTTTGGCGTCGTCATCCACATAGACCAGCGGCATCAGCTTGCCACGATACTGCACCAGATCGCGATCATTACTGCTTTCAATTGTATTGACTTCAATCTCTTCAAGCCGTGTTACCAAAGACAGTGGCACCGCCTTGGGCTCACCGGAGCCTGCTTTGAACAGCAGGATGGATATAATCTGACTACCGGACATCGTAGCCGTTTCACTTTCGACGACTTCGGATTTATCCTGATGGAAACTTTCGCCACTGATTTTATTGGCGACACCATTTGGATCAACAATCATAATCACACTACCATCACCCAAAATGGTGTTACCGGAGAAAAGATTGTTGTCGCGCAAGCGATATGACATCGGCTTGACCACAATTTCTTCAGTATCAAAAACTCTGTCGACAACAATGCCGAAGGTCTTTTCACCAACCTTGGTGACAATAATAAATCCTTCTTCACCGGTTTCGGCCTCCGGCGCATCCACTGAATCATCACCATCCACAGCTGTTTCCAGATCAGCAGCATCAACAATGCTGTCAACAGAAATAGCGGGGGAACCATCGTTATCAACGGATGTGGAACTCGGGATATCAAGAATTTTGGAGAGTTTCACCAGTGGCAAAAGCTTGTTTCGCAGTCGCAACAAAGGCGTGTCATTTATCAGTTCAATCCGGTGATCTGAGCCCGCCTGCGCCCGCACTAATTCAACAACATTGAGTTGAGGCACCGCAAATTTTTCACCGTTTGATTCAACAATCAACGCCGATACAATCGCCAGCGTCAAAGGGATTTTAATCGAAAACACCGAGCCTTCACCGGCTTTGGATTTAACATCCACCGAGCCGCCAATGAGTTCGATGTTGGTGCGCACCACATCCATGCCAACGCCACGCCCCGAAACGCTTGTCACCAGAGCAGCGGTTGAAAATCCGGCATGAAAAATAAACCGGTGAATTTGCTCTTCCGACAATGCCTCAAGTTCGGAGTCTGTTGCCAGTCCGTTTTCGATAATTTTCTGGGTGATTTTCTCCGTATTCAGCCCGCGTCCGTCTTCGGCAATCCGAATGATAATATGTCCGCCCTCGTGGAAGGCTTCCAGCGTAATTTTGCCCAATTCCGGCTTGCCCGCATCAATACGTTCCTGCGTGGTTTCAAGACCATGATCAGCCGAATTACGCACCATATGGGTAAGAGGGTCTTTAATCAGTTCAAGCACCTGGCGATCAAGCTCGGTTTCGGCCCCCTTCATCACCAGTTCAATTTTCTTGTCCAGTTCATTACCAAGATCACGGACAATTCTGGGCAGCTTCTGCCACGCATTGCCAATCGGTTGCATCCGGGTCTTCATCACCCCTTCCTGCAATTCTGCCGTAACACTCGACAGACGTTGCAGCGGAACCTGAAATTCACTGTCAGAGTGCCTGCGCACCATCTCGAGCAGCTGGTTTCTGGTCAACACCAGTTCGCTCACCATGGTCATTAATGTTTCGAGCGTATCCACATTGACCCGGATAGACTGGTTCTGTACGGAAACTTCTTTCTTGTCCGCTCCCGATTTTGCAGCTTTTTTCTCTTCTTTTTTCGATTTTTTTACAACCGCAACCGGTGTGGGGTCGAGCTCAGGTGTTTTTTCTTCCGGTTCACTCGATTTGAATGTATCCGGCACAGGTGGTGGCCCCATGTCTTCGGGACCTTCTGCTTCCTGAAAAGCTCTTTCAAGATCATCGAGGGTGACTTCACCAGCTTTCAGTTCGCGTTGAACAATTTTTATCTGGTCCCCGGAACCTGCATCATCAACCGTCGGTGCTTCTGCAACATCTTCAAGCTCATTACTTGGCGCAGGACTTACGGCCTCAGCTCCCCCGGCAGCGCCATCTCCGATCCCCGCCAGGATATCCAGCTGAGAAATCAGATCTTCATCATTGCCATCTGGTTCTGTTTCGTTTGATTCGAGTTCAGCAAGAATTTCTTTTACCCGGTCAAGTGATCCCAGGATCAGGGTAACAGCATCCTGGGTAACCGGAACACCGTCACGAAATTTACCCATCAGTGTTTCGGAAGCATGCGCAAGCGATTCAAGTCGCGGCAGTCCCAAAAACCCGCATGTGCCTTTGATGGTGTGAACCAGCCGGAATATATTGTCGAGAATTTCACTATTGTTTGGATCCTGTTCAAATTTGACCAGTTCCATGTCAACAACGTCGAGACTTTCGAAAGTTTCCGTCAAAAACTCATTTAGGAGGTCATCCATCGTATAAATCCCGTAGTGTAAAACAATATAGAAAAATTCGCGGGAGCAAATTAAACCCCGCACCCCTTCAGAGTTTGTTCTGAAAGGGTTAAAATAAGTTGAACCTCAATTTTTATTTGTATTTTTTTTAATTGCCCGCCCTGATTGAATGGGTGGAATTAGCCACCACCGAATTCAAGTTGGCGCAAGCGCACCGTGCAATGCAGTCACTGCGGTGATTCAATTTTGGTGTTTTGATAGATCTAAAAACCGGCCGTTCTGATTAAGCTAGATCACAATCCCGATCAGGGCACAGTTGCAATAAAAACCGCTTCATCGTCAAAAATTTGCGTCGACAATTCCAGGCCGGTCAATCGTGCAACCAGGCCAGTATAGTAAACCTGTACATCGCGGGCATCAATGTCTTCCACATTCACCTCCGCCCGCATCAAAGCACCGGCATTTTCGGGGAACTTTGCCCCAGCTCCAGAACAACGGACTTCATAATGAGGGTTTTCGCGGTCTTGTGTTGCTGTCACTTTAATCACACCACCGCGCGGAATGGTCGTTATGCCAATCAAAATCATGTTCATCAATAGTTTGACCTGATTTTTCGGTCGCGTTTGATGTGGGCAATTCCATTCCATCTGCACACGTGGTGTTGTCGAAAATTCAACTGAAATCTCACCTGCCTCCGACAGGTCAATCTCCATACCAGCACTTCCCGCAGCACCGAATGCAAGGCGTGAAAATTTCAGTTTGGCGGACGCACTTATGGCGCTTTTCTTGACAAGGTCCATGGCGATTTCGCGCATTTCCTCGTCACTGTCTTCTTCCAGCATTTCCAGGCCATTAACAATGGCACCGACCGGGCCGATAACATCATGACACACCCGACTTGCCAAAAGTGAGGCGAGATCAAGATCACTTAAATTGAATTTGGCATTCATAATATTAAACCCGTGCTGAAAAAACCGGTAATTTGTCTCACCAAATAATGAAAAATATCTTAGGATCATACAATTATCTGATTCATGTATGCATCACTACAATTCCCTCTTGCTTTTCCAGTTAAAAATAAGTCTGGATGCCCGACCATTCAGATTTAAAGAGATTACTCCTATGTCCAATTCATCCAGCCTTTGCCACCAACTCATTACTGTTGCCCTTGAGGCCGGGCGTATTATCATGGACCATTATCATGCTGGCGTTGAAATAGCGCTGAAGGACGATAAATCACCGGTCACCCTGGCCGACACCGATGCGGAGGCGATTATACTTGCCGCACTTGACCAAATAGCCCCGGAAATTCCGGTGATATCTGAAGAAGCAGCATCGCAAGGCGTGATACCGGATGTCGGCAACAGGTTTTTTCTGGTTGATCCTCTGGATGGCACCAAGGAATTTATTCGCCACAATGATGAATTCACCGTCAACATCGGGTTGATTGAAGACAACATCCCGACCATGGGGTTAGTTTATGCGCCTGCTCTTGCACGGATGTTTTTTGCCCCGACACCCGATCAGGCATTTGAACTTGAACTGGAATGCAATGGCCAGCCTCAATTGGACCGGGCGCATAAATTGCAGGTCCGAACACCTCCTCCCCAAGGGCTGACCGCAGCCGTAAGCCGCTCACACATTGATGCCGATACCGACAGGTTTCTCGAACAATTCAATATTGCTGAACGCCGACCAGCCGGTTCATCTTTAAAGTTTTGCTTGATCGCGGCCGCACAAATTGACTTATACCCGCGCACCGGCCCGACAATGGAATGGGATACCGCTGCTGGACAAGCCGTTCTCCAGGGTGCAGGCGGCTCGGTCACCATAGATGATGGCAGCGCACTGCTTTATGGTAAAAGCGATGCCAGATACAAAAACCCAGCCTTCACCGCCTGGGGGAATGTTGCCAAACCCTAGTTTGGACGGGCAATCTGACGCCTGAGGGCAGGCCAGTTCTCAATCGCCTTGCGGATAGATTCCTGTTGTTTTTCCAGCCACTTCTTTTTTCCCTTGAGGGAAAAAAATAAATAAAGCTTGTTGTTTGCGATCACCCATATTCTGGGATTGCCGCGCGGCGCTTTTCCCTGCGACACCGCATAAGCGCCATAGCCTGAAAATTGTGGCGCATAAACGCCAGCATATTTGCGAAACTCTTCAAAGTTTCCCTTATTGGAAAATCGCCAGGTGGTTTTTGCCATCTGCACTTCATAGGCATCTTTTCCCAACACCGGTCCGGCAGGAGACCAGTAACTGACCACATCATAACCGCCTATGGCAAATCCTGTTGTCGGATCCGCCCAATATTTTTCTTGCCATTTGAATTCTTGCGAATAACTTGAGGAACCTGCCGTAAATACCGCCCAGGCAAAAATGCCCACGTAAACCAGCCATCTCATCTTCCCGGAAGATGGAGTTTTAGTGAGAAAAAATCTTGTCATTATCTGGTTTTCATCAAGCAAAGTAACGAAACATTAAGGCTGCCTGCCGATTGTTAACTGAATTGGTAAATATTCAGGAAATGGCAATTGGCTTTGCCAAATTCAAAAAGAGATATTTGCCTGCCATTAAATCGGCACAAAACTGTCTATTGCTATGGGATGTAAGAATTGATTGATTTGATCGAATTTTCGCCTCACCCAGGCCTGTCTGTCCGCAAAAACACTGTTACAACCGGGGCCTGCGAAAAATCGTCATTTGGAAAGTCAATACCTGCCTTCTTTAGTATTATGGAATTCAAATTATTGAGGACCTTCTCATGCGGCTAAAACTCTTAAAGAAAATCTCATTGTACGCAACATTCTTTCTGGCTCTGATTATAACGGCCTCAAACCCGACAGCTGGCTGGGCAACCAGCCCGAACCACGGCGGCACCAGCGCCGATAGTTTTTCACAGGAAGAACTAATTACTGCCGGACACAAGTTTTTCGGCCAGGCCAGCGGTGGCATTGCCTTGGCAATAGAATCTGTTTTTTCCAAACTTGGTCGCCCCAACGCCTACATCATTGGCGAAGAAGGCAGCGGTGCCATTATTGCCGGTCTGAGATATGGTGAAGGAACACTGCATATAAAAAATGGTGACGCCAGTAAAGTCTATTGGCAGGGCCCCTCAATCGGATTTGACCTTGGCGGCAATGCCTCGCGCACCATGGCGCTGGTTTACAATCTCAATCAGAAAAACCTTCTTTACCGCTCTTACGCAGGTGTCGAGGGCAGCGCCTATCTCATCGGCGGCTTTAGCGTTAATTTCCAGGAGCGCGATAAAATAATTATTGCTCCAATCAGAGCCGGCGTTGGCGCCAGACTTGGCCTTAATTTCGGCTACCTCAAATACACCCACAAACCAACCTGGAATCCATTTTGATGGCCCTCGCGAACAGGCAAAAAATCCGGGCTGGTGAAAATATTGTGATAGAGCTAAACTTGGTCATCCGTGATAAAAACATGTGCGTATTTAAAGTTGAGAGATAAGCTCGGATGACAATAATTATATTATCTGGAGTTTTGGGGTTCTTGCTGGCGAGCCTGATTGCTCTGTTTCTGGCACCGCCCTTATGGCGAAAAGCTGTTAAAGTAACCACCCGGAAGCTGCTTCAGCAATCCCCCAGAATGATGTCGGATGGTCAGGCCGATCGTGATCAGATGCGAGCTGAATTTGCGATAACCACGGCCAGGATGGAAGCAAAAATAGAGCAGCTCAAAGAAACCTCTGACACCCAGCTGATTGAACTTTCCACGACAGAAAAAAAAAGGGACCGGTTGCTGGAAAAAATAAAAAACCTGGAGACAATCGCAGAAGACCGCGAAGAATTAGTCGAAAGTCTAAATAGGAAAATACAGTCTTTAGAGGCTAAAGCCGATAAGAAAAACCGTTCACCTTCCGCCCGGACAGAACAAGCGAGCACGCTTAAAGCTCAGACTACTGCTTTAGAAGCACAAGCTTATGAACTGGACCTGCACAAACAGAAAATCGCTCAATTGTCGAAGAAGCTGGAAACCCGCACTAAAACAGCCGCTGATTTAAAACAGGAAGTTGGCATGGGCAAAGGGAGAATCACCAAGCTCATTAGAAAAATTGACGCAAAAGACCAACAAATTGTGCAATTGACCCGTGAAATTGCAACTCTGAAACCTCCTGAAACCAGCCCATCTGATGAGGCTGATCGAGAAGAAAATGATAATAAGATATCCTTGGTTATGACGTCTGCAAAACAGCCACACACAGTAGCAAAGCCTTTGGCATCAATAAAAATAAACGCCAACGCCAGCCGATCCTCGCCCAAAGGCCTTGAGCCAAAAACCAAATCCACACCCTGTGTTGAAACCGGCATGAGCCAACCGAGACACTCCAAACGACCTTCAGAGGAAAAAACAAAGCCCGTCAAAACACCGGAATCATTGTCGCTGGCTCAACGAATTCGAGCCCTTCAGGCAGAAAATCCAAAATCGGTTTAATTTGATCGAGAGAAGAACTTTTTGATTTTTTGCCTGAAAATTCATTGAACTACTCAGGATTTACCGAAATTGGAAAAATTGCACTTCCCCACCAAGCAGGAGATTGATCAAAATCCGTTAGGCTGGCTCTGCGCTTTCTGGGTGCTTACAAGTGCCATTGCCGCGACCCTGGTTCCGCGGGCCACCGTCATCTTCCTCATCCTTGCGGGAATAACTATCCTCGCCCACTCAATTCGCAAAAAAAGCCCTCCCCTGTTTCCACCACGCTTTTTTGTTGCCGTACTTGCTGGTATTCTAATTCTGGCGGCTTTGAGCTTTTTGTGGTCTGTCGCCCCGGACGAAACCCTGCGGCGGTTGCCACGCACGAGTTCATTGTTTGTGTTAGGTCTGTTAGTCCTTGCAGCCACGCAGCACACAACTCCCAAAATAGCGACGTGGGCCATGACGCTGACCACATTGGCTTTAGTCATAGCATTCACGTTTATCGCGATTGAAAACTATTCCAATTTCGCCATTTACCGCACCTTCATCGCTCCCCTTAAGCAGCCCACTATAAAGGCCTTTAAAACCGCCACTTACGTTAATCAGCCGGCATTGCTTTTTGCTCTCTTCTTATGGCCGGTCGCGCTCACCTTGTGGGTGAAGGGATTTCGCATGCCATCGGTTTTGTTCATTACCCTTGCACTCATTCTTTTTATTCCCTCCAATTCCCAGAGCGTTGGCCTCGCACTCATTTTTGGCTCTCTTGCTTGTATCCTGACCGCCCTGTTTCCGCGCGCGATGAAGCTCTGGCTTTCCCTCACCATTATCAGCCTGATGATTACCATACCGATGATCCCGCAATTTCTGCAATCGGTTTTTAAAGGATATGAAGACTGGATCCCTCTTTCCGGCCTGCACCGGCTGGAAATCTGGGATTTTGTCGTTGGCAAAATTTCCGAAAAACCCCTGATGGGATATGGGCTGGAAGCCTCGCGCATATTGGGCAGGAATGAGATCAGCATCGTAATTCCCGGTGCCACTCTTTTTTCTTTGCACCCGCACAATGGTTTTTTACAGATGTGGCTGGAACTGGGACTTGGCGGCTATGTGATTTTAGGTCTTCTATGCCTGTGGCTCGTACACAGGACCAGCCAGCTGGAGGGAGCCAACAAGGCATTTGCAACGGGGTTTCTGGTCTGCGGCCTGTCCCTTTTCTCAACCGCTTACGGCATGTGGCAAAGCTGGCTGATCGCCGCTGAATTTTCCGCCGCAGGAGCCCTGCTCCTGTCTCTCAAGCTGAACCAAACGCCACAGCATGATGAGTGCTAGTGCATATTTCACTCCGAATGGAAGTGTAAACGTTTTTGGCAGGATTAGTAATGCATTCATAAGCGCTTTTCCTTGATGCAACCGCCTGATTGACAGGACGCCTGCAATACCCTATCAACATTGAGCAAATCAAAAACGTCACCTGTGGGCTTGCGATTAAATGTATAAATACAGATAGATAAAAAGCATTTTCGATCTCCGGCCCACATCTTATCACGGTCAACCCAGGGAGGGAATTCATGACCAGAAATGTGAAAAAAATACCATTTGCAGTACTTAGCCTGAGCGCGCTGGCTTTAGCGCTGGCAGCACCTGCCAATGCCAAAGTTGAAGGCGACACCATTACACTAGGTTCAGCCATCTCCTTTACCGGAAAATATTCCACCAATGGCATTCACGCCAAAAACGGCTACGATCTGGCCGTCAAGCAGATAAATGCAGCTGGCGGTGTTAAAGTCGGCGGCAAAAGCTATAAAATCAAAGTGGTTTATTATGATGATGAATCAACGCCTGCCCGTACCGGTCAGTTGCTTGAGCGCCTGATCAATCAGGATGGCATCAAATACATCCTCGGCCCCTACAGCTCCGCCACGACAAAAGCTGCCGCACCGATCATTGAAAAATATAAAATTCCAATGGTTGAAGCTGAAGGTGCCTCGCGCTCCTTGTTCACAAAAGGCTACAAATATCTCTTTGCCGTGCTCTCCACATCCGAGCAGTATCTGGCCAGCACCCTGGAGCTTGCCGGCGAGATTGCTGTTAAGAATGGTAAAAAAGCCTCCGATGTAAAAATCGCCATGGCTTTTGAAGGTGATCCTTTTTCACAGGATGTTCGTGCCGGTGTTGTTGAAGATGCTAAAAAACGCGGTATGAAAATCGTTATTGATGACAAACTGCCACGCGACCTCAACGATATGGCCGCAACCTTGACCAAGACAAAAGCGTTAAGGCCGGACCTGCTGCTGGTTTCGGGTCACTCCAAAGGTGCCGTTACCGCTGCACGCCAGATTGCAGAAATGAAAATCAACGTACCGATGATTGCCATGACCCATTGTGAGTCCGGTAAAATAGTTACCAAATTCGGTGCATCAGCTGATGATATTCTGTGCCCGACTCAATGGGCTGAAACCCTGAGCTACAAGGGTGACACGTTTGGCACTGCTGCTGATTTCGACAAGTTGTTTAAGGCAACCTATGAAGGATACAAAAACGTTCCTTACCAGTCTGCTCAAGCTGCAGCTGCGGTAATTGTCTGGAAAACAGCGTTTGAAAAAGCGCAATCTTTTGACACGGAAAAAGTGCGTGATGCAATTTCAGCCGTTGAAATTTCTACTTTTTACGGAAACATAAAGTTTTCCGAAGCTGGCAACAACATTGCAAAACCAATGGTATTGCGCCAGATTCAAAAAGGTAAATACAACGTGGTTGCTCCAGCCAAATGGGCGTCCAGTTCCGTCAACTGGCCACGTACAGCTAAATAAAATGTAACAAATCAAACCCGCCTCCGGTATAATTTTCCGGGGGCGGTCTATTTCCATTAACAGTAATACAGTGGAAACTCGCAGCAGCGGGGAGGCAGCTATGTGGGACAATATAATGGTGTTGGTCGCAGCACCTGTATTTAATATACAACTCTTACTCGACGGCATTTTTATCGGCGCGATTTTTGCACTCGCCGCCTACGGTCTTGCTCTGGTTTGGGGCGTGATGAACGTTAAAAACCTTGCCCAGGGCGAGTTGGTTATCATGGGGGGATATTTTGCCTACGTTGCCACCCTGTATGGCATTCATCCCTTATGGGCCCTCATCCCGGCATTTTTTATCATGTTTGGCTTTGGCTGGGTGGTCTATAAACTCATTATTTCCAAAGTCATCGAGCGCGATCTGTTCACTTCGCTGCTGGCCACATTCGGCCTCGCCCTGGTTATTCAGCAGGGATTAAATCTGGCCTTTGGACCTGAGGTTCAAACAGCCAATTCCGGTATGGCCATCCGCAGTATTTTCGACGGTCTGGTCACAGTCGCAGATATACGCATCCTGTCGCTGATAATTTGCGCTATTCTTGCTGGTGCCGTCGTGTTGTTTATGAAGAAAAGCCGCATGGGTCAGGCTATCCGGGCAACATCGCAAGACGCCCGCGCCGCCCGCGTCATGGGCATTAATACCGAAAGAGTCTATGCCTTCACCTTTGCCCTCAATGCCGCCATTTGCGGGGCAGCGGGCGTCCTTATTTCAATGATATGGGTCATTCAGCCTTTCTACGGTGTCCCCCATTCAATTCGCGCTTTTGTCGTCGTCACTGCGGCCGGGTTGGGAAATCTTCCCGGCGTCATCATTGCCGCTCTCGGCCTCGGCGTTGCCGAACAATACAGCGGCTTCATTCTCGGTGCTGAATTCCAGCAGGCGACCGTGGTCATTCTGCTGATACTGGTGCTGATGTGGCGGCAATTCCAGATGAGTAAAACCAGGCAGGTGGTGCAATGAACAAAGAAAATTACGTAATTGCAGCTGTGGTAATCTTCGGAGTCGCTGCTCCCTTCCTGTTTCCGAACTATATGGTTCAGATATCACTGTTGTGGATCATGATCCTGTTTGCGCTGACCTGGGATACTCTTGGCGGGCAAATGGGCTATAATTCTCTCGGTAACATCACGTTCTTCGGTGTTGGTATGTACATCAGCGCCATTGTCCAGGTTGGCATGGTTTACGATGTGGCGCTCTACGCTTCACCTGATGGCGCTGCTTTGACAGGTAATTTTGCCCCCACCCAGTATTTCACCGGACTGGGCCTGGGAATACTTGCCGCCGCTGTTGGCAATGTCATCCTTGCCATCCTGTTAAGCCAGATATTCTTCGGCCTGCGCGGTCCTTATTTCGCCATCGGAACATTGGGACTGGCACTTGCCGCCGGTGAACTTCTCGGTGCCTGGGATTATGTTGGCGGCAGTGGTGGTATTGCGCTTCCCGTCTTTCCGTTTGACCCGACAACGCAGAAATTTTTCTTCTATTTCCTCTGCCTTGCTGCGGCATTTTTAACCTTTGCGTTTCTCAGGTGGCTTTACAAAACCCGCTTTGGTCTTGCCATCAACGCCATTCGCGATGACGAGGAAAAAGCTGATGCCATGGGCATCCATACCAAACGCCACAAAACGGTGGCCTGGTGCACCTCGGCCTTTTTCTTAGGCATTTCAGGCGCGCTGTTCGGCAACATGACCGGCTTTATCGAGCCGTTGGAAGTTGCCTTCCCGACCGTAACATTTGGTATTTTCATGGTCGCCATGGCGTTGCTTGGCGGCAAGGGAACACTGTGGGGCCCGGTTCTCGGTGCCTTCGTCTTCCATACAGTCAAGGAATTGACATGGACCTACCTTCTGGGCTGGCAGTGGATTGCCCTTGGTGCTCTGATTATCCTCAATACGGTTTATTTCCAGCAGGGAATTCTGGGGTGGGCGCGTGAAAAATGGCCGGAAACTTTTGGCATCACGGTAGATAAAGATATGTCGAGCGGTTCTGAGGAAAGGGGGACTTCATGACGACACCAACCATAGAAGTAACCAACGTTTCTAAATCCTTTGGCGGAGTTGCAGCCAACAAACTGGTGTCGATGTCAGTGGAGCCGGGGAAGATTACCGGTCTTATTGGCCCCAATGGTTCGGGCAAAACTACCTTGTTCAACTCTATTGTCGGCTACCACCCGATTGACGAAGGTTCAATCAAGTTTGAAGGCCAGGAAATTTCAAAACTGCGGGTTCAGCAAATTGCCCGACTGGGCATGTTGCGCACCTTCCAGCAAACCCGGATTTACGGTAAAATGGATTGCGTACAAAACATGTTGATCTCTGTGCCCCATCGCACCGCAACCTTTTCCGACATGTTTACAAAATATCCTGCAGAACTCACCGAAAAGGCTGAACATCTGCTTGAGTTTGTCGGTCTTTATCAAAAACGCAAACTTATCTCCGGCGATTTGTCTTTCGGCCAGCAAAAGTTACTCGAGTTTGCCATGGCCCTGATGAATGAGCCTAAGGTTCTGTTGCTCGATGAGCCTACCGCTGGCATTAATCCAACCCTGATCAACGGCCTGATTGACCGCCTCAAGCGCGCCAATGAAGAATTCGGCATCACCTTGTTTGTCATTGAGCACAATATGCGGGTAATTATGAACCTGGCCGAGAAGATTTACTGTCTCGCCCATGGTGAAATGCTGGCGGAGGGAACGCCTGATGAAATAAAAGATGACCAACGCGTCATTGACGCATACCTGGGGGCTCATTGATGACAAAGAAGCCTGAAGACAGATCACCCAACGAAAAAGCCAGCAAGGAAGATGCTGCAACCGGATATCACCTCGGCTCGGTTGATACACTCATTTCTGTTGAAGACGTGGTGCGCGAAGTTGAAAAAATGAGTTCCGATGTCTCCAAGGATGACGTTGCAGCCCTGGCCCATAACGACCCCTTTTTGCGTATCGATAATCTAAAAGCCGGTTATGGCAAAATGGAAATCCTGCATGATTTCAATCTGCAGGTCGGTCGCGGCCAGTCCTTGTGTTTGATCGGCCCTAATGGTGCTGGAAAATCAACAATCCTGCATTCAATTTACGGCTTTACCAATATTTTCTCCGGCGATATCACAATCGACAATGAAGGTAATAAACAAAACATCACCTCCTTGAGCCCGAATGAAAAACTGAAAAAAGCCGGTATTGCCTATATTCTTCAGGATAAATCAGTTTTTCCCGGTATGACCGTTGAAGAAAATCTCTGGATGGGTGGATTTTTGATGGACAAACCCGATGATGCCAAGGAAGCGGCTGAAAAGGTGTTGGCCAAATATAACCGTCTGGCTGCCCGGCGCAACAATCCCGCCGGAATTCTGTCGGGCGGCGAACGGCGACTGCTGGAAATTTCACGCGCCCTTATTATGGAGCCTGATATATTGCTGGTGGATGAACCCTCAATCGGTCTCGAGCCGCGCTTTATCGACATGGTGTTTGAAATTCTCGATGACCTGCAAAACGCTGAAGGCAAGACCATCATCATGGTCGAACAAAACGCCAAAAAAGGCCTCGAGTTCGCTGATGTTGGCTACGTTCTGGTTTCAGGTGAATTGGCCATGGTCGGTTCTGGCGAAGAACTGTTGCAGGACCCTGAGGTCGGCAGACTGTTCCTCGGCGGTTGATATTGACCAAATATCGGTTATTTCTCCTGCAGCCGGATACGGCCGACAATTGCACCGCTGCGCACGTCAATAATGACAACCTCATCACCGCCGGATTTGCTGTTGATGATGACGGTCAGTTTCCTGCCGTCGAGCTTCGCGTCTGCGATTTTTGCACCCTGTGATACCTCAAGATCGACAATCCCAAAGCCTCGTGCGGAAGAGGATTTTATCCCCCCTCCATCTCCGGACTTGACGGCGCGATAGATAATAGTGGAAATAATGACCACCAGAATGACCACAATGAGCGTACTCATAATGATGATTGCCCATTTGAGGATCGGAGAAACTTTCGCAATCGGTATTTCCGGGCCTGTATTAAGGCTGCTTCCACTGTCCTGATCTTTAATATCTACCACTTTTACCCCTGAAAAAACGTGTCAGAAAACTTGAACAAAGAAACACTTCTCGTCGACGAAACCAGTGCAGGCACCCGCCTTGACCGGTTTTTGGCAACGCAATTGCCACATATCAGTCGTTCACGATTAAAACAACTGATAAAACAGGGCGAAGTATGCCTTAACGGCGCCAAGATAGAGGAGCCTAATTACCGGGTCAAACCCGCAGATCAAATAAGTGTTAATTCACCTGATCCACAAGCAGCCCTGCCCCAGGCGCAGGATATTCCCTTGTGTGTGGTTTTTGAAGATGAGCACCTCATCGTCATTAACAAACCCCATGGCATGGTTGTGCATCCCGCTGCCGGCAACTGGGATGGAACCCTGGTGAATGCCCTGCTGGCCCATTGCGGCGATACACTTTCCGGCATTGGTGGTGTCAAACGCCCCGGCATTGTCCACCGACTCGACAAAGACACCAGCGGTCTTATGGTCGTTGCCAAGACAGATCTGGCCCACAATAGTCTCGCCGACCAGTTCGCCGCCCATGGGCGCGATGGCAAGCTAAAACGTGCCTACAAGACCCTTGTCTGGGCTGCTCCGCGCCATACCCGCGGTCTGGTAAATGCACCACTGGGACGCAAACCAAATAACCGTCTCAAACAAGCAGTCCTTAGAAAGGGTGGCAGACCATCAGTTACTCATTATGAAATACTGCAACATTTCCTCGAGAGTGAAAAAGGCCCTCTGCTGTCCCTGTTGAACTGCACCCTGGAAACCGGCCGCACCCATCAGATTCGCGTCCACATGGCCCATATCGGTTGCCCCGTGGTAGGAGATCAAACCTATGGGTCTGGTTTCAAAACCCGCGAGCAAAAACTGTCTGAAAAATCTCAAACCCTGCTCAAAAACCTCAAAAGACAGGCACTTCACGCTTATTTACTTGGATTTGAACATCCCAAAACCGGCGAAAAACTGGTATTTGAAAGCGATTTACCGCGCGATTTCGCCGATCTGCTCAACAGTCTCACAGATTCTTGATATCCGTTCAAACCTTGAATTCCCCCACCCCAAACCCCATATTTAAAGTCAAGGAAGAAACATAGAAACGCCATTTTTTTTGCGTAGTGGTAAAATTGCCAAAGCGTAATTTGAACTGATGCGTATTCTTTTAAACCAAGGGGGAAAATCATATGGCAAGATTGCCGTCTCTCTCCGCTGATGGCGGATTGACCCGTTATTTACAGGAAATCAAGCAGTTTCCCATGCTTGAGCCCAATGAAGAATATATGCTGGCCAAAAGCTGGACAGAGCATGAGGATTCAGAAGCCGCCCACCGGATGATAACCTCTCATCTGCGCCTGGTGGCCAAAATTGCCATGGGCTATCGCGGCTATGGTTTGCCAGTATCCGATGTTATTGCCGAAGGCAATATCGGTCTGATGCAGGCGGTGAAGAAATTTGATCCCGAGCGCGGTTTCCGCCTCGCAACCTACGCCATGTGGTGGATACGCGCCTCCATTCAGGAATACATCCTGCGCTCGTGGTCTTTGGTAAAAATGGGCACAACTGCAGCGCAGAAAAAACTGTTTTTCAATCTGCGCCGCATGAAGGGTAAAATTCAGGCGCTGGAAGATGGTGATCTGAGACCCGAACAGGTCGAGCATATCGCCACCAACCTCGGCGTGCCTGAAGCCGACGTCATTTCCATGAACCGACGCCTGAGTGGTGATGCCTCGCTCAACGCCCCCATGCGCGCTGATTCTGAAGGTGGCGAATGGCAGGACTGGCTGGTGGATGAAGCCCCGGACCAGGAAAAAATGCTGGCGAAGTCTGAAGAAAGCACCCAGCGTTCCGCCATGTTGTCTGATGCCCTTGATAAGCTCAATGAACGCGAACGGCGTATTTTTGAAGCCCGCCGCCTCGAAGACTCACCCATGACGCTTGAAACATTGAGCCATGAATTTGGCGTTAGCCGCGAGCGCATCCGCCAGATTGAAGTGCGTGCCTTCGAAAAAGTTCAAAAAGCCGTGCAAGCCCAGGCCTCAAAACAGACGGCTGAGCGACTACAGGCATCAGCGGCACAATAAAGCCCTTGGGCTTAATTTTTACGAATACACCTGCAGGCACCTGGAAAATCCAGATGCCTGCTTTTTTCTGTTTATGGCGTAATCTGGTGAGCCTTCAAAATTCCTTGCACAGTCGCAAAGCATCATAAATTGCAGCGTGAATATTGCGGCTGGAAATAGCATCACCGATGCGGAATAATCTGTAAGCGCCTTCAGCGTTGGAAGCAATTGCTTGCGGCTCGCCGTTTATCAAAGCCTGATAGTTAACCTCGCCGCGGTTTATCGAACCTGCTTTGAGGTCAAAGTAAATATCATCCAGTGGTATTGTGCCGTGTTCGACCACCACCTGGTCCACATAGCGTATCTGCGTGGCTGACGTATAGTCGCTACCAATCACAGCTTTCAAACTGTTGCCTTCGCGCTCCACGCCAAGCAACCTTGAATTGATGGTTATTCGCACTTCTTTTTCACCGAACAACCTGGCGTAAGGCACATGGTTTAAACCGCCTATTTCGGGGGCGAAATATCGTTCCGGTGTGACAATTTCCAATTGCGCTCCCGACAGGGCAATCATTTCGGCTGCCTGCATGCCGGGGTGCGCACCATGATCATCAAACGCCAGAACCTTGTCAGCCGGTTTAACCTCACCAGACAGAATATCCCAGCTGCTGATCGTTAATTCATTACCAGCGTCGAGCGCTTCTGTATCTGGAATTCCTCCGGTGGCAATGATGACAATGTCGGGGGCAAGTTCAATCACATCAGATTTTTCTGCAAACAGATTATATCTGAATTCAACCCCAAGCTGCTCACATTGGGCTAAACGCCAGTCAATAATGCCAACAAGCTCGCGCCGTCGCTGCGTCCGTGCCGCCAGCAAAACCTGGCCACCGGCCTTGTCGGCAGCTTCGAGAACAACCACCTTATGGCCGCGTTCGCCACACACTCTTGCAGCCTCAAGGCCACCGGGCCCGGCACCAACCACTACGATGGATTTTAGCGGTCCTTCGGATTTTGCGATAACCTGCGGCATGGTGGCTTCGCGACCGGTGGCCGGGTTGTGTATACATAAAGCTTCATGGCCTTCGTATATGCGGTCGAGACAATACGTAGCACCGACGCAAGGTCGAATGTCTTCTTCGCGGCGCGCGATAATTTTCCGCACAATATGCGGATCCGCCATATGCGGCCGGGTCATGCCAACCATATCCAGCTTGCCTTCAGCAATGGCATGACGCGCTGTTGCCACATCAGCGATACGGGCGGCATGAAAGATCGGAAATCCTGTGTCCGCGCGCACTTCTCCAGCAAAATCCAAGTGCGGTGCTGACGCCATCCCCTGTATCGGAATAACTTTGGCCAGGGCTGCGTCATGATCAATGTGACCTTTGATAACATTGAGAAAATCAATATCATCTGTTGCCACCAGACGTCGGGCGATTTCCAGGCCTTCTTCGTGCGAAAACCCCTTTTCCCAGTCTTCATCAACCGCCAGCCGCGTGCCGACAATAAAATCAGGCCCAACGGCTGCGCGTATTGCTGCAAAGACCTGCAATGAAAACCGCATGCGGTTTTCCAGCGAACCGCCGTACTGATCCTGCCTGAAATTCGTTGCCGGCGACCAGAATTGATCGGGAAAATGGCCGTAGGCTTCAATTTCAATGCCATCAAGACCGGCAGCTGCCATCCGTTGGGCGCAGGCGGCATACTCCTTGATAATGCGCTCTATATCCCATTCTTCCGCTGGTTTTGGAAATGTGCGGTGCGCTGCTTCGCGCACCCGCGATGGTGCCACCACCGGCAGCCAGTCGGAATGGTTCCAGTTGGTGCGGCGTCCCAGATGCGTAATCTGGACCATCACTGCACAACCATACTCATGGCATTCATCTGTCAGGCGTTTTAGCGGCGCGACAATTTCATCCTTGTAGGCATGAAGATTGCCAAACGGCGGCGGTGAATCCTGCGACACGATTGCCGAGCCCGCCGTCATCGTCAGGGCAATACCGCCCTTGGCTTTTTCCACATGATAGCGGCGGTAACGATCCATCGGCAGACCGTCTTCAGAATAAGACGGTTCGTGCGCGGTCGACATCAGCCGGTTTTTCAACGTCAAATGCTTGAGCTGGAACGGTTGCAACAAAGGATCATTGGCAGACATTTTATTCCCCCCTGTGGTCAGGTTTCCTCATCCGCATCTGGTTTTAGAGGTTGCACAACGGCATCGCGAATGAACAACTCTTCCAGCTCCTTTGCACCGGACAACGCTCCTTTGCGCAGTTTTTCCTCGTCGGTATAATGCTTGTAATCTTCATACAGTCTTTGACTGTCATGCTGGCGGAAGGTTTCAATCGTATCTTCTGCCTCACCATAGGGCAGGCCGATGCCAAAGAGCACGTCACGGGTCAATTCCAGAGATGACAAAAACGCTTCCCGGTGAATGTGCTCCACCCCCAGCTCAAGCAGGCGGTGTACATGCTGGCGGTCTTGCGCCCGGGCATAGATGGTAAGGTTTGGAAAATGCTGACGCACCACAGCAGCGGTTTTAAGCGAGGCTTCAACATCATCCACCGTCAGCACAAAGGCCAAGGCCTTGTCGGCATGGGCTGCTTTTAGAATATCCAGCCTGGATGAATCACCATAATAGATTTTGTTGCCAAACTTGCGCACAAAATCTACCTGCGTCGAACTTAAGTCCAGCCCGGTATAAGGAATTTTCTTGGCTTGTAACACGCGTGCTGCAATCTGCCCCATGCGGCCAAACCCCGCAATAATCACATGACCGGTATTTTCCGGCGGGGCAACAAAATCAGGCTCAACGCCTTTCATGTTCCGTGTCACCGCCTCATCCAGCAACAATAAAAACGGTGTCGCCACCATCGACAGCGTAACTGATAATGCCAGTAAATCAGCCAGCCCGCGTTCTATCAAGCCACCGCCAGCTGCCAGCCCAAAAACCACAAAGGCAAATTCACCACCTTGCGACAATACCAGAGCCATGCGCCGCGATGGCCCGCCATCGAGCTTCCACCACCGCCCCAGCAGGTAAATAACGCTGAATTTAATCACCAGAAGGGCTGCGACAAAAATCAGGACTTTTGCTGGCAGCGTCAGGAGCAGGCCGAAATTGAGCGACATGCCGATGGCAGTAAAAAACAACCCCATCAACAAACCTTCAAAGGGTGCGATATCAGCCTGAATTTGATGGCGAAAAGGTGAATCCGCCAACAGCGCCCCGGCAATAAATGCCCCAAGAGCCGCCGACAGCCCGGCCCAGTCCATCAATAAAGCAACGCCAACCACGGTCAAAAGAGCACACGCAGTCATAGCTTCTCTTACATCTGTTGCCGCAACCAGTTTAAACAGCCGCTCAAGCAAAAAATGGCCGATCAAAACAACCAGCACAATCGTGCCAACCGCCCAGAATATAGGCCACAGACTCGCACCTTCGACACCAACATTTGTAAACACCGCCAGCAAGGGCACCACGGCCAGTAGCGGAATAGCGGCAAGATCCTGAAACAGCAGGATCGAGAATGACAAACGCCCGTGGCGTGTTGTTAACTCACCTTTTTCTTCCAGAATTTGCAATGCAAATGCGGTCGAGGACAACGACAGGGCAAACCCCATCAACAGGGCAGTGGAGGTCGAAAACCCTGCCCAGTACCCGGCAAGCGACAACAACGCGGCGGTAATAAAAAACTGCGCACCACCGAGGCCGAAAATCGAAGACCGCATCGACCACAATCTCACCGGCCTCAATTCCAGGCCAATCAGAAACAGCAATAGAACCACACCAAATTCTGCAATGTGTAAAATCGAACTGACATTATAGATTGAGGCAACATTGCCGATGCCATAAGGTCCTATGAAAATACCGGCTACAAGATAGCCCAACACCGCACCAATTCTCATTCGTTTGGCAATAGGGGCCGCGATCGCTGCGGCGGCTAAAAATAAGGCTATTTGTACCAGTGTTATCTGTTGCATTTATTTGCTAAACACTCAGTTTGAAATATCGCTCGCAGGCGTAAGCCTGATTCGAATACCTGTATGCTAAGATTGAGCACGAACCACCGGTGGATGTAAATGAGACAATGTAAAGAAATACAGCAATTTAAAGTCGCAGCCCTGTATAAGTTTGTGGCTTTGCCGGATTATGTTGAACTGCAACCTTGCCTGCTGACCTTTTGCCAGCAACACGGAATTCGCGGCACCCTGCTTGTAGCCGCCGAGGGCATCAATGGCACTATTGCCGGCAGCGCGGCCGATATTGATGCCTTTATCAGCTATTTGCGCGAGGCAAATATTTTCAAAAACCGTTTTGAGGGCATAGACGTCAAATATTCCTATGCCGACACCGCACCTTTCTTGCGCATGAAAGTGCGATTAAAACGCGAAATTGTTACCCTTCGCGCCGAAGAGGCTGATCCGACAAAACGGGTCGGAACATATGTTACGCCCGAGCAGTGGAACCAGTTGATCGCTGACCCTGATCTGGTCATTCTGGATACGCGCAATGATTATGAAGTAGCCCTTGGAACCTTTGAGGGTGCCATTGACCCCAAAACCGAAAATTTTACCCAGTTCAAGGATTTCGTTGTTGAAACGCTTTCACCTGATACCACCAAAAAAGTGGCGATGTTCTGCACCGGTGGCATTCGCTGCGAAAAAGCCTCCGCCTATATGCTGGCACAAGGTTATGAACAGGTGTTTCATCTCAAAGGCGGTATTTTGAACTACCTCGAAACCATGCCCGAGAAAAACAGCAAATGGCATGGCGACTGTTTTGTCTTTGATGAACGCGTCGCCGTCAACCATGATCTCAAACCCAGCGGCCACACCCAGTGCCACGCCTGCCGCATGCCGCTTAACGATGAAGAGCGCAATTCGCCCGATTTTATCGAAGGCGTGCAATGCCCTTATTGCCGCGATAGCAAATCAAACATCGAGCGCGAACGAGCCCGTGCCCGCCAGCACCAGATGACCCTGGCAAAAGCCCGCGGCCTCGCCCATATCGGCGATGACGCAGTTGGTGATGCTGCTGAAATGAAACGGGCCAAAGAAAAGGCCCGTATGGGGGGAAACTGAAGCGCATTGGATAGCCCTGCGTTAACAGCTCTACCCCTCATCCATCAGCTTACGCTACCACCTTCTCCCGCAAGGGGAGAAGGGAAACTATAATGTAACCTTTTCCTTCTCCCCTTGCGGGAGAAGGTGGCGCCGAAGGCGTCGGATGAGGGGTTGAGCGTGGTTGTTTTTACTCTGCCTCATCCGATGATTTCAAACCGCCCCCACCAGGTTCCTCATTGGCTTCAACAACAGGTGTCGGTCTATCTCAGTTGTTTTTTGTAGATAATACCATTGGATCTTATCCGCAGGCGCCAACGGTTGCCTCCTTGCAAAGCAAAGAATGTATAGCGTTGCTGAAGGTCACAGTCTTTCCACTGGACATTACCAAAACCCTGGCCCCGTATAACATTCGCAAGTCTATTAACATTCGGGCAGGCTTGCGTTACAGGTTGGGGTCGCGGTCGCGGATTAATGCGTGGCGGATTATAGGGTGGCGTATAGGGTCGCGTATAGGGTGGCGTATAGGGTCGCGTATAGACCCGCCTTACCGGTGGGCAAAACCCCGTGGGTGATCTTCGCGCCACATCCAGTGCATTCTGTGAGGGCTCGCTGCCGAGACGCAGTCTCGCCTGATTGGCAAATCTTCTGAGCGCGGCTCTGCTGCCACGCCCCCAAATACCATCAACCCGTCCCGGCAGGCAGCCAAGACGCTTGAGTTCGCTTTGCAACGGGTAGGCGAGGCTGACGGTTGGGCGCGGATAAACCGGTTGTTGCGGATAAACCGGTGATTGAGGGTTGCGCCACTGCGGTGGGTTATAGGGTGGATACACTGGCTGGCGTGGCGGATACACCGGTGGTGCGACTGGTCGCGGGGCGACAGGTTGCGGTGCTGGCCTTGATGGCAGGACACCATTGGTCTTGAAATATGTACCTGTGCCGGTCAACGGATACATCGTACCATTAGCCAGTCCTGATCTGGAATGGCATGAGGAACAGGCTATATTGCCGTTTGCCTGCGAATACTGCTTGATGGCGTGAGCCGGTCTCGACATGATCGATATCTGGAACGAGGCGACCAAGCTCAGAACCGCAGCACAAAAAATAACTTTGGACCTTATTAAAGCGATTTTTGCATTACCGGATAAATTATCTTTTTTCATTTTTCCCCCAAAAAATTAAAAAACTATACAGCCTGCACCTTATACCGACTCTATTTTTTCAGACTTAAAAAATATTTACAGCCCCCATAATTTCACTACTCGATCACTCAATCATGGAATGCTTCTCTTAGCAATGCCCGATTATGAAGATATTTTTCATCAAAAACAGAAAATGCAGTTAATGTTCATCGAAAGCCTGATACAAATCGCACTGCCCTGCACAGTGGCAAACCATCGACTGAAGCGTTTTGGAAAACCCCACGCTAACCACGCTCACCCCTCATCCGTCAGCTGCGCTGCCACCTTCTCCCGCAAGGGGAGAAGGGAAAGGTTTCTTTTATTTAACATCATAGCTTCCCTTCTCCCCTTGCGGGAGAAGGTGGCGCCGAAGGCGTCGGATGAGGGGTGAGCGTGGTTGTATTTACTCCGCCGCATCCGTTGACTTTAAACCATCCCCGCCAAGTTCCTTATTTGCTTCGGTGACAGTTTTTTCCGGCAGGTAAAGCTCAGAGCCGAGTTTTTTGAAACTCTCGCTCATCTGCGCCATGCCTTGCGTCTGGTCATTGAGCTTTGATGCATAATCTCGCACATCCTGGGTGATTTTCATCGAACAGAACTTAGGCCCGCACATGGAGCAGAAATGCGCCACCTTGTGCGCTTCCTTGGGCAGGGTTTCATCGTGATACTGCAGGGCTGTTTCCGCATCAAGCCCCAGATTAAACTGGTCTTCCCACCTGAACTCAAAGCGCGATTTGCTCAAGGCATCATCATGTTCCTGAGCGGCCGGATGGCCCTTGGCAAGATCGGCAGCGTGGGCGGCAATCTTGTACGTGATAACCCCGGTTTTGACGTCATCGCGGTTGGGCAGGCCCAAATGTTCCTTAGGTGTCACATAACACAGCATGGAAACGCCAAACCAGCCGATCATGGCCGCCCCGATGCCTGATGTAATATGATCGTACCCCGGTGCAATGTCTGTCGTTAAAGGCCCGAGCGTATAAAACGGTGCCTCACCGCATTCGCGCAGTTGCTTGTCCACATTGACCTTGATCTTGTGCATGGGCACGTGACCCGGACCTTCAATGATCACCTGACAGCCCTTGGCCCAGGCTACTTGTGTCAACTCGCCCAGGGTTTCAAGTTCGGCAAATTGCGCTTCATCATTGGCGTCGGCAATCGAGCCCGGACGCAAGCCGTCGCCAAGCGAAAAGCTCACGTCATACATGCGCATGATGTCGCAGATATCCTCGAAATGCTCATAAAGAAAACTCTCCTTATGATTATTCAGGCACCATTTGGCCATGATAGAGCCGCCGCGGCTGACAATGCCGGTAAGGCGTTTGGCGGTAAGGTGGATGTAACGCAGGCGCACACCAGCATGAATGGTAAAATAATCCACACCCTGTTCACATTGCTCAATCAGCGTATCGCGATAAAGCTCCCAGGTGAGCGCCGTTGGATCACCATCACATTTTTCTAACGCCTGATACATTGGCACTGTGCCAATTGGAACGGATGAATTGCGGATTATCCATTCGCGTGTGGTGTGAATATTACGACCGGTGGACAGATCCATCACCGTATCCGCACCCCAGCGCGTCGCCCACACCATCTTGTCGACTTCTTCGGCAACGCTTGATGTTACGGCTGAATTACCAATATTGGCATTGATTTTAACCAGGAAATTACGCCCGATAATCATCGGCTCGGATTCCGGGTGGTTGATATTGAGTGGAATAACAGCGCGTCCGCGGGCTACTTCCGAGCGCACGAATTCAGGTGTAACAAACTCAGGAATTTCCGCGCCAAAGCTTTCGCCGTCTGCCACACGTTGAGCCGCCTTTTCAACCGCCTGTTTGCGCCCCATATTTTCGCGCTCGGCAATATAGATCATCTCCTTGGTGATGATTCCCTTGCGCGCATATTCAAGCTGGGTAACAGCTTCGCCCTCTTTACCGCGCAGAGGTTTGTGCCTGACCGGGAAATCACGTTCCCGGTGTTTGTCACCAACCACACCATTGTCTTCAAGCTTGATTTCGCGGCCCTCATAAGGCTCAACATCGCCACGCTCCAACACCCATTTTTCCCGCATTCTCGGCAGGCCTTTTTCCAGATCGATCGTATGGTCATCATCGGTATAAATTCCTGATGTGTCATAGATCCGCAACGGATCATCGCCGGAAGAAGGATGGACAAAAATCTCCCGGTGCGGCACGCGCACATCAGGATCAGAAGCGCTTGTGGTATAGACTTTTTTGGAGCCCGGCAAAGCACCGGTCGTGACTTTTAAATCAGCCAGAATGTCGGTTGGTTTGTGAATATTCATGTGGATCTCCTAATCTTGCACAACAGGAAATCCGAAGCATGTATGGTCAAGGGTTTCCGTCCCTCCGCCAGCATGACCCGGATCAGGTTTTTAGGGTTCACCGTCAAACTCACGGCATCTCAGTTCTAAAATAAGAACACCCCTCGGAATGGGTTCAACCTAACCTATTTGCCTCAAGTGCGATAGCATTGAAATGCCCACATGTGCAAAACCGGGCTTATGTGCTACGATAAACATCAAGTCCAATAGCAATGAAGGGCACGACATGTTCAAAAAATCTTTTTTATTGGCAGGTGTCGTACTTGGATTCCTGTTTATATTTCCGGTTAACCAGGCAGACGCCCGCCATTGCGGTTATCAAAAATGCTGGGGAGCGGTTGGATTTGGTCCCGGTGGTGCAAGTGCATTTTCTCACAGCTACAGATCAAAACGCCTGGCCTGGCGCAAGGCCAATCGTGGATGCCGGGGAGATTGCACCGTAATCAAGACATTTTACAACAGCTGTGGTGCAATTGCGGCAGGTTCGGATAATGGCTGGGGATGGGGATATGCCAATAGCAAAAACCAGGCGATAAGATTGGCCTTGCGATATTGCCAGCGAAATTCCTACAACTGTCGCGTTCGTGCCTGGGCGTGTTCAAAGTAGATTACTCCACACGGCGCTCAATTCCGATCTTTCGGGCAACAAAGATAAACGCTACTGATACTGCAGTTGTATAAGCCGCCATCCAGAAAACCTGGGTCTTTACGCTAATCCCCCAGTCAATCAGCGCGCCCATAATACCCGGGCCAAGCGCCGTTCCCAGAACCATAACCGCAATAGCCAGCACTCTGATGGCGCCGAGGTTTCTGGTTCCATAGATTTCCGCCCACAAGGTGCCGAGCAAGGTGCCGGCGATACCGGAGGTTGCGCCCATCAGCCCCATATAGAGATAGGCAAATGAAATTGGACCGGCCACCCCTAAAACAATCAGGCCACCGGTCAGGGGCAAAAGATAGACCGGCAATATTCGCACGCAGCCAAACCGGTCTACTGCCAGGCCTGAGATAAAAGAAAACAACAAAACACAACCGGAAAAAACCGGAAATGTTAAAACATAATCACTCAGCAACCAGCCTTTGTCGGCAACAATATAGGCCTGATGGAAAAAAAGCGCGGTGACGGTAAAAGACGGGATCATCATGCCCGGTATCAGCGCCCAGAAAAACCAGTGCTTCAACACTTGCCCGCGCGACCAGTGACGCATCCTCATACCGGCATTGCTGTGATCAGCGTCATCGACACCGGGTTTGCGCTCATGCCGCAACATGAAAAACACGGTTGGTGCCAATATCACTCCCAAAACAACCGCCGCCGCCAGCCAGGTGTCCTGCCAGCCAATCAAGCCTATGACGCTCACCGCCACTACCGGAATAAAGCCTTCGCCAAAACTGACACCGAGACCGGCAATGGCCACCGCGCGCCCACGCCTGCGCGCAAACCACCGGGCCATGGCGGTAATGGCAATATGGGTCATCATGCCCTGGCCGCATAATCGCAAGCCATAGATGATAACCGCCAGCAGAAGCACCGAGTTAACATTAGCCATGGCCACCGCCAGCACAATCAGGCCACCATAAATAATCATCGCCAAAGTGCGCACCCGCACCACATCAGCCATCCGCCCGATCACCAGCAAAGTCGCCGCTGAACAAAATGTTGCTATGGTATAAAGTCCACCCCAATCACCATTGCTCAGGGAGAACTTCTCGCGCAACGGTTCCGCAAACAGGGCAATAAAAAAGGTCTGGCCAACACTGGATGAAAAGGTCAGCAAAATACCGGCACCCAGCCACGTCGCATTGTCCCGCAGGAAACGGTCAGAATTCACTAATGTACTTTCATAAAATTATTGGGGTCAGGAATCACTGTTTGAATTTACATACTAGAGCACGTTGCATTTAACAGGTTACAAAATCATCTTTCGCCGTCATCCCCGGTCTTGTCCCGGGGATCCATTCCGTTGAGCTTTCAAAAACAATGATACTGTCTTATGGTCGAAAGAATTGAGGAATGGATCCCCGGGACAAGACCGGGGATGACGAATTGGGAGGGTTCGATTAAAAGCGACACACTTTTGAGCAATTCTCGATCATAAAGAAAGATGACATTAAATGCCAGCCACACAACCCGCACCGGGGTTCATCGGATTGGGCCAGATGGGTAACCCCATGGCAGCTAACATTGCAAAAGCGGGTTTTGAACCCCTCTGTTTCGACAGTGCCGGTACTATCGAGCGCACACCGGATAAAGCCAGGCCCGCCACGTCATTGGCACAAGTGGCCACTCAGGCAGACACTATATTTCTCTCCCTGCCCAATGGCACCATTGTCCAGTCAGTCATAGAACAGATAATCGACAGCCCCGATCGCCGAACCTCCGTCATCATCGACCTATCTACCACCGGCCCAAAAGCTGCCCGCACAGCTGCTGACACCTTAAACAAGGCAGGTATTGAATTTATCGATGCCCCAGTAAGCGGTGGCAGGGCCGGTGCGATTGCAGCCACTGTCACCCTGATCTGGGCGGGATCAAAGGCACAACTTGATCGCCACAAAGCCATCATTGACGCGTTTTGCGGCAACCCGTTTCATGTGGGCGAAAAACCCGGACAGGGCCAGGCACTCAAACTGCTCAACAATTTTCTCTCCGCAACCGCAATGGCTGCAACGTCTGAGGCGATACTTTTTGGATTGGCCCACGGCCTTGACATGAAAACCATGCTTGACGTTGTCAATGTGTCAACCGGTCAAAACACGGCAACGCGCGATAAATTTCCCCAGCGTATTTTAACCGGTACCTATGATGCCGGGTTTTTCGCCGAACACCTTAACAAGGACGTACAACTCTACATCAATGAAGTGCATGATGCCGCCACACCTTCGAATGTTGGCGATACGGTTTCAGAAATTTGGCAAAGCGGCACCGACAGCTTTGCACCCGGCACAGATTTTACCCGCATATTTGAATTTATCGGCCAGCGGAAATCCTGAGGTTCTAATATCCCTCATCAAGCAGAGGAAAGACTGAGTAGGTTTTTTGCTGATTAACGGCTCGTGCCTGAGCAAGATAGCTGCCATCAAGTTCCTGAAGGCTGCGCACACCCAATAATCCCAGCGTTGTATCAAGTTCCTGGTGCAAAAGTTCCATCACCCGCACCACTCCGGGTGCCCCAGCCGCTGCTGCTGCCAGCACATACATGCGCCCAATGCCCACAGATGTTGCACCTAAGCAAAGTGCTTTGACAATGTCCGAGCCGCGCATGATGCCGCCATCGGCAATCACCTCAGCGCGCGCGCCAACGGCATCAACAATCTCGGGCAGAAAATCCATTGTTCCCAGCCCGTGATCAAGTTGACGGCCACCATGGTTCGACGCGTAAACCGCATCCATTCCGCACTCAACCGCAAGACGCGCATCATCGCCGCTGGCAATGCCTTTGATCATCATTGGAATATCGAATTTTTCTTTCAATCTGGAGACATCGCGCCAGCTAAACCGCTCCTGAAACGACTGATCAATGGCGGTTTTTTGTGTCGTGGTGGTAAAACTCTTCGCCAGATCGCGTTCGCGCCGACCATACAAATCAAGATCAACCGTCAGGCATAACCCCACATAGCCCGCATCAATAGCCCGCGCCACACAATCATCGACCCAATCGTCATCGCCGCGAATATACAGCTGGTAGATTTTCACAGCATCCGATGCCTCTGCCACTTCTTCCAAAGAGTTGGAGGCCGACGAGCTGACCATTTGTACAACACCGGCCTGGGCCGCAGCAACAGCCACAGTTGCTGCACCACCTTCAACCATATCCTGCAAACTGCCGATAGGTGCCAGTATCACCGGCATTTTCAATTTGTGGCCAAGCACAGACCCCGTGGTATCACGATTGGAAACATCGCGTAAAACACGTGGCCGCAACCCCAGGCAATCGAGCGCCAGTCTATTTCGCTTATGGGTGGTTTCGGTTTCAGCCGCCCCCATCACATAATCCCAGATTTCATCGGACAGGTTGGCGCGCGCGGCGGGGATAAATTGATGCAGGACATGAAATTTTTGTGTCATAGGCGGGGTACGGAAATCTATACTTGTTTGAGACGGTCCAATCTTAGCCGATGGCGTTCATCTGTCAATCTGTAGGCTCCGGCCAAAACAGCTATTGTCACACCAATACCTGTCGCCCCGCCAATCAGAAACATAATCAGGATCTGAAATTTGACCGCCTCACCCGGCTCAACGCCGGCCAGAATTTGCCCGGTCATCATGCCCGGCAAAGACACAATACCACTTGCCGCCATGGCGTTGATGATTGGAATAAAGCCGGTACGCATGGCCTGTCGTATGACCGGCCCCAATGCCTCAACCCGCGTGTGCCCCAAAGCAATTTGCGCTTCAATGGCATTTCGTTCGCGCAGCGTATTGGCAATGAGCGTATTGAGACCGAGACTGATCCCGGTCATGGTATTGCCTAAAATCATGCCGAACAGCGGCAAGGAAAAGCGCGGGTGATACCACGGATCCGCCCCTATCTGGGTCATCAGGCTGAACACTGTCACCAGCCCGGCGGCAAACAACATCGGCCCGGCACCAAGCCCGAATGCCCACACGCCTTGAAACCGGCGCTCCTGTCGCGACATAATCTCGTAAGCAGCAAAAGACACCATGGCGATCGCGGTTATACCGGTCCATAAAGGCGACACCAAGCCAAACAGCTTTAGCAGCACAAAGCCGATCAGGGTCAGTTGAACCACCATACGAACAGCGGAAATGACCAACTGGCGATGCACCCCCAGTTGCAGGAAAATCGACAAAGCAGCATTAATCACCAGCAAAGAAGCGGCAAAGGCGATATCCCAGTAGCTCAGAGAAATCAGCGTCACAACACCCGCTCCTCAATATGTCCGTCTGCAATTTGAAGACAGCGTTTGGCCAGGCGTTTAGCCTGCGCACCATCATGGGTGACAAATAAAATAGAACCACCCTCTTGCAAAAACTTATCCAGTCGTTTTTCAACCCTTGCGGTCGCTTTTCCATCCAGCCCGGAAGTTGGTTCATCGAGTAACAACACTTTCGGACCCTGCACCAGAGCGCGTATCAGCACCAGTCGTTGTTGTTCGCCCGTCGACAATTGAGCCACCGGGTTCGCAAAAATATCCTCCGGCAGCAAAAACCCCACCGCCAGCTCTTTGGCCTGAGCAAGATCACTGAAATGATCTTTGACCCGCTCCGCCCACCACCCCGGTGTCGCCGCCACATAAGTCACCAGCCTGCGCCATTCAGGCCCGCTCATGTTCGAACGATTGACACCTGCAAGACTCATCTCGCCTTCGTTGGGTATAAGATCAGCAAGACCGCGCAAAACCAGCGACTTCCCCGCACCCGACGCCCCGGTAACAGCCACGGCTTCGCCACCCTGCAAGTCAAAATCCTGCAAACTTAATGAAAGTATGTTAAGAGAAACAACCTTGAGCAGCGATAAAACCTTCTGTATTTGAATGATTCATATAACATCAAACACCTGTGTGTAATTGTCAACGAACCCTAGGCAGCAGAATAATCGTATGAAAACCGCATATACTCATCACAAATCTCACCACCATAGCTAATGGCCTTTAGTTTCACCAAATTCAAAGATCGCATTTCGGGGGTGACCGATAGTGTATTTCGACGGGTTGCCCTGGCGCCCAAACCTGTTCAAATAATTGTTTACGGCCTGCTGCGTGGCTTATTCTGGCTGCTGTATATCATTCCGGGCAGCTATTTGCGTAAAACAGCGGTGGCTTACGCCGCTGCTGTCGAACAAGGTCCGCCGCGCAAAATGTACCGCGGCTTTGCAAATGGGTTCGTGCTGTTTGTTCACCGTATTGAACTGTTAAGCCAGGGCCGGACTGACATCATCGATCAATTGCTGAAAATTCCGGAACAAGCGCACTTTGACGCAATTTTGGATGAGCACAAGGGTGCCATACTGGCCATGCCTCACTGCCATGGATCCCTACTCATGGTGCGCGGTCTGTCGGCCCGCTACCCGGTGCTCATGCTCATCCGCGAACCAAAGAACGATGCCCGAGCAGCCACTCAGCGGCGTTATTTCGCCCATATGGGATGTGACGTGCTGGATGTGCGGCGCAGCAATGAGGGCACTGTTGCCCGCACTGTCCTCAAAGCACTGCGCCAAGGAAAAATTGTTATTGGTACGGTAGACCGTATTAGAAAAGCACCGCCATCGGAAGAACCGGTCAGCAAGACAGACGATAATGTGCGCGCCAAGGCATTTGGCCAACCTGTTGGCATCGCCGGCTGGCCCGCCCGCTTTGCGGAAAAATGCAAGGTGCCAATACTGCCTGTTATGGTGGAACATACGCCTGATGCTGTGACGCTGCATATTGGCGAACCGGTCATCGCAACCGATACAATTGCCACCACGCAAAAATGGCTCAGTGCTCTTGAGCAGTTTTTCTGGCGTTTTCCGGGTAATTGGATATTTGTCTATGACAAGCACTGGTCGCGTCTTTTACGCAACCGCATAAACTGAAACGAAAATCTAAAAGCGCTTTAATCCTCAAATGGATCATGCACTAAAATGGTATCATCACGTTCGGGGCTGGTGGAAACCATGGCAACCGGGGCTTCGATCAATTCTTCCACCCGGCGGATATATTTGATGCTTTGGGCTGGCAGGTCTGCCCACGAACGTGCACCGGCGGTGGATTGGGTCCAGCCCTCGAAGGTCTCGTATATGGGTTCAACGCGTGCCTGCGCACCTTGTGCAGCCGGCAGATGGTCAATTCTGTTGCCATCGAGCATATAGCCGACACAGACCTTGAGTTCATCAAACCCATCTAAAATATCAAGCTTGGTAAGTGCTATGCCATCTATGCCACTGGTTTTAACCGTCTGGCGCACCAATGCTGCATCAAACCAGCCGCAACGCCTTTGTCTGCCGGTAACCGTGCCAAATTCATGACCGCGCTCGCCCAGCATCGTGCCCACATCGTTGAGTTGTTCGGTTGGAAACGGTCCCATGCCGACGCGTGTTGTATAGGCCTTGGTGATGCCAAGCACGTAATTCAAGGCACTGGGGCCAATGCCGGTGCCGGTTGCCGCTTGCGCTGCCACCGTATTTGATGACGTTACAAACGGATAGGTGCCATGATCAATATCAAGCAATGTGCCTTGCGCACCTTCAAACAAAATACGCTTGCCCGCCCGGCGCATACCATCGAGCAGCAACCACACGGTTTCCATAAACGGCAGAATTTTAGGTGCCACTTCAGCCAGTTGCCCATGCAGCTCATCGGCTGAAATTTCGGGCTCATTCAAGCCCCGACGCAAGGCATTGTGATGGGTAAGAATGCGCTCAACCTTGGCTTTAAGGCTGTCAAGGTTTTGTAAATCCATCACGCGAATGGCCCGTCTACCAACCTTGTCTTCGTAAGCTGGGCCAATGCCTCGTTTGGTCGTACCGATTTTACCCGCACCGGCAGCTGCTTCACGCAGCGCATCAAGTTCACGATGCAGGGGCAATATCAAAGTGGCGTTTTCAGCAATACGCAAGTTATCGGCATTGATGACAACGCCCTGTTCGTCCAGGCGGCCAATTTCATCACACAGCGCCCACGGATCGATGACAACACCATTGCCGATTACCCCAAGTTTTCCCGGGCGTACAACACCTGATGGCAATAGCGAAAGCTTATAGACCTTGCCGTCAATAACAAGTGTATGCCCGGCATTGTGCCCGCCCTGATAGCGCACCACCACGTCAGCACGTTCCGACAGCCAGTCGACGATTTTGCCCTTGCCTTCATCACCCCACTGAGACCCGACTACGACTACATTCGCCATATTTTTTCCGCCCGTTCAAGAATTTTATGGAAGCTTGCGAGCATTCACGCAAGCGCCCATAGAACTATACAAAACCGGCGCAAAAGGGAACCGCAAAATGAAAAACATCATTGTCCTTTGACACACCCCGGCTCTACACCCTATGAATGAAGCGTGTCGCATTTAATAGAACCCACCACCTTCGTCATCCTCGGGCTTGACCCGAGGATCCATACCGCTGAGTTTTCAAAAACAAAGGTACTGCCTTTTGGCTGAAAGTATTGAGGAATGGATCCCCGGGACAAGCCCGAGGATGACGAAGAAAGATGATTTTGTAACCTGTAAAATAAGAACGAGCTTTAGTACCCTTCTCGAATTCACAACTGAAATCAATGCCAGAATTTATTCTTAAACTCGCACACCGCGGATTTTCCAATGCTTACCTGCTGTTATCGATAACCGCATTGTGCTGGGCGGGGAATTTTGTCGTCGGGCGGGGAATTTATGAGGAAGTCCCCCCTGTTGCCCTGGCCACCATACGCTGGACCGGTGCCTTTTTAGTCGCCCTGCCCTTTGCTTACAAGCATCTGGCCAGGGATTGGCCGGTGATCAAAAAACACTGGGGCATCATCGTAACGCTTGGAGCCGTTGGCGTTGGCACTTTCAATACGCTTGTCTACACCGGTGTCAATTACACCACCGCCATCAACGGCCTTATCATGAATTCAGCCTCCCCGGTGTTTATGGCCATGATGGCTTTTGTCCTGTTTAAGGAGCGCATCAGTGTGTTTCAGTCGTTTGGTATTTTTGTATCAATTATCGGGGTCCTTGTTATCATTTCCCGAGGCAATCTTTCATCTCTTGGCAATCTCACCTTTAATACTGGTGATCTTTTTATTCTCGCGGCTTTTTTCGTCTGGGCCTTTTATACCGTCATGCTCAGATTGCGTCCCGCCATCAACGATTTGAGCTTTTTAACAGTGACGTTTTTTTTGGCAATCTTTGCAAATTTGCCCTTTCTGTTTTGGGAAATGTGGTCAGGCCGCTATGTTCAGCTCAGCCCGCAATCACTAGGCGGACTTTTATATGTCATCGTCTTTCCCTCGCTCATCGCTTATCTCTTTTATAACCGGGGCATAGAGCTGATTGGTGCAAACAGAGGCGGTGCCTTCCTCCATGTTGTTCCCTTGTTCGGTGCAGTGATGGCGGTGTTATTTCTCGGCGAAAAACTGGAAATTTTCCATATCATTGGTTTTGCCACCATTATAGCCGGTGTCGTTATGACCACGAAAAAGCCTGGGCGAAGCAATAGGGTCATCGACGGTTAACAGATAGACTACATTGAACTGCGGCCACATTTTTCGTTAAACTATCAAACACCGAAGGATCTTTACCGCAAGCAACGCCTAGCATAAACCAAAAGGGGGCCGGAAAGACATTTTCAATGGCGACCGCAAATTCACATAAACAAACCGGCAATAATAGTAAACCAACACTGCAACGCCGTCTGACATTGCCGCTTTTGACGCTATATGGACTTGGCGTGACCGTTGGTGCGGGTATTTATGTACTTATCGGTGCAACAGCCGCCAAAGCAGGCTATTATGCCCCGGTATCTTTTTTACTTGCAGCAATAGTTGTTGCATTCACCAGTTTTTCTTATTCCGAACTGAGTACACGTTATCCCGTTAGTGCAGGTGAAGCAGCTTATGTCAGGGGTGGATTTAATTCACGCACTCTAGCAATGGTGATTGGGTTAATGGTTACCACCTCGGGTGTGGTTTCATCGGCTGCGATTTCGATTGGAGCCGCCGCCTATCTGGGAATACTTGTTCCGGTTTCACCAGTCATACTAACAGTATTGATAATTCTTGTTCTTGGTTTGGCCGCAACCTGGGGTATTCTTGAATCTGTCACAGCTGCGGCAATCATTACGGTAATTGAAATTGGCGGGCTGTTCTATGTTGTATTTTACGGCTTTATGCTTAAGCCAGACCTTCTAAGCGAAATCAATCGGGTTATTCCACCTTTAGAACTAGACGCATGGACAGGAATTGTTTCAGCTGGATTGTTGGCTTTTTTCGCTTTTGTTGGATTTGAAGATATGGCCAACGTCGCTGAGGAAGTAAAAAACCCGCGACGAAACATGCCAAGAGCAATCATTTATACACTAGTGATTGCTACGGCGGTTTATCTCGCTGTTGTATCAGTTGTAATTTTAATTGTTCCAATGGATATCTTAAGTAAGTCGGCTGCACCGCTTAGCCTTGTATTTGAAAGTGCCGGAGATCAGACCAAAACTATTTTTAGTTTCATTGCAGCGATTGCGACTATCAATGGGGTACTCATTCAGATGATTATGGCATCGCGGGTTATCTATGGATTGGCTTCCCAAGGCAGTCTCCCCAGAATATTAGCCTATATCAATCCTTTTACGCATACGCCCCTTGTTGCAACCGCTCTTGTCGTCATCACCATATTGGGGCTTGCTCTGTTTTTACCGATTGCAAAACTTGCCGAAACAACATCCCTGATTGTTCTGTTCGTCTTCATGTCTGTAAACCTGGCTCTAATCCGTATTAAGCTAAAAGGCATCGGCTCAAAGCAGGATATTTTCGAGGTTTCTATATGGTTTCCTGTGTTCGGATTTCTCAGTTGTTTGCTACTGGCACTTTCCGCACTGACATAAGCGTTCCAATGCACCCCAGTTGGGTAATGTGAATCCAACCAGGGTCCTCTATACTTTCCACCACCAGATCCCAAACCGTTATCAACACATCACAGATTTCCGGTTTTCCTGGAGAATACATTTTAATGCTAAAACGCCAGCGCCTTCACCTGTCGCACATGGGGAAGATTAGATACTGCCTCAAGCACGTTTGCCGGCACTTCTTCGTCGACCTCAATCAGGGCTATTGCATCGCCACCTTGCTCGAGCCTGCCGAGGTGAAACGTTGCGATATTGACGCCCGCGTCCCCTAGTGCCGCCCCTAAAGTGCCGATAAAACCGGGTTTATCATTGTTGGTGATATAGAGCATATGGGGTCCGAGTTCGGCCTCCATATTAATGCCCTTGACCTGAATAATGCGCGGCTTGCCATCGCGAAACACTGTTCCGGCAACAGAACGTTCCTGCCTGTCCGTGGTAATTGTCAAGCGCACATAGGTTCCATAGGCGCCCGATGTCGGCCGGGTCACTTCTTCAATCTGAATACCGCGCTGCTTGGCAATCACCGGTGCATTGACCAGATTAACGTGCTCAAGCAGGGGTTGCAGGATGCCTGCCAAAGCTGTCGCCGTCAAAGCCTTCGTATTCATTTCAGCTACTTCGCCCGCATATTCCAGCTTGATTTTGCACAACCCCGTCTCTGTCAGCTGGCCAGCAAACAATCCCAGTTGCTGCACCAGCTTCACATAAGGTTGCAGTTTCGTTGCTTCATCTGACGAAATCGACGGCATATTTATGGCATTGGCAACCGCTCCTTCGAGCAGAAAATCCGAAACCTGTTCGGCCACCTGAATGGCCACATTAACCTGAGCTTCAGAAGTTGATGCCCCCAGATGCGGGGTGCAGACAACGTTTTCCATGCCAAACAACATATGATCTGTCGGCGGCTCCTGAGCATAGACATCGAGGGCCACACCGGCCACATGGCCAGCTTCTAGGGCTGCTTTAAGGGCCTCATCAACGATAAGCCCGCCACGCGCACAATTGATAATCCGCATTCCGGCTTTCATTTTATTGAGTGCTGCAGCATCAATGATGTTGCGCGTTTTGTCTGTTAGCGGTGTGTGCAGGGTTATAAAATCTGACCGCGCTAAAAGGTCATCAAGCTCAACTTTTTCCACTCCCAGTTCAACTGAACGTTCAACCGACAGGAACGGATCAAAGGCGATCACCTTCATGCGCAATCCTAAAGCCCGGTCGGCGACAATCGCACCGATATTACCGCAACCGATAATTCCAAGTGTCTTGGCGGTCACCTCAACCCCCATAAACCCGTTGCGGTTCCAGTTTCCAGCCTGGGTGGATTGATCAGCAGCAGGAATTTTGCGCGCCAAGGCTAACATCAGGGAGATCGCATGTTCGGCCGTGGTAATAGAATTACCAAAAGGCGTGTTCATGACAATGATGCCTTTGGCTGTCGCAGCGTTAACATCAATGGTATCAACACCGACACCAGCGCGACCAATGACTTTTAATTGAGTAGCCGCTGCGATAACTTTCTCGGTGACTTTGGTGGATGAGCGAACAACCAGACCTTCGTAATCCCCGATAATGTCAACAATACCATCTCTATCGAGACCGGTTTTAATATCGAATTCAATACCGCGCTGCTTAAAAACGGCTACGGCTTTTTCACTTAAATTATCTGCAATAAGCACTTTGGGTGCCATAATCTTAATCTCCAAAACAGGGGGAATTTTCTATAGGTCTGCAACTGTTGCGGCGAACGCCCAGTCCAGCCACGGTGTCAGGGCTTTGAGATTGTCAGCCTCAATCGTGGAACCGGCCCAAATCCGCAAACCCGGCGGTGCGTCACGATAGCCACCGATATCGAAGGCAGCAGCTTCTGCATCAAGCAGCTGTGTCATTCGCTTGGTAAAGTCGCGTTGCTGTTCCAGCGGTAACGACGCCACCCGGTCATCGGTAATTTTAAGACAAACCGACGTGTTCGATCTTAACTCTGGCCGGGGGCAGAGAAACTCAACCCACGGTGTGCGCTCAACCCATTGGCTAACGATCCTGGCATTGTCATTGGCCCGCGCCACAAGGGTCTCAAGACCGCCAATTTTTTGCGCCCACTCTAAAGTGTCGAGATAATCCTCCACACACAACATCGACGGCGTATTGATAGTGGCACCGGTAAAAATGGCTTCGATCAACTTGCCAGCTTTGGTCAGGCGGAACACCTTCGGCAACGGCCATGGCGGTACATAGGTCTCAAGGCGTTCAACCGCACGCGGCGACAGAATTAACATGCCGTGCGCCCCTTCCCCGCCGAGAACTTTCTGCCAGGAAAATGTCACCACATCCAGCTTTGGCCAGTCTAGATTTTGCGCAAAAACAGCGGAAGTTGCATCACAAATCGTGAGCCCCTGGCGATCTTCAGCAATCCAGTTACCATTTTCCACCCGCACGCCTGAAGTCGTGCCGTTCCAGGTGAACACCACATCATTGTTGAAATCCACAGCGCTCAGGTCTGGCAACTCGCCGTAACCTGCCTCATGAACGCGAACATTGTCGAGCTTTAGCTGATTTTTGATGTCGCTGGCCCAGCCTGCACCAAAACTCTCCCACACCAGCACATCAACACCCCTGGCGCCTAACAGCGACCACAAGGCCATTTCAACCGCCCCGGTGTCAGAGGCGGGAACAATAGCCACACGATAATCGGTTGGTAATTTTAACAGGGATTTGGTTTGATCAATGGCACGTTTCAGCAATGCCTTACCGGTTTTAGAACGGTGCGACCTGCCTAGATATGCATGTTCGAGATGATTGGTCGTCCAGCCAGGACGTTTGGCACAAGGCCCGGAAGAAAAACGCGGATTATCCGGTCTGACGACCGGTTTGGTAATATCTGTCATTTAGCTACCCTCACAGATAGAAGCCGCTCGTTGGGGAGCAGTGGCCCACTGCGGGGGTAATCAACCAGCGGCTTTTTGTCAACCGATTTATGAAATCAAATCTGGGACAAGGTCCCAAAGATACAAAAAAACCCTGGCGGAAAACCGTCAGGGTTTGATTTTTTTGCTGTCTGGTTTTTCGCTTAATCGAGGAAGCGATAGCGTAGACCAATGCGGAAATCATGGCCGACCAGTTTGTCGATATCTATGACATCAGGCCCGGATTTGCCCTTGCCCAGATCAATATAGCGATAACTTGCATCAATCGCCAAAGCTTCGCTGACGTCATAGCTGACCCCGGCATGCAACGCATAAGCGAAACTTGTTTTGGACCCGCTCGATGAAGTCGCAGGCAATCTGACATCTGTTAGTTTATTTCTGGAAATACCGATACCGGCACCGATATATGGCGTGAAGCCGTTAAAATTGCCGATGTCATAATAGGCATTTACCAATAAGGTGGTTGCGCTGAATTTCGCATCGAGGCTGTTGAAGTCGTCTTGCACTCGGGATTTGCTGCGATATCCCAGTGTCACATCGGCGCGTAGATTTTCGGTATACTGGCAACCAATACCAATGTCGGCCACCAGAGTATCTTTCATCTCTTCGCCAAGCGCTGAGCTGATCGCTCCACCTGGCAGGTTTTTGACAAAATCGGGGCGTTCATAGGTCGCAATACCCACATCACCGCGCACGTATATGCAACTTGACACTTCAGGATAGGTTTCAATTGGAGGAGGCGGAGGTGGGGCAAGTGGATCCGCTCCCAAAGCAGCCACGGTTCCCATCATCAAGGTACCAGTGCATACGCCTAAAATTATCCGGATTTTCATTAGCCTTAACTCCATTCTCATTTTACCCAGGAACAGCCCTGATTGAGGTTTCAGCCTCAATAGGTTTTCCGAATCGCCTGACATCTGCGGGCAATCAATGGGCAAAGAATGAAGGAAACTGCTTAATAACGCCTTAATCAAAACAGGAAAAACTTGATTAAATCAATAATTTCATCAAGTAAACTAAGTTATATTCTACATGCCGGTTAGTTTTATTAACCATAAATAAAAGTTGGTAAACGAATGCTTACAAATTAAAAAAGTTATTCATGATTGATTAACCAATTACACCGCCGCCGATTGAACCGCTGAAGCAATATCATTGACAACCTGTTGCACCAAGATCTCATCATTGCCTTCGGCCATGATACGGATGAGCGGTTCGGTACCGGATTTACGCAATAACACCCGCCCCTTTTGACCGAGTTGAGCTTCACCATCCAGCACTGCCTGCTTGACGTGCTCATCTTCCAGTGGCTTGCCGTTTTTGAAACGAACATTTTTCAAAATCTGCGGCAAAGGCTCGAACAGATTGCAGACTTCGCTCACCGGTTTTCCTTCGGCCGCAACCACGGCCAGCACCTGCAAAGCTGCAACCAGACCATCACCAGTGGTGGAAAAATCACTCAATACAATATGGCCGGATTGCTCTCCACCAACATTAAACCCGTGCTTGCGCATATGCTCGACAACGTAGCGGTCACCAACTGCTGTGCGCACCAATGACAGATCTTTGCTGTGCAAAAACTGCTCAAGACCAAGATTGGACATTACCGTTGCCACAATTCCGTTGGTCGAAAGCCTGTCAGCCTTGGCCCAGGTAACGGCGATGAGCGCCATGAGCTGATCGCCATCGATCAACCGGCCCTTTTCATCACAAATCAAAACCCTGTCGGCATCGCCATCAAGAGCAATGCCAATATCCGCCCGCAGGCTCTTAACCTGATCACACAGGGTTTTTGGACAGGTAGAGCCACAATCCTGATTTATATTAAAGCCATCGGGTGTAACCCCCACAGGGATAACCTCAGCGCCCAGTTCCCACAATGCTTCCGGTGCTACCTTGTAAGCCGCTCCATTGGCGCAATCGACCACGACGCGCAAACCATCAAGGCGCAAATGGCGTGGCAACGTGCGCTTGGCAAATTCAATGTAGCGCGCTTGCGCATCTTCAATTCTTGTGGCGCGGCCCAGGTCTTTGGCGTCAGCTCGAACCACACCCAGATCAGAATCCATCAGGCGTTCGATTTTGATTTCCATCTCATCGGACAGCTTGAAACCATCAGGTCCAAACAGTTTGATGCCATTGTCATGATAGGGATTGTGTGAGGCTGAGATCATCACCCCCAAATCAGCGCGTAACGAACGTGTCAACATCGCCACCGCCGGGGTCGGCACCGGGCCAAACTGGAACACGTCCATACCAACGGTGGTAAATCCGGCCACCAGCGCAGGCTCAATCATATAGCCTGACAATCGCGTATCCTTGCCGATCACCACACGGTGACGATGATTGCCGCGGGTAAACAGACTTCCCGCCGCCATACCAACCCTGAGGGCGGTTTCAGCCGTCATATTGCCCGAATTGGCGCGATCACGAATACCATCGGTTCCAAAATACTTTCGCGACATTTTGAAATAAATCTCCAAAAAAAACAGGTAGTTTCCCCCCACAGGGATCATTTATACCTAATTCACTAAAATACCAACTGTCAAATAACCTCTATCGCCCGGGCAACTTTCAAAGCCTGTCGCGTTTCTGCTACATCATGAACCCGGATAATCTGAATTCCACTGGCAGCGGCCTTCAGAGCAGCGGCAATTGATCCCGGTACACGCCGTCTCGCCTCCGTCTCACCTGACAGTTCACCAATGAACCGTTTGCGTGAGGCACCCAGCACAATGGGCACACCGAGCCCGTGAAAAAACGCCAGATTAGCCAACAATTCCAAATTATGTTTCAGGTTCTTGCCAAAACCGATTCCGGGATCAACCAACAGATTTTCGCGTTTAATGCCGGCAGCTTGTGCCACCGCCAATCGATCCGCCAACCAGTCAAAAACCTCAAACACAACATTTTCATATGTGGGGTTATCCTGCATGCATCGCGGATCACCTTGAGCATGCATTAAAACGACGGACCGGTCCAGTTCACACACAACCTCTCTGCTGTTTTCATCAAACGTCAAAGCACTGACATCATTGATAATTCGCGCACCCTTTTCCACGGACCGCCGCATAACTTGCGGTTTTCGTGTGTCAATCGAAAGTGGCTGGGAAAGACTGCGCAAGCCTTCCACTACCGGTAAAACCCGAGCCAGTTCATCATCAATAGATATGGGTTCAGCACCCGGTCGTGTTGATTCACCACCAATATCAAGAATATCTGCACCGGCCACCGCCAGCGCCTGACCATGAACAACGGCTGCATTTTCGTCTAGAAAATCACCACCATCGGAAAAACTGTCTGGTGTCACATTGACCACGCCCATGATAAGCGGGCCTGATTGATCCGGCATCAAGGCCAGTGAGCGTTTACCTTCAAGCAGCGTCAACGCGTCAACAACAGCTGTCTCGTTTGATCTACGCAGATCATCATAGCTACGCAATTCCCGCTTAATCGTACCAGATGAATTTTGCCACACTTCTGCTGCCAGAAACCCAATATCTCCACCAGCCAGCTTGCCTGCACGTGTCGCATTCATAGCGTCCTGTGCCGCAGTGCCATAAAGCAGACCTATGGGGTTTAAATAAAGATCGCGCGCCATCAACATTTCCAATTGGCCAGAACACAAACAAGGCGGGGCATGTAATCATGCCCCGCCCTAAATTTTATTATCTGTCCAAGCTCAAGCCTGTGGTTGCGGCTCCATACCACCGCTTGATTTAGGCTTTTTCTTAGGCGCAGCCTTTTTGGCACCGGCGGTAGGAACAGCCGAGCCTTTGTCGCCCGAAGTATCGTCGGGATTTTCGCGCACCGGCTGCACACCTTTGAGCAGATTTATAATTTCATCACCACTCAAGGTTTCATATTCCAGCAAGCCTTCGGAAATCGTATGAAGGTCTTTAACCTTGGCTTTCAGCATCTTCTTGGCCAGCTTATATCCTTCATCAACAATGCGGAAGACTTCACCGTCAATCAGCTTTTGTGTTTCCTCACTCATATTCTGTGTGCGCGAAACTGAATGACCAAGGAAGACTTCTTCCTCATTCTCGCCATAAGCCAGGGGTCCAAGCTTGTCACTCATGCCAAACTGAGTGACCATGGCCTTGGCCATTCTGGTCGCCATCTGAATATCGGAAGAGGCCCCTGACGTTACTTTTTCATGGCCAAAAATCAGCTCTTCTGCAACCCGCCCGCCCATGGCAACGGCAATATCTGCCTTAAGCTTAGCCCGTGTCAGTGAAATATGGTCGCGTTCAGGCAAGCGCATCACCATGCCAAGTGCGCGACCACGCGGAATTATTGTCGCTTTATGAACCGGGTCCGATGCATCCAGATTAATCGCTATCAGGGCGTGACCGCCTTCATGGTAAGCGGTGAGTTTTTTCTCTTCTTCACTCATCACCATCGAGCGCCGTTCAGCCCCCATCATGACTTTGTCTTTGGCATCTTCAAATTCAGCGTGCGTTACCAGCCGCTTGTTGCGCCGTGCTGCCAGCAGGGCTGCCTCATTCACCAGGTTGGCAAGGTCGGCCCCGGAAAAACCCGGTGTGCCGCGCGCAATCGTGCGTGGCTCCACATCAGGTGCCAGAGGTACTTTGCGCATATGAACTTTGAGGATTTTCTCACGCCCGATAATATCAGGATTGGGCACAACGACCTGACGGTAAAAACGACCGGGGCGCAGAAGAGCTGGATCAAGTACGTCAGGTCGGTTGGTTGCAGCAATCAGGATGACGCCTTCAGTTGCCTCAAACCCGTCCATTTCAACCAGCAATTGATTGAGCGTCTGCTCGCGTTCGTCATTGCCGCCACCAAGACCGGCACCACGATGGCGGCCAACGGCGTCAATTTCATCGATAAAGATGATGCAAGGGGCGTTTTTCTTGCCCTGTTCAAACATATCACGCACGCGGCTTGCACCAACGCCGACAAACATTTCAACAAAATCCGAACCTGAAATTGTGAAAAACGGCACATCAGCCTCACCCGCAATCGCGCGGGCCAATAAGGTTTTACCGGTTCCTGGCGGGCCTACAAGCAGCGCACCTTTTGGAATATGACCGCCCAAGCGCTGGAATTTATGTGGCTCGCGCAAAAACTCGACAATCTCTTGTAAATCTTCCTTGGCTTCATCAATACCGGCAACGTCATCAAAGGTTACACGACCGTGACGCTCGGTTAAAAGCTTGGCTTTGGATTTGCCAAAGCCCATGGCCTTGCCACCGCCGCCCTGCATCTGGCGCATGAAGAAAATCCACACACCGATCAACAACAACATCGGGAACCAGGAGACAAACACGTCCATTAAAGATGGCGAGCCTGAATCCAGTGGCTTGGCGATAATGGTCACATTGTTTTTCTGCAACCGCGTCACCAAAGTCGGATCATTGGGAGCGTAGGTTTTGAAACTTCTGTTGGACTTGAAGAATCCGGAAATTGAATCTCCCGCAATCGTCACTTCGCGGACATTACCGCTATCCACTTCAGACAACAGTTCCGAAAAACTGATTTCATTGGGCGCAGTTCTTTGTCCCGGTGTTTGGAAAACATTAAAAAGTGCGACCAGCAGCAGGGCGATAATCACCCATAACGCAAAATTTCTAAAATTATTCACTTAAGCAACATCCTTTCGGGATGGATAAAGGCGATGTTTGAATTCTTTAAATCGCATTATAACACTAAAATCACCTGAATAAGTCATTCCAGTAAAGTTACATTTAAAATAGGGGCACAAAGCCCGTTTGCCAACCGTCAGACCTACAAGAAACAGGCCAACCACCGCTGATTTTGTCATTTATCGCATAAAACTCAACTATTCTGGAAAATTCTGCACTCATTCAGTAAAATCTACCCGGTTTAAACTTCTGTTAATTGCCCTGAATTAGCAAAATCTGCTCCAATTTGACACACATAATTTTCCTCATAAAAATTCAGATGCGGCACGGCACATAACGCGTCACTGTGCCAAAACGATGGCAGACCCGCAGCCAAAGCTGAAGGATAGTTCAAATTGGACTTCAGCAATGGTTTGATCCGGGCATAATTATCCAAACCCAGAGCCTTGACCACCGTTGAATTTTCAGCTGAAGCTGACAGCGATACCCTGATCCTGTTATCCCACACAAGGCTTTGCCCCGGATGCAGCGAAATCTCCGCAAAGGCGGTGCGCCCGGTCTCGCGCATAATCCAGATTTTACTGTGTCGCACCATCAACAAACAGCCACCCAGGGTGCGTGTTGTTTTGTCGCTAACCTGTAGCCAGGCAAGAAGTTGAGCCAGAGAAGAATGAGGAGGGCTATAGGGGCGCCCGGCAATTGCACGCAAAAGCCGACCCAAAACCCGACGCTTTATTTCATAAGGATACTGTTCCAGTTGCTCAGGTTCGAGGATGCAATAGCCCGCCGAAAAAATCTCCACAGTTTTCCCGATGGCCTGCACGCACATTGCATCCAGCGCTTCGCGAGCATGAGCCAGTCTTGCGGCCGTTTCCACCAGCCCATGAGCGTCAACCCCCAAAGGCTCCAGCACTGCCAAAGCCTGGCGAAATCGCACCCGGTCATACTTCAGATCATGATTGCTGGGATCGCTCACATAGGGGCATTTGACATCTTCAACAAGCTGCAACAACCTTGCCCGCTCGACACGGAGCAGGGGGCGATAAATCACTGTAGAGTTCCATGTCCGCGACGTTGCCATCGCCGCAAGCCCATCAACACCGCTGCCCCTGGCCAGTCGCAACAAGATTGTTTCAGCCTGATCATCAAGCGTATGTGCCACCAGCAAATGGCTTATCTGTTGTTGCGCGCACCATTCACACATCAGATCATAGCGCGCATTGCGGGCATTTGCCTGGGTATTTCCATCAAAACTCGCCCCGCTCCAGCGAAAGGCTTTGTGGGTTAACCCGTATTGCCGGGAAATTTTGGCGACCAGATGAACTTCTTCCACTGCCTCGCGACGCAAGCCATGATCTACACTGAGCACGCATAACTCAGGTGCATTCTCACCGATTAACTGGCGCCATGCCACCAGCATCAACATCAGTGCCATACTGTCAGCACCGCCTGAAACCGCGACGGCCAAAGACCCTAGCGCCTTCAGCGGCTCGAAAATTTCCGCAAGTTCATCATCGCCAAAGGATGGAAATTTCAGGCGCTCAACAGCCAACACGACGCTGTTCTGCTTTAACTCTGTCGCGCGTATTACGCGGCGTGCGCGGAAATTCAATGCGCATTTCATCAAAAGCTGAACAAGCCGCATCTTTTTGCCCCAGACGGGCAAGCGTAATCCCCAGCTTCAAAAGACTGTCCGGTGCTTTGGCACTGGTACGAAAGCGGGTGTATCCCCGCAAAAAAGCATCCGCTGCCTTTTTGTCCTGTTTGCGGGCAAAATAGGTTTCCCCCAACCAGTATTGAGCATTCCCGCTCAAGGCATTCTTCGGATAACGCGAAATAAACGCCTTAAACTCGGCTTCAGCTTCGGCATACTGACGTTGCTTGATCAGATCAAAGGCGCGGTTGTAATCTTCCCGAGGTGACCCGGTTGAGACCTTGGCCTGAGCCAGCCTGGCTGATTTGGTCGCTGTTTTGCCGCCGGAAATTGTGCCCAGTGAATTGCTGGATACTGTGCCCAAAGAATTACTGGAAATTGTACCCAATGATTTCGTTGTCCGTTCAAGATTGGTTTTTTGCCGCTTTCGCTGAGCACCGCGCGGCTGGGGTGAGGCTTTAAGGTCCTGAAATCTGAATTCAACATCTTCGGAAAAGCGGGTGAATTTCTCCGTCAACTGACGGATCTGAAAGGATGTTTCCTCGATTTTTCCGTTCAAGGCCCGCATCTGTTCTTCAATATCACCGATACGCAAAGACAGGTTCGCCTCAGATGTGGGATCACCATCAACCCGGTTTTTCTGCAAACTGCGTGCGCGGTTCACACCGGTACTGTTCTGCAATTGAAAAATCTCTTCTTCCAGTCTGTTAATGCGATCATTGAGGACATAAGGATCAACCGAAGACTGGGCATCAGCCTCATTGGGTGACAGACCCAAAAAAGCATAACCGAAAGTAACAGCAGCGATAGCTGCACACCCACAGGTCTTAAATTTAAACGCCATTGTCTTCCTCACTGCACCAAAAAGTCATCTGCTATTGCAAATATAGCAAAGCTGCCGACAAAATCATCCCCGAAAGTGCTCTAATACCAAAAAAAGAGCGGCACTTTTGTAACAAGTGCCGCTCGATGATTTTCATAGTTTAAGCCAGCTTAACTGCTGACGGCACCGGTCACAACAGTGACGGCGCGACGGTTTTGCGACCAGCAGGATTCATCATCACAAACCGCAACAGGTCTTTCTTTACCAAAAGAAATTGTCTTGATTCGCGCAGCACTAACGCCCTGGGAAATCAGAAAGGACTTGGCATTTGCCGCACGCCGCGCACTGAGGCCAATATTGTATTCACGCGTCCCGCGTTCATCCGCATGGCCTTGAACAATAACTTTCACTTGTGGATAGTTCTTCAACCACACCGCCTGGCGCCGCAATGTGCTTTTTGCGATTTCCGGCAGCGAAGTTATATCGGTTGGAAAGAAAATTCTATCCCCGACATTAACGGAAAAATCCTGTTTCGACCCCGGAGCCGCATTGACATTGTTAACCCCGTCACCGGGTTTGTTTGTGCTCGATCCCGCGCAGGCTGCAAGCGTGAGCATCATGGCAGCAACGAACAATTTGGAAAGTCCGGGAAAATAGCTTCTGCTCCGCAAACTGGCACTCATCATTTAAAAAACTCCTCTACCGGCACTCATTCTGCATAGTACCATAAATGTCAAAATATTTGTATAGGGCCGCTGTTCAACCCAACGTCCTGTTAATCCCACATATGGTATGATAAATTCAATAACTATTTAATGTGGCCTCTTCATCCTAAGATTACATTAATCATACCTCGGTTCACAGCTATTTATTTAAAGGAGACCAGGCCGGGTCAGATGCAAAGTTCGGCGTTTTAACTTTACGCTCATTTCTGCCAGTCAAATCAATTGACCACAGAGCCGGACCACTGGTTTCCCCACGAACTTCTCTGAAGAACATAATAACACGGCCATTTGGTGACCACGTTGGGCCCTCATTGTGGAATCCGACACTTAAAATCCGCTCGCCTGAACCATCAGCGCGCATCACACCGATAACAAACTGACCTTGCGTCAACTTCGTAAACGCTATCCAGTCACCGCGCGGTGACCAAACCGGCGTAGAATATCGCCCCTTGCCAAAACTGATCCGCTGCTGATCCGAGCCATCCGCATTCATGACGTAAATCTGCTGACTGCCACCGCGATCGGATTCAAAAGTAATCCTGCGGCCATCAGGCGAAAAAGAAGGCCCGGTATCAATGGCAGCCGTACTGGTGAGCCGTGTTTTAGCCAGGCTTTTCAGATCAAGCGTATAAAGATTGGCATTGGCACCGTTTTGCAAACTCATGATGATCTTCTGTCCGTCCGGTGAAAACCGCGGTGAAAATGTCATGCCGGGAAATTTGCCAATCAACTCACGTTGCCGGGTTTCAAGGTTCAACAGATAGACCCGGGGCTCCCCATCGGCGTATGACATATAGGCGACTTCAGAGGCTGCCGGATTAAAGCGCGGCGTCAGCACTAGAGCATCCCCACGCGTCAGGTTGCGAACGTTGTATCCATCCTGATCCATTATCGTCAGGCGCTTAACCCTGTTGGTTTTCGGCCCAGTTTCATCAATAAACACAATGCTACTGTCAAAATAACCCTTCTCGCCTGTCAGTTGCTGATAAATCGTGTCTGAAATCTGATGTGCAATGCGGCGCCAGTTTTCAGTTGAGGCAAAAAACTGAACCCCGGCAATTTGCTTTTGCGCCAGCACATCCCACAATCTGAATTCAGCTTTCAAGCGGCCATCCTTCTGGATTGTCGCACGACCGGTAACCAGTGCCTGGGCATTAATGATACGCCAGTCACCAAACCGGGGGGCCTTGTTGAATTTTGTAATTTTTTCAATAAAGGCTTCTTTTTCCAGCGGCTGAAACAGTCCCGAACGCTCAAGATCAGCATTGATGACCGTTGTTATATCACGTCCGAACTGGCTGGCTTCTTCTGTTTTACCAATAAAATCATATATCGCCACCGGCATTGGCTCAATGGTTCCTTGAGTAATATCAATTTCCAGCTGTGCCAGCGCCGGGCGCGGCTCCTGGACAACAAGCACTAAAAGGGTCGCAAAAAACAGTGCCAGATTTCGCCCCAGCCAAGACCTCTTTTGCATTTCCTGACACCCTTTCATTAATAAATTCATATTTCCCGTATCCTCATGTTAGCCCCCAAACATTTGACTGGGATCAAAAGTAAGCACAATCTCGCGCCATGTATTATACTTTTTTGGCGGAAACATGTCATAAGGCCCACATCGCCGGATTGCACGTAGCGCACTATCGGCTGCCGCTTGCGAAACTGAACTCACAATCCGCGGTGGGCGCGACAAACTACCGTCACGCTTGAGGCGAATTTCCACCTTTACCAAAAGCTTTTCTGCGTCTTTCACACCTGTAGGCGGGCTCCAGCATTGGCCAATTCGCCGCCGCATCAAATCCTTGTCACTGGCTGAAATAACACCACTGCGACCACTAAACTGCGGGCTGGTTTCTTCAGCTTTGTCTTCGGGAAGTTTATCCAGCAATGCCGCCATTTTCTGCGGATTGAACTTACGTTTCTTTTTCGGTTTTTTCTTGGCAAATTTCGGCCGCACCCGCGGTATCGGCACTGATTTTGGTACCGGCTTGACTTCAGCCTTCTTTTTTTCCGGCTCCTTTTTCGGCTCCGGTGGTTTTGGCAAAGGCGGCGCTTCGACTTTCGGCTCGGGCAGCGCAGGTTCAGGCGGTTTTGGCTCAGGTGGAGCCTCTGGCTCAGGCGGCGGTGGTGGTGGTGGCGGAGCCGGTGCTTTTTTGACCACTTTCTTTTTCGGCTCGACCTTTTTTTTGGGCTCAGGCTTTGGTTTGGGCTTTTCTTCCGGTTTTTTTTCGTCCGGCTTTTCCGTCAATTTTGCAAACTGTGATTCTGAAATTGTTTCTGCCTGTATGGCTTCGGATTTCTTTACCTCAAATTTTTCGGCTTCCGGCAACACCAAAAAGGCCGCCGCCACAACGGCAACATGCAGGGTGGAAGATATGATCAAAAAGATACGCATATCTGATACTAAGGTTCTTTTTCTTCCCGCTGGGTTACCAGCCCGATACTGTTAAACCCCGCCGCACTGATTGTCCCCATGACCTGCATAACCTTACCGTAATTCACCTGCGCATCACCGCGTATATAGATGCGCTCATTATAGCCACCCTTGGCAATGGCCCGTAGTTTGGCAACAATTTCAGTTATATCAATTTCAGTTTCCTGCAAAAAGACCTTACCGTCAGTGTTGACCGTAATGGTCAGCGGCTCTTTATCCCCTTGCAACTCATTGGCGCTGGTTTTGGGCAAATCGACCGGCACACCCACCGTCAGCAACGGTGCTGCAACCATAAAAATAATCAGCAATACCAACATCACATCGACAAATGGCGTCACGTTGATTTCCGACATCGGCTGATGCCGCCGCCGTGATCGCCGCCGCGAATAACTGCCGCCTGATGAACTGTTTATGGCCATGATCTATCCTTGGGCATCAATCTGGCGGGAAATTATGGCGGAGAATTCATCGGAAAAACCCTCCATGCGATCGCCAATCTGACCGGCATCACTGCTCAGTTTATTATACGCAATAACCGCTGGAACAGCGGCCAGAAGTCCCAGTGCGGTGGCAAACAGGGCTTCCGCAATGCCTGGTGCGACCACCGCCAGATTGGTATTTTTTGACGCGGCAATTGCCTGGAACGCATTCATGATCCCCCACACGGTACCGAACAGGCCAACAAACGGGGCGGTTGATCCAACAGTTGCCAAAAACAGCAACCGGCGCTCAAGATGGGCCATTTCCTTTTGCATGGTCACATCCATGACCTTTTCCAGACGCACCTGCAACCCACCAAATGTATTACGCGCACGCCCGTCCTGAGAGCGCTTCCATTCCCGCATCGCCGCAACAAAAAGTGCTGCCGTAGACGTGTTCACCGCCGTGCTTAAAGTCAGGTAAAGCTCTTCCAGCGACTGACCAGACCAGAACACTTGCTCAAATCTGTCAGTGGCACGGCGAACCGATCGCAGCACATACAGTTTTTCGAAAATTATCGCCCAACTCCACACCGAAGAAAAAATCAGTCCAACCATAACGATCTGAACGACAATATCGGCCTGCAAGAAAAGATTCAGGAACGAAAAACTTTCCGGAGACAGCCCCTTGGCACCGGCGGCCAATTCTTCTGGAGTCATTGATTAAGCCTCGTAAAAATGAACGCTACAACCCGCAGTTTCCCGCGGGCGTAAATTGATAAAGATAAAAACCTGAAACATACGAATAGACAGCTGAATTTTCCGCTTAACTGAGAGGAGGCCTGAATGCACCCTCAACAGGCCTAGGAAAGCCGGTTAAATGTGACGAAACTAGGACAAATAATCTCTAAGTTTGGTTAGCAAAGTGTTAGGAAAACGTGTAACCCGGCCATTGTCACCCAGCAGAACAACACTGACCAGCGCTTTCAAAAGGTGTTTATCACCGATCACAACGTTTTGTTCAAGCCTCAAGCGCACACCGGTGGTTGAAACAAGGGAAGTTTTAACTTCAAGAATATCGTCAATTCGCGCAGGTTTAAGAAAATCGATTTCCATATGGCGCACGGCAAAGGCGAGTTTTCCGTGACCTTCATTGTCTGAAGCAAACAATTTGGCATGATCAACGCCGATATGGCGCATAAAATCCGAACGCCCGCGTTCACAAAACCGCATATAGCTCGCGTGATATACAACGCCGGAAAAATCCGTATCCTCAAAATAGACCCGCACCGGCAGAATATGGCATTTTCCCTGCATGTGTCCGGCAATATCCGGCCAGTTTTGATCGTTATCCATGCTAAAGCGGCTCCTCGCCAAACAACGTTGATTGCTCGCGGGCGATATTTTTCGGGACACCAAGACCAAGATGCTGGAAAGCCAGCGGCATCACCACACGACCGCGCGGCGTGCGGTTCACAAAGCCTTGCTGAATAAGATAGGGCTCGATAATTTCTTCAATCGCATCGCGCGGCTCACTCAATGAAGCGGCAATGGTTTCAATGCCAACCGGACCGCCACCAAAATTAACCGCAATACAGGTGAGATAACGATGATCAAGCGCATCAAGCCCGCGGGCATCAACCTCCATACGCCCCAAAGCTGCATCGGCCTGTTTTACGTCGATTTCATCAACGCCGGCAACAAAAGCAAAATCGCGCACCCGGCGCAATAATCTGCCCGCCACCCGTGGCGTACCGCGTGAACGTCTGGCAATTTCCAGAGCACCATCTTTGGTGAGCGAGATACTGAGCACGCGCGCGCCACGCTGAACAATCTCAACCAGTTCGTTTTCATTATAAAAATCTAGCCGCACCGGAATGCCGAAACGATCACGCAACGGCGTTGTCAAAAGCCCCGAGCGCGTGGTCGCACCCACAAGTGTGAACCTAGCCAAATCAATGCGCACCGAACGCGCCGAAGGTCCTTCACCGATAATCAGATCAAGCTCAAAATCTTCCATCGCCGGATAGAGAATTTCCTCGACCGCCGGGTTTAACCGGTGGATTTCATCAATAAATAAAACATCGCGGTCTTCAAGATTGGTGAGAATGGCGGCCAAATCCCCTGCCTTGGCAATCACCGGGCCGGAGGTTGCTTTGAAATTAACGCCCAGTTCACGGGCCACAATCTGCGCCAGTGTGGTTTTACCAAGTCCGGGAGGCCCGGCAAACAACACATGATCCATGGCCTCTTCGCGCGCCGAGGCAGCGGTAACAAAAACCCGCAAATTTGAGCGCACTTGTTCCTGACCGATAAATTCATCCAGGCTCAAAGGCCGCAAAGATTTATCACTGTCATCATCACCAGTGGCAATGGCATCAATCAGGCGATCAGTCATTGCGCCAGCTCCTTGAGACCAAGGCGAATAAGCTCGCCCGCCTGCGCATCATCGCTGGCACTTTGCGCTGCCGCCAACACCGCACCACCCGCCTGACTTTGAGAATATCCCAGATTAACCAGTGCTGAAACCGCATCGGCCTGAGCCGATGAAGTATTGGTGCTGCCCGCAGTAAACCCCTCAACAGCGGAAGCTGAAATCGCCGGGGATTTATCTTTCAGCTCATTGATCAGGCGCAAGGCAACTTTCGGCCCGATACCGGGAGTGCGCGAGACTTGCGCCTTGTCCTGCAACGCAATCGCACTTGCCAGTTCATTGACGCTCAATGTGGATAATACCGCCAAGGCTACCTTGGTGCCGATACCTTGAACTGTGAGCAACAACCGGAACCAGTCGCGCTCAACATTCTCAGCAAAGCCAAACAACCGGATCTGGTCTTCCCGCACATAGGTTTCAATCGCCAACTCGCAATTTTCACCTTTGGCGGGCAGTGAGCCAAGCGTGCGGGCAGAACAATGGACAATATATCCTACACCGTTCACATTTATAATGACCCAGTCTTCGCCGTAAGAATCGACCGTACCGAACAATTTGCCAATCATACGCCAACCTTTCGTTTTACCGGTTGCAGAGCCCTTTGCCCGCGATGATGCGCATGCGTTATGGCAACAGCCAAAGCATCCGCACTATCCGCACTGTCCAACTCACATTTGGGTAGTAAAATACCAATCATGGCCTTGATCTGGTGTTTATCTGCATGCCCCACACCAACCACAGACTTCTTCACATGATTAGGCGCATATTCCGCTACCGGCAATCCACCAAGTGCGGGCACCAGCAGGGCAATGCCGCGCGCCTGCCCCAGCTTTAACGTCGCTGCCGCATCCTTGTTGACAAAAGTGTTCTCAACCGCGGCTTCCTCGGGATGATATGATGTCATAACCCCCGCCAGACCATCGTGTATCTGCACCAGACGGGCTGCCAGCGACAAAGAATTATCTGATTTTACCGTGCCATTGGCCACATGTTTAAGGCGGCTGCCGTCCACATCAATAACCCCCCAGCCGGTAAACCGGAGGCCGGGATCAATCCCCAATATGCGAATCACCTTATGCGCCATGCTTCAGACATAGAACAGAATGGGTGCCGCGCCAACGCCAAGCCGCCGTCATACTCGTTTCAGGCGAAAAAACCGTCTGCCCTGTCCACTGGCCAACATCACACCAATAGTGATGGCGCCGATGGCCAGGCCGGTTTGCCAGGTGGGAACCTCACCCAATACGGGAATTGCCAGAAGGGCTACCAGGACCGGAACCAGCGAGCCAAAGGCCGCAGCTTTGGTAGCTCCTAAATTGGCAACCGCTGCTCCATAGGCCACAAGAGAAAAAACACCGCCAACAAGACCTTGAGCAATCACCTGATAGCCAAGTTCGGGCCAACTCATGGCCATCAAACCGCCGCCACCTGTCAGTATCGCCAGTGGAATGACAATGGCCAATGACCAAAATCCGATTAACCCGGCAGCCTGAAAGGACCCAAGACCAGATTGTTTGAAGGCATGGGTAAAAATCGACCACGAAAAAGCACCCAGTAAAAACAGCAGGTGACCGCGCCATGCACCATTTATCCCGACAACAACGGCTGAACCTGCGATCAGTATAATACCGCAGGCAATGAGGAAAAAGCCGAGAATACGCGGTGGCTCAAAAACTTCTTTTAAAATCAGCCAGCCCAGCAAAGCGGCAAACAATGGCATGGTGCCGGGTAACAAAGCGCCAATATCGGCGGCGGGCGCAAACCTCATGCCTGAAGAAACGATGAGTACATAGGGTACACCGGCGCAAAATACCATTAAAAACAATAATCGCCGGTCAACATCTTTTGGCAAAATCCCCTGGCGCCAGTACCACGGCAGAAAAAACAACGCGGCGACGCCAAAACGTATGATCACAATACCAGCAGGAGTTATGGAGGATTGAACCCCCTGTCGGGTGGCAACAATCCACCCCGTCCAGATCAGGACAAAAGAAATGGCCATTGCATAACCCAGAAGCGGTCTGGGTGATGCATGTGCGCTCAATTGTTCATCATCTCAATGGCCGTGTCAGACACTTCAAAGTTGGCATAGACATTTTGCACGTCATCACTGTCATCCAGCGCTTCCAGCATCCGCAGCAGCTTGACCCCGGTTTCATCATCGAGTTCGATCAGATCTTTGGGTTTCCAGATAATGCCGATGGATTTTGGCTCACCGAACTTTGCTTCCAGAACACCGGCAACTTCGTGCAATTGTTCGGGGCTGCAAACAAGATCATGGCCGTCGTTAGAACTTTCACAATCTTCGGCACCGGCTTCTATTGCCATCTCAAACATATCATCGGCTGACGCTGTATCGGCACCATAGGAAATAGCCCCAACCCGGTCGAACATGAAGGCAACCGAGCCGGTCTCGCCAAGATTTCCACCGCCTTTGGAAAAAATCGACCTGATTTCACTGGCCGTTCTATTGCGATTGTCCGTCAGGCTTTCAACAATCACCCCGATGCCGCCAACGCCAAATCCCTCGTAGCGCATTTCCTCATAATTTTCGCCGCCCACATCCTGGCTCTTTTTAATCGCGCGCTCAATGTTGTCCTTGGGCATATTTCCCGCACGCGCCGCCACCACGGCCGTGCGCAATCGCGCATTCATTGCCGGATCAGGCGTGCCGAGTTTGGCCGCCACGGTTATTTCCTTGGCCAGCTTGGAGAAAATCTGCGCACGCTTTTTATCCTGCGCGCCCTTGCGATATTGAATGTTTTTGAATTTGGAATGGCCTGCCATATATCTACGCTTGTCTTTTGAAATGATTGTTGATGAGTGGTGGTGCCGCCCGTTTTAAAGATTTATTACCGCAAATCAACGTTTCTTTGCTTATTAAAATTAAATCCCCTGACTTTACGCGGCATTAACTCCAACCAGCCCATACTGCATGACAGAGACAACAGGACGGGCTGAGGATTAAGTACAATGGAAAATTTGGGTAACACCGCCGAAGATAATGACAACGGCGCAAATATTGACCAATTGTCATCGATGGCTGAACAAACCACCCAGTCAACCTGTTCGGCTGTTTTGCTGACAGCGCGTGAGTTGATAAAATCGCACGATCAAAAGTTCGCCATAGAACAGATATTAGCCCTGGGCAACGCCTGTGAAGAAGCCTGTACACATCTGGAAACCAGTCAGGAAGAACTCGACCACAAAAATCACAAAAGCGCACAAGTCAGCCTCAACCAGGCCATCAGCAGCTTAATGTTTGTTTCAAACTCGGCCCTCACCGCCGATATCACCGCCACCAATCTGGCATCAAACGACACCGCTTTATTCCGCAACGCCCGTAAATAGCAAATTTTTACAACCAAAAGTCAGGTAGCGCAGGCTCCAGGCGTGCACCAATTCTGACAGCGGAAACTTTTTCCGCCAGACCGGTTTTATTATTGACCTCAACCGCCAGACCGCTAATCGTTGCCTCACCAAGTGCCGGGGTAAATCTTGCTGTGGGAATTTTGCGCACAAACCGGTTGACTGGCTCGGCTTTGTCCATGCCGATAACTGAATCATAATCCCCGCACATGCCCACATCACTCATATAAGCGCTGCCACCGCCAAGAATTTGATGATCCGCTGTTGGCACATGCGTGTGCGTGCCGAAAACACAACTGACCCGACCGTCAAAATAATGCCCGATTGCCTGTTTTTCCGACGTCGCTTCGGCATGAAAATCAATGATCGCGGCATCACACACCTCGCCCAAAGGACAAAGTGCCAGTTCCTCATCAATGGCGGCAAACGGATCGTCCATCGCATCCATATAAATACGCCCCATGGCATTGATCACCAGAACTTGCGCATTGTTTTTAGCGGTAAACACCCCGGCACCTTTTCCCGGCGTGCCTTTGGGATAGTTAAGAGGTCGCAGCAAATTTGGCTCGCGATCAATAAAAACAAGTGCTTCACGCTGATCCCACACATGATTGCCAGTGGTGACAACATCGGCACCGGCATCGCGCAACTGATTGAAAATACCCTCGGAAATACCAAACCCGCCAGCAGAATTCTCGCCATTGACAATCGCAAAATCAATATCAAAACGTTCGCGCAACCTTGGCAGTTCACGCAACACCAACTCGCGACCCGAACGCCCGACCACATCACCTAAAATCAATAATCTCATCGGGTTAAAACCTGCCCTGCCTCTAAAATTCGATTAATCCATTCTCACATAAAACACCATCAAGCGGTTGGTCAAACCCATCATGAGGAACGGCGTCAACTTCCTGCCCGCTAAATGCCAGACCAATGGCCTTTATTGCACCGCGCTGCCGCAACAACGCCAGGGTGCGGTCATAAAACCCGCCACCATAGCCCAGACGATAACCGGCGCGATCAAATGCCAGCAAAGGCACTAACAACAGCGAAGGCGTGACAGTTGCCACATCATGTTGCGGCGTAAAGACATCAAAATCGCCCTTGATCAGGCGATCTCCGGGTTGATAGGCGAGAAACGTCAGGGGTGTGTTCGCAGCCGTCACCAGCGGCAGACCGATGGCAAAGCTACGGGTAAAAAACTGCTCTAACAGACCCATGGCGTCAATTTCACTGCCAATAGCAACATAACCTGACACCACGCACCCGTGCTCTTCGGGCGTTAAATCATCGACAAACTGAAGCACGGATTTTGCCGCGCGCCCTTTATCACGCTCAAACAGTTCAGCCCGGTGCAAAGCTGCCGATTTACGTAAAAGTGCCTTGTCTTTTTTTAAGGAATCTGACGGCGTCATCATAAGTTTGCTATTTCAAATAAAGCGGGCGGAGCCACAGTTAAGCGTTGAAGGATGCGATCCCGGGTACCTACAATGTAGGTGGGCGCCAAATGAAAGGAACCACGGTTCCAGCCAGCGTCGGCTCCCTAGTGGATCGATAAGGCCCCGGAAATTAAACTTCTGACGACAAAACGCAGCACCGCCACAGGCGTATTTAAGCCCATAGCTGTCTACGATCCAGTAAATTTTTAAGAATATGTCGATGACCCAGGCCATAAAGAAGATTTAACTATTTGATCCATTACGATTATTGATCATGCATGAGAATACATGCTGGGCATTTCGTCCCAAGTTCTACCTTTAAATGTGCGACCCGTATGTTTCTTGTTCACACCGCCCCATTGTTTGAAAAAGAAATGAACGCCAAATTTCTCACTCTGATCAAAAATTTCATCAACCCACTCAATCTTTAGTGGTCTTGAATTTGGTCCTGATTCACCTCCAACAATCGCCCAATCAATATTTGATAAGTTTACTCTGCCAACAGGTCCGATCAATGGCTCAAACGAGATAAATCTAACAACCGCTCGGCAACGTTTTAATTCAGCAATGCGGTGAACGACCCGCTCATCTTCTACCGATGTTCCAAGCCAAACATTTTTTAGGGCATGCTTATTTCGTTGACGTAGAAATTCCGCCATGCGTTCAGGTTGTTTGGTAAGAATTTGGAATGTATGCAGCTTGGCTTGCTCCATAATCTGCCAAACGAGCTCAACATACTCAAACGGCACTCCGTCTTGAAACAAATCCGACATGGAATTAACAAAAACAAGTCGAGGTTTTTTCCATGTCAGTGGAATATCCAAAGTATGTTCAAGTAGATGGGTCTTGCCCGTCCAGATATGGCGGTTACCGCTTTTGCGCGTTGTTCCCTTATAGGAAGAATGTTCCATAGCTTGAAGGCGTGCGGCCATCCGCATGGCGTAGCAGTTGGTGCAGCCGGCAGAAAGCACACGACATCCCGATACAGGATTCCAGGTTGCATCGGTCCACTCGATATCAGACAATCCGGCCATGTTTCCGATCCGTTGCTTTAACTGCCGCCTTGGATAGACGATTTGCAAGCGCTTTAGCTTTCGTCGATGCATTTCCCCAGGCGAATAAGAGATAATACGATGGATAAGCGTGTTTCCCTAGCGGAATCATCTCATCCATCACACCACCTTTAAATACGCTTTTTAAGCGCTTAATCATGAACAGAGCCGCACTTTCGGGTGTGACGACCTTATCTTGTGTCACAGGTCCTCCGAAGAAATCACCCTGTTTCGAAGGCTGAAAAAATGCGTTCTTCCATGCATCAGTTCCAAATAGTCTGGTGATGGAGGCCTCATGTGTCTGATCAACCGTACCGTCTTTCGAAATCTGTCGAAACACGCCCGATCCAGCGGGAAACAAATACCAAAGATCAAGTGCTTTCGTGGCTGCAATGGCTTCAATGGCTTCAATGGCTTCAATGGTCTGCCAATTCACCTGACTTCCAAAGGGATCGAGTAATACAACGCCTCGCTGAGAGCGCCACTGTTCGGACGTACAAAGCTTCTGAATATGTGCGTTGGCATCTCCAATGAGATGAATCACACGATCAGCATTCGGGCTGTCTTTAAATTTGGCCTTCAATGCATCAATGCACTCCTTCCGTTTATCAATGAAAATATAGCGGGCGAAGGGTGGATCAACTTTCAAGGCCCTATCTGCCGACCCGGCAATAACAGTCTTCACATCTTCGTCGACGAAAAGGCCATCCTTGTGCTCTGCAAGCGGCACCTCGCCACTGCCGGCAAAACCGTCAACGTAGATGGTTTGAAATGAAAAATTAGCAAGGGCCTTCTGATACATTGAGAGATATACCTCAATAACGTCAAGCTTTCTGCCTGTCGATTTCGCGCTGCCAAACTTTTTTTGAGCCATCTCACCTCTCGAGAACAAATTAAGAACATTCTGTCAGGGTTTATGAAGACTTGCAAGAGGAATTAATAGGAGACATACCCATTAGCTCCTCTTTCGAACTAACGGGAGAAGGTTATTCAGTTCTTCATTCGACTACTGAAAACCCAACACCAAACCAACTTCAATGTTCGAATAACAGACCAAATATGTCTAATTAATGGGTTCCACCTATGCGTGAATACGGCTGGCCAGAACTTCAATGCGTTGGGCTGTGGTTTCCAGCATGGTGGCAAATTCGTCTTCATTCGAACGACTAAGTTCAATTTCAGCAGCGCGGGCCTCTTTCAGGCCTTCAATTTCATCTTTCAGGGCTGTTATGGTTTTTTGTGCATCGTCCAGCTTGTCAGCCACCATCAATGCCGCCATCACCATTAATCTGAGATCACCGATCTGGCCAAAACTGGTTTGCATTTCACCAACCTGGGCGTCAAGACCGGCGGCCAGAGCGTGCAGATGTTCTTCTTCTCCATCCTCACACGCCATCTCATATTGACGTTTATTTATCTCGACAGATATTTTTACCATCAAAGTCCCCTACACAGCACGCAATACGTCACTGATGTTTTCCACTGCGGTATCGAGGCGCTCGGCTACCTCATTATTGGCATCTTCCAGCACTATCGTCCGCGCCTTTTCAGCGTCAAGTGCGGTGGATAATTCCGCATTCTGTTTCTTGAGAGAAGCAACATCAAGCACCTTTGCTTTTCTGGAGTTCTGCTGTTTGTCAAATTTGACAATGGATGCCTCAAGAGCATCAAGTGCATTATTCAGTTTTTCCATACCGTAATTCAGCCGCGACTGATCCACCATTTCTTCCTCTTAAACTCCGCTAACCAGTAAACTGACAACGAATCCCAAAATAAACATATTTTACCGTGTTTGCATTCAAATTTTCGCAAGCTGTCCCCAACATCGGACGATTACCCATACCAATTGAGGAAATTATATGGCGATTTTTCCCCAACTTTAAAAAAAACACGCCGTTTGACCACAGATTTACATTCTTTGTCACACAACCATTGACTCTGTTTACCCAGTTGGTATTTGTTCATCGCCTTTCCAGAATTGAAGTCCTAATTAAATCCGCAAGGTCATCAACGGGAAACCAGCAGGCCTATTTCAGACGATTATTTTTTACAACCGGTTTAGAAAACAATGGCAACAGATACCCAGAATTCTCAGAAAAACGGCGACACACCCGAGCGCACTGATACAATTTGCACCAATCATAATTCCTTGGCAAACGCCATTCGGGCCTTGTCCATGGATGCGGTACAAGCGGCCAAATCCGGCCACCCGGGTCTGCCCATGGGGGCCGCCGACATTGCAACGGTTTTGTTCACCCGCTTCATCAAGCTCGATCCAAAAAAGCCCAACTGGCCCGACCGCGACCGCTTTATCCTGTCTGCCGGTCACGGTTCCATGCTGCTCTATTCCTGCCTTCACCTTCTGGGCTACGAAGACATGACAATTGAGGAGTTGAAAAACTTCCGCCAGTTTGGTGCCAAAACCGCTGGACACCCTGAATATGGCCATGCAACCGGCATTGAAACCACCACCGGTCCCTTAGGCCAGGGCATCGGCAATGCGGTTGGCATGGCGATTGCCGAGCGTCTGCTGGCGACGCGCTTTGGCGACGATATTGTTGATCACTATACTTACGTTTTATGCGGTGACGGCGATCTTATGGAAGGCATTTCGCACGAAGCTATTTCTCTTGCCGGCCATCTTAAGTTGTCAAAACTGATTGTCCTGTTTGACGATAATAATATCTCGATTGACGGCCCGCTCGACCTTACTGAAAGCGGCGATCAACTGGCCCGTTTTAAAGCCGCTGGCTGGAATGCCAGCCGCATTGACGGCCACGACCCTGAAGCCATAGCCAACGAAATTGCCGCCGCCAAACTTAACTCTGGCCCTTCACTCATTGCCTGCAAAACCATTATTGGTTTTGGCGCGCCCAACAAGCAGGGTACCTCGGGCGTTCACGGTGCCCCACTTGGTGAAGCTGAAATTGCAGCCGCACGAAAACAGCTGGGCTGGGATCACGAACCCTTTGAGATTCCATCAGGAATTCGCGATGCCTGGCGCCTTGGTGGTTTAAAAAGCGCCAAAGCCTCGCGCAGTTGGCAAGAGCGCCTTGAGGGTCTTGATGCTGACACCCGCGCCGAATTCGAACGCCGCACCCGTGGCGATCTGCCCGCTTCCTTTGCTGGCGCAATTGAAGCCTACAAGCAGGAACTGGCCGACAATCCGCCAACCATCGCGACACGTAAATCTTCGCAAGCTGCCTTGACCGTTATCAACGCCATTGTGCCCGAGACCATTGCCGGATCAGCCGATCTTACCGGCTCCAACAATACCAATACCGTTGATACATTGCCGATTACCCCGGATGATTTTTCCGGCCGTTTTATCCATTATGGCATTCGCGAACACGCCATGGCCGCTGCCATGAACGGCATGGCCCTGCATGGCGGGTTGATACCTTACAGTGGCGGATTTTTGATTTTCGCTGATTATTGCCGCCCCTCCATTCGTCTGGCCGCTTTAATGAACTTGCGTGTTATTCACGTGCTCACCCATGATTCAATCGGTCTGGGCGAAGATGGCCCCACCCATCAGCCGGTCGAACATCTGGCAAGCTTGCGCGCAATCCCGAATCTCAATGTTTTCAGACCTGCGGACGCAACCGAAACTGCCGAATGCTGGCAACTGGCGCTGGAGAGCAAAAACACACCTTCCGTAATTGCGCTCACCCGGCAAGATCTCAAACCGGCGCGCCTGGATTTTTCCGCCCGTAATCTGTGCGCTCTTGGCGCTTATGAAGTTCGCGGCGCCAACGACGAAGCCGTTGTGACGCTGTTTGCTTCTGGTTCAGAAGTTGAACTGGCCATTGAAGCCAAAGCCATGCTGGATAAGGCGGGCAAGCCCACCCGGGTTGTCTCTGTACCTTGCTTTGAGCTGTTTGCTCAACAATCAGCCGAATATCGCAAATCAATTATCGGCTCGGCTGGCGTCCACATTGGTATTGAAGCCGCCATTCGCATGGGCTGGGATCAAATCATCGGATCAGACGCCATATTCATTGGTATGAGCACTTTTGGTGCCAGTGCACCTTACAAGGAATTATACCAGCATTTCGGCATCACTGCGCAAGCCGTGGTGGATGCGGCGATTAGTCAACTGGAAAAATAATCAGGAACATTATACAGACACGCAACTGCAGTGTCGCTTGAGGAGAAAAAAGCAATGGCAATTCGAGTAGCTATCAACGGGTTTGGCCGTATTGGTCGTCATATATTGCGGGCAATCGCGGAATCAGGCCGCACCGATATCGAAGTCGTTGCCCTGAATGATCTGGGTTCCATAAAGACCACAGCGCATCTGTTCAAATATGATTCAGTCCATGGCCGCTTTTCAGGCGATGTAAAAGTCCTCGATAACGGTATTGATCTGGGCAACGGCCTGATCGAGTGTTTTTCCGAGCGCAACCCGGCAGACCTGCCCTGGGGTCGCCTCAACATTGATGTCGCACTCGAATGTACCGGTGTTTTTGCCAGCAAGGAAAAAGCCTCGGCTCATTTAACCGCCGGTGCTAAAAAAGTGTTGATTTCAGCGCCGGCCGGCGGCGTTGATGCCACCATTGTTTACGGTGTCAATCACATGGAGCTGGACAAATCCCACGATGTTGTCTCGTGCGCATCGTGCACGACAAACTGCCTGGCACCGGTTGCCAAGGTTCTGCATGAATTGTGCGGTATTGAACGCGGGTTTATGACCACCATTCATGCCTACACCGGCGATCAACCCGTCGTCGATACGGACCATTCCGACCTCAGGCGCGCGCGCGCCGCCGCCATGTCAATGATCCCCACCTCCACCGGTGCTGCCAAAGCGCTTGGTCTGGTGTTGCCTGAACTTCAGGGCAAGCTCGACGGCACATCAATCCGCGTGCCCACGCCTGACGTCTCTCTGATTGATCTGGCATTTGTACCGGCTAACACAACCAGCGTAGAAGCCATCAATGAAGCCATGAAAGCGGCCGCAGCGGGACCTCTTGAAGGTGTTCTTGCTGTTAATGATGATCCACTGGTATCGATTGATTTCACCCACAATCCGGCGTCATCTACCTTTGATTTGACCCAGACCCAGATTGTTGATGGTGGCCTGGTCCGCGTTTTGTCGTGGTATGATAATGAGTGGGGCTTTTCAAATCGTATGAGCGATGTCGCTGTCCTTATGGGTAAACTGCTATAGATGAGCAAACTGAAAACACTGGATGACCTCGACGTCAATGCCAAACGTGTTTTACTGCGCGTTGATTTAAACGTGCCTCTTGATGGCGAAAAAGTGCGCGATGCCACGCGCATTGACCGCGTTTTGCCGACAATAAAAGAATTGCTCGACAAAAACGCCGCCATCATCGTGCTCTCGCACATGGGCCGCCCTAAAGGTGCCGTAGTACCGGAAATGTCGCTTCAGCCTGTGGTCGCCGTTTTAGCGGAAAAAATTGGCAGACCGGTGAAGTTCATTAAAACCGACTGGTGCAACAGCAATGCAACCAGAGCGGCTCAACAGATGCAGCCAGGTGACGTTTTAGTGCTAGAAAACACCCGGTTTTCTGCCGGTGAAGAAAGTAATGATCCTGCCTTTATCAAACAACTGCAAGACCTCGGTGAGGTCTACGTTGATGATGCTTTTTCAACCGCTCACAGGGCTCATGCCTCAACTGAGGGCATTGCCCACCTCCTGCCAGCCGCTGCCGGCCGGGCGATGGAAAGGGAGCTTGATGCCCTCGACAAGGCGCTTGGCAGTCCCCAACACCCCTTGGTGGCCGTCATCGGTGGCGCAAAAATTTCATCCAAACTCGACCTGATCGGTAATTTGTGCAGTAAAGTTGATGTGCTGGTTATCGGCGGCGCCATGGCCAATACGTTTCTTGCCGCTCAAGGTTTCAGCGTCGGCAAATCCTTATGTGAGTATGATTTGCTGGGTGTCGCCCGCAGTATTCTCAAAACAGCTGAAGAAAAAAACACCCGCGTCATTCTGCCCACAGACGTGGTGGTGGCAGAAGATTTTAAGGCCCACGCCAAATCCCGTGTATGCCCGGTGACAGATGTACGCGATGACGAAATGATACTGGATATCGGCACCGACAGCCTGAAACATCTTGAAGGCATTTTTGCCGATGCCAAAACCGTGGTATGGAACGGACCTTTTGGTGCCTTTGAAATACCACCATTTGATCACGGCACCAATGTGGCAGCAGGCATGGTGGCCAAGCTTACCAAATCCGGGCGTTTAAGTTCGATTGCCGGTGGCGGTGATACTGTTGCCGCTTTGAAAAACGCTAGCGTCAGTGATGATTTCACTTTTATTTCAACCGCCGGCGGTGCATTTTTGGAATGGCTCGAAGGCAAGGAATTACCCGGTGTCAAGGTTTTACAGAAAAACTGCTGACCTGATGCTGCCTGAATTGATTAAGGTAAAATTTCAATGGGAGACGAAAACATGACCGCACACGCGCAGGAACTTCGCCAGATTGCTCAAAAAATGGTCGCCACCGGCAAAGGCATCCTAGCCGCCGACGAAAGCAGCGGCACCATTAAAAAGCGCTTTGACAGTATCAATACAGAATCGTCCGAACAAAACCGGCGCGATTACCGCGAATTTTTATTCCGAACCACACACGCCATGAAAAACCACATCTCCGGTGTTATCCTGTTTGATGAAACCTTGCGGCAAAAAGCAGCCGATGGCACATCCTTATGTCAGGTTATATGCGATACCGGTGCCATCCCCGGCATCAAAGTCGATACCGGCGCCAAGGATCTTGCCGACAGCCCCGGTGAAAAAATCACCGAAGGCCTTGATGGTCTGCGTGAACGTTTTGCCGAATACCACGAACTTGGTGCCCGCTTTGCCAAATGGCGCGCCGTTATCAATATCGGCCCCGGCATTCCGACACAACACTGCCTCAACGCCAATGCACACGCGCTCGCCCGCTACGCAGCACTGGCTCAGGAAGCAGGAATTGTCCCCATCGTCGAGCCAGAAGTTATCATGGATGGCGATCATGATATTGATCGCTGTTTTGACGTAACTTCGGCCGCCCTCAAAGCTTTATTCAACGCTTTGGAAGAGCAAAATGTCATGCTCGAAGGGGTTATTTTAAAACCCAACATGGTGCTGTCCGGCTCAACCTGTGCGGTGCAGGCCAGTGATGAAGAAATAGCAGAAAAAACCATTCAGTGTTTTAAGGAAAATGTGCCTTCTGCCATACCGGGTATTGTATTTTTATCCGGTGGCCAGTCAGACAAACAGGCGACCTCTCGATTAAACGCCATGAACAAAATCGCAGATTTGCCCTGGAAACTCAGCTTTTCCTACGGTCGCGCCTTGCAGGCTGCGCCACTTAAAGCCTGGTGCGGCAAAGTGGAAAATGTCAATTCTGCCCAATCAGCATTCGCTCATCGCGCCCGCATGAACGGATTGGCAGCTTGCGGCAACTGGGAATCATCGATGGAAACATCCTCATAGATTTTGCCCACAAGTCGCCTTAATCAAACGATAGTGATAAGCCTTGTCACGAAAATGTGTGGAGGGTTGGGTCTGGTGAGCGAACATCCTTGTAGATTGTATTTGTCAGCCCCTGAGGGCCAGCCGCTGGATGTTCTTGGGCTTTTGCTGAGTGAGGCCCTGAGCGCCAATGATGTTGCCGCTGTTCTTTATTCAAACACCGGCGAGACTTCCCCCGAACATGCCAGCACCTTGATGCAATGTGCACTTGACCATGAAGCTGCATTTATTGTCGCTGACGACATTGCATTTGCCCGTCAGATTGGCGCCGACGGCGTACAGGTTTCCGGCGACATTGAAACCTATGAAAAGGCCAGAAAAAAACTCGGTGATGACCGCATCGTCGGCCTCACTACAGCCCTTAATCGCCACGACGTCATGTGTTTTGGTGAGATCGGCAGTAACTACATCTTATTCGACGCCGATCTTCCCAATCCACATCCCTCCGATGACCCCCAGTCGCTGGAAAGTCTGATTGACTGGTGGAGCGGATTGTTTGAAATTCCCTGTGTTGCTCCAGTATGCGCCGAAGGGGATAGAAACCGGGCACTGATTGACGCCGGTGTTGATTTTCTCTTCCTCGATGCCACCATCTGGAATTCCCGTCAAAACGCCAACGTGACCCTGAAATCAATAAGTGATTTGATTGCAGATTGCGGCAGAAAACAATGAAGTTGCGACCAACATATGCCCTGATTGCCATCATCTTCGCTTTTGGTGTTTTTCCAGGCACAGCATTAGCACAATACCGCGAAGCCTTCGCAGCCTATACCAAGGGTGAATATGCAACCGCCTTTCGCCAGGCTTTGAAGGCCGCTGAAACCGGTGATTTACGCGCCCAGACTATGCTGGGATCATTGTATCTTACCGGTCGCGGCGTCAAAAAAAATCTTGAGCGTGCCCGCATCTGGTTTGAAAAAGCCGCAAATAAAGGCCATCGCGAAGCCCAGTTTGAACTGGCCTTGATGCTCATGGCGAAAAAAGAAGGCCCGGTTAACATGGATCAGGTCCGTCTGAATTTCTTCAGAGCCGCCAAACAGGGCCATGTCAGGGCACAATATAACATGGGCATATTGAATACCGGCATACAAGGCCTTGAGGCGAATTGGGACGAGGCCGCCAAGTGGTTTAGAAAAGCTGCCGAACAGGGCAACGCTCTGGCGCAATACAGCCTCGGCGTTCTTTTCGCCGAAGGACGCGGGGTTGAAAAAAACCAGATTGAAAGTGCAAAATGGATCGGCAAAGCCGCCATTCAGGGCAATGTTGATGCTGCTGTTGATTATGGCTTTTTGTCTTTCAAGGGCGATGGCCTGGAAAAGGATGAAAAAGTCGGTGCCAAGTGGCTGCTTTTTGCCGCCAACAAGGGCAATGTCGTGGCCCAGAACCGCATGGCACGGCTGTACCACAAAGGCCGCGGTGTTGAGCGCGATTTTATTGAAGCGGCCAAATGGAACATTCTCGCCCGCGCCCGTGGGCTCACCAACACCGAGCTTGATGAATTAACCACAGCATTAAGTGAAGGCGAGAGAGGCGAAGCCAAAAGGCGGGCCAAATTATGGGAAAAACAATACGGTTCACCCGCCAAATCAAACCTTTCTCAATGAAGAAACTCACTTTACAAATTTAAATGTGCTTTTCAGGTGCAAACTTATGGAAGACTTGATAGGTTGCGCACAAATCGCGACCTGGACTGTGATGCGGTCCGGGCATTTATGAGGTCACTTCCAACATGAAGATCAACGGTAACGAAATTCGCCCCGGCAACATTATTCAGCACAAAGGCGGGCTGTGGGTGGCGGTAAAAACCCAACACGTCAAACCCGGCAAGGGCGGTGCCTTTGCCCAGGTTGAGCTGAAAAACATCATTGAAGGTACAAAACTCAATGAACGTTTTCGTTCATCCGAAACTGTTGAGCGCGTCCGCCTTGATCAAAAAACCTTCCAGTTTCTGTTTGCCGAAGGTGAGATGCTAACCTTCATGGACCTTGAGAATTACGAGCAGATAGAACTCTCAACCGAGTTTGTCGGCGAACGCGCAGCCTTCCTGCAGGATGGCATGCAGGTTGACCTCGAGCTATACGAAGAACGCCCCATTTCCATTGCTCTGCCCGAACATGTGACCCTGGAAATCACCGAAACCGAGCCCACCGTCAAAGGGCAGACTGCGACGTCTTCTTATAAGCCCGCCATTCTGGAGAACGGCGTCAGGGTGATGGTGCCGCCGTTTGTTTCTCTCGGCGAAAAGATCATCGTTGATACCACCGACATCACTTACGTTCGCCGGGCGCAATAATGGCCAGATCAGCACTTCTCAACATCATGGTTCAGGCCGCTCAAAAGGCTGCGCGCGGATTAATGCGCGATTTGGGCGAGGTTGAAAATCTCCAGGTTTCCCTGAAGGGTCCGGGAGATTTTGTCTCGGCTGCCGACCGGCGGGCGGAAAAAGTTATCTACGAAGAACTTGAGCGCGCCCGGCCCGGTTATTCTTTTTTGATGGAAGAAGGCGGCGCCATCGAAGGCACTGACAAGACCCACAAGTGGATTATTGATCCGCTTGATGGTACTACGAACTTCCTGCACGGCATCCCGCTGTTTTCGATTTCGATTGCCCTTGAACGCGAAGGAGTTCTGGTCGCCGGTGTGATTTACTGCCCGGCTCTGGACGATTTATTTGTCGCCGAACGTGGCCAGGGTGCCTTTCTCAACGATCGTTTTCGCCTGCGCGTAGCCAACCGTAAATCTCTTGACCTCTCTGTGGTCTGTTGCGGCGTTCCCCATCAGGGCCGGGGCGATCTTGTACTGTTCAGGCAAGAGCTGGCAAAGCTGCAGCCGCTGGTCGCCGGCATCCGGCGCACGGGCTCGGCAGCTCTTGATCTCGCCTGGCTCGCAGCTGGCCGGTTTGACATATTCTGGGAGCGCGACCTCAGCCCCTGGGATATCGCCGCCGGCATCCTTCTGGTGCGCGAAGCAGGTGGTACAATCACCGATATCACCGGCAAGCCAACAATGATGGAAACCGGTAATGTTCTTGCTGCAAACTCCACATTGCACACTCAGATGGAAAAATTGCTCAAGCCTTAAAGCATGATCTTGAAGTCAACACTTCTCTATAAGAAATGAATCGGCTAGGATGCTTCTTCGCTAACCGAAAAGCATCTGTAGATTTATGTCCTTACACGCAGAACAATATCAACTGGAATCGCCGCGAACCTATGTCGTAAGGATGATGGTTTTTTTGATCATTGTAGGCTTTTTGGCCGCAATTCTGTACCCGCAACTGGGTGGCGCTTTTGCAGCCAACCCTGGCCTGAACGGTCTGATTGTCGGTATTTTGCTACTCGGTATCGGCTATGCCTTTCGTCAGGTAATCATTCTGTTTCCTGAAGTGGAATGGGTCAATACTTTCAGGTTTGGCGATCCCGGCCTTAAACTGGCAAGCCCGCCGGTCATGTTGGCACCGATGGCGACCATGTTAGGCGAACAAAGAGGCGGCATGTTGCTGACCTCATTGTCCATGCGCTCTTTACTTGATTCCATTGGCACCCGGCTTGATGAAGCTCGCGACATCTCGCGTTATCTGATCGGATTGCTTATTTTCTTAGGCCTGCTTGGCACTTTCTGGGGCCTGCTGGATACGATAAATTCCGTTGCCCAGACCATCCGCACCCTCGATGTCGGGCGCAACGACAGTGGGGTGATTTTCGAAGAACTTCGTGCTGGTCTCGAAGCACCTTTACAAGGCATGGGAACAGCTTTTTCATCCTCCCTTTTCGGCCTTGCCGGATCCCTGATTTTGGGTTTTCTGGATTTACAGACATCGCAGGCACAAAACCGTTTTTACACCAACCTCGAAGACTGGCTGTCAACGGTTACAAACATATCAACTGTTGAAGATGACAGTAGCGCTGGAACCGGCGTTTCCCCGGAACATTTGCGCCACGCCTTACTGGGCATACAACGCAGTATTGAACATCTGAACAATTATCAGGCGCGCAATCGCGGTGACGAGAGCACCATGGAAGCCCTCGCACTTGGCATCAATGATCTTGTCAATCAAATGCGCACCGAACAACAGACCATCAGAGACTGGGTTGAGGCCCAGGCTGAAAAGCAGGCCGAAATAAAAGATGTTCTGGAACACATTGCCAATGACACCCCGCGGCGGCCTCGACGCGAAAAGGACTAATCCTCATGCCCATGGCGTCAAGACGACGACATAGACAAGATTCTGCCGACTACTGGCCCGGTTTTGTCGATGCCATGGCGACATTGCTGCTTGTAATTATTTTTCTTTTGTCAATTTTCATGCTGGCGCAATTCCTTCTGGCACGTGAGATAACCGGCCGCGACAATGCCTTGTCCAAGCTTCAGGCCGAGATATCAGAACTCACCGAAATTCTTTCCCTTGAACGCAGCTCCAAAAGCTCTCTCGAGAATGATCTGGCAACCTTAAAGGCTGTTCTGGCTGCCACGGAAATTGAACAGGGAGCACTTCGGCAAACAATTCTTAAAAACCAGTTAGACAGTAAGAAAAATGCCGGTAATATCGCTGGCATCTCAAATTCCTTGAGTGATGAGCGCAGAGTTAAAGCTCAAGCCTTGAGCCAAATAGAAATTCTAAATCAGCAGATTACCGCTCTTCGCCGGCAGCTGGCCTCGATTAGTGCCGCACTTGGAAATTCAGAAAAATCCCGCGACCTGGCAAAGCAGCGAATAAAGAACCTCGGCAAGCGTCTTAACATTGCTCTGGCCAAACGGGTCCAGCAGCTGGAGCGTTACCGATCAGATTTCTTCGAAAACCTGAGCAAAATTCTAAAAAAGCGCTCTGATATTCGCGTTGTTGGTGACCGCTTTGTGTTTCAATCCGAAGTCCTGTTCGCCAAAGGCGAAGCCACCATTAATCCTGAGGGCAAGGAGGATATTAAAAAGCTTGGGCGCGCCCTGATCGAATTGCAGGACCAGATACCCAGCGAAGTAAACTGGGTCTTGCGCGTTGACGGTCACACGGATGCAGACCCCATAAACACAGAACAATTCCCTTCCAACTGGGAACTTTCCGCCGCCCGCGCTATCGCCGTGGTGCGCCATCTGATTGCTGAGGGTGTTCCGGCAAATCGGTTGGTAGCGGCAGGTTTCGGTGAATTTCAGCCGCTGGATAGCGGTGACAGTGTTGAAGCTTACCGGCGCAATCGTCGCATCGAATTAAAGCTCACTGAAAAATAGAATAAAATAATATCGTCATCTCCGCGCAGGCGGAGATCTTCTGTCTACATTTTCTGGGTTGATACAAGATTCCCGCCTGCGCGGGAATGACAGGGTTTTCTATTTACGCGTACAAATCGCCAGTTTGTTGTCCATGGCAGAACCGATGATGAAGAATTTGTCAAAAGCAACTGCGGCGCTGGAGCCGGAAATATTCTCCCCCAGATCAAGATAAACCGTGCGCACTTCCCCGCCACCCGCCGTGTCTTTTACCGCGCGGATCACCTGGCTCGAAGACGTCGACTTCAAACCGGCGCTGTACATGGCAAAATCCATTAATCGCGGGTGAGCAGCTATCCACAAAGCCCCATCTTCAGCCACATCAATATTATCTACGCCAGTGCCGATGAACAAAACACCACTGTCCTCAAGGACACCATCGGTAATATTGCGTTTAAAAAACCGTAACGAGCGCGCGGAAGTATCAAGCACGTACACTTCCTCACCATTTTTCGACATGGCAATCCCATTGGCCATACTGAAACCGGTTGCCACCGGGGCAAGCTTTTCGCCATTGAAGTAAAACACCTTTGATGACGTACGCTGAAAGGCAAAATTGACAGCCCATGAAACCGGGCCGGATATGGAGCTGTCGGTCACATAAAACTGATCCGGGCCTACTGCCAGAACGTCATTGGCAAAGGCCACATTGGCACCCAAATCAACAGATTTTTCATATGCCAGACCGCTGGAAGTGACGCGGAAAATCTCTACACTTTGGGAGTTTGCATCCACCTGATTGACCACAAACAATCGCCGGGTTCCATCCGCTGCGGTAAAAAGACTAAGCCCGAGAGGATAAAAACGTTTTGGCAAATCCGGCGTCACGTCTTTGTATTTAATTTCTGCACCGGGCGCATATGTCGACAGATCAAGCATACGGATTGTACCGCGCAGCGTGGATGCGTTGGCGCTTTGAGAACTCGCCAACCTGCGATCAAGGCTTGAGATGTAGGCAATCCGGGCGCCCCGATCGATTGCAATGTCTTCCGGCGCAAGAATGCCGCCGTAAATCTGACATGCGTTACTATTCAAATTCTTGACCGTCGTAAATTGCCCCGCTTGCGACCAGACGCGAACACCAAAGGCACTTAACCCCAGCAGAAAAAATACTCCAAACCACGTAATGATGGTATTACGACGTGACATTAACAATCCTTTTCATTGGAAAAATCGGCGTAATTATTGCGCCGCTATTGTGTCGGCGTTAAGACCGCCAGAAAATTGCAGATCGGCAAGCTGACGATAAAGCCCGCCCTGTTTGATCAGTTGGTCATGGCTGCCTTCCGCCACAATACGCCCGTTCTCCATGACAAAAATGCGATCGGCATTTTTAACCGTGGCCAGACGATGGGCGATAATCAGGGTGGTGCGGTCTTGCATCAGCCCGTCCAGAGCCTGTTGAACACTTAGCTCACTTTGCGCATCCAGCGCACTTGTCGCCTCATCCAGCAGCAAAATCGGGGCATTCTTCAACATCGCCCGGGCAATCGCCATGCGTTGGCGCTGCCCGCCTGACAGTGTCATTCCCCGTTCGCCAAACGATGTGTCATATCCCTTCGGGCAGTCTTCAATAAACCCGTGCGCCAGCGCCGATTTGGCAGCCTCTATAACCTCTTCATCGCTAGCATCAGGCTTGCCATAGCGAATATTTTCCCTGGCGCTTGTCGAGAAGATAACCGGCAATTGCGGAACAATTGCCGAAAGCGCGCGAAGGTGTGACGGATCAACCTCATCAACGCTAATGCCATCAATCTTTATGGCACCCGATTGAATATCATAAAACCGCAGCAACAGTTGAAACAGCGTGCTTTTACCCGCCCCGGAAGGGCCGACAATCGCTATTTTTTCTCCCGGCCTGATAACGAACGAAACATCATCCAAAGAAGGCTGGTCCGGTCTTGCCGGGTAGTGAAAAGTGACATGCTCAAATTCAATTTGCCCGTGCAGTGGATCGGGAAAACTTTTCGGGTTCACCGGAGCCTGTATCTCTGGAACTTCATTGAGAAGTTCCGCCAGTCGCTCGCCCGCTCCTGCCGCCTGTTGGATTTCCCCCCAAACCTGGCTCAATTGGCTCATGGCACCGGCGGCAAACACAGTATAGAGCACAAACTGGCTCAAAGTACCGCCGGAAAGCTTACCGATGAGAACTTCCTGCGATCCCATCCACAAGATGACAACAATACTTACCGAGGTTAGAAAAATTACACAAGCCGTCAAAATCGCCCGCGATTTCATCCGCAACCGTGAAGCTTCAAAGGCATTTTCCACAGCGATGTTAAAAAATTTCCGGTCTTTTTCTTCGTGGTTGAAAGCCTGGACAGTCTGCATCGAGGTCAGGCTTTGATTGGCAAAAGCGGTTGTGTCTGCCAGAGTATCCTGGGCATCACGCGATAATCGTCGCACTTTTTTACCAAACAATATCAAAGGCATAATTATAATCGGCAAAGCCAACAGCACCAAACCACTCAGGCGCGCGCTGGTATAAACCATCATTGCGGTTGAACCGAAAAACAGAAAAATATTGCGCAAGGCCAGCGATGCACTGACGCCAAAGGCTGATTTTATCAATGTCGCATCCGCAGTTAAGCGCGATAACACCTCACCGGTTTGGGTGCGTTCATAAAAACTCATGCTCAAAGCTGTGAGACGGGCAAAAACCGCAGCGCGTAAATCGGCTACCACACGCTCCCCAATCCAGGTGACAAAATAAAACCGTGCCGAGCTTGCCAGCGCCAGAACCGCAGCGATAACAATCATCATGGCGAAATAATTATCAATAAATTCGACATTTTCGGCGGAAAATCCCAAATCGACAATCCGGCGCAGGGCCAACGGCACGGCCAGTGTGGCAAGAGATGCCATAAACAGCGCCACAAACGCACACAACACCCGGCCCTTATAGCGCGTTACAAAGGGGACAAGTTGTAGCAGCGGGCGCAAATTACGGCTTTTACGCCGGCGTTTAGCCACATCTTCAAGTGATTCTGCACCTGCATCACCAGAACTACGCGGCGCATCTAGGGTTTGTTTGGACTGCACGCTTATATTTGCTCCTTTGGGCCCTGACCCTAAGGTCAGCGGACATTTACACGATTATAACAATCCAGACCAACAAAATTTGAGATATATTATTCAAGTTGGCGTATGCCACTTGTGTCCACTGCCATCATAGGGTATATCAGCGCAAAATTACCAAGTCATAGCGGCCAACAAATTCAGGTTTAAACAGATGAAGAGCGATATCCACCCAGATTATCATACCATTACGGTAGCATTAACCGATGGTACGACATATGAAACCAGATCCACATACGGTTCTGAAGGTGACACTTTGACGCTGGATGTTGACCCATCCTCGCACCCTGCCTGGACCGGTGGTGGCGGTCATCTTGTTGACCGCGCCGGGCGCGTCAGCCGCTTTAAAAAGAAATTCGATGGCTTTATCAAATAAAAGCCTCATCATCTCAGTTACGAAAAAACCCGGTATCAAAACCGGGTTTTTTCTTAGGCTCTATTCGATGTTCATCACTCACGGCTTTTGCGTTGGCAACATTGGGGGTGCTTCATTCATGATCAAAATTGAAATGCGCCGGTTGGCCGCCAGAAACGTATCTTCGGGAAACAGCGGTTCACTGTCTGCCTTGCCAACGATAGCGAAGAACTGATCATCTGTCATGCCGCCCTCGGTTAAAATACGCCGTGCAGCATTTGCCCGGTCAGCGGTTAATTCCCATAGGCCGTAATTGTCGGTTCGATAGTTTTTAGTCGAATCTGAATGGCCGGTTATCCGTACCCGGTTGGGCATTGCTTTTAACACCGGGGCAATTTTAGTGAGCAACCGTCTGGTACGATCATAAGGCTCAGCCGAGCCGGTAGGAAACATCGAACGGCCTTCCTGATCAAGCAATTGAATATTGAGACCTTCTGGCGTTTCTTCAAGAATCAGACTTTCAGAAATTTCAGCAATATCGGGCATTGTTTGCCAGGCCTGGCGCAGGGAAGCAGCGGCAAGAGCAAACTGGCGCGGGGTTTCAACATTGTTTTCCTTGATCTCATAGGTGTTGGCTTCAGAACCCTGTTTACTTTTCTTGTTGTTGCGGATGCTGGAAAAGTCCGTGTCGTTTTTGGAATCGAGCACGGAGACGTTTTTGACGTAATCACGCGCGGGCGAGCCTTCGCGTTCAATCATACCGGCTTTGCTTATCTCTTTTCGAATGCCAAAGGCATCACGCATGGAACCGGCAACCACCTGAAGTTTCTTGTCATCCTGAATAGAAAACGAGATCAGCAACACGAAAAACACCACCAGCAATGACATGAGATCGGCAAACAGCACGATCCACATCGGGGCTCCTTCAATAACCGGTGCTTTATCTTTTGCCATATCTGTCTTCAGTCTTTCTCGTCTGCCGGTTGGCCGTTTTACCTATGCTGCTTCGGCATCCTCGTCACGCAGGTTTTGCGGAAGGTATGATACCAGCACATCTTTGATGACGTCCGGGCTCTTGTTGGCACGAATTTGAAGAATACCGTCGATAGCCAGATTCTGGCTCAATTCCTCAATTTTGAATTTAGCGGCAAGCTTGTCGGCTATGGGTAGGCAAATCATATTGGAAATCATCGCGCCATAAAGCGTCGTCAAAAGCGCAACCGCCATAGAAGGACCAATGGTGGAAGGATCATCCATGGTGCTCAACATCTGCACCAGACCCACAAGAGTTCCAATCATGCCAAACGCAGGGGCTGCATCACCCAAAGCTTTGTATACCCGTGCACCTTCTTCGAGACGCTCAAGATTGAGGTCTCTTTCACGGTCCATTGTATCTTTGATAAATTCGGCATCATAACCATCAGCAATGTATTGAATGCCTTTGGCAAGAAACGTATCCTCGATCGGTACACCTTCAAGGCCGAGAGGACCGTTTTTGCGAATAACATCAGACAACCGCGCCATTTCATCAATTGTTTCACGCGCATCAAAATTTTTGTTGGAAAAAACAGTTTTACCACCCAGGGCAAAAGCACCCAGAACACCGGTCAGGGGAAAGCGCAGAACTGTCGTGGCAATAGCGCCGCCAAAAACAATAAGCAGGGAAGGTATATTGATGAAAGTCATGAAATCGCCGCCAGTAAAAATGGCGGCCAACACCACTATAAAAGCAACGATAATGCCAATAATTGTTGCGAGATCCATACTTTCCCCACCAACTTAAATACTCAATACGCGCAAGGTTTTAACAACCAAGCGTTACCCTTAGGAGTGGATAATACTCGCGATCTATAAATAATGTCTAAAATTCCGGCACCGTCGTTGATCACAAACCACTGAAAAATAAGGTTAATTTTCAGGAAACATGGTTTACAAATAAAGAATTACTGTCGCATTCTGGTACAGTTTTCGGATTTTTTGTCGTGTTGATTGCGTCGGTTGAGATTATTAACGCTCGTCAAACCAGCTTTCGACAGCTTTTATTCCGGCTTCATCAAGATCAATAAAAAGCTTGGTCCGGCGATAGAGGAAATCTTCTGCCCGCAACACATCTTCGTAGGCGACGCTATGTTGCAATTCGGCTAGCAGAATTCCCGGAGCAATAACCCTGGCGGCTTCCGGATCAGATCGAACGGCATCAAAAAGCACCTGGGCCTCATTCCCATAAGTAAAAACCCAGCGCTGGCGGATGTTCTTGTCAACAGCTTCGGGACCTTCATCAGCCAGCTTTTGCAACGCATCCCGGCTTAGAGCGCCACCATACAAAGGCGCGGTTGCGGTCCAGGAGTTGCCTGTGTCGGCACCGTTTTCAGCCAATTTGGACATGACTTTTTCGCCAAGTGTGCGGTGGGTTGTCAGTTTGCCGCCATAGATGGTGACAAAGGCACCGGCACCATTTTTCTGCACCGCCAGCCGGCTTTCGCGCGTTACCTTGCTGGGATTATCCTCACCATCATCAATGAGCGGGCGCACCCCGGCCCAGGTCCACACCACATCGTCGCTGGTGGCAGCACCTCCAGGATGGGCAAAATAACGATTGTAGGATTTCAACAGGTAATCGCGTTCTTCATCGCTGCATTTAGCCTGTCTGGGATTTTCCTTTTGCGGTGCATCGGTGGTGCCGATAACCAGATATCTGCTGTTCAGCCACGGCAGGGTGAAAATCACACGGCCATCGCGGCTTTGCAGGGTATAGGCAACATTTTCAACCGGGTCCGGCATTTTAAGAACAATGTGGCTGCCTCTGACCAAACGAAGACCCGAACGTGGAAAAGGGGCGTCAGTAACGTCAAGCACTGCATTTGCCCATGGGCCCGCAGCATTGACGACGTAGTGGGCATGAACGTTACGTTTGCTGCCCCTTTCATCCAGTTCAATTGAGTAGCCATCTTCAATCGGCGTAATTTTTTCAACCCGGCGGTAATTGAGAATATCCGCCCCGCGCCTGCGCGCATCGATCAATGTCGACAGCACCAGACGGGCATCATCAATCCAGCAATCAGGGTAGTGCAAGACCGCTGTAAGATCGTCTTTTCTCAATCGCGGCAAAGCGGCCACCTGAGTTTTTGACAAGGCACCACTGCGCGCCAACAACTTTGCCCCTGAGAGGAAATCATACAGCATTAATCCAATGCGCACGATCCAGGCCGGGCGTTTTTGCGTGCGTGTTATCGGCACCAAAAAGCGTAAGGGAAAACAGATATGCGGGGCAATTTTGAGCATGGTTTCACGCTCATGCAGACTTTCACGCACCAGAGCAAATTCATAGGTTTCGAGATAACGCAAACCACCATGAATGAGCTTGGAAGACGATGATGACGTCGCACTGGCATAATCTTCAGCTTCAGCCAGCATGACATTGAAGCCGCGGCCGACAGCATCGCGGGCAACAGCGGCACCATTGATGCCACCACCGATGATAAAAATATCGACTGACGTATTCGTTGCGTTCATATTGAATTATTGCCGTAGTGAATTATTTCAAGAACCTATCTTATTGAAATAAATCAGCTGTTACAATATGGCGCAAAACTATTCTGTTGTTTCACTATCACTATCTGGTGTTACAGCATCAGCCACGCCGCCGACAACGCTGGAGGTAACCTCTGCTGCACCGGTCACGGTTCCCGACACAAGGCTTACAGCAGCCCCAGCAACCGAACCTACCGCACACCCTGATAATGTCAGGGCAAAGAGGGTAAAGACAAACCCACGGATTAGCCCACGTTTGGGTTCTAAAATAATATTCATTATCGACATGGGGCTACCCTTACTACGCTATACAATGGGCAAATACTGTTGCCCGCCTGTCAAATTCTAAACAACGTGTAAGGTAAAAGGGTGAACGAGATGTTTACTTTATTTTTCCAGCGGCATCGCCGTTTCAACAATTTTTGCCCAAAATGAGCACCCGATGGGAATGATTTCATCATTAAAATCATATTCAGGATGGTGCACACCGGCGGTATCACCCTGGCCGACAAAGATGTAAGCGCCGGGACAGGCATTGAGCATAAATGAGAAATCTTCGCCCCCCATGAGCGGTGGCGTGTTGGGTTCAACGCGATCATGACCGACTAATTCGCGGGCAACCTCAACGGCAAAATCGGTTTGTTTCGGGTGATTATCGGTGGTGGGATAGCCTCGATCATAGAGGAGTTTGGCCTGCGCGCCATATACAGCAGCAGTATGTTCGACAATTTCCCGCATGCGCTTTTCCGCTGTGTCACGTATCTCGGCCGACAACGTGCGCACGGTGCCGGTAAGTTTGACGGTCTGGGGAATGACATTGAAAGCATCCCCGCCATGAAAGGTGGTGACCGAAACCACAACCGAGCCAAGCGGATCAATTGTTCGTGAAGCAATCGATTGCAGCGCCTGAACCATATTGGCGCCAATAACAATAGGGTCAATACCATTGTGCGGCATGGCGGCATGCGCGCCCTTGCCTTCTATCTCGATTTCAAATGTATCGGTTGCCGCCATCATCGCACCTTTGCGGATGGCAAATTCACCCACCGGAATGCCCGGCATATTGTGCATGCCGTAAACTTCATCAATCTTGAAATTCTCGATAAGACCATCATCAACCATAGCCTTGCCACCGGCGCCACCTTCTTCAGCCGGCTGAAAAATAATCACCGCCGTACCGTCAAAATTACGCGTTTCAGCCAGATATTTAGCCGCCCCCAGCAACATCGCAGTATGGCCATCATGACCACAGGCATGCATGACACCATCGGTCTTGGACGCATAATCGCGCTTGGTCATCTCATGGATAGGCAAAGCATCCATATCAGCACGCAGACCAATAACCCGACCACTATCCGAATTACGCCCCTTGATCACCCCCACCACGCCAGTGCGGCCAATGCCGGTAGCAACCTCATCAACACCAAATTCCTTAAGCCTGTCCGCAACCAGCCCGGCAGTACGATGAACCTCATACAAAAGCTCGGGATGCTCATGCATATCGCGCCGCCAGGCAGTAATCTCATCATGAAAATCAGCAATTCGGTTGATGGTTGGCATAGGGGATGTCCTTTTGGTTTTTGTGGGTGTTTAAAGGGTATGGAACGCAAATGCGGGAACTAATCCCGAACCACGCATTGGTAATGTGCTGAGAAGCACAATTTCAGTTGAGATTATGCCCGAATGCGGCTGGTGACAAGCCAAAGAGTGTAAATGGAGGTTTGGCCTGAATTACGTAAAGGAATAAAATTTCCGAAACACCCTATAGGTCGTTGTAAAATTTCTTGAACCACAATTTTATGTTATTTCACGGTGCCCCTTCCCGAAGTGAAAATCTCGCGTTGAACGAACATCGAGAAAAGTATCGAACCCTGGATATGGATGAAATTCGGATTTTTCTTCCAAGCCATATTCGGGAACCATTTCACGAAAACTCAAATTTTCGCTCGGACCAGACTGCACAGTAAGGCGGCCTATAGACAATCTGTAATCAGGCATTACATGTAACCGAAATACATCACAAACAAGATTTGCAGCGCGCGTCAATTCGAGCATTAAATCTTGAACTAAATCAACTTGAAAATTGTACTGCTCAAGAAGGTGGAAGTGTTTTTCTTCGCTCCATTCATCGATATTATAAATTTTTCGAGTAATTAATGCGCCATCTACCCTTTCCGCATACTTGCGAAAACATTCTTGAAAATCATTAAGCACCAGCGCAAAGTTATCGAAGCTATCTTTAATTTGCGGATAGCGTGATGGCCAAATTCTTTTGAGTAACGATTTCCTCAATTTTTCCAAGTCATTATCGACTTCAACGTTCAAACTTGGCTGTCCGCCAAAAAGTATGAAGCTGCTCCAATCTGACCATTCATCAATGTGAGCAAGGCGCTCCCAGCTTTCCATAATGTCCGCATACAGCTCATCTTCGCGTTGTTTTTCAACATTCCAACCCAATTGATGTTCTACCCAGTTTTCATGTTGGCGCTTAATCTCGTGTAATCGGTTAACGGAGTATACAGAAGTGGTATCATCAATAACTTTGTGATGAACTCTGCACATTAGAATTAGATTTTGATACAAATTTCGCTTTGATTCCGGCATTGATGCATCAGCTCTTGGTCCCCTATTTGATTCTGCCACGATATGGCAATTCTCACCCACAAGCGAAGAATCATCTGTTTGAGAGTCGTCATGAACCAAATCGAGACGGCAGTCAGGAAATGAGCACCTTCCTGCTGCTCTTCCCCAAAGCATTTTAAGTGTTTTTAATGTTACACTCATAGAAGCTTTCCATGCTGTATTTTCCCCGAGGTTCAAGGATTTTGTTGGATTTACAGTAAGAGTAAGAGTTATCTAAACACCGTGTATCATATTTTATTTCTTATATGGCTTACTCAGACAAATGATAAGGCTGGATCAGAACTTCGGCGGGTATGGGGAGTTCTACTGAAATCTTCTGGATCATGGCTAACGTCAGGGGTCGTTTCAGGTTCATTATCTCGGACGCTCTTGAGTTTGAGCCGAGTATTGCTCCCAGGCGGGATTGCTTCTCGCCATTGAGTTCAAGAGCGTAACGGATAGCATCAACCGGGGTGGGGGCTTCAATTGCCCAGTTCTTGTCTTCATAGGTTTCGATAAGAGCGGCCAGAACGTCAAACCTGTCGGCGTCGGGCGTACCGGGGTTGGGTTGATCCTGAAAGTAGGCTTCGATCTCTTCAAGTGCCCAGTCGTAGTCGCTTTCATTGCGGATGGGCCGAATGTTTTTCATCATACTTTCTCCGGGTTGATCTTGTCGTACTCTGCGTGCGTACCGACGAATTTAATCAATATCCGCTTGAACGGATAGGCAATGTGAACGATGAGGCGAAACTTGTTGCCGCCAGTATCAAAGATAACCCGATTATCGGTGATAAAATCAACCGTATTCCCGAAATCGTCGTCTCTGTGCTTGTCACAGAGATCCATTCCTCACGATGTGAAACTAATTCGATAGTGCTTTCATCGCGACAAACCAGAGGCATGGTTTCCTGTGACAAGCACAGGAATGACGAAAAAAAAGAGGTTTTTCCATATGCGCTGGATCCTCTTATACCACACCAATGCGATAGAGATCGTGGAGGTGGAGGATGCCAACGGGTTTTTTATCTTCGACGACGAACAGGCTGGTTATGGCCGATGCATTGATCAGTTTTAATGCCGATGAAGCGAGTTCATCGGGGCTGATGGTTTTTGGATCGCGGGTCATGATGTCTTCAACTGTTTTGCCCAGCAGATCTTCCGACATATGACGGCGCAAGTCACCATCGGTTATGACCCCGGCAAGTTCTCCTGCATCATTGACAACCCCTAAGCACCCCATGGCCTTGTCGGTCATGATCACCAAAGCTTCTGACATTTTGGTCTTTTCGCCCGCCAGGGGCAGGTCTTCGTTGGTGTGCATGATATCGCCAACAATTTTTAAACTCGCTCCCAGCTTGCCACCGGGATGAAAGGTCTGGAAATCACTTGGTGTGAAGCCGCGCCGGTCCAAAAGCGTGGTTGCCAGAGCGTCCCCCATGGTCAGTTGCATGGTGGTTGAGGTGGTGGGTGCGAGACCATTGGGGCAGGCCTCATCGCATTTTGGCAGACACAAGGCAACGGTTGAGGCTTTGGCAAGCGTGCTATCAACGCCTGAGGTGATTGAAATCAGCGGAATGCCAAAACGCGTGGCATAGGTGACAATGCCGGTGAGTTCGGCAGTTTCGCCCGACCATGACAGGGCGACAATAACATCGTCTTCGGTGATCATACCCAAATCACCATGGCTCGCTTCGCCGGCATGCAAAAACATTGCCGGTGTGCCGGTAGACGCCAGCGTTGAGGCTATTTTGCGGCCAATATGACCGCTTTTTCCCATGCCCGAAATGATGACGCGGCCTTGCGCTTGTTCTATTAACGCAATGGCTTTTTCAAAATCCCGGCCCAGGCCATCTGCAAGTGCTTTGGCAAGTTGTGCCAGCCCGAAAGCCTCGATCTCAACTGTCCGGCACGCTGTTTTTATTATTGCTGATGGTGTTGTGGGTTTTTGTCCCTGCGGCATAGATGATTTCTTGTAAAAATAATATTGAAAAACTGCTGGTTCAATAACGCTTTTTAAGCGTCGAACACAAGGGGTAAATCGTCACACCCCGCAACGCTTATACACCAGTCTTTAACCATAATTGTTTAGCTTTGGCGAAAGTTCCCGGTCGGGTTTTCATTTGGATTCTCGCAATTTGTACGAGCATGTCCCGGTTTTTCGTTAAGTGGTAGTGTCAAATGCCGACAAAACAACGTGTGGCAAAATGGGTGATTTGTGGGGCAATCTGCGCCGCAGGCTTAAGCTTTGCCCAGGCACAGGAAACTGTATCCGGTGTGGTTTTGGCTGAAAACCAACCTGTTCCGCCACCGCCGGAAAGTGTTGCCAGCCAAATTGCTGCTGAAGACGCCGCTCAAAACCTCGCGCAAATTTCCCCTCCCCGCGCTCAAGGAAATATTCCAACAGCTAACGCGCGCGAAATTGACGATGGTCGCGGCCTCCGACTGCGCTCCTTTGTGCTGACCAGCCTGTATGAGGCCGGAGCTGATTATACCGACAATGTTTTTGCCAGCTCAACCAACCAACGCAGTGACAGGATCTATACTTTAAATACATCACTCGCTCTTCAAAGCGACTGGGTACGTCATTCGCTGCGGCTTAGCCTCGACGGTGCGCGCACATTTTTCGAAAAAAACCCTTCCGAAAATACGGTCACCTTCAATACTCAGGCTCAGCTTCGTCTTGACATCAAACGCGACACTACTCTGAATTTAAGAACCGGGTTTATCCTTGATCAAGAAGCGCGCGGCTCGGTCGATCTCAATGCCAATGCCACCAGTCCAACAGATATTTACCGCTTCAATGCCAGTGCTGCACTCAATAAGCGCTTTAACCGAATGGCGGTTAGATTGCGCGGTGGCTTTCAATCAAATGAATACGACGACACACCCCTTTCCAATGGCACTATCGAAGATAATTCCGACCGGAATAATTACGAAGCCAGCACGGCATTAAGAGTGGGATATGATGTCTCGCCCCGCCTTGGCGTGTTTAGCGAACTGACATATGCCAAGACCGTCTATGACCGTCAGGTTGATAATAATGGCGACGTTCGTGGCTCACAAAGCTATGGCGCAAACGCCGGTGTCACTGTTGAGTTTTCCGGTCTTTTGAATGGTGAATTCTCTGTCGGTTACCGTCAGGCGACATTTGAGGATGCGAGTTTTAGTGATGTTGACGCCTTGGTCGCCAATGCTGCTTTCACCTGGGCACCGAGCCAGCTGACAGTTGTCACCGCCAACCTGTCAACCGACCTCGGCCAGACAACACTCAGTGGATCGTCAGGTTCAGTGCAGCGCACAGCTTCTATCGGTGTCACCCATGCCTGGCGCGAAAACATCGACCTCAATGCCAGAGCATCGGTTAATTATGAAGATTTCAACGAAATTTCACTCAACGAGACAACTTACAATCTGTCATTTGGCATCGACTATGAACTGGGTCGCAATATGACGTTGGGCGCGCGATACCAATACCAGAAATTTGACAGCAACGCTGCCGGTGCCGATTATGACGTCAACACAGTGGGCGTCAGATTGACTTACGCTGATTAGGGAAATTTGAATTGCGGCCTGAATACCGCCAGTAGCAGTTAGAATTAATCCACCTCCCCGTCATACCGGCGAAAGCCGGTATCCAGAGGCAGCAGGTGACGTGCTCCCCTGAAAGCTCCTCGATTTTAAGTTAGTCTGTTTTCAATCAGGAGACGGACAATGAAGCGATCACGGTTTAGCGAAGAACAGATTATCGGAATATTGAAAGAACATCAGGCTGGCATGACGGCTGT
>JAJFHS010000051.1 GCA_021775475.1 Hyphomicrobiales bacterium
AAACCAAAACCCTTGACGAAACACCCGTCAACTGACACAAAAACCAAGCGCCTCAAAGCAGCGCGTCACAGGTGGCCGGATACTCCGGGATAGGTGGCCGGATGTTGCTGGAATGGGTGGCCGAATACTCCGGAATGCGCATCGATAGATTCTTTCTTTTATGTAAGTCCTAATAGTGGATAGCAGTAAAGGTCACTCCGAAAGCAGAAGCGTTCTATTTTTTTATATCCAATGTTTGATTTACTGTATTTAACTTGTTATATATTCGACATATAAATTATAATTAAGACAACATATGCCCGTACATCGACTCCAGTGATAATGGGTAGACTTCTTGTGGATTGCGCAAATCTAATTCAAATTCCTTGCCTACAAGAAAGGTAAACCCATTACACGATGCTGCGGCAATCAAACTCATTGATTGTATACCGTCAGCATAAGTCTTCACACCAATTTTTTTTGCTTGGTCTGAGAACCGCCCCAACTCCTCTATTATCACTTTTTCGCTCAGCCCTTTATGAGGGATGGATAAACCAACAATGCTAAGCCCTTTTCCCTTAAACTGGCTTAAATCAGAACATCCGTATTCAGTCATACAAACGACGTTTCGGCCGTATGGGCGGAGCATTTCTACTATCCGATGAGCCATGTGTTTATACTGTTGGCTAATATCCACCAACTCGAATATAAGACGATCTCTATTTCTAGTGGGGATATTACGGCAAATGTTAAGATAGTGACTGCGTGATGACCGTTGGCCTAATGTACTTAATCGTACTGGCACAGTTACATAACTGCTTTTTCCTTCAGCAATCAGTTCACGAACCCCTTTGATGGCGCGCTCCAAAGTCTGGATGTCAATCGACATAAAGTCTATACCAGATTCATGATCAAGTGCTGTAGAAACGCCGTAATAAACTATGCCATCATCAGAGTACCAAAATGGCGAACAGCGATAGGAAGCTACAAGCTTATTTTCAACATTCCAGATTGGACGAAAGGCCCACCCAACTTCCGAAAGGTTCAAAGACTTTGAACCATTAGACCCTTGGTCAACTATGGAATCTGATTTAGTTTTTTCGGCACCATCTAACAGAGAGCTTATTCGGTTCCAAATTTCCTTTTTGTTTAATTCGCTTATCCGGATATTGTTATCAAGGGTAATAACTACTGTTTTGATAATTATCTCACCATTGAGTTCATTCTTATAGTTCAGATTTCGCTCTATCTCGTCCGCAATTATCGCACATTTGAAACGGGCATTTTTGAGGGATAATCCAGAGAAGACAATCATGTAATTCTCTTCATCGACCTTGTTAAGTACATCTTGATCAGAAATATTCTGCTTGATGGTTTTTTCAACCACAATACTAATTTTTTTACTATATTGCGGCCACTTCGGGCCAAGCCGATTCCTTATATCAGCAAGATTAAAAAAATTAATCTTACCTGCAGATAACTCGAGGTTACCATCTGAATCTGATTGTGATCCGGAACTCTTTTTGTCGCCAAGCAACAATTTCTTTACTAATTTTAATACGCCGTCGTTTTGCATTGATATTTTCAAGTTATCTGATGGTTTAATTAGTCCGAGAATAGTTATCCTAATCCGTCCTTAAGCGGGGGTCAGAGACTTAAGTAAATTCTGCACGGATTCGCGAAGCTCACTAGGGAGAAATGGTTTATGTAATATCACGTCAGCCCCCATTTTTTCCGCTATCTCTAGAAAATCAAAATTACTAATTCGGCCACCTCCCGATATTGCAATAATTTTCATTTGTGGGCTCTTTTCATGGAGCTTCATTATGAGTTCAATACCTTCCATATCGGGCATGATGATATCAGTTATCATCAGATCAGGCTCGTTGTCTTGGCAATATTTAACCGCTTCTAAACCATTTTCTACAGCAATAATTTCATGATCAAGTTTTGCAAGGGTCTGGACTATTGTTTTCCTGACCAACTCTTCATCATCGACTACCAATATAAGAGACATTTATCACCTGATATTTTTTATTAGAATTTATTAAAAAAATTTGTTGCCGTTCAAAATGCATTTGAACTGAATATATTGAATATTAAAATGGTAATTTTTCAGTTAATGAAACTGGACTTTTCAAAAAATAACGGTGTGGACTGTCGTACCCGGTCCAGAAGATCAGCGGCCAGTGCTGTGTTGATCGTTCGATGAGCCAGCCGCAAGTCTTCATCTGGAGTTGTATCGGATTTTTCGGTGACATCCAAAACGGCTGCCGTTGTGGTTCCACCGCGCGTTCCCTTGCGGTTTTGAAAATCTTGAAACGATGAAAACTGTTGCAGAAAATTATTGTCAATGCGCTGCGGTGATTTAGCCAGCACAGACCTGCCAGCCTCGGTGATACTGAAATACCCGCGCTTGGTGTAGTGAACGAGACCGGCCTGTTTGAGGTAGCTTTTAGCCCAATGAACGCGGTTATCCAAAACACGTTGTTTGCCGCTGGGAAGGAGTTGTTCGCGCTCGTCACTGGTGAGGCCAAATTGCATAGCCAAATCATTAACAACGTCGTGAGTATAGGTTTCGCCAGATTGCGCAGCCAGCAAAACCGGGAGCATGAGTGTTTGGTAATCCGGTATCATCCAAATGCTTTCAGGTTATTTATTATTCTATTTTCAAACCATACGTGGTTTTTCTTATGCCAGCAGGATTAATTTTCCAGCAATTGCGCGAGCGCCCTTCGAACAGTCTTGTCATCCAAGGGTTTGGTATCTTCATCGACAGTTTTATCCCTCTTTCGCAGTTCTTCCAGAATTTCTGACTGTCTGCTCCAGGAAACTGCACCGTAGCTGGTGAATGTCATCAGCACTTTTTCATGACCTAGGTTTTGGCTCCAGATTTTAAAATCTTCTGGTGTCCGGCACGTTCTTTCGCCCAGGGTCGTGAGAGTTTTACGAAACAGGTGGGGATGAAAATAGGGCAATCCGGCATTCTCAAAAGCAGTTTTGAAAATCTTGCGTATGGCACCGGCACTTTTCCAATGCTTGGGTACCAACCCCAACGCTTCAAAGTGCCCGCTTGCGCCCAGGCCAATTTTGGTTGCCGGAAACAAGGGATCGTCGGGGCTAAAGTGATGCTTGTGTTTCAATTCGGCTATCCACTTTATAACGATTTCCTCAAAATCCTCGCCAACCGGAAAGAACTTGGAAGCAATGGTTTTTCTGGCTTTGGTGCGCACTTGCCGTGCGTCCTGAAAGATAGTGCGTTTTTCAAGATCAATGTGGCAAAGGGATAATGAGGCGATGGCATCATCCCTCATGCCACTTAAAAGGGTGAATGCAAACACGGTACGGTCGCGGCGCTGGATAGGGGTTTCTTGTGGCATGGCCTCAAGAGCCTGCCGGATTTGCTTTATCTCCGGTACCGGCTTTTCCCTGTGCGCTTTGGCAATGCGCTCATCATTGGCGCTGGTGTTGAAATAATCGGCATCGGAATAATTGATCCGTGATTTATAGCCGGGTTGCCCTGCCAGCCATTTGATGAATGCCTTTAATGCCATCAACCGCGAAAGTATTGTTGCCTTGGCCAGTGGCTTGCCGGTTTTGGGATTGACCTGTTCATTCATTTGGCGCTTAAATTTGCGCGCCTGTTCAATGTGAAACCGCTTGAAGTCCTTATAACCGGTAGACTTTTCAAACAGCGCAATTGCTGCCGCCACCTGATCAACAGAAGACACGGCCATGCGGTGCGCTTCCTCCAGGTAGATAAAATATGCACGCTTGATGCGCTCGTTAGCCGGATGGTGTTTTTGCATGGGGTTGCCCTTTTAGCGTTGGAAAATGTTTTCTGTACGGGTTTATGGCAAATGCGTACCCACACCGGTGTACTTGTTCAAAAGCCATAGGGATTTGACCTCCCCCCTGCCGGGGTTGTGATAGGGTGTCGGGTCGAAGCGTACTTGCTGCTTGATACGCCCGTTAACAGGCCGTGTTTTCGCATGGGTTTATGGCTCCTTTTCAAAGGTATCATTTAGGCAGGGTCTGGCACTATCCATTAGGTGTTCTTCTGCCTGCATGATTGACCACTGCTAAAAATGCCTGTCAGCACCAAAACAGTGCGGTTGCGCGTTACCCTCGTGCCAAACTACAGGGAAGGACCCGTGCCAAAAATCGCACTAATCATTTGTCTGCCTCCTGATTGTCACTTTAAGAATGCCCTCCAGGACTGGTAATTTGGCCAGTGCAATGCGTCTGCAAATGAGAGTGCAGCATTCGGGGCACAGGCCGCGTAGGTTGCCGCCAGTCGATGTAAGCGGCAAATATTCAACCATGCCCCAGGCCGGAATTCGTGGCACCCGGCATTTGAGGCAATAGCATTCGTTGCGTTTGCATTTGTGTTTTGGTTTTGTCCGGCGTTTATGAAACTCCACCAGATCAGCACCAAGAATGAGCGTTGGCCGCTTGTCGTTAATTGCAGGCAAGCCGTTCTTGATCCAGCGCCGCACAGTTCCCTTGGCCACACCAAGTTCGCGGGCGACATCATTGACCGTATAGTTGCGATGGCGCTTGATGCACCGCCAGTTTGGTTTTCGGGTTTTACCGTTCGCCACATAATTCTCCTGTTGCAAACAAATGCCGTTGCGTTTTCGGCATTCATAGGAACCTTGATTTGTATTCGGGTTCGGGAGTTTTTATGTGGTGGGGCTGGTTTCGGACAAAATCCATTTATCCAGGGCATCAATCGAGAACAGCACGCATCCTCCCTTTTTGATCGGGTGGATTTCGCCTTTGTCGATGGCACGGTAGAAGGTTGAGCGGCTCAAGCCATAACGCTTGATCGCACCGCTTATTCTGATAAATTTAGGTTCAGTTTTCTGGGGCAAATTTTGCGCCTTTCGATTGGCGCAAGAGACTGTAATAGAATGCTTTCTTAAAAACTGCGCACGGTTTTGTACAAAATTTGTTGAGTCTCACTAAAATGTGCACTAACTTCCTATTATAGCCCCTTGCGGGTTTGACATTTGATTCGGGAGCGGTTTGGTGTCCAAACTTGGCCGTTCCCGTTTCATGAGCATTCATAATACGCCGACTCGCTTTCTGGCGCTTATTGAGAATGGGTTTGCCTGTTGAAAACCCAAAGTTATCAACACCCATTTTCACGAACTGTTATTAAGCTTTTGAATTTGCTATAAAATTTTCAACTTCATAAAAAAGGAAGCTGTGCGTAATTTCTTCTATTCTGTGGGAAACTGTAAATAAAATTCCGAATCCCTTTGTGATTACCTGTCGGCGACTTGCATTTTTATTACGTTTCCAGTTTGCCCCAAGACGTGATTTGACCATTTTTCCATCAATGTTCTTCGCTTCTCAAGGAAGTCTGTGCGCCTGTAGGTTCGCTCAACGACGCTTCCGGTAACATGAGCAATGGCGGCTTCTGAAACTTCATAAGGCATGTCTGTGGCCTCTGCGCACCACGTTCTGAAGGTGGCGCGGAACCCATGCGGGCGGGCTTCCATGCCCCTGCGTTCCATCATGCGCGACATAGTGGCATCCGAAATGACGCCACTGTGAGCATTCGGGAATAGAAATCCCTCGCCATTTAATGCAATAGCCTCATCAATCACGGCCAAAGCCTCTTTGCACAAAGCTACGCGATGTTCTTTCCCGTCTTTCATTCTGGTTGCCGGTATTGTCCAGATATCGCCTTCAATTTCATCAACATGACAAAACCTGATTTCCTGGGACCGGCAAGCGGTTAAAATCGACAGGCGTAATGCAAGATGGCAATTTGTGGGCTTGCCCAGGCTTGCATAGAATGCGGGTATTTCCTGCCAGGGTAATGACGGGATATTTTTTGGCACATGACGTTGAGCACCAAGTAGCGCCCTGGCTTTTATGTTTGCCTGCATATCAACAGCCAAACCCATGGCCGCCGCATGCTTAAAGATTATGCCAATCCGGTTGAGCGCCTTCTTTGCGGTGGCGGCTTTTGCATGCCAGATAGGGGCAAGGGCATTTTTGATATCTAGCTGATCAATCTCTTCAATGGGCACTTTCCCAAGTTTCGGCAATACATGAAGTCGTAAAGGTGTATCCCACCGGCCAGCTTTACCGTCGCTTTTCAATTGCGCCTTGCGGGCTTCAAATGCACTTTCAAAGACTGCCTCAAGCGTTGGTTGTTCTCTTGCTGATTGCCGACGTAAGCGGTCACGCTCTTTTATGGGATCTTCACCGATGCGTTTTACCTGTCGCCATTTTTCAACATCAATTCGTACCTGCTTGACGGAAACACCAGAAATAGAGCCTAAGCCCATCTCACGACGCCTGCCATGGATTTCATATCTGTAAACCCACTGGCCGCCGCCATCCTTGCGCTTCACCAGCCAAAGGCCGCCACCATCATTATATTTTCCGGGTCTGGCATTTTTAACCTTCAGGTTTGTCAGCTTATTAAGTGCGGCCATTTTTCAATCCACCTTTGTATCCACCTCTATATATGGTATTTATGGATACAACATGAAATGGTGTGATGCAAATAAATACGAAAAAACTGGGAAAAATGGTTGCAAAAGATACCACATGAAGCTATATGAAGTGCTTGTTCAATTCCTCCCGGCAGCACCATTTTCCAAAAAACTGTTGGCTCGAGCGTGCACAATTTTTATCACGTTCCTGTCAATGCCGAATACATCACCTTGAACCGGCACAAAAGACGTACATATAATAGCTCAACAACAAGCCGAAACAGAATTGGAAAAATTCACATGAGCCGACTAGACGTGTTTATTGCCCGCATGACCGCCCAGGCGAAATGTTTGAACTGGGGCGCTGAAGACATTCGTGATCTGCCCGGCCCGGTGTTTGAATTAGGTCTTGGCAACGGGCGCACCTATGATCACCTGCGCAAGCTTTTTCCTGACCGCGATGTGATTGTTTTTGATCTTAGCGGCAAATCTCATCCCGACTGCATTCCGCCCGAGGAAAATCTTATTCTCGGCGACGTGGTGGAAAACCTGGAAAAAGTCCAGTCGCGCTTTAAAGGTCAGGTCGCTCTGGTGCATGCCGATATCGGCAACCATGATCTGGCAGCAAACGAAGCCCTTGGCCGTATAATATCGCCGCTGCTGGTACCTATGATGCGCCCGAAAGGGATTATCGTTTCAACCGACAGGTATTATCAGGATGATTGGGAAACGCTTGAGTTACCTGAAGGTGTTGATCCAGTCGAAGGATTTTTGTACCGGGCTTGATTGGCTCTTAAGTAGCACTCAAGCGGCTCATAATTAGTGACGTTCAAGCGCCACTAAGGCTGCGGGCCCCTTGGGCCCTAGTCCAACGCTAGCGCTCGTCCGGGTGCTATACGGATAACCTGTCATTGTGGCACCGGAGGAGCGCAGCGAACGACCAACGAGTCGAACGTGAACTACGCGATTTTGGCTGATTGACTGACTATCCAGATGATCCAGATTTTGAGCCAAAGAAGCCTGATCCACTTGAGGATGAGGCGGAAGTTGTATCCTGCTGCTGCGAGGATGGGGTTGATGGCATCGC
>JAJFHS010000052.1 GCA_021775475.1 Hyphomicrobiales bacterium
AGCATAATCACCAAGGTCTTTTCTGTTTTCTAAAAATCCCTCAACACCACAACTAAACAGAATTCCACCCATGGTTTCTGACCAGCTTTCAAATGATGGTAATATTGGTAAATTAGGGTTGTTGGGTTTTTCTTTTGATATCCAATTCTGGATAATAGTCAAAGCTGACCAGACCAAATTGCTTCGTTCTTTCTCTGCCCAATGTGGTAAATTAGAATGACGGAATTTTCTCGAAGTCAAATCATGTGTTTCCGCATTTAACCGTATTAGAATGCTTCTTCTTGTTAATTCACTAGACAACCGAGGGTTGTTGCCCGCCAAAATCCACTGCAACCGCACTGGTAGGTCTACAGTTAGTGTTTTTCCCAAAAGCCGGTCAGTCCAATGACCAGTAGTCAAAACACTTGCAAATGCTGCTGAATCCAGTTTTCGATGCAAATTATCCAGATAGTAATAAGATATTCCGCTCATCAAGGTTGCGGTCAGGCTTTTACGAAACTCCTCCTCATCTCTCGTTTCCGTTTTCGCCGATGCTCGTTGTCCTGTTGTGATGATGGCATATAGGTCAACCAGTAAACTAGCCCCGGTTCCCGGACTAGGCTTGCTGATTAAATGAATGGGTGTTGAACCAGTGATCATTTCCCGAATGAACGGTAAAAGAATCATGGCTAATGCATGAGCTTTTGAAGATTTTCCATTTTGTGAATCACTGAAACAAAAATCACCAAGAGCTTCATTCAGCAACCAATCTAAAGCTTCTTTTACTTCATCAGAAGTCGGCTTCTCACTAACCGAATCAAGTTTCAAAGAAGATGGTGGGGCATAAAGTAGTTTTGATTTTTGATCGTAACCGGATTTTGTGAGTAAATATCCATCAGCTTTAAAGACTGGGGTATTCACAATTTTTTTCAACTCAAGAAGAAATGGTTCAACTTCTGCATAAAGATGACTCACTACTTCATTTGGAGCATGTTTAATTTGCAAATTATTTCCATTATCATGAACCCATCTTGTGACATTATTGATCTCATTTGCAAATTGTTTTTCATTTATCAATTGGATTGAAGTGTTCCCTGTTTCAGAAAGCTTTATCCTTCCAATTTGTTCATTGATAATAAACAATCTTGGGTCGGTATCATTAGCTTTTTGCAGCGCTTGTTTAGCCATTTTGCTCCAAAGAGGTATATTAACCGTGGACATTGGAATTACTGTAAGTCCACTTTCCACCATTTCATCCAATTGGGCTTGAGTGTTCAGTTTGCCAATTTCATTCTTTTCATTTTGTAATATTTTGTTGAGGTCAGGCTTTGCCATTCCAGTTTTTTTAATGAACTTGGCTTTTAGGATTGTTTCCTCATTGCATGAAAGGTTTGAGCGCGAAATTTTACAAATAACTTTCCCGGTTTCTTCATGGGAAGATTCGTCATCCAGTTTTGCTAGGGAACTGGATAACTCATCAAATGATGCTGGTTTGATTTGCGGTTTGCTGTTGTAATCATCAGACCAAAGATCATCAATAGTGATCCACCCTAACTCAATTGCTTTTGCCACAAATTCCAGCGGCTTTCTTTCTTGGCAACTATCATGGAGGCAAAAACATCCAAAGGCATCAGAGTTATCGCCATCACCCGCATTAAAGGCCACACATGCCATATTAGTTTCATCACCTGCATTTGAATGATACTCATCAAACATGCATTCAATAACAAGACCTGTTACACCTGAAGCCCTGCCACGAACTTTATCAATTTTTTCAAGAAGGTTTGCACACTGGAAAGTTGTACGACAATAACGATACCAATCTTGCAGTTCAGCGGAAATCTCTGTAAATTCTGGCGTATTCAGTTTTTTTGATTTTTCATCTTCCCCATTCATATTCTTAGGGGAATTCCGTTCCTTTTGAGTGCTGATACGATCAACTGTATCAATATCAAGTTTTTTCCCCGCAATGATGATGATACGTGGCTTAGCTGCTGGTTTTTCAGGGTGCCTAGGTGTGTAAAAAAGACGAGAAGAATCAACACAACTTTTATCAAACTGAACATTTAAAAGCTTTGCTAATCCTGCAATTCGTTCACCCCATTCAACCATTGCTTCGGACCGGCCGTTTCCACGTTCTGAAAATTCAAATGGTGTTTTCAATAAAAATATTAATCTAAACTTCTCAACATTGCCGTGGCTAATTCGGTATGAGAACCCATTTTCACCGCGCACACTTTCGTCATACTGAGCATCACTGGAAATCGCTGGCAGGTAATTCTTTTTCTCTACCAAATAATTTCTTGCTTCTTCATTTGTTGGCTCACGATCTTCCGTCAAATAAAGATGCATTTGTTTGATTGGTATATCGGTAAATTTCTTACCATGTGAGTGAGTGGTGTAAGCAACACAGAATAAATTAAGTTCGCGGCAACGGACTAAAACGTTGTCAAAATCATCCCCGGCATCACAGTCAATTCCTAACAGATGCATCTGAACCATAGTTTCTTTTTTGCGTTGCCCATCAAGGCAAATTCCTTGCAAAAAAGCGGAACCATCTTTGTCTCCTTCTAAATGTTTTGAAAAGCACCCCTCAAGTAATTCTGAAAAATCTTTTGCCTTGTGATTTTCCCATCGGGATGAATGAAATCCGTGATCAGAAAATCCAATTTGGATAGGAGTTTTTAAAATTTCGTTTGAGATTTCACCGTAAACTTCAGCATCATTCAAAAATGTTGATGATGCTCCGAGAAGTGATTGATCAGTTTTAGAAGGCAAGTCTTCGGCGTCGTCGAAAACCTTTACTGAATGATCGTTTAAATTAGAATTTTTGACATAAACCGATCCTTTCGATCTTTTATCTTTGTCAAAATTGACCTCAAAGTAATTATTTTGCAGCATAGTATTTGCTGTCAGGTCATCGTTAGCTTTATGGTCTAAACTGTTCAAGTGATCTACAAGATCGTATTGGTTGTTATTATTTTTAGACATATTTTTCCTTTAATTATTTCAAAAAAAGGGAGCAAAAAAAGGTCATTTCAAACCTCTTGTTGCTCCCTTTGTTAAAGCGCATTATTGCGCAAAAAGTGATGTGTTATAAATTTATTCGTATATGCATTCCCATTTGATGGTTGAATTTAAATACTGAAAATTTTAGGCCTGAAAATCAGACTGCTCACACACTTCGAGAGCACGAAAAAGATTTTAATATCTTCATCGATTTCGTTTAGTGGCTGATTTTAAGAGGTATCAAATTCCTCAAATCAACTTCATTACAATACATCATGTAGGTGAAAAAAGCAAGAAAAATCGTACAAAAAATTAAGGTAACTAATTGTTTTAATTAAAATTTTTATTTATTTTTTTGATGTAAGTAGCGTTAGAAAGCGCTACCAAATGCTGCTAAATGTCTTTACCAACTTTCGCCCATTTTTATCGGTTAAATATAAACTGCCACTCTCACAGATGAATCTTTTTTGATCTGTTTTAGAAACTGAATCCATATGAAAACCCTCACTTCCTTCAAATGTTACAATCCACAATTTAGGATTTCCCGTAGTTTTGATTTCTTCAATTAATCCCAACATACAGGCCACTTCTGCTCCATCCGAATACCCCCGCTCAATCGCTTTCTCATCCTCTTGATTGAATTTATCAAGCCTAATACGGATATCATCAGTGGCAGAAAAAGCTGGAAATCCAATCAACATTGATAGTGCAGCGATTGTTGTTATTTTGATTATCATATCGTTCAAGCCTCAATTGGCAATGGTTTTCAGGTAGCAATACTCAAGGTGAATCATCCATGGAAGTTCCATTAAAGCTAACAGAAAATGATCTTTGAAATCGAGTCACTTCTATTTTTATAATATTGTAGTTTAACTATTCGGCATCTGCTTGGAAATATCTAGAAATTGCTCGTACATACCTTTGACATCAAGAGGCATCAATTCTGGCGGTTGTAATTTCAAAATTTCGGAAAAATCGGCCATGCTACTTTTTACCAACAAAGACATATCGACTAGTGTTCGAGCGGATTCAATGTTTGCATACCCAGAACCAGTTGAGCTTTCATGCCGTTCGGCATACTGTTATCCAAGCCTCCCACCCATCCAATAAATTATAATAATGAAACTGTATGACTGATAAAATTTCTCTCCCTCAACTTGAATCCTTCCTTTGGGAAACTGCTGATATCCTCCGTGGCAATATGGATGCATCTGAATTCAAGGATTACATCTTTGGTATGATGTTCCTGAAACGTCTGTCTGATTCCTTTGAGGAAGAACAAGAAAAGGTCATTCAGCATTATGTGTCTAATGGGAAAACCCAAGCTCAAGCAGAAAAACTGGCCTTGGATGAGGATGAATATGACAGCACATTTTTTGTGCCAGAGCGTGCAAGATGGAAACTCCTCAAAGACCTGAAGCATGACATTGGGGCTGAACTCAACAAAGCAACGGAAATCATTGAAGAACACAATTCCAGCCTTGAAGGGGTGCTGGTGTCGATTGATTTTAATATCAAGAACAAACTTTCTGATGCCAAACTCAGGGACTTGTTGTCTCATTTCTCCAAACACAGATTAAGAAACTCAGATTTTGAAAGTCCTGATTTGTTGGGCAGTGCCTATGAATACCTAATTAAAATGTTTGCTGATTCAGCCGGTAAAAAAGGTGGTGAATTCTACACTCCCACAGAGGTTGTAAAATTGCTGGTGTCTCTGCTCAAACCACAGGCTGGAATGAAGGTGTATGATCCTACAGCAGGCTCTGGGGGCATGTTGGTGACCACAAGGAACTATCTGGCAAGCCATGGAGAAAACCCATCAAACCTGTCCCTCTATGGGCAGGAAATGAATCTGAACACATGGGCAATCAGTAAAATGAACATGTTCCTGCATGGGGTGTTCAGTGCTGATATCCGAAAAGGTGATACTTTAAGAAATCCTCAGCATATTGAAAATGGGGAATTAATGTCTTTTGACAGGGTTATTGCCAATCCACCCTTTTCATTAAAAAAATGGGGCAAGGATGAAGCAGACAATGATCCCTTTGGCCGGTTTCCTTATGGCACTCCCCCCAAAGATGCGGGTGATCTCGCATTCATCCAACATATGATTGCTTCCGTGAATGCAGAGGGAATGATGGGTGTTGTGGTTCCTCATGGTGTTTTGTTCAGAGGTTCCAGTGAAAAAGAAATACGAAAAGGCATTCTAGAGGATGATCTATTGGAAGCGGTGATCGGTCTTCCATCTGGATTGTTCTATGGCACCGGGATTCCAGCCGCCCTTCTGATTATCAATAAGAACAAATCTGAAGAACGGAAAAACAAAGTCATTTTCATTAATGGGGAGCTTGAATTTCAGGAAGGTAAAAATCAAAATCGTCTCCGGGAAGAGGATATCAATAAGATTCTAGATACCTTTGATAATTACGAGGAACTGAAAAGATTTTCCAGTGTCATAGGCATTGAAGAGATCAGGGAGAATGATCACAACCTGAATATCAGACGATATGCAGACACATCTCCACCACCAGAAACCTTTGATGTAAAAGCCATTCTTGGCGGTGGAATACCGGTTGCTGAAGTTCAAGAAGAATACATCCAAGAAACTTTGAATGGCATGGATGTTTCTGTGGTTTTTGATCGTCGGGATGATGAATATTATGAGTTCAAATCAGAGATCCAAACCAAGGAACAGATACGTGATTTCTTGGAAACGGATGAGCAGCAGGTCATTGCTCAATTTGAAAAATGGTGGGATAAGTACCGGGTTTCACTGCATGATTTAGATACTGAAGTGAAGAAATCTGAAGAAGTGATGTGGGGTTATCTGAAGGAACTTGGATATGAGTGATTTGGAAACCCCCTCTGATTGGACAGAAAAAAAAATTGAGGATATGGCGAAACTTCAGAAGGGCATTACCTATTCCACTACTGATTATACTGATGCTGATAGAGGTCATCCGTTTATTACCTTAAAATGTATATCCAAGAATGGTGGGTATTCGGCACGAGGATTAAAGTTTTTCAGTGGAAACCATTCTGAAGGTCACATACTTCATAAAGGCGATATCGTTTTCGCCAATACAGATTTGACAAGAAACGGTGATGTAGTGGGAAGCCCTCTGATTTATAGAGATTTGGGATTCATAAAACCGACTTTATTTTCAATGGACCTGTCAAAGGTTGTTATTGACGAATCTGAGACTAACAGCAAATTCATGTATTACTGGTTGATGCAATCAGGGTGCAAGCGGTACATGATAAATGCATCCGCAGGCTCAACTGTTTTACATCTTGATACTAAACAGGCGGTACGTTTTTCGTCCGCTGTCCCCCCCCTCCCTGAACAACAAAAAATAGCCTCCATCCTCACCTCTGTTGATGAAGTGATTGAGAAAACCCAATCCCAAATTAACAAACTTCAAGACCTGAAAAAGGGTACGATGAATGAGCTGCTGACACGTGGCATTGGTCATACAGAATTTAAGGATAGTCCGGTTGGGAGGATTCCGAAGGGGTGGGGAGTTGTCACCATTGATGAATCAGAAATCCAAGTATTGGATGGAGACAGAGGTAACGAATATCCAAAGGAACGAGATTTTACCCCAACAGGATACTGTTTGTTTCTCTCTGCTAAGAATGTGACAAAACATGGGTTCAAGTTTGATGAGCAAATGTTTGTTTCAAAAGAGAAGGATGAGAAATTAAGAAAAGGTCGCCTTGTTCGTGGGGATATTGTTATCACTACGCGAGGAACTGTTGGAAATATGGCATATTTTGATGATACCGTTTCTCACGAAATCATCAGAATTAACTCTGGAATGGCTATATTGCGGAATGACGAAAGGTCATACTCGAGCCGTTATTTCTTTCAGTTGATGAGATCACCCAGCGTCAAAACCCAAATAGATTTACTAACATTTGGTAGCGCACAACCCCAACTTACTATTGGTGTCATTAATTCACTGAAACTCCCAACACCTCCTTTACCAGAACAAAATAAAATAGCATCTATCCTCTCTTCAATAGACACCAACATTGAAGAAAAAAAGAAAAAACTCCAACATACCCAATCCCTGAAAAAATCCCTGATGCAAGATTTGTTAACCGGCAAGGTTAGAGTCTCGGTGAATTGATATGGCATCCTCTGATGAGTTTGATAAAGTAGAAGAACCAGCATTAGAACAGCTCCAATCCTTGGGTTGGAACTATGTTCATGGATCAAAACTATCACCAGATGAATCAAATCAACGTGCTTATCTTTCAGATGTAGTTCTTGTTTCGAGGCTGGAAACAGCAATCAGGAAAATCAATCCATGGATCAATGAAGCCAACCTCAATCAGGTGGTTCGGACCCTAACCAAAGTTCAGACAGCTACCTTGATGGAAGCAAATCAATCTATCTGGGAATCATTGACCCGGTATATGTCAGTGGAACAGGATTTGGGAAAAGGGAGAAAAGGCCAGACCGTTAAAATTATTGATTTTGAAAATCCCGGTAACAATGAATTCCTCTGCACCAACCAGTTCAAAATTGCAGGTGCCATCCAAAACATCATTCCTGATATCATCCTGTTTGTAAATGGATTGCCTTTAGCCGTAATTGAATGCAAATCTCCCTACATCACCAATCCTATGGAATCCGGGATTGATCAATTGATGAGATATGCAAACAGAAGAAACCCCCATGAGAATGAAGGGGCAGAAAAACTATTTCACTATAATCAGATGATGGTTTCTAGTTACAGAAATTCAACACGTGTTGGAACCATCAGTTCAAGGATGGAACACTATCTGGAATGGAAAGACCCCTATCCTCTAGCGACATCTGATATTGCTGAAGAACCCTATTCCCAACAAATTCTAATCTCAGGTATTTTCACTCCAACCAACTTTCTGGATATCATTCAAAACTTCATAGTCTTTGAACCCGAAGATGGCAGAACCATTAAGAAGATGGCCCGGTATCAGCAATTCCGTGCTGTCCACAAAACCATAAACCGCATTAAAACTGGTAAAACCAAAAAAGAACGTGGTGGTGTTATCTGGCATACTCAGGGTTCTGGTAAATCTCTGACTATGGTTTTTTTGACCATCAAAATGAGGAGAGATCCTGAACTCAAACAATATAAATTGTTATTCATCACAGACAGAACCCAACTGGATAACCAGCTGACATCTACGTTCATCAATGCCCAAGATGAAACTATTTTCCATGCCAAATCTGTTGCTCATCTGAAAGAATTGCTGATCAAGGATTCTTCTGATGTGGTGACAGCAATGGTGCAAAAATTTCAGGAAAATGATGATCAGATAGAGTTCCCGGTTCTTAATGAGTCAGATAAAATAATAATAATGGCTGATGAAGCCCATAGAACTCAATATGGCACTCTGGGTGTAGCTCTTAATGCAGCTTTGCCCAATGCACCTAAAATTGCATTTACCGGAACTCCCCTTATTAAATCAATGAAGACCACCAATGAATTTGGCACATATATTGATACCTATACCATTGAGGAAGCCGTCAAAGACGGTGCAACGATCCAGATTCTCTATGAAGGTAGGGAGGCACAGGTAAATGTAACGGGTGATTCACTGGACAGCCTTTTTGATGAATATTTTGCTGATAGAACTGAAGAAGAACTTGAAGCCATCAAAAGGAAATATGGTACCAAAAAAGCGGTTTTGGAAGCGCCACAGAGAATTCGTAGAGTTTGTATTGATATTCTCAAACATTACCGGGAACACATCCAACCCAATGGGTTCAAGGCGATGATTGTTACCAATTCCAGAAGGGCTGCAATTAATTACAAGCAGATGATGGATGAGCTAGAAGCACCTGAATCAGCCGTTATTATTTCTGGTGATCATAATGATAGTAAAGAGTTCTGGGAATATACCGATGGTAGGGAACACAAAAAGCAGATTGAAAATTTCAAGAAACCTTTTGGCAACAATGATGGTCAATCCAATCTGTCATTCCTCATTGTAAAAGACATGTTGTTAACCGGATTTGATGCACCGGTCTGTCAGGTAATGTATCTGGATAGACAGCTAAAAGACCACAATCTGCTGCAAGCCATTGCCCGTGTGAACCGGACCAACAAAAACAAGTTTCGTGGCTACATCATAGATTATTATGGTCTGAGTGATTATCTTGCTGAAGCACTTGAAGTGTTTTCAAGTGGTGACATTGAAGGTGCTTTAAGAAGCCTAAAAGATGAATTACCAAAGCTGAAGAATGCTCATACAAGAGTAATGCAGCACTTCAAAGGTTTGGATCTGGATGATTTGGATGATTGTATTCTGTCACTGGAAGATGAAACCAAAAGACAGCAGTTTCAGATTGATTTTAGTAAGTTTGCAAAGCAGATGGACATCATCATGCCTGATGTTTCTGCCACTCCTTACATCCACGATCTAAACAGATTGGGAAAGATTTCATTTGGGGCCAAAAATCTGTTCAGAGATGACCAGTTAAATATTGCAGGTGTTGGGGAAAAAGTTAGAAAACTTATAGAAGAACACATTTATTCAACCGGCGTTGATCCAAAGATTGCACCTGTTGATTTGTTGGCAAGTGATTTTAAGGAAAAGCTGCAAGCGCATAAATCTAAAAAAGCTCAGGCTTCCGAAATTGAACATGCAATCAAGCAGCATATTAAAGTCAACATTGATGAAGATCCTGAATATTACAAAACACTGTCTGTTCGCCTGAAAGACATCATCACTCAGAATGAAGAGAAATGGGAAATGCTGGTTCAGTTATTATTGGACCTGCGTGATAATGTTGAAGCTGAACGTAAAGCTGGTGCTGAAGGCGTAGGTCTTTCTGCAACTGAATTTGCATTCCACAATATTCTTATGAAGGAAATCACTCAACAGACGGGTGAAAAATTAATTGATGAGGAAACCCATCTTAGAGTGATTGAGGTGGTCAAACAGCTTGTAGAGATGATGGGAGAAGCAACTTCTATCGTTGGTTTTTTTGAAAAATGGGATGAGCAGAAAAGGGTTAAAAAGCAAATCAAACGAACCATCCTTGAAGAGCCATTTGGCTCTACCGATCTGGTCAGGGCCATCACCGGCAGGTTCATGGAACTGGCAAGGGTGAAGTTCAAATGACGATGGCTCTTGAACCTGATTTTCCAATTACTGTTATCCGTACCAACAGACTGAAAACGGTATCCATAAATATTGAAGGTGGGATGGTTCAATTTACTGTTCCCAAGAAACTTTCCGAGAAAAAACTGCAAGACCTTATTACAAGTAGAACCCCATGGATTCAGAAAAAGTTACGACTTCAATCCGACATGGCTCCTTTGAGACCAAAAGAATATGTAAGTGGAGAAGCATTCACTTATCTGGGCAGAAACTACCGTCTGAAACTGGTACAGGAAGCTGCTGGTGAGGTTAAACTTATAGCTGGTCATCTGGTACTTGGAGTGAAAAAAAACCCGTCAGGAGAGCTTAGAGATAGTTTTATTAGAACACAATTGATTGACTGGTTTCAAAAACACGCTGCGCAGAGATTGAAGGAAAAAACCAAAAGATATTCAAAAATTATTGGGGTGAAGCCCAACTCAGTTTTTCTGAAAAACTATAAATCCAGATGGGGCTCTTGTTCAACTTCCGGAGATATTTCTTTCAACTGGAAAATCATTATAGCCCCCCATCATATTGTTGATTATGTGGTGGTTCATGAACTCTGTCATTTGAAAGAACATAATCATTCATCCTCATTCTGGAAATGTGTGGAACAGGTGATACCTGATTATCAAGAACGGAAGAACTGGTTGAAAATGAATGGTGTGGGGTTGCTGGTTTAAGGTATAGCAATCTTGTTATCCGGGTGTGGCTGTTATGCCGGAATAACTTGTCATCCGACCATCGTCATCAAGATAGATGTATGCTCTACGCCCGCGCTTGCCTACAGCCATAAAAATTAAACGATCCTTGAGGACTTCAATAAGCCGAAGATCGTTGCCATCATCATCTACATGTGTAATCTCCTTTCCGCCAACCTCACGTATTCCGGCTGTTTTGAGGAAGCCTTCATTATCACGTTCGATACTGAAAACAGCTAGGCGCTTTTTTCGTTGTGTAATACCAACAAGAAATCCAATTGATACAGCAATCAGTTGAAATTTGATGGTGAGGTCCATAGCTGGTGAAAAGCTAAAAAACTGATCAGATGTCAAAATCGGATTTTCACCACCATATAACCACACGGCAAAAAGAAGCGAACAGATCGTCGCTAAACTCACGAGAGCCACACTCAAAATTATTGTTTTGAAAACAGTCCCCAAAACACCACGATCATGCCCCCGAACCATTTCACGGGCACCCATGAAGCCTCCCAGCAGTGTCAAAACGACCACAGTTGAGATAATGATCCAGAAAACAAGATCACCGCTTTTTAACTTCCGCCAAGCATCCCGCCCAATACCAAAACCAAATCCAGCAATTGCGGAGCCAAAAATTAGTTTGGTAACTGATTGAGTAAGATTTGACGTCATCAATAATCCTCCGGCTACGAATTTACGGTGGAACCATCTGGATCATGTGGTGCCTGATCTTCAAGCAATTGCAACCAATCAGTTTTCCAAGCCAGTTTGGCCAGATATAAAAACAAATATAAAAATAAAACTGGAAATACGATTGTAGTAAGAATAAAAATTACTGACAATCTAATAAAATTATCAAATATTTTTCCTGTATTTAAAGTAACATCTTGAATTTTACTAGATGATGGTATCATAGATGTTACTTTATTTATTCCACTGGTAACCCATCCTGTTTCTCCCGACAGCCGAGATTTGTTAGAATTTATAGATTCCAATAATTTATCAACTTCATCTTGTTTTTGTTTTATTTTGTTATCTATTTCATCTTTCTTTCTGTCCAGACGCGCGAATGTTTCATATTCCTGAGAAAGCTTGGCTGCCCGTTTTTGATCCAGTTTGATTTTTTCAAGATTTGATTTTGCTTCTTCCAGATTTTTTTCCGCCTCAATCAAATCGGGAAATTCCTTGGATTCAAGCTTTGTAATTGTAACTTGCATCAAAGAATTTTTGTCTTCTATTTGTTTTTCAAGCGCTTCTTTCTCACTTTCCAAACGTGATACGATCTCACCTGCTTTATCAATTTTAGGATTGTCATTAAATGGATTTAATTTTGATGTCCAATCCCGATTTGATTTTAAGGGTTCCAGATTTTTCTCTGCTGTCGATAATTTTTTATCCACTTGGGCCAGAGAATTTTTCAAGTCAGGTATGTCTTTGGTTTTGAGTTTTTCTACAAGCCTTTCCATCACAGGGCGATTTTCTTTAATTTGTTTTTGTATTGACTTTCTCTCACGCTCCAAACGAGACACATTTTCAATTGCTAATTTGAGTTGCTGATCTTCATCCATTGTGATGTTAAAATATTTGGCCACGGTATTCATATCTAATTTTTTTATCATTTTTAGAAAATCATTGGTGTGAGAAAACTTTTTATCTACTTCAGCAAGAGCCTTGTTCAGTTCTGGAATGTCATTGGTTTCAATCTTCTCCATAATAGACTTATCTTTTTTAATGCTGGCTTGTATCTTTGACCGTTCTTTTTCAGAAAGTTTGTTTTCGTTTTTAATCTTATCCAAATTTGATTTAAAATTATTGAGTTCAGATGTGGAGGTTTCAATCTGATCTGATAAAAAAACATCTATGACTGTAGTGTTCAACAAAATGGCAACGCCCAATGAAAACCTAATAACTACAAATAATATAAACAATTTTATCACTACGTTGGACGTGGAAGATTCTACCGATGAATTTCCCGTTTTTTTTAAAACCAGAAAAATGAAAATTACACCGAACAAAGTCAAAAAGGCGGAAAACACTTTATTAGTGGAAATTACGAGCAATATTTTCTGTAGAAAAATAGAACCTATTGCATAAGTCATTACATCAGAAAATCGCTCAACTGTATCATTTATGGGATCAAGCAATTCACCGGGTGATATTTGACCGCCAGCCACTACTACGCCTCCGGTCACTGTTAATGTCTGGAGTGTAGAAACAACAGCATTAATACCGCGTGATAGAACAAACATGGCTCCCGCTTTTGCAAGGGCACCATTTGTATGTTTATCAGAATATCGATCAAGATTTCCAAGCCAAGAGAAAATAATCAGTCGAACGTGAACTACGCGATTTTGGCTGATTGACTGACTATCCAGATGATCCAGATTTTGAGCCAAAGAAGCTTGATCCACTTGAGGATGAGGCGGAAGTTGTATCCTGCTGCTGCGAGGATGGGGTTGATGGCATCGC
>JAJFHS010000053.1 GCA_021775475.1 Hyphomicrobiales bacterium
CCACCTTCACCCTCACGGTGAGATGGGGATTAGATAAACTGACTCCATTCTCCCCTTGCGGGATAAGGTGGCCGCGTAGCGGTCGGATGAGGGGGGATGAGGCAGGCGATGAAACCCGTTAAAAACCAACTGCCTTAAGGAATTCCCGGAAAAATACCATGGGGACGAACATGCAATCCAGCCAACTGGATAGGGAAAACTAAATTTCAGATTTTTGCCGGGATGCTAAAAGGAGTATCATCTTTGAAACCGCAAGCATATCAACCCGGAAGGCCACCTGAATGACCCGAAAAATTAATTTGAATGCCGACATGGGCGAAGGTTTTGGCGCCTATGACATCGGCAATGATGAAGGTTTGATGCAAATCATCAAATCCGCCAATATTGCTTGTGGATTTCATGCTGGCGACCCCGATGTCATGGCTAAAAATGTCATGGCAGCAAAAGCGCGCGGCGTCAGCATTGGCGCCCACCCCGGCTTCAATGATCTGTGGGGTTTTGGCCGCAGGAAAATTGATATGTCCCTGTCAGCACTTGAGCATGCCGTCACCTATCAGATCGGTGCCCTGCAGGCCATCGCCGCATATGCAGACCTTAAGGTTACGCATTTGAAAGCCCATGGCGCGCTCTCCAATATGGCCGCGGTAGACAAGGACATGGCACTGGCCATTGGCCGCGCCATAAAAACTGTCGACCCCGATATTGTTTACGTGGTCCTCGCAGGCTCACAATTGGAGAGTGCCGCCAAAGAGCTGGGTCTTGATTTCGCACGTGAAGGTTTTGCCGATCGTCAATATGATGATGATGGCAATCTGGCTTCGCGAAAACTCGAAGGCACGGTGTTCAAGGACCCTGAAATCGCCCTGAAACAAGTATTGCGCATGGTTGAACACGGTGAAATTGTCAGCCGCAACGGTAAAATAATTCAATGCCAGGTCGACACCATTTGCGTCCATGGCGATGAACCAACCTCTTTGGGTGTTGCGCGATATGTCAGAGATGGACTTGAAAAAGCCGGTGTAGAAGTGGTCGCCCTCACCGAAATGGACTTTGGTCGTGAAAATTAGTGCTTGTAGTGACAGTGCCATCATTGTCGAGTTTGGCGACAAGATTGATCGCGATCTTTCCAGTCTGGTGTTGAGTGCGGCAACCACCGTATCGAACGCACAGCTTTCCGGCGTCACGGAGATCGTCCCCACCTTTTGCTCCCTCATGGTGCAATATGATCCCCTGACGACTACCTCAGCCGAGGTGATGGCCCAAATTAAATCGCTGTTAAACACCACCAACGATCACAAAACTCCTGCGCGGAAATGGTCAATACCCGTATGTTATGAAGAAAAATTTGCAACCGATATCACAGAAGTAGCTGCAACCACCGGCCAGACAATCGAGCAGGTTGTCAAATTGCACAGCGAGGTTTCGTATCACGTCTACATGTTAGGATTTCTCCCTGGTTTCCCCTATCTTGGTGATCTGGCAAAAGCCCTGCACCTGCCGCGTCGTACCAACCCGAGAACCCGGGTGCCCAAAGGGTCAATCTCGATTGCAACCTCGCTCACCTCGATCTATCCATTCGAAAGCCCCGGCGGCTGGCATTTGATTGGCACCACACCGGTGGAGCTGTTTGACCTCACCAAAACCCCGCCCGCCCTGTTTGCACCGGGTGATCAGATTAAGTTCGAACCCGTTTCTGGGGCTGAATTTATAGCCATATCAAATCAGGTCGCGGTAGGAAAATTTGCTCTCAAATCTATTGAGATCACCCCATGACCCCGGTACTTAAAATCTGCGTTCCGGGCATTCATACAAGTGTTCAGGATTTTGGCCGCGCCGGGTATCGCCATTTAGGTGTGCCCACGTCCGGTGCGTTGTGTCGAAGCGATCTCCGCCTGGTCAATCGGCTAGTCGGCAACTCTGCGACCACTGCAGGGCTGGAAATTATTTATCTGGGACCGACTTTCGAAGTCCTTGCCGACAGCATGCGAATTGCACTCAGTGGCACCGGCGGATCAATTGAGGTGCTGGATATGCCCGGCGCCATTTTTCCAGCTTGGCAAAGCGTGCACCTTGTACGTGGACAAAAATTCAAAGTCACCATCGCCCCCGGTCTCGCCTGTTGTTACCTCGCCATCGCCGGCGGTTTTGACCTCCCCTCCGTCCTGGGGTCTTTGTCTACGTACACTCGCGCAGGCTTTGGTGGACACAAGGGCAGAATTCTCAGCTCAGGCGATGAAATTCCGCTCAAATTAAATTCTGTCGACATGTGCGACGAACGCACCTTTGCCACTCTGCCCGATATGGCCAGGCGCGCAGCCGTTCGCATTACCTGGGGCCAACAGGTGGAATATTTCACCGCTGCCAGTCTCGAAGACTTTATCTCGCAGGAATATACTATTGAGCCAACGTCAGACCGTATGGGCTATCGCCTCTCCGGTCGCCCGCTCAAACACAAAGACAGCTTCAATATTATCTCTGATGCCACCAGCGTTGGCGCCATTCAAGTGCCCGGTGACGGCGCCCCCATCATCCTGCTGGCCGATTGTCAAACCACCGGCGGATACCCTAAAATAGCAACGATAATCTCCAGCGATGTGGAAGTGCTTGCACGCAGGTCGCCCGGCAGCAAAGTACGGTTTACCTGCGTCAGTGTCAGGGAAGCCGAAACCATAGCCCGCAATCATGAAGCCACCATCCGTTCAATTGAAAACAGCATGGTGCCGGTGCAAACCAGCCCGCAACTTAATGTGGATGCACTTTATGATGCCAATTTAATCAGCGGTATATTTGATGCTGGAAACCGGCAACAGGATTAAAATTTTTCAACCCACGGACGCAACTCGATTTCCCATGTCCACGCACTTCTGTCCTGCTCAAGGATATTGAGATAGGTGCGGGCAATTTCATCCGGGTTAAGTGTCTTGTCGCGCTCACTGTGATGGCCTCCGCGATCGGCAGAATAAATGCCGCCATCTATAACAAAATGGGCAACGTGAATGTTTTGCGGGTGCAACTCTCTTGCCAGACTTTGACAAAGCCCACGCAAGGCAAATTTGCCCATGGCAAAAGGGGCTGATTGCGGATAGCCCTTTACGCCAGCCGACGCTCCGGTAAACAGCAAGGTACCGCTGCCTGCATCAAGCATTCTTTTTGACGCCTGATGCGCCACCAGAAAGGCACCATAGGCGTTGGTCAGCAACACCTGTTTGACAGCCTCCGGGTCCAACTCGGATATCGGTCCTTTGACACGTGCACCGGCATTATAAACCACCACATTCGGGGTCAGGTCGCTATCATCAAGCTTTGAAAAAAGATCTGCAACGTCTTCTTCCTGCGATACATCGCACTGAAAAGCCTGTGCACCGGTATCATCGCAAAGGGGTTTCAGTTTATCCGTATTTCGCGCCGCCAGCGCCACTGTCATGCCCTCTTTAGCAAACAAGCGGGCCAACGATGCACTCAAACCACTTCCCGCACCAACAATAAGGGCGTTTTTCCTGGTCATTGAATTGCCTCTCTTTTAATTTTAATGTTGCCGCCAGTATGAAGACGTTGATGGGTTAATTCAATAAGCTGGTCATGGTCATTTGCGAGCGTTAAACATCAATGAAACAAATACACCTATAGCGGGTTTATTGGCATATATTCCCGTTTCAAGTCTGAAGCGTTTCAATTTTACCAAGAGCTAAAATGACCACATGCACGATCGGCTTCCTCGTCTTTGACGATGTGGATGAGCCAGACTTCATCGGCCCCCTGGAAGTCTTCAACACGATGAGCGATATCGCTTCCAGAACGGGAAATTCATCGAACAACACCACCGTGTTCATGTCTTTGTCCGGCAAAGATATAATCGGCACGCAAGGTCTGCGTATTACAGCAGATTGCGCGCTTGTCGATGCTCCTGAACTTGATGTTCTGTGTATTTCCGGCGGGCGCGGCATAAGTCGTGAGATTAACAACACAGAGCTGCTTGACTGGCTTGCAACCAATGCTCCTGAGTGTAGCTGGATTGCGGGTTTAAATGCCGGTGTCGTTCTGCTCTCTGCTGCCGGACTGACCAGCAATAAAAAACTGGCAACTCATTGGTCTGCCAGTCACGATTTCACTGAGTTAGGTTTCAAAAGCCCGGCATACACCCCCTCAAATTATGTTTGCGACGGCAACCTCCTAACCGCTACCGGCGTTCCAGCCGGCATCGACATGAGCTTGTGGCTAATCGGACGATTGCATTCAATACCGCTGGCGCTGGCCACCCAAAGAGCCATAAATCACCAACGCCAACCACCCAACATCGCCCTTGCTCAAAGAATTTAATTTTTGGCAGAAATAATGGGATGATTGTCATTTAAGACATCGGCCATTTGAGTTATGAATACTTCATGGCTCAAATGGTTCCCAATCCGCGCAAGATTTTCTTTGTAATCTTTCCCAATTATCAGGTGCTTGATGTTGCCGGACCGATGGAGGCATTCGGCAAGGCCAACGAATATGCAGGCGATTACGCCATAACTTTGTTGGCCAAACAGGCTGGCGCGACAAAATCCAGTGGTCCGGTGAGCCTGATTGCTGACAGGTCGTTTCTGGATGTAACCAAACAGGAACTGACGAACCTTGACACGCTGATTGTCTGCGGCGGCGAAGGCGCACACCTTGCCCTCGGCGATGAACAACTCATCGATTTCGTCACCTGCGCTGCGCGTCAGGCAAGAAGAGTGGTCTCAATCTGCACGGGTGCGTTCATTCTGGCCGAGGCAGGCCTGCTCAACAAGCGGCGCGCCACAACTCATTGGGACGGCGTTGAATTGCTGGCCCGGAACTACCCTGAAATCGAAGTGGAAAGCGATCCGATTTATGTCTGTGACGGCAGGTTCTGGACTTCTGCCGGGGTTACCGCCGGAATTGATTTAAGTCTGGCCTTGATCGAAAAAGACCTGGGTGCTGCAACAGCCCTGGCGATTGCGCGACGTCTGGTCGTCTATATGATGCGCCCGGGCGGGCAATCACAATTTTCTGCCCAGCTGAAATTCCAGCGGCCAAAACAAAATCGCCTGTCATCACTGATTGACTGGATTGACCACAACTCTGCACAAGATCTCGGCATTCCCGCGCTGGCTGCGCGCTGTGCCATGTCCGAGCGCCACTTTGCCCGCTGTTTTGCCGAAGAAGTCGGCATTACCCCGGCCAGATTTGTTGAACACTCCCGGCTTGAACACGCCCGCCGCCTGCTTGAGCAGACGGAAGAAACCATGGACAGCATTGCCCACGAGAGTGGCTTTGGTTCGGCTGAGATTTTGCGACGTACATTCCAGCGCCATCTGCATTTAGCCCCTTCTGATTATCGCCACCGTTTTGGCTCATCGCTTAGAAAAGGAAATTCAAAATGACACCTCAAACCATCGGCTTTCTCCTCTTCGACAACGCCGAAGAACTCGACTTCGTCGGCCCCTTTGAGGTCTTCACCATGTTCAGTGAGGTTGCCAGAAAGAAGGGCATCGACAGTCAAAATAATGTGGTGTTGATCTCCCAGACCGGCAAAGACATCACCGGAGCAAAAGGCATGCGTATCGGCATCGACTACGCCATTGACAATGCGCCCAAACTCGATGTTCTGTGTATCCCCGGCGGCAAAGGTACGCGAACAGAAATTCGCAATCAGAAGCTTCTCGACTGGGTGGCGCAAACAGCTGCGCAATGTGCCTGGGTGACAAGCGTGTGCACCGGCTCATTTGTTCTCGCCGCAGCAGGCCTGACTGAAGATAAAAACATCACCACTCACTGGGCGGCAACGGAAGAGTTTTTTGAACTCGGCCTCAAAGGCATCATACACAAAAATGTACGCTACGTGGACGATGGTAATCTGGTTACCTCGGCCGGCGTTTCCGCCGGTATCGATATGGCCCTGTGGCTCACCGGTCAGATGTACTCAATCGAACTGGCGCGGGCAACCCAGCGCGCCATGGAGTATGATCCTGCTCCGCCATACGCTGAGTAATCTAAAAATAGCGGTTGAGGCGCAAGGTTATAAGGTCATCTTTGCGAAACCCCGCAGCAACATCACTATCGGGAATAAAGAGAGAAAACCGGGCTTCGAGTTCAATTTTCCAACTATCCCCGATGCGCCGCTCGGCTTCAACCGAGACAAAACTCGCGCCGGTATCGACGTCGACAATCATGCCGACCAGCGACGTTGTATCCTGCTCATCATTAAGCGCCAGGCGGGCACCGGCGAAAATATCATTGTCAGCCAACGTACCCGGGGCATCGCTGCTATCGCGCCCGTCATATTGGAATTCCAGCAGCAGACCAAGATCAGCCTGACTTTCGAAAATCTGATACTCGGTATATTCAAATCCGCCAACGGCAGCATAGAACCTTTTGCCCTGGCCCTGGCGTGAAATCGCCTCGAACTTCCACAACCACGCATCTTTGGTATACTGAACATCAAGACCGGTCTGATTGATAATATCATAACGCGGGATCAATACCGGCTGGCCACCGGCACCGGCGCCCAACAACAGGCGTGGCTCGCGGCTGGTGCCATAAAAATGCGACACCCCCACATCCCAGGCATCAAAAGTCTTCGACCAGCGCGCGGCAAAATCCACCCGCGATTTACCGGCGTCTGATTGAAAATTGGGGTTGTCATCAGCAATTGGCAAGGGTCCGCGAAAACGATTATCATCACCTGGAAATGTGCGTTCACGAAACCCCGGCAACACAAACAGACTAACCGCACCCCATTTACTTTCCACATTGAGGTTGACCATGGGCTGGCCCAGTTTGTCCTCATTGTCGCCATCAAGAACACTGTCGGACTGGTTGACGATATCAACCAGTTTGCGCGATTCCGTAACGCCCCAGAAAACTTTGCTGACCCCCACCAGCACATCCCAGCCTTCGCCTTGATGAAGATAACTCAATTCACGAATATCGAAATGGCTGCGGTTGTTGTCGTCCTTGTCGAGCATGAGATAGGGTTTAAAGGTAAAGCGGTCTTTACCCCCGCTCCAATTATAAATCAGTTCAGGCTCAATGATCAGAGCTGGCGAAAAAGTTAATTTTTTCTGATTGGAAAACCCCGGATTAACAGGAAAAGTCCTGAGCTCAAACCCAACCACACCGGTGAAAGAAAAAGGACTTTCAGGTTTACCCGGCTCCAGACTGTCCGCCTCTGACGCCTCATCATCGTCCCATTCAATACTCAGGTCATCATCGGGTTTGCTGACGGTATTGGTAATGGCAGGCTTTTCAATGTCTTCAATCTCCCCCCATTCTTCATCCACCACCACATCTTCGTCATCCAGCTCAACTGCCGTTGTCACCTCAGGTTCTGCTGGGGGTTTTGCAGAACCTGAGGTGTCCGCGCGGGGTGGGCGCGGGGTGGTCGACGTTGCATCCTGACCATAGGCAGTCGAAACAAAACCACCTGCCAACAGCACAAACCCAGCCAAACCAAACCAGAAAGATTGCGGCACCACTGATATCCTCTAACGCGCTCTTTTTAGTTTTGCCGGTGTGAAATCACTCTCGACCAGGCCGGACTTAAACTTGTAGTCACTAAAGGTCAAAGTGGTGCTTTTGCCGGTTTGATGGTTTACCATCTGCATTTTCAAAGCCCGCCAATGCTTGTTCAGATAGCGCCGGTATTTATTAAGCTTGAGGGTTTTGAGCAGGGATTTTTTGCGGTCATAATAATCCACCCGCAAAATGCGGTATTCCTTTTGGTCAATCCAGACCACCTGCCTTGTATAACCGGAGTTTTTATATGCCGGATATCGCTCGTTCATAAAACACGTCAGCTTGCCGCATTTTACATCCTTGATCCATTTGTAGGTATAACGCTCAACCTCATTACTCAAAAGGTCCTCATAGGCAAATTCACTGCCAACGAACGGGCCCGATTTATTGCTCGATGAAATTCTTTTTACCCGCTTGATTGCCGGTAAAAACAACCACTGATCATCGGGTTTAAGAATTTTTGTGTACGACAGCAATGCTGTCCCCCTGATGTCTCCGGGGCGATCGAACACAGTCATGCTGCGATCACCAAGGCCCGGTGAATTTACCTCAAACGACAGGGTTCTGAGCTCCCGGGTGCTGGATTGACCCTGGCGATTTTTCAAAACCATTTTCAATATCGCTGTACTGTCGCCCCAACCCAGATCACGGCGATCAAGCTCTTTGGCAATTTCCAGGCCTTTTTGCTGTGCTGATTGAGCCAAAACCTGTGTGTTTGTTGTCACTGCCAAAACACCGGCAAGAACAACAAGAGAAAGTGGGTTTTTCATAGTAAATCTATTCCGTTTTTTGATTTATGCAGACTGCGGCTGAGCATTGGCGCTTGGGGTGGTGGTTTTGTTTCTTTTGCCATCGACCATCAACAGAATTGTCGGCAGCAGTAAAAAATCCGCCAGCAATGCCATGGCGATGGCGAGTGCTGTGAGCTGCCCCATATCACCGTTAATTTTGAAGGTAGAAAACGACAGTACGGAAAACCCGGCAATCAATATGGCCGTGGTGACCCACAATGCCTGCCCCACGGTAGAAAATGCATAGCGGATCGCACTCTCGGCATCCAGCCCCCTTGTGCGGCGCGCGCGCATGTATTTGCTGAGAAAATGCACCGTTGCATCAACCACAATGCCCAGACTGGTAGCCGTTGTAACCGCGGATGCAAGCCCCACCTGACCGACAAAAATTGACCAGATACCATAGGCCAGAGCGGCCGGCACAAGGTTGGGAATGAGACTGACGAGCCCGTGTTTAAAGCTTTTCAGAGCCAGCATCAAAGTGACACTGATCAAAAGAAAAGCAATAAATGTTCCCCCCAGCATGCCTTCAATATTGCGCTTGGAAATATTTGCAAACATCACAAACGTACTGGTGGGTTTGGCGCTGGCAGCACCGGGAAAATTCGTTTCCAGCCATAGTTTGGCATCCTTGCCAAAATTGCGCAGTTCAACCGTGGAAATGTCTTTCAAGGTAACGATCAGACGCATGGAGGATTTATCCACATTGATCTGGTTATTGAGATCAAGGCCATAGGGCAGCGACATTTCAAACAACAAAAGATATTGCGCCGCTAAATTTCGACTGTCGGGCAGCTTGTAAAAACTCTCATCATCACCATTCATGTTTTTGTTGAGACGTTTGAAAACATCGGTCAGCGTGGCAACATGGGTGACGGCTTTTTGGGCCCGCAGCCAATCAGTGAAATCACCGACTTTGGCAAGATATTCAGGTTCGGAAATACCACCGCTTTCTTTCGCCGGTAAAGACCAGTTGACCTGATACATGCCGGGTAGATTTTTATTGGCAAATTCCGTATCGCTTCTAAACGTCAGGCTTTCATCAAAATAACGCACAAACTGATCATTCAGTTCAATCCTCGGGATCATCGCAATCAGACCTAGGCTCAGAGCCGTCATGGCAAAAAACACCGGCCTCCTGCGACGAATAACGAAATCAGCAAGGCGATCCATTAACGTACTTTTTTCCTGCTGTTTTGGCTTTACTCGCACCGGCAACACTGCCATCAAAGCCGGGAGCAACATGATTGAGTATACCCAGGCCGCAGCAACCCCCATGGCGGTTATATTGCCAAAATCCCGGAACGGCGGTGCATCGGAAAAATTGAGGCTCATAAAGCCGATAATTGTTGTGAGGCTGGTGAGAAATACCGGACCGAAATTAACCCGCAGACTTTCAACGATGGCCTCGTTTTTCCTGTCACCCTGCTGCATGTTCTTGAACATGGTAATGAGGATATGAATAGAATCAGCTATGGCGATGGTGAGAATAATGGTCGGTGCCGTCAAAGACACCGGCGTCAAGCTGATGCCAATCCACCCGGCAATTCCCATGGCGGTTGCCGCCGAAAAACCGATGACCATCAATGTCGAAAACGTACCCGAGAAGGATCTCAAAAGAGCAATCATCACCAACAGCAATATACCATACATAATCGGCACCAACGTTTCCACGTCACGCTGGCCCGATGTGTTGAAGGCATCGTTGAGCGGGGTAACGCCGGTTAACGCCACGCGCGCCTCGGGGTTTTCCGCCAGAAAATCATTGGCCAGCTTTCTTGCTGCCGCCATGATTTGAGCATTTTCACTCAAATTCTCACCCGGCAACGTCAAGGTGACATTGATGTTTGTGGTAGTTGAATCCGATGTGATAATGCGATTGAGCAACAAAGGTTCGGCCAGGGCCACTGTCTTTACCACCGCCACTTCTTCAGGGCTAAGGTCGGGTTTCGTAATCAGATCCCTGACAGTCAGGTCATCACCTTCGGCAAAACTGTATTGAAAATTGGTAAGACTATCGACACGGGTGGCAAATGGTATTTTCCACGCTTCTTGCGTCAGCTTAAACACACTTGCCAAAAACTTCTGCTCAAAAACCGTGCCGGTTGCCGGTTTGATGATAAAGGAGATATTATCGTCCTGAGTGTAAATTTTCTGCAATTCTTCATAGGCCTGCAACTGCGGGTTTTCCGAGGAAAACCAGACACGGTAATCCGTCGTCATAGTCAAAAAACGTGCCCCACTGGCAGTTGCCACAACCAGAAGCAACGCACCGACAATCACCGCCCAGCGCCACTGGATAATTTTCCGTGCAAAATCAACAACAAACGATTCGTAACGATCAGCCATGGTTTCTCCTTTAACTCAACGGCGATAACGGATAATAATAAGAAAAGATTGCAAAACTAAACTATACGGTGTAGTTAAAATTGAACTAAACGGTTTAGTCAAGTTTTTTTACAATGAAAGATAAAATTCCTGACTTTTTCTGGTGATTAATTTGAAACTGAAACACGAAACACTCAACGCTCCGCCAAGCGCCAAGGAGTTGCAGATCATCGAAGCGGCAAGCAAGCTGTTTTTGAGCAATGGCTTTGGGTCTGTTTCCATGGATGCAATCGCCAAACATGCCAAAGTCTCCAAGCCCACTTTGTATAGTCACTTCCAGGACAAGGAGACTTTGTTTTCCGAAATAATGAGTACAATGTGCAAAAGTGCTGGCGGCAATCAGTTTCTGGAAACACTGGAAGAAGAAACCGGTCCGCCGCAAGGGGTGCTCATAAACATCGGCAGAACCAAACTTGATCTCGTTCTCAACTGGCAGGGCCTGTCATTGGCCCGCATTGTGTTTGCCGAGACAACGCGTTTTCCCAGCCTCGGCCAAACCTTCTGGGAAACCGGGCCAAAGAATTATTATGATGCCTTGGAGGCTTATTTGACGCGGCTGGATGATGAGGGAGTTTTAAATGTACCAGCCCCCGCCAAAGCCACGATGAAGTTCGATGGAATGTTAATGTGGACCTTCATTTTCCCTCTGCTGCTTGGTGTTGTTCCCCTGCCGACAGAACGCGAAATCCATGACCATGTCGACGATGTCGTCGCCGATTTCCTGCGCATTCACGCTGTGTGATTTTTCGACCAACACCCATCCAATTCGTCATCCCCGGGCTTGTCCCGGGGATCCATTCCGTTGCGCTCACAGAAACAAAAACTCTACCTTTTTGTTGAAAGCTCAGAGGAATGGATCCCCGCAACAAGTGCGGGGATGACGAGTAGTGAGAGCGCACCTGAATTCAGCTGGTTTCAATCCCTCGACAGCTCAACACCGTACTCGGCTGAAGCTTGTGTAATCCAGTGCCAGAAACTGTCGGCAAAACCTGCAAATACGACAAGGTCAAAAGTGGGGCTGTCATCGATTTTATGCATCAATACCCCTACCCCGGACATGGTGGTTTGCGCACAAAACCCCACATCGGCGACACTTGAGTGAAGATCGAGCCGGCATTCCTTGCTCAGGACATCCAAAACTTTTGCACCGCTTATGCGAATGGCGGCACGCGAATGGCTTTGTTCCGAAACATAGCCGTTTTTGCCAATCTGTTTTTCCAGCAAACGTTGAAAAGACCCGTCGGCACCGGTGGTGGCAAACAGCATCCACTGGCCCGGTGACAAGGGCAGTGCTGTATAATTTTCATGGCTGGTGGCGACACACGGTTCAGCAGAAATGCCCAGTTTTTTGGCAACAGCCGCCGTCTTGCCCTTTTTGGCAAAGACCTGGGCAATGGCCAGTCCGGGACGGTCAGCCAACAAAACACCGGCACTGGAAGTCCCTTTGCCAGCAACAAGACCCAGGTGAGACAAGGGCGTCACGATATTAAATTCAGCCATGTAACCGTTCTCCTTTGGCGTCAAAGAAAACCGGATCGCAGATTTCCACTTCCACAACTTCATCCTTTAATGGATAGACTGCAAATATTCGCTCGCCATGCCGGTTGGGGCCATCTTTAAGATAAGCCAGCCCGATCCATGATCCAATTGCCGGACTATCACCAACAGATGTCACCCAGCCCAGACTGGTTTCATGGGTGGCGTTATTTTTATCATCAACCAGGTGCGCACCGCCGCGCAGGCGGTTTTTAGTATCGACCGGTTTTAGCCCCACCAGCCGCGGGCGCATCTCGTCTGCCATGCCTTCGCGCTGACTTAAAGGCAATCCGATATAGGGCTTTTTGCTCGACATCATACGCCCCAGTCCCATGTCCTGAGCGGTTGTGCGGCCATCAAGTTCATTACCCGCCACATGACCTTTTTCTATACGCAAAACACCCAGCGCTTCAGTGCCATACGGGATCAGGTCAAAATCTTTTCCTGCCGCATAAATGCTTTCCCACATAGCTTCACCATAACCCCAGGGAACATTGACCTCAAAAGCCAGCTCACCAGAAAAACTGATGCGAAAAATACGCGCTGTTGCACCGTTCCAGGTAAATTCCTTTACGCCCATGAAGGCCAAAACCTCGTTGGACATATCAATCGCACCATCAAAAGCCGCCGTCAAAACATCCCGCGCGCGCGGTCCGGCAACAGCCACCCCGCACCATTGTTCGGTGGCCGAACAAAAGGCCACGTCGAGTTCCGGCCACACCACTTGCGCACAATAATCCATATGTGACAAAACTCCGGCAGCATTCGCCGTAGTGGTGGTCATAAAATAATGATCTTCGGCCAACCGCGATGTAGTGCCATCGTCAAACACATGACCATCTTCACGCAACATCAAGCCATAACGCGCCTTGCCCACCGGCAGTTTGGCAAAGCCATTGATGTATAGCCGGTTGAGAAATTCAGCCGCATCGGGCCCAAACACCTCAATCTTACCAAGCGTTGAGACATCACACATGCCAACGGTCTTGCGCACCATGTCTGCTTCGCGCCAGATCGCTTGCGTCATGGTTTCTTTGTCGTTTATCGGATAATAACGAGGACGCAACCATTGCCCGACTTCGACAAACACCGCCCCCAGTCTCTCGTGCGCTCTATGCATCGCCGTCAACCGTGTTGGTTGAAAATGCACCCCGCGTTCATGACCGGCAAAGGCACCGATCGCCACCGGCGAATATGGCGGGCGATAACGTGTGGTGCCAACTGTTGGAATGTCCTCACCCCGTGCCCGTGCCAGCAACGCCAGACCATTGACATTGGAGGTTTTACCTTGATCTGTCGCCATGCCTAAAGTGGTATAGCGTTTGGAATGTTCAATCGACACCATGCCTTCGCGGTGTGCCAGGTCTATATCAGCTGCTGTCACATCATTTTGAAAATCAACAAAAGCCTTGCCCTTGCCCGGACTGCGCCACACCGCAACAATTGAGCTTTGCGGTTGTGGGCCAGCCTGTGGTGCGACCGCACTTTTTGCTACAGCAATTCCCGCAGCCTTGGCCGCTGCCAGTCCGGCCTCATGACCTTCGCCCAGACAACCGGCAAGGTCATACGTTCCCTTGCATGCTCCAGCTGAACGTTCTGCCCGGATTGGCGTGTCAGGGATAAAGCCCAGTATCTTTTCATCCCAAACCGGTCTGACGCCAGATTGAGAAACCAGATGCACATTGGGCGAATACCCGCCTGATACAGCAATGCAGTCACAGGCAATTTTTTCAATCAGACTGCCATCTGAGCGCTGCAACAACAGGTTGGTGACACCAAGATAACCTTGCGCTTCATGCGGCAGACAATCAGTTTCAACGCGAATGCCTAATTCTCGCGCCTTTTCAACCAGGTCACCGGGATTAACGCGGGCGTCAGCTATCACCGGCACCTCAATGCCTGCGGCGTGTAATTGAAACGCCGTTAAATAGGCATCATCATTATTCGTAATAATCGCCACGGTTTTACCCGGCGCCACCCCGAACCGGTCAACGTAGGTACGAACAGCCGATGACAACATGACACCGGGCTTGTCGTTATTATCAAAAACGATGGGGCGTTCATGCGCACCCGCCGCAATTACAATCTCTTTGGCGCGTATGGTCCACAAGCGCTGGCGCGGTTGGTCTGAGTATGGCGGTGCCACGTGGTCATTGACCCGCTCCAGCGCGCCCATCACGTTGCCATCATAATAGCCGAACAAAACTGTCCGGCTCATCACCCTGACATTTTCAAGGGCGTTTAGCTCTTTTGAAACCGCTTCAATCCATTGGGTGGCGGGCATGTCGTCAATGCGGTCGTTTTGCAAATTCAATGCCCCGCCCAGCCACGGGTTTTCTTCAACAAGTATCACCCGGGCACCTGAGCGCCCGGCACTCAAGGCAGCGGCAAGTCCCGCTGGTCCAGCACCCACAACCAACACATCGCAATGGCCATGAGAATGATCATATTGATCGGGATCGCTCTCCACCGCAGCGCGGCCAAGACCGGCGGAGCGGCGGATAATTTTTTCGTAAAAACTTTCCCAGAATGACGATGGCCACATGAAGGTCTTGTAATAAAACCCGGCCACCAGAAAGCGGCCAAAAAGCTGATTGACCGACATGAAATCAAAGCTAAGCGAGGGAAACCGGTTCTGGCTGGTGGCAGCCAAACCGTCAAACAACTCAATCATTGTCGCACGTGTATTAGGCTCGCGCCGTGCGCCCTGGCGCAATTCAACAAGCGCGTTGGGCTCTTCCGAACCTGCCGTCAGCACGCCGCGGGCGCGATGGTATTTAAAACTGCGGCCCATCAATCTCACACCATTGGCGAGCAAAGCCGAGGCCAGCGTATCACCTTCAAAGCCCTGATAGATTTTGTTATCAAAGCTGAATGTCAAAGGGTTGGCCCGATTGATGTGGCCACCCTTGGTCAGTCTGTTGGATTGCGAACTCATGGCGATTTTACCTTGCGCGGGTGGGCGAGCTTATCTGCCGGTGTACCGGTCACATGAATCTCATGGGTCAAGGTGTTGCGAACCACTTTCACCCACTGGCGGCAACCGCCCACATGGTGCCACCATTCCGTATGCCAGCCTCTGGGGTTTTCGCGCACATAGGCATAGCGGAAAAACGCCTCTTCAGAAGCCTTGAATTTTGGCCGCGAAACTGTTGCATCACCCTGATATTGAAATTCACTTTCATCACGGACACCGCACCACGGGCAATCTATTCTATGCATTACTCATGCCCTCCTATTGTATCCACGGGTTGGGGCCGACGCCCTTTTCATCAATCATGCGGCCTTGTTTGAAGCGGTCAATGGTGAAACCGGCATTGAGCGCATGGGGCTCATCCCTGGCAATCGTATGAGCAAAGCACCAGCCCGAGGCCGGCGTTGCCTTAAAGCCGCCATAACACCAGCCGCCATTGAGATAAAGACCATCGATACCGGTTTTGCAGATAAACGGCGAGCCGTCAAAACTCATGTCCATGATGCCGCCCCATTGGCGCAACATACGGATGCGGCCAATAGACGGCATGATCGCCATGCCACCGGCCATCACGTGGCCCATCATTGGCAAATTGCCACGCTGGGCATAGGAATTATAACCATCAAGATCACCGCCAAAGACCAGCCCGCCCTTGTCCGATTGCGACACATAAAAATGTCCGGCACCAAAGGTTACCACCGTATCGAGCAAGGGTTTGATGCCTTCGCTGACAAAAGCCTGCAACACATGACTTTCCACGGGCAGTTCAATCCCTGCCATGGCGGCAATGTGCGAGGTGTGCCCGGCAACGGCCATGCCGATTTTCCTGGCACCGATAAAGCCGCGATTGGTATCAATACCCACAGCACGACCGCCTTCGATGCGAATGTTGGTGACTTCGCAATTCTGGATAATGTCAACGCCGCGTGAATCCGCACCACGGGCATAACCCCACGGCACCGCATCATGACGAACGGTGCCGCCACGCGGTTGGCACAAACCGCCTTCGATGGGAAAACGCGCATTGTCAAAATCGAGAATGGGTACGCGTTCTTTAAGTTCTTCGGGGCTTAGTAATTCAGCATCAATCCCGGCCAGACGCATGGCATTGCCGCGCCGGGCAAAGGCATCACGCTGGGCGTCAGAATGATAAAGATTAATGATACCGCGCTGGCTCACCATGGCATTGAAGTTAAACTCGCGCTCAAGCCCTTCCCACAGTTGCATCGATTTTTCGTAAAAATGCGTATTGGGACTGAGCATATAGTTGGAGCGAATAATAGTGGTGTTGCGACCCACATTACCACCGCCGATATAACCCTTTTCAACCACGGCAATATTCTTGAGGCCATGTTCCTTGGCCAGATAATACGCCGTTGCCAGCCCGTGACCGCCGCCACCGATGATAATAATGTCATATTCAGATTTGGGCTCAGGATCGCGCCACATGCGACCCCAGCCCTTATGCCCCTTGAGACCCTGCCACAACAATGAGAGTGCTGAATAATGCACGCGAGCTTCCCCTTATATTCCTGAAAACAAGATATGCACGGCTAATACTGTTTAGAAAATAATGTTCTGGACAAAATATATCACACATAAGACAGTGCTTGAGAAAATTGGAAAATTGGCAATGCCAGAAAACAACCCGCGCCATTTCGCCTTTGTGCTTATTCCGCGCTTTACCATGTTGTCGCTGTCGTGCGCGCTTGACGGATTGCGTTCGGCCAATGTCGATTGCCAGCCGGGCAGCTACAGCTGGGAACTTGTCAGCGCCGAGCCAGGCCCGGTGATTTCCTCCAGTGAGGTGCCTCTGGCTGTCGCCTCATTGAGTGAGGCAAAAAATCCCGATGTCGTCGTCATATGTGGCGGCGAACGTTCGCATGACTATACCAATGTCAACCTGACCCGCTGGCTACATGGTCAAACCAAGCGCAATATCCCAATTGGCTCTCTTTCTGATGGCGCATTTGTCGCAGCGCAGGTCGGGCTTTTTAATGGCCATCGCTCAACCATTCACTGGAAATGCCTCGATGCCTATCGTGAGCGTTTTCCCAACCTCGATATCCATTCCTCACTTATGGAAATTGATCGCAACCGGTTTTCCTGTGCCGGTGGCACACCGTGCCTCGATTTGATGCTGCATTTCATCCTTCAGGATCTGGGCAGCGAGGCGGTAGCCAAAATTGCCAACAACTATTTCCACGATACTATTCGAGAGGGCGGCCAGACCCAGCATCTGGCCTCAGCATTCCGTTTTGCCGGGCACAGCCAGCCATTGACACAAGCCTTATTGCTGATGGAAGCTAACCTCGAGCACCCGATGCAGATAATTGATATAGCCAATGAACTAAAAATATCCCACCGCCAGCTCGACCGCCTGTTCAGGAAGTTCCTGCAAACTTCGCCGGCACTTTATTTCAGATCCCTGCGTCTGGCCCGTGCTGCCGGTTTGCTGAGCCAGACCGGGCTAAACATTTCTGAAATCGCCTTTGGTTGCGGCTTTCAATCTTCATCCCACCTTGGCAGGTACTTTAAAGATCAATATGGTGTAACACCGAGCACCTACCGCAAGTCGCTGACGCTTGTGCGCGGAATTTGACCAAAACTCAAGGAAGAGCAAAATGTACATCGCCATGAACCGTTTCAAAGTTAAACCCGGCTCGGAACAAGCCTTTGAGGATATCTGGAAGAACCGGGATTCAAATCTTAGAAGCGTTCCCGGGTTTGTCGAGTTTCACATGCTCAAAGGGCCAAAAAATGAGGAGAATACGCTTTATTCTTCGCACACAGTGTGGGCGTCATACAGTGATTTTGAAGCCTGGACGAAATCACAGGCTTTCCGTGATTCGCACAAAAACGCCGGTAAAAACGACGTCCATTACGACGGTCACCCGCAATTCGAAGGCTTCGAGGTCATTCATTCTTTAACGCTAAGCTGATGTAACCTGCTCGGGCGTTTTACCAACGACACTTTGATAAACATCGCGGTCAGTAGCGCCTTCGGTTGAAAAAAACAGAAGCCTACTGTCGCCATCAATCCCAAGTTTTTCCCGCGACGTTGCATCGTGCGCCAGAGCAATAAAACCCGCCAATCCGCCAACACCGGATTCGCCCGCCACCATTGGCTGATCCTGATCATTGCCCTGTGCCAGCAAACACATGGCTTGTTGAGCTGCACTATCATCAATAGTCATCACCCCGGCAACATCGTGCTGCAATAATTCCCATGCCAGATGAGAGACTTCACCACACGCCAGCCCGGCCATTATAGTGTCAAGATCACCGCCAACAACTCTCGGTTCGCCAGCCTTTAGACTGTCGTACCAACATGCGGCATTAGCGGGATCAACCAGCACAATTTTAGGGCAGCTCTCGCCATAGGCCCGTTGCAGCTGTACCACCACAGAAGCTGCCATCGAGCCAACTCCGGTTTGCAGAAAAACATGCGTGGGTGGTGCACCGTTGCCCCATTGCTCTATCGCCTCGGTAGTCATAATCGAATACCCGGCCATCACATCCATGGGGATATCCATGTAGCCCTCATAAGACGTATCCGAAACCACAGTCCAGCCTTCACGTGTCGCCGTAACTTGCGCCTCGCGCACACTGTCATCATAGTTTCCCGCCGTGCGCACCACGCGCGCACCATAATGCTCAATTGATTGCTTGCGCTCTTCACTGACAGTTTTATGAATAAAAACAACACAATCGCAGCCAAACATCTGCGCGCCCCAGGCAACAGAACGGCCATGGTTGCCATCGGTGGCACAGCATACGCTGAGCGTAGCATCAGAAGATCGCCCCTCCAGCAACCTTGAGATCGCATAGGCACCACCCAAAGCCTTGAAACTGCCAAGGCCGAACCGCTGCGCTTCATTCTTGATTTCAATGCGGCCAACGTCCGTCGATTGAGCCAGTCCCGGCAGGCTGCGCAAAGGTGTTGCCGCATAATCCGGCCATCTGCGAATTGAGGAAATAGCCCTTCCCGCTTCAGTTTCCAGCTTGTCTTTGCTGCCGCACCCTAACGCGCCTGAAGATGCGGCACCATGATTGTTTTCGGTAATAAAGAGGTTGAAATCCACGGAATATTCCCTGTTTTGTAAATATAGAGACAACGAAGCGCAATCGTCGATACCCCATTCACCGCACCCCTTCAACAAGTCTTTCCGGTTAACCAATACTTAAAGCTTCACTTCCACCAAATTGATTTTAACCTATTATAAACCATAACAAATTGGCTCAGGTAGGGAGCAGGATTGGCGCGGCGAGAGTTGGGAAAAACCCACCCTTGCCCGCCTTTCCCGGAACAACCTTATTCGGAATGAAGTAATGAAATCTCTTTCTTCACTGATAATTTATGCTGCAAGTCTGGCACCTATCGCTGCCTTTGCACTTTATATAAATGACGCAGCCGCAGCACAGATCAACAGCAGTTTCGAAATTGTTATTGATCTTTTGCAAACATTAAACCGGTCACTCCTGTAAATACTTCTGGAATTCATCGGCAATTCGAATAGTCTCTTGAAAAACATACAAGAGGACATTCAACCCCCATGACCAACAGCACACAAGCACGCGGGTTTCATTTTTCTGCCGTTCTGACAGCGCAAGGCTGGCGGCAAAACATCAGCGCAACGCTGGATGACAACGGTTTTTTCACAGCACTTGATAGTGACAACAACCCCCAAAATCTGCCTCACATAGACGGCTATGCCCTTCCCGGTAGCACCAATCTTCACTCCCATGCCTTTCAACGCGCCATGGCAGGTCTGGGCGAAGTGCGCGGTAATTCTTCCGACAGTTTCTGGAGCTGGCGCGAGGTCATGTACAAGTTCGTCGCCATCATCGACCCCGACGACCTGAAGGCGATTGCTACCCGGCTTTATGTGGATTTTCTCAAAGGCGGTTTCACCAGCGTCGGTGAATTTCACTATCTGCATCATAGCCCCGACGGCACACCATATGACAATTCAGCACAAATGTCGCTGGCAATTGTTGAAGCCGCGCAAAATTCGGGCATAGCCCTCACCCATCTGCCGGTGTTTTATGCCCATTCAGGTTTTGGCGGCACCGCCCCCAACACGGGTCAAAAACGCTTTGTCCATTCGCTGGACGATTACGAAAAACTGCTGCAAAATCTCAAAAACCATTGCGGTTCTCCGCTGCATAAAATCGGCATCGCCCCACATTCCCTGCGCGCGGTAACGCCAGATGAACTATCAAAACTCGAAAGACTACGCCACGACATCGCCACCGATGGTCCCATGCACATTCACATTGCTGAACAGACAAAAGAAGTGGATGACTGTGTCGCCCACTGCGGCGCACGCCCGGTGGAATGGTTATTGGACAATATGGCGCTTGGCGCTGACTGGTGCCTCATTCACGCCACGCATATGACGGCTGATGAAACCCGCAACATGGCCAAATCTGGCGCAATTGCCGGTCTGTGCCCGATGACCGAAGCCAATCTCGGCGATGGCATTTTTGCGGCCGAAGAGTTTCAGGCCGCCGGTGGCCGGTTTGGTGTCGGCACAGATTCCAACATTCGCACCAATGTGGCAGAAGAATTGCAGATGCTGGAATATTCGCAAAGATTATCAAAAAGACGCCGCAACATACTGGCACATGAAGACAACCCCAACGTCGGTGATTATCTGTATCAGCAGGCATCGAGCGGCGGCGCCACCGCCTTGATGCAACCCGCCGGGGCCATCGGCATCAATAAACGCGCTGATTTCATCGTAATTGACCCGCAACTGGACGGGATACCGCGTATCGCCAATCCGCGCTTGATGGATTACTGGCTTTTCGGCGCTGTCGACCGCACCCCAACAGATGTTTATGTCGCCGGACAACAGGTAATCGCTGATGGCCATCACGGAGATGAAGAAGCCATCGACGACGATTTCCGCCGGGTGATGCAAAGGTTACTGGCCGAAATCTGAGCAAGCGCTTCAAACTTCGACCAGTAGTTTTCTCTATACGAGCGCTACTTGCAGATTTCACCAGAATAGCGCACGAGCCCCTTCATATCATCAGGTTCGCGCAAATCGACCAGACCAAAACTTTTGAACTGCCCATGATATCCATTTAGTGTTCCACGCGTTACCGCGGTTTGAATATCATAAGTAATTTCAATCATGAAGCGGCCCGGTTTTCCGGGAACGGCGGTGAGGATTCCGATATCTTTCGTCTGCATGAAACCACCATCTGATCTACCAAAATAGTGTTCCATATCCATTTCGAGGCCCGTTGCCGTTTTTCTTTGACCGACAATCTTGCCAGCAGCAGAGTTCACACTACCGGTCAGGGTTGCGGCTATGACAATGGGTTTATCCTTGCCCTGAGAAAAGAAGTTTGCCACTGCAACACCGCCGATGGGTATACAGCTTTCTCCGGTTGCAGCCTGGGCAGTTGTTGCACCGACTCCGGCTATAGTTGCAGATAAAATCAATCCACTATAAAGTTTCTTTAACATGTTGGTTTTCCTCAAAAATATTTGTTTTTGGTGAAATTTTACCGATACTGTCAAATAAAGAACGGGGAGTTCATATCGCGGCTTGCCTCCTCGGTGAGACTGGCGTCAAACACGCGGGTATAAAAAGCAGCATTCATTTTTGCGGCGGTTTTTGGAAAGGCTTCGATGGCGAAGGCTTTGGCGTTTTCAACGGTGTCAAAGGCATCAATGCCACCGACCGTGTTGGTATGAAGACCGCTGAGCCATGTTTTGGCAATCAAGCCCGGCGTTGCCCTCAACACAGGATTGCGGTCCTGCCACGGCACATTTTCAAACGGCAGACTGACCTGTACTTCCGTATAGACAAACGCGCCGGGTTTTTGTTTGGGAGCCGCGCCGAAATGCGGCGAGCCCATATCCACACTGGCCTCTTTCACAAGTGTAGCATCGAAAACCCTCGTATTGTGGGCAACGCCAAAACCAGCAGCTTCTGTGGGAAAATATCCGGTGACAAATTTCTGCGCATTCTCAATACTGTCGAAAGCATAGATGCCGCCAATCGAGTTTGTACCAACACCTGAGAGCCATGTTTTATTGATAAACCCCGGTTGCTGCTTGATGTTTTTGTTGATCTCGCGCCATGGCGCATCGGCAAACGGTACGGAAATTTGTACTTCTGTATAAACGAAAGCTTTGGTTGTCATGAGATTACCTTTTTGTTTGGATGATGTTTGAGCAGATGCAAATGCTGCTGGAAAAACTGTGGCCACAACGCCACCGGCAGTAATTTTGCCACCGAGCGCCAGCAAATCGCGCCGGTTCACAGATCGAAATTGCTGTTTAGTGTTTTGGGTAGCTTTTTCTTTCATTGGATTCCTCTTGAAAACGGAAAATTGATGCTTGCTGTTTGGCAAACCATCAAATATAACGAACGTTATATATAGGATTAAATAGCGACCGCCATGCTGTCAAGGCTAAAATAACGATCGTTATATTATGGAGGTATCCATGCAACAGACACTGACAAAAAAGCAGCAAACCCATCACCGTATGCTTGATGCGGCAAGCCGCAGTTTTAAGGCCCACGGTTTTGCCGGTGTTGGTGTTGATAGTATTGCCAAAGCGGCAGGTGTTACCTCAGGCGCATTCTATGCTCACTTGGGCTCAAAAAATGCGGCCTTTGAAGCCATCCTCATCAAGGGACTGGATGAAGTTATTGATGCAATTCCACAATTCCAGTGCGACCATGGCGCAAACTGGATCAAGGCGTTTACAGATTATTATCTGGACCCGCCCCACCGTGACGGTCTTAGCTGCAGCTGCGCTATGGCTGCCCTGACGCCGGAGGTCATCCGTGCTGACAAAAATGTTAAATCGATCTACCAGGAAAAAATGACAAAAATAACCAGCCTGATAGCGGCCGGACTTGACGATGGATCGTTGGCCAATCGCAAAGCGCGTGCCTGGGTATTTTTATCGACACTTATTGGCGGGCTCAACATTGTCCGGGCGATGGCTGATGAAACTCTAGCCGGCAACATCGCAAAAACCTTCAAGTTGGCAGCTATCAGCGCAGCTGGTAAAGTGAAATAGAGGAGTTGGGGCAACTACAGTTTTTCAGTCCAGGTCACGAACGTTTTATAGGGAAAGCAAATGCCAGTCTTTTCGCTCAGGTTAGGATAGTGGCTCTGCAACGCGCGTATCTGCTGCTCAACATCACCGCGTTCTTCGAGCGGTAATGCGGCGATAAAACTAACCGACATAATTCGATCAACAACCACCGTATCAAAATCACCACAATGTGCATGATCAAACGTCAAATCCTGCAATTGAGAAAATTTTGCGTCCGGGAATACCGAGCGCCAGTGTCCATGGTGAAACCTCGGTGTACCCTCCTCATAAGGGGCAATAATACGGCTAAGCCCTGCCACCCAGTCGCATGTTTCGTCACGCACATTCCACACCAAAGCCAGGATGCCCCTTGGTTTGAGGATACGGGCAATCTCCTCCAGAGTTTCCACCGTTGCAAACCAATGGAAAGCCTGAGCACAGAACACAACGTCGAGACTCCTGTCTCCCAAAGGAATAGCGGTAGAATTTCCCTGTCTTGCATCAACTTCTGGAAGCGCCTTCTGCAACTTATCTAACATCGGCAATACGGGTTCGATGGCGGTTACATCAGCACCGGTTTGAACCAGATGCGCTGTAAATTTTCCGGTTCCCGCGCCGAGATCAACAACGTGCTTGCCCGGACCCACTGAAAGAGTGTCTTGCAGCCAACTATCTATCATCGCCGGATACCCCGGACGCCCGGACGCGTAGGTTTCACTGGCTTTTGAATAACCGGATTGCGCTGCCTGGTGAACCTGGGTCATGACGACACTTTAATTTCATAGCAATTTGAATTCAATAATGATCTGGACTTAAATATCAGTGGCGGTGGAGTTTCATTCCTCACCTCGTCTTACCGGCGAAAGCCAGTGATCGCTTTATAAGTTCTTGATCAACTCCTTGTTGCAAATAATTCTTAAATGCAATAAAGTTGCGAATAATTCTTAAAAACATTTTGATGCAAGGTTCAGGAGCACTCGTTGAAAAAACAGATAGGAACGCCTCTTGATCGGCGAAACCTCTTGTCCAGAGGCCTTGTTCTGGCCGGTGGCAGCGCCCTGGGTGGGCTTGATGTTGCACAAGCCAATGCGGCTAGTGATGGTGAGAAAGCCGCAGCAGACCCAAAATCCCATCGTATGAACGGTAACATTGGAATGGGAACCATTGGAGACGTTGGCACCGACATTAACGGTTTCGATGCAACCGAAATGCTCACCGATTGGGATACGGGCGTTGTCACACAAGACGATGATGGCCGCACGGTTCGCACCTACACCATTGAGGCTATCGACAAAGATATCGAAATCGCCCCCGGCGTTATCTTCCCGGCCTGGACCTTCAACGGTCGCGTACCCGGCCCCGCCATTCGCGCAACCGAGGGCGACCGCCTGCGTATTATATTCCGCAATCTTGGTTCACACCCTCACTCGATGCATTTTCATGGTATTCATTCAGCAACTATGGATGGCATCCCCGGAACGCCCGGCATGATTGATCCCGGCGAGGAATTTATCTACGAATTCGATGCAAAGCCCTTTGGTTGCCACCTCTATCACTGCCACGCTTTGCCACTGACGCGCCATATGCACAAAGGCATGTACGGTGCCTTCATTGTCGATCCTGATCCTGCAAAACACCCCGAATTTACCGATGTTGCCAGATCGCGTCTTTTGGGCTCAGCCGAGAATAAAAACTGGCAGGAACTGGTTATGGTGATGAACGCCTTTGACACTAATTTTGACGGTGAAAACGAGTTTTATGCCGTCAACACCATCGCCAATCATTTTCTCAATCATCCCATCCGCGTGGAAAAATCGCGCCCTATCCGCATCTACCTCATCAATGTGACAGAGTTTGACCCCATCAACTCGTTTCACCTGCATGCAAATTTTTACGATTATTATGACCACGGAACCACGCTCACCCCCACATTGCGCAACGTCGATACCATCATGCAGTGTCAGGCTCAGCGCGGTATTCTGGAAATGTCGTTTGCCGATCATGAGACCGGAAAATATATGTTCCACGCCCATCAGGCCGAATTCGCCGAATTGGGCTGGATGTCTTTGTTGGACGTGGTGGAGGATGAAACATGAGCACGTCAGACCAACAGCACCAGACCCAGCGCAGCGTCAGCTGGTTAATCGTCTACATAACCACACCGTTGCTTCTCCTTTTGCTCGCCGGAGCATGGTTGATTACCAGCGATCCGCTGGCACTGTTTGACAGCGATGTGCCACCGGTTGAAAACCTGACGATTGAGCGCGTCTTCCTGGATGATGGCGGAATTAATATCAAAGTCCGCGCCGGCGGTGATGAAGCCATGACCATCGCCCAGATTCAGGTCGACAGCGCTTATTGGACATTTACCCAAACTCCTGTCGGACCTTTAACTCGGGTATCTTCTGCCTGGTTGAATATACCTTATCCCTGGATTCAGGGTGAAGCACACATGATACGGTTGGTCACCAACACCGGTGCAACATTTGATCATCAAATCGAAATTGCCATAGCCGCGCCAAAAAACCAGACCGGAAGTCTGGGCATTCAAGCTCTTGTCGGTGGTTTTGTCGGGATTTTACCTGTTGCCATCGGCCTGATGTTTTACCCGCTCATGCGTTCGATGCAACGCGAAGGCATGCGGTTTTTTCTGGCTTTGACCATCGGTATGCTGGCGTTCTTGCTGATTGACACAACAGAAGCAGCCCTTGAGTTCGGCCGTGCAGCCGCACCTGCCTTTCAAGGAATAGCACTGGTGCTTTTGATTGCTGCAATGACCTGCCTGGGTCTGATTGCCATCGGACGGCGACAAGGCACCCCCAGCGGTCTCGCACTGGCCACTTATGTGGCACTCGGCATTGGCTTGCACAATTTTGGCGAAGGTCTCGCAATTGGTACGGCGCTGGCGGCAGGTTCTGCCGGTCTTGGTGCCTTTCTGGTAATCGGCTTCACCGTCCATAATCTGACCGAAGGCATCGCCATTGCCGCACCTTTGGTTTTGAAAAAACCACCCTTGTTGATTTTTGCCGGCCTCGCCCTGTTAGCTGGCACCCCGGCCATTCCCGGCATCTGGCTCGGCAGCTATGCATTAGAGCCTCAATGGGCAGCCCTGGCACTGGCGATTGCCACCGGGGCCATCCTTCAGGTTCTGTTTGAAGTGGGTGCCTATACGCTTCGCGGTGACAAAGATGGTCAAATCACGCTAGATCGCTACGCCATCGGCGGCCTGTTTTTCGGTATTGTATTTATGTATCTCACTGCCATGGTAATTAAGATTTGAATGGCTCTTTTAGATAAAGAAGTCCTGAAGCCAGCCCACTCCCCCGCCCAACCACCCCCAGGGTATCGTCATCGGGTGGTTGGGCAGGGGAGTGGGCTGGCTTCAGGACTTCTTTATCTAAAGATCAACAGCATCTTCCGCCGTCATCTTTACCTCGTGTTCAGGCTCCACATGGATGACAATATCGGTACCCTGAATTTCTTTTTCCAGTGCCGCTTCAATGCGATCACAAATCTTGTGTGATTTCGCCACCGTCATATTGCCGGAAACCACAAGATGAAATTCAACAAACACCATCCGGCCCGCATAGCGAGTACGAATATCATGGGCCTGCAGCGCCCCGTCACCATTCGATTTTATCACTGATCTGACGCGTTCCTGAATTTCAGGCGATGCCGCTTCATCCATCAACTCGCTCAGGGAGCTCAAGACAATATGATACCCGCTCCATAGAATATAAGCAGCCACCGCCAGCGCAATAAGCGGATCGAGAATTGACCATCCGGTAACAACCGCCACTGTAATCCCGACAAAGACCCCCACAGATGTCCACACATCGGCTAAAAGGTGCCGACCGTCGGCCAACAGTGCCGGAGAGCGCCATTTACGTCCCCTGTTGATCAAAAACGCCGACCATGCACCATTGAGAATAGTTGCTCCACCATTTATCAGCAATCCCAGAACCGGCTCATTAAGAGTTCTGGGATTGCTCAAGGCATCATAGGCTTCGCGCACGATAAAAAGAGCTGCAACCATAATCAGCGCACCTTCAAAGGTGGCAGAAAACAACTCAGCCTTGTGATGACCAAAGGGGTGTTCTTTATCAGCAGGCTTGGCTGAAATGATAATCGCCGCCAGGGCGGTCATCGCAGCCAGAACATTGACGATACTCTCCAGAGCATCCGAATAAAACGCCACTGAACCGGTCGTGCGATAGGCCAGATACTTGATCCCCAGCACCGCAAGAGCCACGCCAATACTGATCGCAGCAATGGTGCGGATGGTCACAGGAGTTTTTGATTTGGTCATACCTTAAACAATCCGCAATGCCCGCTTGTCCCTTCCATGACATACAGCGGGCATCAACGTTGGGCAAGTTTTGAAATCCTCGTATCTGATGTCCGGTCCTATTGGCCCGGCCAGATGCCCGATTTACCGGTCGCCCCCCACTGTCGGGGGAAGGTGCCATCGCTGTTGAGTTGTTCAATGCGGTGATTGTAAAAATCCGCCGTTAACGGGCTTGAGCGGCTGCTCAATCAGTTTTTTACACTCATAAAACCGCGCTGTTTCAACACCGACATCAGCACTTTGGGGCAATGGACGAATTTTAAACGGAATGTCCAAAGCAGGTTTGCTTTATTCACTTCCCTTACAAAAACCGCCGGGTCTCACCTTCTAAAACAAGGCAGGTCAATTGACCGCTGCTCCAGGCTCCGGTGTCGATATTGATGCGGTTGGGCAGTATTTCCGGTTGCTTGACCGGCGTGTGACCGTGAACGATTATTTTGCCGAAATCTTTATTACTGGATATAAATTCCTTGCGTATCCACAATAAATCATCTTCTGTCTGAGCGTCCAGCCCGACACCGGGGCGCACACCAGCGTGGGCAAAAAAATAATCACCAAATTCTGCACTGGACTTCAGGTTCATGAAGAAATTCCGGTGGGCCTTGTAAATTTTTTTCCTGAATTTCTTTTGAATTTTGTCCGCATCGCCATCTCGCATTTTTTCTACCGGACCGACGCCATAAGAATGCAACGTCTCCAACCCGCCACCGCGCCTCCATTTTTTCAGAAAACTTTCATCGTCGAGAAATTTTAACACCATGGTTTCGTGGTTCCCCTTGAGGCACACTCTGTCCCATCCAGCCGGTGGCCGCCTGAGCATAAAATCCACAACTGCTTTTGAATCAGGACCACGATCGACATAATCACCCAGGAAAATCTGGATGATTTTCAGGTGCCTGGCAGAAACTGTGTCAGCTTCGATTTTTACTTGTAATTTTTCAAGTAAATCAAACCTGCCGTGAATATCACCAATGGCATAGATGCGTATATCTTCGGGGGTGCAGGCGTTGGCCTTTGTGCCTTTGTGTCCGAAGATAAAATCCAAAACAGGCCGGAACATTTCTCGTCTTTTCAAGGCTATACTACACTTTACCGGAATGCCGCTGGTTTGGATGCAGGCTTTTGCCGAGGATGTGCTGGTTGGTACCAATGACATCCGCACTTGAGCCAACAATCAGCGGATCAGGTCCGGTGACCACATCATAATTCTTGTCCGGATATGGCATAGAGGCCAGAAAGTGCTGCATGGTATTGAGACGTGCACGCTTTTTGTCATCTGATTTAACAATTGTCCAGGGTGCATCCGCCGTGTTGGTATAAAAGAACATTGCCTCCTTGGCTTCGGTATAATCGTCCCATTTATCGAGAGATGCCCGGTCAATCGGCGAGAGTTTCCATTGTTTTAAAGGATCCAGCTCACGCGATTTGAAGCGGCGCAACTGCTCCTCACGCGTTACCGAAAACCAGTACTTGTACAAGCGCACACCACTGCGTGAGATGATCCGCTCGAATTCCGGGCAGGAACGCATGAACTCGAGATATTCATTAGGAGTGCAAAAATTCATTACCCGCTCGACGCCGGCACGATTATACCACGAGCGATCAAACAGAACGATTTCACCAGCGGCAGGCAAATGGTTGATATAACGCTGGAAAAACCACTGTGTTTTCTCGCGATCGTTGGGTTTTTCCAACGCCACAACACGGGCACTTCGCGGGTTGAGATGTTCGGTGAAACGCTTGATGGTGCCGCCTTTACCGGCTGCATCGCGACCTTCAAAAATCATGACAATCTTTTGCCCGGTGGTCTTTATCCAGTCCTGTACCTTCAGCAATTCAACCTGAAGATCAGATTTTGATTTTTCATAATCTTTGGTGGAAATTTTCTTCTTATAGGGATATTCCCCGCTTTCAAATGCCCGTCGGATTGCCTCAGGATCCTGCTGCATCCGGGCGATCTGCTCCTCATTCATTTCTGCAATGGTGGACGGCACAACAGAAGCAGCGGCTGGGTTCTGCTTGTCCTCACCATTGGGCATTGAAGTCGCGACATCAGGGGAAACAGAAGCCGTTTGTTTCTTCTCTGTCATCACCGATGTTTTTCTGGTAGACCCTGTCACAGTCTCCTCCTTTTTGGGTTAAAAACCATGATAATAACCCAACCCTGGCACCACCAAATTGATACAAGTCAATTGAGAATGGAACAGGAGCGTGTCGAGCCGCGCCCCGGACACGGTGCAATTGTTCAGTTTTTTCAATAGCTCTCCAACACTTTGGATAAACTAACTTTTTTGTCATATTAACACCGATTCTCAAACTTTAAACGCCGTGCCACACTGCGTAGTTTGGCGGAGTTACAGAAGACCGGTGGAAATTTTTGAGATTTTGTGAATTCTAGCCAATTTCTGTTAAAATATTTGTAAACTTGGGAGGCCAGCCAAGGGTTCTCATAATTTTTTCCCCCCTGATTTGCTGATCCAGCGTCGGACCAAAGGCCCACTCTCCATGCTCCCTCACTACGTCGAAAACGTCGCGAACCCACGGGGTGGTTGTTAATCCAAACCGCTGACCAATGACCGCTGCCATATCACCTACCCACACGCCGGTTTCAGCCGCTACACAATATGACTGCCCCGCCTGCCCGTGCTCCAGCACCAGCCTGTAGGCTTGCGCATTATCCTCACTGTGAACCACCGGCCACCGCGTTTTGAGCGATCCCCAGACCTCTACTCGACCGGCTTGCCGGGCACTGGACAAAAACCTCGACATCGTGCCGCCGTCGCGATCATAAACCATCGCCGGATGGATCATCATGGTCTCAAAACACGGAGCTTCAAACACCAACCGGCTGTTTTCAACGACCCAATAGAAGGCTGACAGCGGATCAAACTCACTTGTTTCATCAGCAATTTCATCACCGGTCTCGCCAAACAGCCAGCAACCACCAGTGTAAATGAACCGTATTTTTTGTTCTGCCCGTTTCGCCTCCGCAATCAGAACTGAAACCAGATGGTGATCCACATCACCCTCATCATCGCTGAATGTTCCCGCCACATGAATGATGGCATCCACGTCGTGGATAATCTTGCACCACTCCACCGGTGCTCGCAGATCACCGCGAATAACGGATATGTTTTTGGCAACCAGTTTAGCTTCGGATGTGTCTGACCGCGCAAGCGCCACAATCTCATGACCATGGGCGATCAACTCCAGGGTGATTGATTGACCAATGGCACCGGTCGCCCCCAAGATAAAAACCCGCATAGCTACATTTCCTCACAAAATCTCAATTCCGAAAATTGACCGGATCATTAAATTTAAATGTAGCCTAATTCCTCAACTTAACTTGAGGTCAAGAGAAAAACAGTTTCAACGGGCGTCGCATTTATTCACCCCTCTCTCCATTCGTCATCCTCGGGCTTGACCCGTGGATGACGAAGAAGGGTAAATTTGTAACTTATTAAATGAAGCATGCCCTGGAGTCAGGTATCTGATACTACCGTCAGATTAGGCACTTGCGGTCGAATGACAGCACAGCCGATAGAGTGATAGGTAAATGGTGTTGCTGCGATTTCTTCCGGCGTATAAATATTGCGTAAATCCACCACAAGCGGCGTTGTCATCACCTCAGCTAGCCGGATTAGATCAAGTGCTCTGAATTCATTCCATTCGGTCAGAATTACCACACAATCGGCCCCTTCGGCTGCCGCATAAGCATCTTGCGCCCAGTCAACACCGTTGAGTATTTTAGCCGCTTCATCCATAGCCGCAGGATCATAAGCCGACACAGTTGCGCCAGCTTCAATCAATGCAGGAATAATATCCAAAGACGGGCTTTCGCGCACATCATCCGTATTGGGCTTGAAACTCACCCCCAGTATGGCGATGCGCTTGTTGGCCGCATTACCATCAAGAGCCGTTATTATTCGTTTAGCCATATTACCTTTGCGGGCATCATTTGATGTTACCACCGCATCCACCAGCGCCATCGGCACATCAACATCATGGGCAATTGCAGCTAAGGCGCGGGTATCTTTAGGAAAGCATGAGCCGCCAAATCCCGGACCGGGATGTAGAAATTTACTGCCAATACGTCCGTCAAGACCAATCCCTTTGGCCACATCCTTGACATTTGCGTCCACCGCTTCGCACAGATCAGCAATCTGATTGATGAAGGTGATTTTCGTTGCCAAAAAGGCATTGCCGGCATATTTGATCAATTCCGCCGTTTCCAGATCGGTAAATAAAATCGGTGCATCACGTAACGATAACGGCCGGTATAATTGTCTCACAATCTCTTGTGCGCGCTCGCCTTCAAGACCGATAACGATGCGATCGGGACGCATAAAATCTTCAATGGCTGACCCTTCACGCAAAAATTCGGGATTGGATGCCATTTCAAAATCAGCCGAGGGGTTGGTTTTACTCACAATGGCTTCGAGACGCCTTGCCGTTCCCACCGGAACAGTTGATTTTGTTGCAATAACCGTAAAGCCATCGAGATTTTCAGCTATTTCTTTGGCCGCACTATCGACAAACACCAGATCAGCCGCCCCGTCGCCCCGCCGCGATGGCGTGCCAACCGCTATGAATACCACATCAGCACATCTGACCGATGCCGCCAGGTCCGTTGTAAAATGCAATCGTCCAGCACCGTGGTTTTTCTTCACCAAGTCTTCGAGACCGGGTTCAAAAATAGGAATTTCATCTCTTTCCAGCCGCTCGATTTTGCCAGCGTCTTTGTCAACGCAGGTAACATTATAACCAAACTCGGAAAAACACGCACCCGAAACCAGGCCAACATAGCCGGTGCCGATGACAGTAATTTGCATAGTTACCTCAATAAAAGAGATGAAAGCCGTAATAATCATATATAGGTTTGGTTAAATTAATGGCAAACAAATTCAATGACAAAACCCAGGATTAGATCATGAGCTCACCCAAACCAATTGAATATGCCGAGGCAAACCCCGCTGTGCGCGAAGTTTTTGATGACATCATGTCCAGCCGCAATGTTGCCGACGTAAACAACTTCTGGAAATATCTTGCCAATGACCCCAAAACACTAAAACGCACATGGCAAAGCCTGAAAGAGATAATGGCGCCGGGGGCACTTGATCCCCTGGTAAAGGAGATGGTCTATCTTGCTATTTCAGTATCCAACAACTGCGGTTATTGCATTGCCAGCCACAGCGCTGCGGCCACCAAAGCCGGCATGACACCGGAACAGTTTTCAGAGTTAATGGCAGTCGTCGGCATGGCCAATGAAACCAACGGTCTCGTTAATGGCTATCGCGTCCCCATCGATCCGGCTTTTAAAAAATAAACACAGGAGTTCACCAATGACAAAACCCGTTATCGCTGCCAAAACGCCCGCTAAAATCGAGTTGGAAGAGGGAAAAAAATACTTCTGGTGCCGCTGTGGCCTGTCAAAAAAACAACCCTTCTGTGATGGCTCCCACAGCGACACTGAATTTACACCGCTCGCTTTCACCGCCGAAAAATCCGGCCCGGCATTCCTGTGCCAATGTAAAAGATCCGCCAAAGCCCCCTTTTGCGATGGCACCCACAGCCGTTTGGATGATGAGTAATCACAATTAGGGTTGACGCAGATCAAGGAAATTTACCCGTTACTTGCTAAGAACCGGAAGCTTCCACCTGAAGGATCGATTGATTTTGCCCAGCCCCGCACCCACCCACAAAAAATATTCCGGTTTCATTTTATTTGAGCGCGCCTTTCGGCCCTTTTTTCCCGGGGCCGCCCTGTTTGCTGCCATTGCCATCCCGCTTTGGGTCTTCACTCTGGAGACAGACCTTGAAACGCCTTCAGGTTTTTCACCACGCGATTATCATGTTCACGAAATGATATTCGGTTATCTCGGCGCGGTACTGGCCGGGTTTTTGTTCACAGCAATGCCCAACTGGACCGGTCGCCCGGCCCTGGCTGGAATGCGTCTGGCGTTAGTGTCTGCCCTGTGGCTGGCGGGTCGGGTAGCGGTTTTCACTTCTGCCTCATGGCCAACGGCAGCCGTTGTGATTGACGCAAGCTTTTTACTGACCGTCAGCATTCTTGCGTGGAAAGATGTGATCGCCGGTGGAAGTATCCGCAACATGCCGGTTTGTCTCCTCGTCAGTCTTCTGGCCATCGCCAATGTTGCCTATGATTTTTCCCTGTTGCAGGGCATTGACACGAGCTGGGCCGAACGCTCGGCCCTGGCGATTATTGCCACCCTCATATCGCTCATCGGCGGGCGCGTTGTCCCCAATTTCAGTGGCAACTGGATGAAGAGAAATAATATTTCGCCCCTGCCTGCTCCATTTTCAACCTTTGACAAAGCCGTGCTTGCCGCCATCGTCATCACTCTTGCAAGCTGGATCCTAATCCCTGAAACCAGCCTAACCGGTTATCTGTTCACAGCCACTTTCTTTGCCCAGGCCGCAAGATTATTCAGATGGCGGGGATGGCAGACAACGACCGAACCTCTGGTTTTAATTCTTCATGTTGGTTACCTGTGGCTGGTCCTGTGGTTTGGCTTAACCGGTCTGGCAATCCTGTCACCAGCCTCATTTTCCACCACCAGCGCCCTGCACGCCCTGACCGCAGGTGCCATTGGCACCATGACAACGGCCATCATGACGCGGGCTATTTTGGGCCATAGCGGTCGCAAGCTCAGTGCGGGGCGCACAACCAGGATTATCTATGTACTGATCGTTGCTGGCGCTTTCATGCGCGTGTTCGCAGAAAGTTTAACTCTGAATTTCATGTTGGCCACAGCCATTTCCGGCACTTTATGGAGCGCTGGTTTCCTCCTGTTCGCCCTTACCTACGGTTCTTATTGCCTGTCGCCAAAAAACCCGTCTCAACAGTGATTTTTCATTCAATCCCGGCGCGCGCTAAAGTCACGTTCAAAGCCTCCCACGCGCTCGGCAAGATATTGCGCGAAATCGTAGTTGGGTCGTTCAAGATGGCTTAAATGACCCGGCTTGGCCGCTTTTGCATTGAGGCCTTTGAATACTTTTTCCGTGCACCCACGATCTTCAACATTTACCTCATCGAGCAGAGATTTAAGCTGGGTGAAATGCACCTGGGCATCATTCGAGTTGGCAAACTCCGGTGCCATACCGCCGCCAAAAGTAATGTGCACCTGGCCGACGCCATGTGGCAGCAGCGATAAATACCAGAAATAACCCGGTGTAAGCGTAATCATCAAGCTGGGGTATATGGCCAGCAAAAAGGTCATTCGCCGCCGTTTCCCCTTAATTCTGGTGTTATCGGGATGGGCCAGAGCAATTGGCAATCCATCATCCTTGAGTATAGTATGGTAGTTGAATGCAGGACTTCCCGGCACACAAACCATCTCGCTGAGTTTTGACAGACCACCAATGGTGCCTGCATGGCACACGGGCAGATGATAGCTCTCCATGAAATTTTCAGCCAGAATTTTCCAGTTGGTATCCCAGATATGGGTCTCATGGAATGTCTGAATATAATTTTCCATTTCAAAATCAGCAATCAACCCCTGCAACTCTGAGAGCTGCGAAGCAACGGCTGGTGCGTCCGGGTTCAGGCTCACCATGATCCAGCCCAGCCATTCCTCACATCTGATTTGCGGCAGCTTATAGTTTTGTTTGCAAAAACCCGAATTAAGCTCCATCGCCGGTGCCCCGCGCAACACACCGTCAAGATCATAAGTCCAGGCATGATAGGGACAGGTGATTTTACGCCGGTTGCCCGAGCCTTCGAGCAGGGTCGACATACGGTGCAGGCACACGTTCGACATCGCCCGTAAACGACCATCGTTATCGCGAATTACAAAGATTGGTTGGCCGGCCAGTTCATGAGTGACAAAATCGCCGACTTTCGACAACGCACTGGCCCGTCCGACACAAATCCAGTCTTTGGCAAAAACCTCCTGCTGTTCAGCTAGCAAAAAAGCTTCGCTGGTATATACACCCGGCGGCATTGCGGTAGCCTGCTCAAACGGCACCCGGACATTTTCAACCAGTTTCGAGATCGGGTCTACCAGCGTCAATTACATTTTCTCCCGCATTTTTTTCTTAAACTCTTTTATTCCCGTGAGCATACCATATATGCTACGCTTAGAAACCTTAGACTGTCAGCTTTGGGGCAAATGCTGCTATGGATCGTCTGTTAAGCAACTCGGCATCATTGAAATCAAATGAAAAATGCGATACCTGCACCGTCAGGCACCGGGCGGTATGTGGTGCCTTGTCAACTAAAGAACTCAATCATCTCAACCAGATCGCACGGGACAAAAATTTCTCAGCTGGTGACGTCATACTGTCTGATGAAGAGCCCGCAGATTTTGTTGGCATTATTACCAGCGGCGCTGTTAAACTTACCAAAACCTTGGCAGACGGCCGCCAGCAGATTGTCGGCCTGCAGTTTGCGTCAGACTTTCTCGGCCGCACCTATAATGATCGCAACCACTTCTTCGCCGAAGCAGCTACCGACGTCGAGATTTGCAGTTTTTTACGTCATGATTACGAGGTCATGCTGGAAAGATTTCCCGAACTTGAAAACAGGTTACTCCAGCACACACTGGATGAACTCGATTCAGCGCGTGAATGGATGTTGCTTCTGGGTCGAAAAACCGCTGAGGAAAAGGTCGCAAGCTTTCTGTTGATGCTTGCCAAAAAGAGTTCCCAAATTGGCTGTCATCATAACAACGCGCTGACGTTTGCAACATTTACCCTGCCGATAACGCGCACGGACATGGGAGATTATCTCGGCCTCACCATTGAAACCGTTTCGCGCCAGATAACCCGCCTGAAAGCCCGAAAAATCATCTCCATCACCGGCAATCGGGATTTTCTTGTACCTGATTTAGAAAAGCTGGCCGAGGTTGCCGGAAATGATGTTTCCGATATAAATTAAATCAGGAAACCCTGGTGCACTTCTCAACGCAAGTATTGAATAAGGATTTCGCCTGGTGACCACCAACGGCACTCTTCCTCAAGCAATCGATATTATTGTGGTTGGCGGCGGCAATGCGGCCTTGTGTGCAGCCTTGTCCGCGCGCGAGAACGGGGCCAGGGTTGTGGTGCTCGAACGCGCTCCCGAAGCTCAATCAGGTGGCAACAGCCGCTTCACCGCAGGGGCTTTTCGCTGTGTCTATGATGGTATTGATGATCTCAAACGCCTGATGCCGGATTTAACATCCGATGAAATCGCCCGCACAGATTTTGGCACCTATAACCAGGATCAGTTCTTCGATGATATGGGCACGATAACCGAATACCGCTGCAATCCTGATCTGGTCGAACTGCTGGTCAAGCGCTCAACCGAAACCCTGCGCTGGATGCAATCAAAAAAAGTCCGGTTTCAACCGATCTGGGGACGTCAGGCGTTTTTGGTCGACGGGCGGTTTAAATTCTGGGGCGGTCTGACCATCGAGGCCTGGGGTGGTGGCCCCGGTCTGGTCGATACCCTGACATCCACAGCCTTAAAAGCCGGTGTTGAAATCCGCTATGGCGCCCGCGCCATGTCCCTGATCGGTGACGAACTTGGCATAACCGGGGTAAAGCTGAAATATCAAGGTGCCATTCACACCGTCCGGGCCAGGGCGGTCATTCTTGCCAGTGGCGGCTTTGAAGCCAACCATGAATGGCGCGCCCGCTACCTCGGACCCGGCTGGGATTTGGCCAAAGTGCGCGGCTCACGCTTCAATACCGGCGATGGTATCGCCATGGCGCTCGATATTGGTGCCGCTCCCTATGGCCACTGGTCAGGCTGCCACGCGGTTGGCTGGGACCGTAACGCACCGGAATTCGGCGATCTCGATGTTGGCGACGGTTTTCAAAAACACTCCTACCCCTTCGCCATAATGCTCAATGCCGATGGTGAGCGCTTTGTCGATGAAGGAGCTGATTTTCGCAACTACACCTATGCCAAATACGGCGGCGTTATCCTGTCTCAACCGGGACAATTTGCCTGGCAGATTTTTGACGCCAAAACCACCCACCTTCAACGCGACGAATATCGCATCCGCCAGATAACCAAAGTCAGTGCCGACACGCTTGAGCAACTGGTTGAAAAACTTGATGGTGTAAATGCCGTCCGCGCCCTTGAAACCATCAAGGCTTTTAACGAATCTATACAAAAAGATATCCCCTTCAACCCCAACATCAAAGATGGCCGCGGCACCATAGGTCTGACAATTCCCAAATCCAACTGGGCCAACACTATTGATGAAGGTCCGTTTGAAGCCTTTGCTGTGACCTGCGGTATAACATTCACCTTTGGCGGCTTGCGCATCGACATCAACGGCAAGGTCCTGAGCACTGATCTTGAGCCCATCCCCGGCCTTTATGCCGCCGGAGAACTTGTCGGCGGTCTGTTTTATTCAAATTACCCCGGCGGCACCGGTCTTATGTCAGGCTCGGTATTCGGCAGACTGAGTGGCGCATCAGCTGCTGACCATGTAAAGTCGATCCAAGAAAAATAATAAGCCAACAAACGAGGACACCTCATGAGCCGCTGGTCGCAAATCATTCAATCCGCTGCCCCCCTGCCCGATTATATGATCATAGATGGCGCACGTATATCAGCCGCCGGTCGCGATACAATTGAAGTAAACGATCCCGGCTCCGGTTTGAAACTGTGCGATGTACCAGCAGCAACGCCGGATTATGGACTTGCCTCAGGCGGCATGAAACAAAGCGGCATAGGACGCCAAAAAGGCCTCGCAGCCCTTGCCAACTATGTGGAAAAAAAGGCCATAGCAATAACGCTGTAAACAAGGGATAATGACCCGGGAGAAACAATGGCAATACAAAAATACACCCCGACTTTCACACGTCTTTCCAATGATGCCTTAGCCAACTGGAAAGATATCCCTCCAGCAATAGCCTCTGATTGCATGAACCGCTGTTACGTCATGGCGGCGCACATTTCTCCTTTGGCACCGGGCATGAGAGTGTGCGGACACGCATGCACGGTCACTGGAATGGTTGGCGACAATGGCGCCTCGCACGCAGCCATCGGACTGGCTCATCCGGGAGATATTCTGGTCATTGACGCGCGTGGCCATACCGAAACAGCTGTCTGGGGTGGCATCATGACCCGGGCAGCCCTGCAGCAAAATCTCGGTGGTGTGGTGATAGACGGTGCCGTTCGAGATGCTTCGGAAATCCGTGAACTTGGTTTTGCCACCTTTGCCGCAGGCATATGTCCGGCCGGCCCATCCAAGGGTTTTGGCGGTATTATTGATGGCGCAATCGCTTGCGCCGGATGTCCGGTAAAACCTGGCGACATTGTGCTTGGCGATGATGATGGCGTAGCCGTGGTGCCACTCGAGCGTCAGGCCGAAATACTCAAGCTGTGTCTGGCAAAGATCGAACAGGAAAACGCCACTAACGCCGATACAAAATCAGGTATCCTGCCAGCCGCGGGGTTCAATCTGACCATTGAAGAAATCAGCTAAGTTTACCTGACTTCACCAGTTACCATTCGATCCGTTCGATGTCGTTGAAATTGATCTGGCTGCCATCTTCGAAGATTATCGATCCCGACGCATCGTCGGACAGGTCCATGGAACCAGTGTCCGAAGCATCGATGGTTCCCGAATCCAGCTGGACAGTCCATCCGCCCATTTCACTGCGATCCGCGCCTTGCAGTTCAATCGTATCGGTCCAGCCGCCACCGGCACCACCATTAATTGTGTCAGTACCACCGCCTTCTTCAAAGACAAAGAAATCTGACCCGTCACTACCAATCAGCACATCATTACCGTCACCACCGGTGAGCGTATCGTCCCCGCCGTTGCCAAGCTGGGTAATGGCAACCGTTGAATCAGAAGCATCAAAATTGTCATCACCAGTGCCACCATCGGCACGTTCAATACTCGACGCTGCCATATCAAGGCTGACACCGTCACGGTGACATTCTGGCTTTGGCTATCTTCAAAATCAATACTTAGCACCAATTAATTAAATTGAGCTTAGTTGACAGATTTACGGATTATTTACTTAAGACTGAATTTTGGCAATTGCGCAGGTAATTCAGGTGCCCGTGGCTGAAGATCATTTACGTCGGCTTCTATTTCCATCTCCGAAACAGGTTCTTCAGTTTCTTCAAAATCCTCGTCCGTAACACCCACGGTTTCCAGATCGTTGCGCGTCCACCAGTACCAGAAGCCGTGTGTCCGCAACCAGCGCTCAACGCGGTCAAGATCATTCCACTCACGCCCAAATCCGCGCGCTGAATTGATGCGCGCCAGTTGCCCATCCACATAGACCAGTACACCCCAGGCATATGGATGCTTGTCCTGATCACCAAATCCACCGCCTTGCTGCTGGCGGTGGATACGATAAACCACAGGAAATTCTCCCAATCGCAATGTCTCGCGCAAAAGGGGTAAATCCGCCTGAGTAACAGTTGTTGTTACTCCAAGGGCTACATCTTGATCCATGGTGTTGACATTCTGTGATTGATTATCTACATCATGATACATGGTGTTGCGAATTATTTCAACACCTTAGGATTTATCAATGATGAGGAGATACGGCAATGGCTCGCAAGATTAACGCTATGCCTAAAGGTTACCACACAGCAACACCCGTGCTTGTGGTCAAAAACGCAAATGCTGCGATTGAATATTATACGTCTGTGTTTGGTGCAAAAGAACTGTCCAGAACATTTGCCAGCGACGGTGTAACAATTTTACGCGCTGAATTGAAAATCGGCAATTCCATCATTCATGTCAGCGATGAAATGCCCGCCTACGGCATTCTCTCTCCAATCTCTTTAGGTGGCACAGCAACAGCTGTTCAGCTCTATCTCTCCAATATTGACAAGGTTTGGCAACGCGCTGTTGAAGCTGACATTACTGTAATCCTGCCACTTGAAGACACATATTGGGGCGAGCGTACCGGCAAAGTTATCGATGCCTTCGGTCACGTTTGGGTGTTAAGCCGTCAAACAGAAGTTGTGAGCCAGGAAGAAATCGCAAAACGTGCTGAAGCCTTGTTTGGCGCAAATGAACCGGTTGAAGTAAATGAAGTCGTTCCCGTAATCGACTTGACTGCGGCAAACAACACCGAAGTTGAAATTGCTACGCCGGTTTCTGCGACCACACACTAGATAAACACCACCAAAACGCCGCCCCGTTTCAACCTTGTGAAAGGATTTCATAATGGATAATCGTGAACTTCAAACCAGACGCAACAATGCCATTCCGCAAGGTGTGGCAACCGCCACAGGTATTTTTGCCGATCGCGCCGAAAATGCCGAACTCTGGGATGTTGAGGGGCGGCGATATATTGATTTTGCCGGTGGCATAGCCGTATTGAACACCGGTCATCGCCACCCGGTGGTGATGAAGCGCGTGCAACAGCAAATGCAGCGTTTCACTCATACGGCCTATCAGGTTGTGCCTTATGAGAGTTATGTTGAACTGGCCGAACGCCTCAACCAACTGGCACCGGGGCCCACACCGAAAAAAACCTTGTTCCTGACAACCGGTGCTGAAGCTGTAGAAAATGCGGTAAAAATCGCCCGCGCCCACACCGGACGCCCCGCCGTCATCGCCTTTTCCGGCTCTTTTCATGGCCGAACCTTGTTGACCATGGGTCTCACTGGAAAAATGGCACCCTACAAGACCGGTTTTGGTCCTTTCCCCGCCGATATTTTCCACATTCCCTTCCCCATGGAGAACCATGGTGTCAGCGAAGACGATAGCCTAGCGGCGCTCAAATCCCTGTTCAAAATCGACGTGGACCCTGATCGCGTCGCCGCAATTATCATTGAACCTGTACAGGGCGAAGGCGGTTTTTACATTGCCTCACCACAATTCCTGCAAACTCTCAGAGCCATTTGCAACGTCCACGGCATCGTGCTGATTGTCGATGAAATTCAATCCGGATTTGCCCGCACCGGCAAGACTTTTGCCATCGAACACTCAGGCATTGAGCCTGATCTGATAACCGTGGCCAAAAGCCTCGCTGGCGGCTTTCCCTTGTCCGGGGTTATCGGTAAAAGCGAAATTATGGATGCGCCTGCCCCCGGCGGTCTTGGCGGCACCTATGGGGGCAGCCCGATAAGCTGTGCGGCAGCTTTAGGTGTTCTCGATGTTATCGCAGCAGAAGACCTCAATGCAAAAGCCAGCCTTATCGGTGAAAAAGTTGTCACCCGACTGACCACAATAGCAACACGAAATGATGTGCCGCCAATTGGTGAGATTCGAAATCTGGGGGCCATGATAGCCTTTGAGTTGATGACAGGGACAAATTTGGCAAAACCTGATGCCGACATGGCTAAAACCCTGTGCGCAACTGCAGCAGACAATGGCCTTATCCTGCTTTCCTGTGGCATATATGGCAATACCATCCGTATTCTGGTGCCACTGACAGCCTCGTTTGAGATTATTGAAGAAGGTCTTGATTTGCTGGAAGCATCACTGGTTCAATGCGCAGCCACAAGAGCTGCCGCTTGAGTTTAATCGCACAGGAGACCACATGACACCTTTCGCCATCGCCGGCATTCAGATGCATGTTCCTGCCAGCCACAGCAACGCTGAAGCAATGAAACATCGTGTTGAACTGGCGCTGGCGCGTTTCCCGTGGGTCAATATGATCGTGTTCAGTGAACTGGCCGCATTTGGCCCGATCATTAACAATCATCCGCCATCTCTTGAACCGACACTTGATATATTTCAGAAACTTGCCGCGCATCACAAGGTCTGGCTGCTGCCCGGTTCAATGTTTGAAAAACGTAAAGACGGCGTTTTTAATACTGCCGTGGTGATCAATCCAGACGGAGAGATTGTCGGACGTTACGATAAAATGTTCCCGTTCACACCGTATGAGGTCAATATCACCGGCGGCACCGAATTTCTGGTCTTTGATGTGCCCCAGATAGGCCGCTTTGGTGTTTCCATCTGCTATGATATCTGGTTCCCCGAAACCACGCGTACACTCAGTTCAATGGGAATGGAAGTTCTGCTTCATCCGGTTTTAACTGGTACCACCGATCGCGACGTTGAACTGAGCATTGCGCGCGCAACCGCTGCTCAGTTTCAGTGTTATGTGTTTGATGTTAATGGCCTGGGCGCGGGCGGCATCGGCCGCTCCAGCGTTTTTGGTCCCGGCGGCACGCCGATCTATGAGGCACGCGGTGCCGAGGAAATTATTCCCATAGAGATTGATCTTGATCTGGTGCGGCGCCAGCGCGCTGTCGGCCAGAACGGTCTCGGCCAGGTGTTGAAGAGTTTCAGAGATAAAAACGCAGAATTTCCGGTCTATGACAATGCTTTGTTCAACCATGATTACCTCAACAATCTGGGACCATTGGAAATGCCCAAACGCGACCACAACATTGACAAGAGCCGTGGTGATCAGTCACAATTTAAGCGGGAGAGAACTGCCCCCAATTAATTGGATAAAACCGGGTAGGCGAGAGGGAACCTATGGCCGAGACAGGCAAGCAATCAAAAAAGCGTAAGTCACTGAGCCATTATTACAACGCCTCGCAATATCGCATTGATACCTGGAACCGGTTGAAAAACACCACCCAGCAATTGACGTGTGGCGGCAGCAAGGCGGAACAAAACCGCAAACTGGTACGTGACCTGATTGCCTACCTTGCACCGATCGAAACCTATTGGGCATTTCCGGGACCTCAGGTTTTCCAGCAGTTAATCCGCCATGAGGAACTTGAAGAATTCAGCCTGCTGGCCAGAAAAGTAGCCCGCATCGCAGCTGCTTTGCTGAGTGGTGAATACCGTCGCAAACACATCGTACTGGATGCAATCTCCGATGATGATTGCGAGCGCGACAGCTCTATTGACAGCGGTACCGGCAGTGATTTTGAACGCGCCCGAAAGCGCCCTTATTTCGAAATCCTTATTGTTGATGATCTTTCCCCAAGCCAGATGGATGCCCAGCGCAGCGCTCTGGCATCCATGCGCCGTGATGAAGACCGCTTCACCTACGCGCCGGTTTTTGTCTCAACCCTGGATGATGCGCTGATTGCGGTTTCTTTTAATCACGCCATACAATCGGTCATCATTCGCTTTGGTTTTGGCCTGCATTCTGACAATGACATGGCCGTGCTCAACAAATACCTGCATCAGGCGCATTATGATCACATAGAAGACGTCGACCGCAGTGATTACGGCATGGTTCTGGCCGATGTCATTGCTCATATCCGACCGGAACTTGATCTGTTTTTAGTCACGGATCAATCGGTTGAAGAAGTCGCCGGCAAAGTCGGAAAAACCTGCCGCCGGGTATTTTACAACAGCGAAGATTTCTTCGAGCTGCATCTCAATATTCTACGTGGTGTTGATGATCGCTACAATACGCCATTTTTCTCCGCCCTCAAGGAGTATTCGAAAAAACCCACCGGGGTCTTTCATGCCTTGCCTATTTCACGCGGAAAATCGATTATCAAATCCCACTGGATTCAGGATATGGGCGAATTCTACGGGATTAATATTTTTCTCGCTGAAACTTCCTCAACTTCAGGCGGGCTCGACTCCCTGCTGGAGCCCCACGGACCGATAAAAGAAGCACAAGACCTTACCGCGCGCGCCTTTGGCTCACGCCAGACCTTTTTTGCCACCAACGGCACCTCAACCTGCAACAAAATCGTCGTCCAGGCTTTGGTGCGCCCCGATGATATTGTGCTGGTTGATCGTGACTGTCACAAATCACACCACTACGGCATGGTGCTGGCCGGTGCCAGTGTGGTCTATCTCGACAGTTATCCCTTGCATGAGTATTCCATGTATGGCGCTGTGCCGTTGCAGCTGATCAAGGAAAAACTGCTGATGTTGCGCCAGGAGGGTAAACTTGACCGCGTAAAAATGCTGCTGCTCACCAACTGTACCTTCGATGGTATTATCTACAATGTTCAACGCGTGATGGAAGAATGCCTCGCCATCAAACCTGATCTGGTCTTCCTGTGGGATGAAGCATGGTTCGGCTTTGCCCGCTTTGGCCCCACTTACAGACAACGCACCGCCATGTATTCAGCCACGCTACTGCGCGAACGTTATCGCTCATCGGAATATCGCCTCGAGTATGAAGAATACCTCAAGGATGCCGCCGACCTTGACAACATAGAGGCCTGCCTTGATCGCCCGTTGATGCCCGACCCCGACAAGGTGCGCATCAGAACCTACGCCACCCAGTCCACCCACAAAACCCTGACCGCCCTGCGTCAGGGTTCGATGATCCATATTCATGATCAGGATTACAAGTCCAAGGTCGAGGAGTCTTTTCACGAAGCCTATATGACGCATACGTCAACCTCACCCAATTACCAGATATTGGCATCCCTTGATGTCGGTCGCCGTCAGGTGGAACTGGAAGGCTTCGAGCTGGTGCAAAAACAGGTCGAAATGGCCATGACCTTGCGCAAAAGCATTGCCACCCACCCCTTGTTGAGCAAATATTTCCAGCTTTTGAAAGTCGGCGACATGGTGCCGGAACAATACCGTCAGTCCGGCATTGAAAGTTATTATGACCCGGACCATGGCTGGAACAACATCTGGGAGGCCTGGGCCAGTGATGAATTTTGCCTCGATGCCACCCGGGTGACATTGTTTGTCGGCCATACGGGAATGGATGGCGACACGTTTAAAAACGATATCCTGATGGATAAATACGGCATTCAGATCAACAAAACCTCACGCAATTCGGTCCTGTTCATGACCAATATCGGCACCACACGCTCATCCGTTGCCTATCTGATTGAAGTTCTTGTAAAGATCGCCAAAGACTTGGAGGAAAGCCTCGAAGACATGAGCCCGGCCGAGCGCCGCCTGCATGAAGTTAATGTGAAATCGGTGGTCGAAGACCTGCCGCCACTGCCGGATTTTTCACATTTTCACGCGGTTTTTCGTAAAGATCCCGCAGGAAAAGTCGGCGAAGGTGATTCCCGATCAGCATATTTCCTCGCCTACGATGAAGATAAATGGGAATTCATCCGGCTCGACGGCGAAATTCAAGCTGCCATGGACGCAGGCAGGCAAGTGGTTTCCGCCTCTTTCATCATCCCCTATCCACCCGGCTTTCCCATCCTTGTGCCGGGGCAGGTGGCCAGCCGCGAAATCATTGAGTTCCTGACCAAGCTCGACGTTAAGGAAATCCACGGGTTTCGCCCGGAGCTGGGATTGCGGGTATTTACACAAGCGGCAATCGACGAATTAAGCAACAGTTGAAAATTAGTGCTGGGAGGCAAATCAATGGCTAGGAAAACGACAAAAAAGCCTAAAAAGAAACAGGCCAAGAAACTTAATAATATTTCTGATATCAGACGTTTTTTTCATCGCAATGAACGACCGATTTTCTTCATTAGCGCCACCAATTTCAACCTGCTCGGCATTGATGAATGGTGCCGCAACTTCAAATATATCTCCTACATCGACTGTTTCGATGGCCGCCATCCAAATGTCTTTGTGCCAACGGAAAAAGAGCACCCCGAGTTTGAATCAATAGAAGACATCAATGCCTATCTGCTTGAGCACAAGGAAGTCATCGACCTTATAAAGTCTAGCAAGAGACGTCCGAAAATTGTCTTCTTGATGTTCGACAAGCGTATCGAAAAAATCTGCCGGGAACTAAAATATGATGTGTGGTTTCCCAAAGCTGCCTTGCGTGAAAAAATCGACCACAAAATCGAAACCGTCCGCATCGGCAATGCCGCAAAAGTGCCTAGCGTACCCAATGTGTTGAGCAAGATTGACAGCTGGGAACATCTGGTCAAGCTGTCCAAACCTGTGGGCCAGGACATGGTGCTGCAATCAGCCTTTGGTGATAGTGGCCACACCACGTTTTTCATCAAAAACGAAAAAGATTTCAGGCGCTACGAACAAAAAATCGTTGGTCAGGGCGAAATCAAGATCATGAAACGCATTGATTGCCGTGGCTCGGCGATCGAAGCCTGTGCCACTAAAGAAGGCACAATGGTGGGGCCGCTGATGACCGAACTTGTCGGCTTCAAGCAATTGACCCCTTATCGCGGTGGCTGGTGTGGCAATGAAATCTTCCCCGGAGCTTTTACTGAAGACATTCGCGAAAAAACCCGTAAATACACCGAACAATTTGGCAATCAACTGGCCAAGGAGGGGTATCGCGGGTATTTCGAACTCGATTTCCTCATCGACAAAAATGATGGTGAAGTCTACCTTGGCGAATGTAACCCACGCGTGACCGGCGCCAGTTCCATGACCAATCATGCTGCTTTCGCCCATGCGGACGCACCGTTGTTCCTGTTCCATCTGCTCGAATTTTCCGACGTACCTTTTAATCTTGATGTCGCCGAACTCAACCGCCGCTGGGCTGATCGCGACAACATTGATGACTGGTGCCAGATGATCATCAAACACACTGAAGACAGTGTCGACATCCTCACGCAAGCACCTGAAAGCGGAATCTGGAAACTGTTGCCTGATGGAACGGTCGAATTTGACCGCTTCGATTATCATCGCCGCGCTGTCGGCAGCGAACAAGAAGCTTTTTTCCTGCGTATTTCCAACGTTGGTGATTATCGCTACGAAGGTGCCGATCTTGGCATCCTGATTACCCGTGGCCGCGCCATGGGCAAGGGGTTCCACCTCAACAACCGGGCCAAGCAATGGATTGAAGGTATGAAATCCCAGTTCAAGGCAGCGCCCCTGCCCGCTGCTGAACCTGTGTCCTTAAGCGATCCAGCCTTCAAGATTATGTAATAGTAGCTTCCATGGATCTTATCTTTGAAACCATATTTGAGACCACGCCCGGAAGCCTCTGGCAGCGTAAGTTCCAAAGGTTCTGGCCTGCCTACCGGCGATGGTTTTTAAGCGAAGGCATCTCCGGCCGCCAGACCTATCTGGCCGGCTTGCGGGCTTTAAAAACCCACATGCCTGAACTTGTCCCCACCTATGAGACCTTGTGCGAACTGGCCGGTGGTGGTGATCTGGCGGCACGGTTTTTGAGCTTTTACCGCCCGCCGCTCTACCTTTCCGGCTGCTCACAAGCCATCTGGCTCGGCAAAGAACCGATGCTGGTGCGTAATTATGATTATGATCCCAACCTGTGCGATGGCATCATCCTCGACAGTGCCTGGAACGGCAGGCGCGTAATTGCCATGTCTGATGGCATGTGGGGCGTGGTCGATGGCATGAATGACGCAGGGCTTGCCATATCATTGACTTTTGGTGGCCGCCGCGTGGTTGGGGACGGCTTCGGTGTGCCGTTAATCCTGCGTTATATTCTGGAATTTTGCGACACCACCAAGCAAGCCATTGCTGTGTTAAAGCGCGTGCCGTGTCATATGGCCTACAACATTACCATGGTTGATCGCAGCTCAGCTTATGCAACAGCGTATTTGTCCCCTAACCGCGACGTGGTCATTTCCAACACCCGCGTTGCCACCAACCACCAGGAACATGTGGAATGGCACCAACATGCCCGCACCACCGCCACGGTGGAACGTGAACGTTTTTTGCTCCAGCGCCTCACCATGCACGAAGAACCCGCCGACAGGTTCATCGCCGCATTCTTGAAACCACCGCTTTATTCCACCAGTTATTCCAAAGGTTTTGGCACCATCTACACTTCCGTTTACTGGCCCGCTCGGGGTATGGCTGAGTTTCACTGGCCCGGTGATATCTGGAAACACAAGCTTGGCGAGACCGCCAATGAGCGCCGCCATATACGCTACCCCGATGGCCTGGTGGCTTAGAACCAATCAACACAATATGAAATTCAGGAATCTCAATGGCTGACATTTTTTCACTCGACAATCTTTTAACACTGGCAATGCTGGTCCTGCTACAGGCGGTTTTAGGGTTTGATAATCTGTTGTATATTGCCCTTGAATCGAAGAGCGTAGCCCCCGAAAGTCAGGCCCGCGTGCGCCGGTTGGGCATCATCATCGCCCTTGTCTTGCGTGTTGTTTTGCTGTTGGCCCTGACCCAGGCGGTACAATATTTCCAGGCACCGTTTTTCTCATTAAAACTACCCGGCATATTCGAAATCACTTTAAACTTTCACAGCTTGATCGTGCTCGCAGGCGGGGTATTTATCATTTACGCCGCACTCAAGGAGATAATTCACATGTTGTCTGTCGACGATCTGGGAGTGGCGACTGATACATCAAAATTGCGCTCGGTAACCTCAGCGGTAACCTGGATAGTTGCCATGAACGTGGTGTTTTCCTTCGATTCAATTCTGTCAGCCATGGCCCTGACCGACAAGTTCTGGATCATGGCGTTTGCGGTGGTCATATCAGGAATATTGATGTTGATGCTGATCGATAATGTGGCGCAATTTTTGACCAAAAACCGCATGTACGAAGTGCTCGGCCTGTTTATCCTGTTTATTGTCGGCATATTGCTGCTGTCCGATGGCGGCAAACTGGCGCAACTGTCCTTTTTCGACTACCCGATCGAACCGATGGCCAAATCAACATTTTATTTCGTCATCGCCGTTCTGGTCATCGTCGATGTCATTCAGGGCCGCTACCAGAAAAAACTCGACCGCCAGCGAAAACGCGGTGGTTGATTTGTAAAACAGTATGAAAACTCCTGGGGCTTATTCCTTTCAGTTACCCCACCACATGGCGTCATCCTCGGGCTTGACCCGAGGACCCATACCGTTGAGTTTTCTAAAACAAAGATACTGTCTTTGAGCCGTGAGTTTTGAGGAATAGATCCTCGGGTCAAGCCCGAGGATGACGAATTTGAGAGATATGAAACCAATTATATACGGATGCTTTTAGCCAGGAAGTCGCTGATATACAGGATATCTCTGACAAATCTTGATTATTCTGCTGGCAACTTCCTCAGCGACTACCTCAACTCGCCCGCTAGCTTCAGCCTCAATAAGATCAGCAATCATGTTGCCCACATCGTTAAGGTCCTTCTCACCCAGCCCGCGTGTGGTAACAGCACCAACGCCCAGTCTCAAGCCAACCCATTCAGACGGTTTGACGTTGTCAAAAGGTATCGGGTTTTTGTTGGACGTTAGATGGCCTGCGGCAAGTGCGTCTTGAGCACGCTGGCCATTAATGCCGCTGGTGGACAGATCGAGCAGAACAATATGCGTATCGGTTCCATTACTGACAATCTTCACACCGCGCTGCATGAGTGTATCAGCCAGCCTGACCGCATTGGCTTTGAGCTTTTGGCCATAGAGTTTAAATTCCGGTTGCAACGCTTCACCCAGACACACAGCCTTGGCGGCAATAACCTGGCTGTGCAGACTGCCCTGCACGCCGGGAAAGACGGCTGATTGCAGTTTCTTTTCCCATGTCAGATTGTTGGAAAGAATTAACCCGCCGCGCGGACCACGCATGGTTTTGGTGGTGGTGCAGGTGACAATATCGGCATGCGGCAGGGGAGAAGGATGAACGCCGGCTGCCACCAACCCGGCGAAATGAGCCATATCCACAAGGAACATCGCCCCCGCTTTATCAGCAATACTGCGCAAACGCTGAAAATCAATTTCACGCGGGTAAGCCGAACCGCCGGTAATCAGCAAAGCCGGTTTAAATTCCATCGCCTGACGTTCAACCGCGTCACAATCAATCCTGCCGGTTGCCGCATCAACATTATAATGTGCAGCTTCAAACCAGCGCCCGGACAGATTAGGCGGTGCACCATGGCTCAAATGCCCGCCAGCCTGAAGACCGAGGCTCAAAATACGATCCCCCGGCCTTAACAGGGCAAAAAACACCGCCTGATTGGCCTGCGTACCCGAATGCGGTTGCACATTGACATAGGCGCAATCAAACAATTCTTTGGCCCGGTCAATGGCGGCCTGTTCGGCCACATCCATAAACTCACCGCCACCATGAAACCGGTTGCCGGGATAGCCCTCAAGCGTCTTGTTGGTGATCTGGTGACCCAGAGCATCGAGCACCGCACGGCTCACCATATTTTCCGAAGCAATCAATTCCAGTTGCGTTTCCTGACGATGAGCCTCGTCATCCAGCGCCTTGGCAATAAGCGCATCAGTATGTTGCAAGGACGTAGTGAAAAAACTGTTGGCCATCGGTTTTCCTTCGCCTGAAAATATGTGATGAATGGCAGTCACGAAACTATCTGCCCCTAACACGTCAATAAAGCCACTTGCAACCGGGAAAATTTCAATGCCGCGTTTTGCTGCAAACCTGACGATGATGTTTAACGAAGTCGCGTTTCTCGACCGTTTTGCCGCAGCGGCAAGGGCAGGATTTAAAGGCGTCGAAATTCTGTTCCCCTATGATTTTCCATCGGATGTACTGGCAGAAAAGTTGCAGCGTTACGATCTTCAACAGGTGTTGTTTAACACGCCTGCGGGAAACTGGCAGGCTGGTGAGCGCGGGCTGGCCTGTCTTCCTGGTCGCGAAGCTGAATTTGAAGACAGTCTCGAGATTTTGTTGGCTTATGCTGATGTTCTGGACTGTAAACAGATACATATGCTGGCAGGCGTACCACCACCGGAGTGTTCGCCACATCAGGCAAAAGAAACTTATATCAATAATTTGCGCAAAGCTGCGGGTATTTGCCGCCGCCACGGCATCACGGTCTTGATTGAGCCAATAAATCATGGCGACATGCCGGGATATTTTCTTCACCATCAGGCCCAGGCAATCGAATTGCTGCAACTGGCCGGAGAAGTAAATATTGCCTTGCAAATGGATATTTATCACTGTCAAATCACCGAAGGATGCCCGGCAAATCTCATTCGCGAAAATTTTTCCCATATTGGTCATTTTCAAATCGCCGGAGTGCCCGGACGCCACGAACCAGATACTGGTGTGATAGACTACCCGGCTCTCTTTGATTTAATCGATGGCCTCAATTACGGTGGCTGGATTGGTTGCGAATACCACCCGGCGGCACAGACTGAAGCAGGATTAGGGTGGGCTGCTCCCTACGCAATAGGATAGATTTATGAAAGTTGTGATTTTAGGCGGACACGGTTTTTTGGGCACCATGCTTGCCCAGCGATTGTTGCAAAAAAACTGTCTGATGGACAGAAATAACACCAGCCAGGCAATCGATGAACTGGTTCTGGTTGATCAAATGCCACCCCAAATATCCGTAGAAGGTGCCACCTCCCTGATTGGCGACATTACCGATCCCGGTTTTCTCAAAACCGTCATCGATGAAGATGTCACAAGTATTTTCCATCTCGCCGCCGTGGTCAGTGCCGCGGCTGAAGCTGATTTTGATTTGGGTATGCGGGTAAATCTTGAAGCGACCCGGAATGTTCTGGAATGTTGCCGCAACTTGCCCCGGCCACCATGGCTGGTGTTTTCAAGTTCGCTTGCCGTATTTGGCAATGCCCCTGCGGTGGTTATGGACGACACCCCGGCCCTGCCCCTGTCTTCTTATGGCACCCAGAAAGTCATCGGCGAATATCTTAGCTGCGAATATACTCGCAAAGGTTTCGTTGACGCCAGATGCCTCCGCCTGCCCACCATCACCATCCGGCCTGGAAAGCCCAACAAGGCCGCTTCATCTTTCATCAGTTCCATTCTGCGCGAGCCGTTGCAAGGCCTTGAAGCCATCTGCCCGGTGACGCGCGATATGAACTTATGGGTACAATCGCCGCCAACGGTAATTGAAAACCTCATTCATGCCCATGACACACCAGCAAGCGCATGGGACGAAGGTCCGCGCATCCTCAATCTGCCCGGCCTCAGTGTCAGTGTTGACGAAATGGTCGCCGCCCTGAAACGCGCCGGTGGTGATACTTCTTTAATACGCTGGCAAACTGATAGCGAAATTGCCCGGTTGGTCGGCAGTTGGCCCGGTGCCATGAACACCGCGCGCGCTACCCAGATGGGATTTAAAGGCGATGACATTATCGATGATATAATCAGGGACTACCTTGATTTTTACGCCCAACAGACACAGCCAGCGTAAATTTTTTAAGCCATCTCCTCTATTTCACTTTCAACCCGTTTCTCAACACCGACAAAATCGATTTTTCCCGAGCCAAGCACAGGAACCTCGCCTACCCTCACCACAGCTGGTATCATCAGGTCCTGGCCACCGTTTGCCTTGGCAAAGCGTACAAAATCATCACGGGTCGCGCCTTCTGCATCGGTTAATAAAACCAGCCGTTCTCCCTTTCTGGCATCAACTACCGCCACCACTGCACACAGCTGGTTAGGCCAGACCTTACCAGCCATAACTTCAACGACTGCCAGAGAAATCATCTCACCACCAATCTTGGCAAAGCGCTTGGCGCGACCGCGAATGGCAATAAAGCCGTGAGCATCAATGGTAACAATATCGCCGGTATCATGCCAGCCATCTTCCAGACCTTCCACCACACCCGGATTTTCAGCCCGCAGATACCCGGCCATAACGTTTGGTCCGCGCACAAAAAGCCGCCCGCCTTCATCAATTCCCGGCACGGGTTCGAGGCGCGCTTCCATACCCGGCATGATTTTTCCAACCGTATCGGCTTTGCAATACATCGGCGTGTTGATGGAGATAATCGGGGCGGTTTCTGTTACCCCGTAGCCTTCGAGAATACGCAATCCGAATTTTTCCATATAGGTTTTGCGTGTTGATGCCTTGACCGGTTCTGCCCCGGCAAAACAATAGCGGATGGAGCGAAAATCATACGGATGAGCGGTGCGGGCATAGCCACTCAAAAACGTGTCGGTACCAAATATGATGGTAGCGTTTGAGCCGTAGACCAGCTCTGGAATGATTCGGTAATGTAACGGCGAGGGATAGAAATATACCGGCACCCCGGCAATCAGCGGCAATATCGTTCCGGTAGTCAAACCAAACGAATGAAACAGCGGCAAAACGTTGAAAACCTTGTCGCCAGCGTGAAAATCAATGCGTGATGCCGCCTGAGCTGCATTTGACAGGATATTTCGGTGAGACAGCACCACACCTTTTGGAGCACCTTCAGAACCCGACGTAAACAGAATAACCGCTGCCTCATCGGCAGATTTACGCACACGCGGCCTGGTTTTACGTAAAAATCCAAACAATTTATCTATGGGGTTGATGGCCTGGCGAATGTCGTCCATCCAGACTATATCAATAAATTCGCCCACCTCATCAATGACACCGTCAAGCTTTGCCTGTTCAACAAAGGCGCGCGAGGTCAGTATTGTTTTGGTCTGGGTCGCCTTGCACGCCGACAGGATATTTGCAGCACCGGCTGAAAAATTGATCATCGCCGGGGTTTTCCCTGCCGAAACAACCGCCAGCATGGTGACAATCGAACCATTGGCATTTGGCAACATAACGCCAAGCGTTGTTTGCTCCGCAAAAATCGTTGTGAATTTCTCAGCCAGAACACTGACCCCGGTGAGCAACCTGCCATAAGACAGCTTGCCGCTGATGGGATCTTCAACGCAGGTTTTTTTCATACCCCGTTCGCGCGCCGTTTTGATAATGCGTTGCAAAATGGTTTCATCAGTTGTGGTGGTGCGGAAAACCAGTTGCGACATGATCTGGTAGAGATCAGCCCCGGCAGCAGAACGTCGCGCAGCTCCTTTGAGATCATCGGGCACACTCAGACGTACCGGTTCCAGAATTGTGACTTTAACCTTGGGGAAAAGACGGCGGCGAACATGGGTCGAAGTCAGGCGCGAGAAATAACTTTTTTCCAAACCATCAATGCGGATCGGCACCACCATGGAGCCGGTTTTATCCGCCACCATGGCCGCACCATTATAGATTTTCATCAAACCGCCGGTAACAGTAATGCGCCCCTCAGGGAAAATCACCAGAGGTTTGCCGCTTTTAACTGACTTGATCAATGTGCGCGTCGCCATCGGTTTGGAAGGATCAAGTGCGAGAAAATTACACACTCTCAAAAACGGTCGCACCCACCAGGCTTTGGCAATCGTGTAATCAACCACAAACACCGGATCTTCGTCTGTTAACGCCAGTGCCAGGGCCCCATCGAGAAAACTCACATGATTAAGTGCCAGGATAGGCGCTTTACCGGCCTTTTTGATGTTTTCAAGACCAACGATTTCAAGGCCATGAAAAGCCCGAAACAGAATGGAGACAAAATCACGAAACGGATTTGTCGGCAGATGACGCATCATCAGCCAGGCAGCGATAATGTTGAGAACACCAAGACCCGTCAGTATCTGAAAAACGGTAACGCCCTGCACCTGCAAAATCGCCACGATGCCACCACCTAAAGTCATGAATGCAGCAGAGACAACGTTAACTCCAGCAATCACCCGGGCGCGGCGGTTTTCTTCAGCCCAGGTCTGAATAGCGGTAAATGATGGCACCACCAAAAAGGCCCCGGCGATTGCCAAACCTGCCAGATCAACGCCAATGCGAAGGGTGTTGTCGCCAGCAAAAAATTGCGCAACCGTGGTCGCCGCAATCGTTGTTTCAACGGATGAAATACTCCAAGCAAGATCAAGCCCGAACAGCGCCATCACCCCGGTGCCAACCGGTGTCGGCAACAGCACAACACGACCAGCTGACATCCACGCGGCAACGGCTGAGCCAGCGCCCAAGGCAACAGCGAAAATCGCTAGATAACGCGTTACAATGATTTCGCTGCCACCAAGGACTTCCTTGACCATAGGTGGCAGAATTGACAGAATAATGGCACCAATAAGCCAAAACCAAGACACCATCAGACCAGTTGTCCAGATACGTTTATCCTGACGCAACTCATCGACGATACGCCACGATGAGCGAAAAATATTCACATCAATCTTTAAATCAGGCGCCGCACTGCCGGTCGCTGGAATATAACGGCTCACCCACCAGCAAGCGGTCGCCAGTGCCATCATCAAGGGGCCGAAAACAATCACATTAACGCCGCCAATGGACGCAAGACCGCCCACAATCGTACCGCCAAGGATGGCAATAAATGTCGCCCCTTCAATCCAGGCATTAGCGCGGGCAAGTTCATGCTTTTGCAGGTGATCGGGCAAAATTCCGTACTTTATCGGCCCGAACAAGGCTGAGATGACCCCAAACAAAAACAGCGCCGCCATCAAAACCAGTACCGATGACAAAGCCAGACCGGCAACCGACACACCCGCAGCGGCGATTTCGGCAAGTTTGAGTTTTTCAGCCATCCGCGCCTTGTCAAACCGGTCAGCCAATTCACCACCAAGAGCTGAAAAAAACAAAAATGGAGCCATAAAAACAGCCCCGGCCAGAGTTATCAGCGCCGCCGATTGTGCCATGGAGAACTGGAACAGGATCAAGAAAACAAGCGTGTTTTTCAAAAAATTATCATTAAACGCAGACAGAAATTGTGTCCAGAACAAGGGGGCAAAACGCCGGGATGTCATCAGATTGGTGTTCATGAATTTTCCTTTTCATCTGTGGCAGGGCCGGAAACTTCGCAAATATGATCGATTTTCCGTTGATCACTGGGCATTGGCTGTGTATGAACAGTGTTCATGGTTTGAATAATACTCATTTGTGAACAGTGTTCAAGTCATCATGAACACTGTTCACAAAAATCGGGGTTATGGTTAATGATTTCTAAACGCGAAGCCAGACGCGAGACATTGCGCATAGCGCTGCTGGAGGCCGCAAAAGCGCGTGTTGCCGAAAGCGGGCTTGCCCGATTGCGCGCACGCGACATCGCCAAAGATGCCGGTTGCGCCCTTGGTGCGTTATATAATGTTTACAAAAGTCTTGATGACCTCATCCTTCACATCAACTCCGCAACCCTGGCCCAATTGAATACGAAACTGAACCACGCTGCCGCCAATGCAGACACACCGCAGGAAAAACTGGTAGCCCTTGCGCGCCAGTATATGACGTTTGCCATCGACAACAACTACCTGTGGTCAGCATTGTTCGACCACACGATGCCCGAAAATGCCCCCCTGCCTCAATGGCATCTTGATGAACAGGCAATTTTATTCGGCCATGTTGTTGATCCTCTGGCCGCTCTAAAACCTGATCTGGATGCTGCCGGGCTGCACACGGCAGCACGCACGTTGTTTGCAGCTGTTCATGGTATTGTCTCCATCAGCTTGCGCGAAGGCTCTACAACCATCCCGCGCGAAACCCTCGATGCCCAGTTGACAGAATTCATAATTACCCAGGTAAACGGGATGAAATACGCCTGTGGCGAACACCAAATCTGACCAGCAAAAATATTTTTTATATTTTCTTCAAATGCGCTCTTGACCTTCCACTTACTGGAACCTTTATGTGATGGTGGCAACGTTGATTTATCAAACAGGAGAAGAAAAATGAATACTCAGACAAATGAAGTTACCCTCGAAATCGAAGGCATGTCATGCGGCCATTGTGTCGGCCGGGTGGAAGAAGCGCTCAACGCTGGTTCGGGCATTGTCGGGGTCACGGTCGATCTTTCCACAAATTCCGCCCAGGTAAAATTTAACGAAGGCGCAACAAGCGCTGCTGCCATTGCCGCAATTGTGACCGAAGCAGGCTATGACGCCAAACCCAAAGATACTTCACCGGCTGCTTAAGGCAGCTGCGGGGGTGGCAAACTCCTGAACATTAAATCCCCAATGAGGCAACAATAATGAACGCTCACACAACGTCATTTCAGATCGAAGGCATGTCTTGCGCATCGTGCGTGGGCCGGGTGGAAAAAGCCCTGTCTGCCGTTCCCGGCGTCACGGATGCATCGGTAAATCTGGCAACAGAAACAGCCCAGGTGAGTTTTGACGACAGCGTTAATACGCAAGTTTTAACCACCACCCTTAGCGCTGCAGGCTACCCGGCTGCCACCGATGAAGTCACGCTGGAAATAGAAGGCATGACATGTGCGTCGTGCGTCGGACGGGTTGAAAAAGCCCTGAATGCGGGAGAAGGCGTATTAAAAGCGTCGGTAAATCTGGCAACAGAAACCGCAACCGTGGCTTTTGCCACCGGCGCTACAACACCGGCAGACATCGCCGCGATTGCAACCAAGGCGGGATATGCGGCAAAACCCAAAACCACCAGTGGTACGCCAACCGATAAAGAGGACCGCAAGGCTGCCGAAATCACTCGTCTTGGACGCATGACACTGTTGGCGGCTGTGCTGGCTCTGCCGGTTTTTGTAATGGAAATGGGCGGCCACGTCTATGCCGGTTTTGGTGAATTTATTGAACAATATATTGGCCTTCAAAACAGCCGTCTCATTCAATTTGTGCTGACCACAATCGTGTTGTTCGGGCCCGGTTTGCGGTTCTACACCAAAGGCTATCCAGCCCTTTTCAAAGGTGCGCCCGACATGAACTCTCTTGTCGCTCTGGGCACCTCATCCGCCTATATTTTCTCGCTTGTGTCCACATTTACACCCTGGGTATTACCCGAAGGCACGGTCAATGTGTATTACGAGGCCGCCGCCGTCATTATTGTATTGATATTGCTGGGGCGCTTCCTCGAGGCTCGCGCCAAGGGCCGCACCGGTAACGCCATTCGCAAACTTGTTGGCCTGCAGGCCAAAACCGCCCGCGTTGAGCGTAACGGCGAGGTGGCTGAACTGGCCATTGAAGAAATTGTCCTTGGCGATATTATCCATGTACGCCCCGGTGAAAAAATTTCCGTCGACGGCACGGTTTTAACCGGCTCATCTTACGTCGATGAAAGCATGATTACCGGCGAACCCGTGCCGGTTGAAAAAACCAAGGACACAGAAGTTGTCGGCGGCACGGTCAATGGCACCGGCGCCCTCACCTTCACGGCCACCAAAGTCGGTGGCGACACCATGCTGGCCCAGATCATTCAGATGGTTGAACAGGCGCAAGGGGCCAAACTGCCCATCCAGGGCATTGTCGACAGGATCACTGCGGTTTTTGTTCCTATTGTCATGGGTCTGGCCACACTCACCGTTCTGACGTGGTTTTTGATTGGGCCTGAGCCCGCTCTTACCTACGCGCTGATTGCCGGGGTTGCCGTTTTGATTATTGCCTGTCCCTGTGCCATGGGTCTGGCGACGCCGACTTCAATTATGGTCGGCACTGGCCGTGCGGCTGAAATGGGTGTGCTGTTTCGTAAAGGTGATGCCTTGCAATCGTTGCAGGAAGCAAAGATTGTTGCCCTCGACAAGACCGGCACCCTGACGCTTGGCCGCCCCGAACTGACTGATTTGAGCGTAGCCGATGGTTTTGACAAAGACGAAGTCCTGCGACTGGTTGCTTCTGTTGAAGTAACGTCAGAACATCCGATTGCCGAAGCCATTGTGCGTGCCGCACAAGTCAAGGAAATGACCCTGTCAAAGATTGAGGATTTCTCGTCAATTACCGGCTTTGGTGTTCAGGCCAGCGTCGATGGCAAGATCATACTCATTGGTGCAGACCGCTTTATGAAGCGCGAAGACGTATCTTTGGGAACACTGCTGGCTGAGGGTGACGCCCTGGGTAAAAAAGGCAAAACACCTTTGTATGCCGCCATTGACGGCAAGATTGCCGCCGTTATCGCGGTGACCGACCCGATAAAGGACAGCACACCTGAAGCCATCGCAGCGTTGCATAAGCTGGGCCTCAAGGTTGCCATGATAACCGGCGACAATCAGGGCACGGCTGAGGCAATCGCCGCAGAACTGAACATTGATCATGTGGTCGCCGAGGTTCTGCCCGAAGGCAAGGTGGAAGCGTTAGAAGCCTTGCGTGCAGGTGGAACCAAACTGGCCTTTGTTGGTGATGGTATCAATGACGCCCCCGCGCTGGCTGTGGCTGACGTCGGTATTGCCATTGGCACCGGCACCGATGTGGCGATTGAAGCCGCTGACGTGGTGTTGATATCCGGCGATCTCAAAGGTGTGGTCAATGCGTTTCAGATCAGCCAGCGCACCATGTCAAACATTCACCAGAACCTGTTCTGGGCTTTCAGCTACAATACACTGCTGATCCCCGTTGCCGCCGGTGTACTTTATCCGGTAACCGGGCTACTGCTGTCGCCGGTGCTGGCTGCCGGTGCCATGGCGTTATCAAGCGTCTTTGTTCTAACCAACGCATTGCGTTTACGCTGGGTAAAACCGGCCATGCAGGAGTAATTGAAATGAATATAGGCGACGTTGCCAGCCGCTCGGGCCTGCCCGCAAAAACCATTCGCTACTATGAAGACATCGGCTTTGTAAAACCCTTGCGCGACACCAATGGCTACCGGGTGTTTCAGGAAAAAGAACTGCACAAACTGACGTTCTTAAACCGGGCGCGCGCACTTGGTTTTACCATTGAGGACTGCCGCGCACTCCTGGCACTCTACGAAGACGAAACCCGCTCAAGTGCGGACGTAAAACGCATTGCCAACGAGCATCTGCAACAAATCGACGCCAAAATCACCAACCTCAAGGCCATGCGCAACACTCTGTCACACCTGATAGAAGAATGCGCCGGCGACCACCGCCCCGATTGCCCGATTTTGGAAGATCTGGGCAAATAGGGGTAGTCTGCGGCTTAGAGCGAAATGCTACCGTAAGGTCAGCAATGCGGACAAAGCTGCCGTTTGGTGGAAATGGCCAAATCTGGCTCAGACCCCGAAACCTGCCGTTCGGGCTACTGGCAACATGCGCCAATTGCGGTCATCGACCTCAGGTGAGGCGTCAATCCACTTTGAACCCAACGTGCGCAGTGCTAAAGGTAGCACCGATGTCCAAGAAATCCAAACTCCTGCCATCTAAAGAGATTAAACATGAACGATTTGAACGAGCAGAAAGACGAGACAGTCTTCAATGAGACAACCTTCGAAGGAAAAATCTCCGCAGGTTCTGTGGAACAAGACATCACTTTTGTTTGCCGCGCAGGCGAAGACTGTCGCCTGGTATTCGATCCGCTGAGCGTTTCGGGCGAAATGTACATTGCGCTGCACAAATCCATGGGTCAGCCTGGTGGCCACGGCGAATGGGTAACTCTGACGGGAGAGAGCAGTAATGATATCAAGCTTTCATCTGACTACATGGAGATTGGCGGCCTGAACGCTGGCAGCTCAGGTTACGAAGTTCGACTGAAAACGGGCGAAGCATCGGTCACACTACCCCGGAAAGCCGATCCCAAAGATGCTGCTGTTGGTTTGAAACTCTTGCTACGTGGCTTCAAAAGTTTTCGTCCGAACCCGGTACAGTCGCAGCTTGGCCAAGTCGTGGTCCAGGGCGACAACGAGGTCGCCTCTGCTGACACCGTGAGTGGCGCGATCTGCGTCCAGGGAACTGATCCAAATCTCGATGATAGCTGGTATCGTGACGCCGAGGCACTCGCTAAATTCGTTTGGAAAGGACTACAATTTGGCCATGGGGGCCGCCTCCAAATCCCGTTGCTGCAGTTCTATCGTCCGGACGAAGTGATCGCCACGTTCTACCGTGGGTCTGGCCGTCCTAAGCATTTGCCCATGATTCATTTTCTCGACCAGTCAGAGTTCATCGCCTCGCTGGTGAAACGCTTTGAAAGCGAAGATACATTTCCAGATGACGTATGGCAGGCCGTTGGATGGCTCAATAACGACTCGTCTATTAACGAAGTGCGCTACCTGACGCTTATGACCGCCATCGAAACGATCCTTCACAGTCTGGTACCAGAAGCGCCGTCAACGCTGATCCCCAAGGTCGAATTCAAGCCGATCCGGGATGCTTTGCTTGAGTCTCTGACGCCATTTGATCTTGGCGAGAAGCAAAAAAAGGTTCTCCAGAGCAATATCCGACAGATTAATCGGTCACCTTTGTCTCAAAAATTGCAGGCAGTGATCGAGAAGTACGGCTTACCCTCCAGTGTGTTCGACCAGGACTTAGTGCGTCGGCTCAATAAACAGCGCATCTCGATCGTCCACCAAGGGCGGTCGCTGAACAACGATGAACTCTGGGAATGCTTGCTCTACGCTCACGAAATGATCGCGCTAATCGTTTTCTCTGAACTGCGCTACAATGGCCGTTATGAAAGCTATGCCCAAGGGCATGAGCAACGAACAATGCCACCAGCTGATCAAACTGAGCGGGAAGTCAAAGTTGAGGAAGTCGCCCCATCTTCGGAGAGACCATCGGAGCGCTCTCAATGTCCGTAATCGCGCATCTTTCCGCGTAGCCCTCGCCCGATGAATGTCTGTTCCCAATATCCCGTCCCTGAGTTACCGCGCTGCAACATCCAGTAGAGAGGGCTCAGAGCTGCCATTTACCATGTCCGTCAAACGAGCGTTTTGCGGTCACAAACAAAACTGTCCGACAATGTAATACACGCCAGAAAAACGGACAAATTGATTAACGGACAACTTGACGGACAAGAAATATGCTTGGGGTAGTATTTCGCCCTGAGCCGCAAACCACCCCAAAATAGGCTCCATATAACTCAGTTGGCAATCTCGCCGATAGACACAGTGGTGCGCAATTCCGGACTGTTGGGGCCAAGCAGGACGGGTTGTTTTATATCGGCCAGAACTGCCACATCATAAAGCTCCGAGACCACACCATCCATTGTCAGTGAATGAATGACATCGCCGCTTTTCAAATCGACAATATAGAGCCCGCACCGTGGCTCCATCTTGCGCGTTGTCAATGCATCATCCAGAGCCAGACCGGAAAATGTCTTGTTGTCGCGTGGCTTGGACAGGCCCATAACGGCAAAGCCATCAACAAAACTTAAGCCCCGAAGATAGCCTGGACAAAAGCATAACCCTTCAAATTTTCCGCTTGTTAAATCCACATAGCCAAATTCACCCGTGCCGGAATTATGCAGCCACAGCCGGTCATCGTGCCAGCGTGGCGAATGCGGCATGCTCAACCCTTCACAAACGATGTCATTGGTGCGCACGTCGATGACAATGCCACCGTTAAGACGTTGATCGCGCCAACCGTCAAACGTATCACTGTTTGAGACCGCTGTAACATAACCCGGCTTGCCATCCACCAGAGCCAGCCCGTTGAGATGGCAACGATCTTCTGCCGCCAGTCGAGAAATAAAATCAGGCCGCCACAGCGGGATGAAGCTATGGGTAACGCTTAACGTGCCCAGACAGTTAAACAGTGTATTGACGAAAGTTGGTTGACCACTGTCAGGAACGGCTATGTCGTGAATATCCAGATCCCCGGTAAAATACGAAACTTGAGGTACATAAACCGCATCATAGCCTTCTTTGGTCTTCTGATTTTCCGGTAACGCGTTTTCATAGCGGTGAACCTGCACATCGCTTGTTACCCATAGACCGTTGTCAGAAGCAGCCATGCCCAGACAGCGGCCTACATTGCGGTTAAAAACCCATAATTTACCATCCGGTTTGGATCCGATGAAAAACAGCTTGCCAACCTGATAGGTGGTAAAAGCCAGGGAAATATTACGCTGTGCCAGCCATTGGGTAAGCCCGCGCGACGTATCCAGAGAAAACACCGGATCCCCCTGATCGCCAGTGGCTGCATCATTGGTTTCGATGATTGGTTCGGGCGCATTTTCCATGAATAGAGGTCTCCTTGATCATTACATTTTGAGCTTGAGACCCACTGAGGTGACAAGGCAGCAGTGATGCTTATAATGCATCTCGTTCTATCTATTCAAGTTTACTTCTGCATTTCCGTCACAAGAGTTTTGCCCCCATGATTATGCCGGGGCGTAAAATTCAACTCGGAACCCTTTTTGTTTAAATAAAGCATCAAATAATTATCATGGGCCTTGCCTTCTGGCCTGAGCCGTGGAACCATACAATTCTATCGACAGCCCCGGATTGAGGGGACGGTGACCTCTCATCTATAAACCGTTGGGAGGAAGTTATGGGTAACGAAGGCGCTAGACCAAGCGGCCCTCGGTGCATCGCACTAATTGGGCCATATTTAAGCGGAAAAACCACACTTTTAGAATCAATTTTAGCTCGTACAGGCGCTGTTAATCGCCAGGGCAAGGTCTCTGATGGCAATACCATTGGGGACGCATCGCCCGAAGCGCGCGCCCACGGCATGAGCGTCGAGCTCAATGTAGCCTCGATAGATTACCACGGTGAACAATACACATTTATTGATTGTCCCGGTTCAATTGAATTCCTGCAGGAGCAAATTCCCGCCCTGCCCGCCGTTGACGCAGCCATTGTGGTGTGCGAGCCCGATGACAAGAAAATACCGGCATTACAACTGATTTTAAAACAGCTTGATGAGTTAGGAATTCCGCGCATTTTATTCCTCAACAAAATAGATAAAACCGAGATACGAGTGCGCGACATCCTCGGCACCCTGCAACCGGCAAGTGAAAAACCGCTGGTGTTGCGCCAGATACCAATCTGGGAAGACAATGTTGTTACCGGCTGTGTTGATCTCGCGCTGGAGCGCGCTTTTATCTATCGTAAACATGCCCAAAGTGAAGTGATTGACCTGCCCGACGGCGTTTTGGACCGTAAGGGAGAAGCGCGATATTCCATGCTCGAACAACTGGCGGACTATGATGATGAGTTGATGGAAGTGCTGCTCGAAGACATTGAGCCAGCCCAGGATCAGGTATTTGGTGATCTCGCCCAGGAGCTGCGCAACGGACAGATTTGCCCGGTCCTGTTGGGTTCAGCTGAAAACGGCAATGGTATTCGCCGCCTGCTCAAGGCCATTCGCCATGAAGTGCCAACGGTGGAGGAGACCGCCGAACGCTTGAGCCTGAGTAATAGTGAGTGTGTGGCACAGATTCTCAAAACCTATCACACCACCCATGGTGGCAAACTATCCCTGGTGCGGGTTTTAACCGGTGAGTTGAAAGATGGCACGGTTCTCTATGACAGCGGTGGCAATAATGAGCGCATTTCCGGCGTTTTTACTCTGCTGGGCCAAGAACCTTCCAAGGTATCGCGTGCTGTCGCTGGAGATACGGTGGCTTTAGGGCGTATGGAGAGTTTTCAAACCGGTGAAACCCTAACCAGCATCAAGTGTGAATGTGAACAAGTTGCACCACTTGAAAGCCTGACGCCTGTCTATGGTTTGGCCATCAGTGCCGTGGAGCGCAATGATGAAGTAAAACTCACCGGTGCCATTGCTAAAATTATCGAGGAAGACCCGTCCATCCAGCTGGTCCACAGCCCCGACACCAATGAAATGGTAATCTGGGGTCAGGGCGAGATGCACCTGCGCGTAACGCTGGAGCGTCTGGAAGGAAAATACGGTATCGCTGCAAAAACACGTCGGCGTAAAATTCCTTATAAAGAAACCATTCGCAAATCCATCACAATTCGGGGTCGCCACAAAAAACAAAGCGGCGGACACGGGCAATTTGGTGATGTGGAAGTGGAGATCAAACCACTGCCACGCGGCTCCGGCTTTGATTTCAGTCAGGCGATTACCGGGGGCGTCGTGCCAAAGCAATATATTCCCGCCGTTGAAAACGGCATCAAGGAATATCTGGCGCAAGGGCCGCTGGGTTTCCCGGTTGTTGATCTCTCCGCCAAGCTGATCGATGGCTCCTACCATGCGGTAGATTCGTCCGAACAGGCATTTAAGACCGCGGGCAGAATAGCCATGGCCGAAGGACTGCCAAAATGTTCTCCGGTATTACTGGAGCCAGTCCTGTCAGTCTCGTTTAATGTTCCCAATGATGCAACGGCGAAAATAAACGCAATTATTTCCAGCCGTCGCGGCCAGATTTTAGGCTTCGATGCCAGACCCGGATGGCCGGGATGGGATGTGGTCAATGCACATTTACCGGAAACCGAAATCCAGAACATAATTGTCGAGGTGCGCTCAGCCACCGCCGGCGTCGGCACATTTACCTATGAGTTCGATCATTTATCCGAGCTGACCGGAAAACTTGCCGAACAGGTTTTGTCGGAAAGCAAAGCCGAGGCGGCCTGAATAACGTCCTTAAAAATGAACAACCTGCACTCATTAAAGTGCGGGTTGTTTGGTGCGTGAACGGTTCTTTCTCGCAAGGACGTGAATTGTAGTTATCTGGTAATGCCATTATATCAAAATAACCTAAATTCTGGGATAGACAATTTATTGAGCTATGGAGATCCGACATGTTAATCAAACGTAACAAAGGCTGGGAGCTGCCGGAACATATGGCAACACCCGAAGACGTGTTCTTGAACCGCCGCACTTTTATGGCCGGAGCGGGAGCCACTGCTGCAGGTATTGGGCTGGGCATTGCGCCTTCTTCTGTATGGGCCGGGCAGGATGATGATCCAACCAAAGATCTCTATCCCGCCAAACGCAATGAAAAATACAAAATCATCCGCCCGCTTACACCCGAAAAAGTCAACAGCACTTACAATAACTTCTATGAATTCGGCTCCCACAAGAGCATTTCCAAAGCTGCCCAGGCGCTACAGACCCGACCGTGGGAGATAACGATTGATGGTGAGGTTGAAACTCCGTTCAAGATTTCCATCGACGACCTCATCCGCAAAATGACCCTGGAAGAACGGCTTTATCGCCTCAGATGCGTCGAAGCCTGGTCGATGACCATTCCCTGGACCGGATTTGCCATGCGCGATCTGGTTGATCTGGCCAAACCTCTATCGTCAGCAAAATATGTGCGTATGGAAACTTTCATGAACCCTGAAGTTGCCACCGGGCAAAAACAAGGCTGGTATCCATGGCCGTATGTGGAAGGCCTGACCATGGCCGAAGCCACCAATGAACTCACCATGATGGTCACCGGCGCCTATGGCAAACCCGCCGCCAAACAGTTTGGTGCCCCCTTGCGGCTGATTGTGCCGTGGAAATACGGCTTCAAGTCAATCAAATCCATTGTCAAATTCACCTTCACCTCAAAACGCCCCTTAGGCATGTGGGAGAACATTCAGGGCAGGGAATATGGCTTCTGGGCCAACGTCAACCCCAAGGTAAATCACCGCCGCTGGTCTCAGGCTTCAGAGCGGGTTTTGGGTGAAAACAAGCGTATCCCGACACAATTGTTCAATGGTTACAGTGAACAGGTGGCAGATATGTACAAGGATATGGGCACCGAAAAGCTGTTCTACTGACATCAAGACACCCGGCGCATTGAATTATAAAAACTAATCCATTGTACGGTAAAATTCGTTTGCACTCTAAAATCATGTGGCGATACATTCTTGGCAACACGCAAATTAAGCTATTGCGATTTCTGCCCGTTTGAATTTTTCCAGAGGTGCATATGAATATTTTAAAAATAGCCGCATTTAGCGACGGCAACACCGGTGGCAATCCCGCCGGTGTTGTGGTTGGGGCAGAATTACCCGACACGACAACGATGCAGAAGATTGCCGCTGATGTCGGGTTTTCTGAAACGGTGTTTGCGGCACCGGCTGACAACGACGGACAATGGATAGTGCGCTATTTCTCGCCTGAGACAGAAGTACCATTTTGCGGCCACGCGACAATTGCACTGGGCGCTGCATTGGCACTCCAGGATGGCGATGGTGTCTATAGTCTGAGCCTTTCCGAGGCAGACATCTCAGTTGAGGGCAAGCGTAACGGTGAATTTATTTCAGCGGCGTTACAATCACCACCAACCAGCAGCGCCAAAGCTGATGATACGGTGGTTCAGGCCGCTCTTGATTTGTTCGGGTACAATAATGACGACCTCAATCGCGAGATCCCGCCTGCTATCATTAACGCTGGTGCAAATCATCTAATTCTTGTCCTAAAGGATCGCGCGCGCCTGTCGCAAATGACTTACGATCTCAATGACGGTCGCACTCTTATGAAGAAATACGGGTTGGTGACTATCTCGCTGGTCACAGCCCAAACAGACCAACTCTTTCATGCCCGCAACCCTTTTGCCTCTGGCGGCGTGCTTGAAGATCCCGCTACCGGTGCCGCAGCCGCTGCACTGGCGGGGTATTTGCGCGATCTTGGCTGGCCGCATCAAGGTGTTATAGATATCGTTCAAGGCGAGGACATGGGCCAGAAATCGCTGTTGCGTGCTGAAATACCAACCCAGACCGGGTCATCCATCCGAGTTTCGGGAACGGCCAGAGTTATGTGATAGCACCTTCGTTTTTTATTGAGAATTCCATAAAAAAACCGGGTGGCTGTTGGGCAGCGCACCCGGTTTTTCCTATAAGAGCGCCTGTTGCCAAGCGCCGCAGACCGACCAGCTGGGAGGGAGGGCGGGTCTACTTACGAAACGCGTCTTAGGGGGAGGAAGAGAGGCGTTTCGTCTAACTTACGATCTTTGATCGCGTTAATATATATTTAGGTATGCCAATCGAATATTTAAAGATGATGATTTGCATAGCTGCTATGCGCCAAACGCATAAGTAATGTTCGCAAAGAAAAAACCGGGCTCGCTTTTTCAGCGCGCCCGGTTCTTCCAATAAGTGCGCCTGTTGCCAGGCGCCGCAGACCGACCAGCTGGGAGGGAGGGCGGGTCTGCTCAACAAAACGCTTCTTTAGGGGGAGGGAGGAGAAGCGTTTCGTCTAACTCTCGATCAATGATCGCGTTGGCCTATATGTGCCTATTTCATCGCAGATGCGCAAGCGCCTATTGAACATATGAGCTATGCGTTTTGCGCATACCGACAAGTCATTGTTTTTAATCACCAAAACCGGATTTAGAAAGACCATTGCCGGGCTTTACCAAGTAGAAAATCGCGAAAAACGATCATCCTGGCTGAATTGCGTATTTCCTCGGCATAGACAAAATAAGTATCGAAACTTGGCGTTTCTACATCCGTCAATATTCTCACCAGTCCGGCTTTTGCCTCGTCGCGTACGATATAGTCAGGCAATGCAGCAATACCAATACCATTTTGGGCAGCTCGCTTGATGCCATCAACACTGTTGATGCTTAAAATGGGCTCCCGCGGTTTGCCACCCTTGCGGCCATGGTTTTCCAGCCAGTTGATGTGTTTGAGATACGGCGGCGTCATAACGCCAAAGGAAACGAAGCGGTGATCGTCAAGCTCTTCGATCGTTACAGGAGCACCGTGTTCTGAGATGTAGCCGGGTGAGGCGTAAATGTGAAAATGCACCGTGAACAGTTTGCGCTGAATAAGCTCGGCCTGCACCGGTTTACGCAACCGTATCGCCACGTCAGCTTCACGCATACCAAGATCGAGTTCCGCGTCCTGCAACATCAACTGAACGTTGATATCGGGATAAAGTTCAATAAACTCGCTCAATCGCGGCGTCAGCCAGTTTGAGCCAAGGCCGACGGTGGTGGTAACGCGTAAGATACCGGAAGGTTTTTCCTTGGAATCGCGCAACATGGTTTTTGCTGCTTCCAGCTGGGTAAACACCTCGTGCGCGGTACGAAACAGCAATTCTCCCTGTTCGGTCAATATCAATCCGCGCGCATGGCGATGAAACAGCGGCACTTTAAGGTCTTTTTCCAAAGACGATACCTGGCGCGAAACCGCTGACTGGCTTAGGCCAATGATTTCGCCAGCGCGGGTGAAACTACCAGCTTCAGCAACCGACCGAAATATTTTGAGTTTTTCCCAGTCCATATTAATTTCCTAAGGCATCCAGGTATTTTTCAACCTCCAATGCCGCCATACACCCCTGCCCTGCTGCGGTTACTGCTTGACGAAAGATGTCGTCTGTCACATCTCCTGCGGCATAAACGCCGGGTATTGATGTGGCGGTGGAATCGGCGGCAGTGATGAGATAGCCACCGGCTTTGGTTTCAAGCTGATCCAAAAACAACTCTGTCGCCGGGGCATGACCAATGGCAATGAAAACGCCATCAACGCTCAGGTTGCTGACCTCGCCGGTTTTGACGTTCTTGAGAGCCACGCCGGTAACACCGGGAGGGTTTTGTGTGCCTAAAACTTCGTCGAGAACACTATCCCATACAACTTCGATTTTTTCGTGGGCGAGCAGTCTGTTTTGCAGAATCTTTTCCGAGCGCAACTCATCGCGGCGATGAATAAGAGTGACTTTACTGGCGAATTTGGTCAAAAACAGGGCTTCTTCAACTGCCGTGTTGCCACCACCGATAACTGCAACCGGCTTGTCACGATAGAAAAACCCGTCACACGTTGCACACGCAGAAACACCGAAGCCTTTAAATTTTTCTTCGCTCGGCAATCCCAGCCATCTGGCTTGCGCCCCGGTTGAGATGATCAGGGCATCACAGGTGTATACCTGCCCTGAATCACCGGTGAGCGAAATAGGAGTGGATTTAAGGTCGGCCGTCATAATGTGGTCCTGAACCAGCTTTGTTCCCACACCTTCGGCTTGGCGCTGCATCTGCTCCATCAGCCACGGGCCTTGAACAACATCCGCAAAGCCGGGGTAGTTTTCAACGTCCGTCGTAATGGTCAACTGCCCGCCGGGCTGAATACCCTGGATCAACGTGGGCTCCAGCATGGCGCGCGCTGCATAAATGGCCGCTGTATACCCGGCTGGACCTGATCCCAGAATGATAACCTTCGAATGTTGTGCGCTCATGAAATGTCCTGGCTGGTTGTTGCGGCTATTTGAATTTCTTCACGATAGCAGATAACTTGTGGCGGATTGTCTGAAACGCCCTTCGATTTTCCGTCGTCAGCCAATTCAACTGAATGCTGCATCGCTTGCCATCAAAAGGTTCGTGTCCATGGAAACTGTTGTCTGAGCGGCGAAAAATCAAGAGGGTACCGGCATCAGGAGCCACTTCGTCCACATAATCATCGAGATTTTCGCTTTTCAACAGACGCAAACGCCCACCGGCATGGGGCCAGGGCTCATTTATGTACAGCAAAACGGTGATAATTTTTTCTTTGGAATCGGTGTGAATTTTACCGTCCTTGTTGCGGCAAACCCCGCGCAGGCTGAAAAGTTTTGGCTTGCCGCGCAAATCCACGTTGAATTTTTTCTCAATTGCCTGCTCAAAAGCCGGGCTGTCCATTTCATCCAGCAGGCTTTGAAACGCCGGATTTATGTCGAGACTTGATAGCGGGTATGATCCGCCTTGTGGAATTTCGGGAAAATTTTCAATCGCATCTGCCTGTTGCGCCGGTTGAATAAAATCAGTCACAACAACATAATTAAAAGGATCATTAACGGCTGGTGTTTGTTCCAGCGTTGCAAAGTCCAGGTAACCCATGATCAGACTTCCTTATTTGGTTGTGGCTTGTTGCCGGTGCCAGCGGGTGGCAATTTCGCGAGCAATTTCCATTGTTGCATCCATCGGTTCATAGTCCCAGGTTTCAATGACACCCTCGAAATTTCTTGTAATACCTTTGTTGCGCAATTGTTCGTGGAAATGATTAAATTTCTTCGATCCCGCACCGGGATGAAAAACATAGACCGGTTTTCCCGTGGCAATCGCCTCGCCGGTCATATTAACTGAATCTGCGGTGACAATGAGACCATCGCAAAGAGCTAGATAATCAAAATACGGATTTTCGCCCGACCCGTCCCATATTTGATGTGGCGCATGTTTAATCGCTTCACGAATGACCTCAATAATCCTCTCATCCGTCCGCCGCGACGGCGTGACCAGAAAACTGACACCACTTTGTGCAGCTTTTGAAAGATATTGGGCAAATTTTGCGCAAACCTCAGCATTGAAACTATAGACTGAATTTTTGCCTCCGACAGAAATGGCAATGCACGGTCTGGTCATCGCACTCATGTCAATTTTTCCCGATTTCCGCGCCTGGTTCAAGCGGTGTTCGGTGATGCGATGGGGCGCAAGCAGGGTGGAAATCAAATTATCACCGCTTAATTTGTTGAGATCATGATCTGATATCCAGATGAGGTTGGCGGTTTTATTTCCAGATCCCGGGTTTTGCAGAAATACAGTGAGAGTATTCCTGTTGCCGTATTTTGTTAAGGCGCGAATGTAAGGCACCGCCTGTCGGCTGGAGCCGATAATTATTTCCGGCAATGGTCCGGCAAACTGTCCCGTCGTCCCACCAATGCGGGTGTTGGGGGGGGTGGGACCCCATGGTGACAGATATCGCCACGGGATTGAGGGTGTTACGGTTTTATATTCAATATCGAGGCCCAAAGCCTCCATAATCCCTTCGCACTGAATGACATGTCCGGCTGCACCGTTGGTTACAATCCATCCTCTTTTGCCACGCAAAAGAGGATCGCAGTTTTCAGTGCTGGCCGTGGTGTGCTGGGAGTCCGAAAACATATACTTATGTGTCTACTTGTGTAAAACAGGCGCTATGGGTACCATATGATTAATCCATACCACAAGAGGATGCGACATATATGATCAAGGTAAAGCTTGATGACATTGACTGGCTGATACTGGCTGAACTGCAAAGCAATGGTCGCATGACCAATGTGGAACTGGCCATTCGCGTCGGCGTATCACCGCCACCGTGTTTAAGACGCGTGCGGGCTTTGGAAGAAGCCGGTATGATCACCGGCTACCGCGCCACCCTGGATGCCGCCATGCTAGGGTTTGACGTTACCGCCTTTGCCATGGTCGGCCTGCACTCTCAGGCCGAAACCGATCTGCTGGCCTTTGAAGAAAAAGTGCGTGCATGGCCGATTGTAAGAGAATGCCATATGCTGTCAGGCGAAGTTGATTTTATTTTGAAATGCGTCGCGCGGGATTTGCAATCATTTCAGGACTTTATCATCCATGACCTAACCGCCACACCCAATGTGGATGTCATCAAAACCTCGCTGACAATCCGCCAGTCCAAATACGAACCCGGCGCCCCCTTCACGGATGCAACACCACTCTAAGAAATCGCACTATCGGGAAATGCCCATGGCGATGAGGTGAACTTTGATCCACCATCCCGTCTTACCGGCGAAAGCCGGTATCCAGAGGCGGCAGGGTATGAATTTGTGGCGCTGGATACCGGCTTTCGCCGGTAAGACGGATGTGGCTCAAGGCCGGGACCAGTTGGATTTTCTTAGAGTTGTGTATCTACGAAATTGCGCTGTCGGGAAAAGCCAGCTGTTCGCGCGCGCGCCATTCACTGGTGACATAGTTTACAATTATGGATTTGCGCACACCCTCAATAGTGCGCGGCTCAAAGCCATGGAAAGTGTCACTGGCCGGCACAAACACCAAAGCCCCGCCGGGCGTGAACGGAGAACGTCCCACATGACGTTTTTCGGCATCATAAATGTCTGTTCCCAGTTCTGCATGGCTGGAATCTTTCGACAGATAAATCAGCATTGTAAATGATTTCACCCCGAGATCAGAATGCGGCTCAAGCCAGAATTTGCCAGTATCCTGGGCATATTCAATCCGCAAATATGTGCCGGTAAGATCAATGTTAAAATCCCGCTCAATTCTTCTGGTTATCTGCCTGTCCTGAAACCCCTGGGCGAAAGCGGCACAACAGTCGTATTTTTCCTGGTTTTCCACATCAAAATAGGTCCGCGTCGAATTGTGTAATTCGCGCTTTCCCGACACATCTCCCAGGTCAGGAACCTCCAGCGGCAGGGCTATAATGTTGTCGAGCAGTGTGTCAGGCAGGCACGATGACAGGAACCAGTGACGATAAGGCTGTTCGTGCTGTTGTTTTTCATCAAAACTCTGGTGCAGTCGAGCAACAACATCTTGCGCTGAACTTGTCATGGGAATTCCTTGTTCTTGAATGCCTCATAGGGGTACCATAAGTCCCCTTCAAACCACTAGCCAAAAAACCCGCCAGCAAGTTTTAATCCGGCCATCAAAGCAAGGAAAGTCAATAACGTCACCACAATGATGGTGACCACACCTGGCCTTTCACCGCCACCGTGTTCATCATGACCACCGGCACCATCATGGTCTGAACCTTCATGCGGCGAATTACTTTCAGCAGCAGCATGTTCAGATGCCTCGGGGCGAACTGTCAACATGCCGTGTTTCATATTGTTGACCACCAGCCACCAGTTTATCGGATATGCCAGTATGAAACCGACAATCATGGCCATGGACACCACAAACCAGAAGGCAGGCTGGGTGGGATCCTCGCCGCCTTCTATTCGTGGCCGCAAGAATTTCATGGTCGGCACCATGCCCGTCATCAGCAGGTTCATTGACACCAGTTCGGGAATGAAGGTTTCTTTCAGCGACAGGATATAGGAGCCACCGACCATATCGCGCATGGCGTAGGCCTGAAAGAAGGTCCAGCCAAACCCGAACCCAAGCGCATATTCCAGGGCAAAATCATTCCATGGCGACAGTTGCAAAACGGCGCCAATAACCGCGCCAGCGATGATTCCAACCCCATCGCCAGCGGCGCAATGCATGGTGGAGCCAAGTACCTGACGCCAGGTGGCCGATACATATTGCTCATGCGTGCCTGCTAAAGGCTCGCGGCAGCCAAGAACATAGAAAAAAGCACCAAACGGGCCGGTAAAAATAACCAGAATGACAAACGCCCATTTGAGTACAATTGATTCGGGGGTTTTGGGAATGTCGATAACGACAAAAACCAACGACAACGCAGTCAAAACAAACCAGGTGGCGATAATACCTTCAATCATTGCATCTTTCCTTTTAAAGCCCGCCTCACAAACTTAGGCTGTTAAGCTGGAATTGGCAATCATTGCGGTTTGCGCAGGGATAAATCACGCTCACGGTGATTTCTCACTGGAAAACCTGTGCTGTATAGTGTAGGAAACCAGCCGATTGCAGCTTTTTATCCATGATTTCCGAACTCTAAATTCAGCTGGCTTTTGCCGGCCAGGCGAAACCTCAACTATGCCCAAACGCGACGATATAAACAGCATAATGATTATAGGTGCCGGCCCAATTGTGATCGGGCAGGCCTGCGAATTCGATTATTCCGGAACCCAAGCCTGCAAAGCGCTGAAGGAAGAAGGTTATCGCATTGTTCTGGTAAACTCCAACCCGGCCACCATCATGACCGATCCAGATTTGGCCGACGCCACCTACATTGAACCTATCACGCCAGAAATTGTTGCCAAAATTATTGCTAAAGAAAGACCTGATGCCCTGTTGCCGACAATGGGCGGACAGACAGCGCTCAACACCGCACTGTCCCTGCGGCGACTAGGTGTTTTAGACGAGTTTAATGTCGAGCTGATTGGGGCCAAGGCAGAAGCCATCGACAAGGCGGAAGACCGTGAACTGTTCCGTCAGGCAATGGCAAAAATCGGCCTGGAAACACCGAAGTCAAGACTGGCCAATGCCTCCTCCACCAAGACGGAAGAACGCGCCGGCCACCAACGCGAGTTGGACGCCATTGCCGCGCGTAATGTTTTAAACGATGAAGCACGTGAAAAACTGCATGATGCCTGCATCACGGCCTGGCGGGCAAATGAGCCCGAGCGCAAGGAGCGCTATAAAGCCAAGGCATTAGGGGCAGCGTTTGACGCGCTTGCTGTCGTTGGTCTTCCCGCCATCATCCGGCCCTCATTCACCCTTGGCGGCACCGGCGGCGGTATCGCTTACACCCGCCAGGAATTCTTTGACATTGTTGAAGGTGGCCTTGATGCCTCCCCCACCACCGAGGTGCTGGTGGAAGAATCGGTACTGGGCTGGAAAGAATATGAAATGGAGGTCGTGCGCGACGTCCAGGATAATTGCATAATTATCTGTTCGATTGAAAATATCGACCCCATGGGCATTCACACCGGTGATTCGATCACAGTTGCCCCGGCGCTTACCTTAAGCGATAAAGAATATCAGGTGATGCGTAATGCATCTATTGCCGTTCTGCGCGAAATAGGCGTTGAAACCGGCGGCTCTAATGTTCAGTTTGCCGTAAATCCTGAAGATGGCCGTCTGGTGGTGATTGAGATGAACCCTCGGGTATCACGCTCGTCAGCACTGGCGTCAAAAGCCACCGGATTTCCCATCGCCAGAGTTGCCGCCAAACTGGCGGTTGGCTATACGCTCGATGAGTTGGACAACGAAATCACCGGCGGTGCAACCCCGGCATCATTCGAGCCGACAATTGATTATGTCGTCACCAAAATTCCCCGTTTTGCCTTTGAAAAATTCCCCGGCGCAAAGCCTTACCTCACCACCTCGATGAAATCCGTCGGTGAAGCCATGGCCATTGGCAGGACTTTCCACGAAAGCCTGCAAAAAGCCTTACGCTCAATGGAAACCGGCCTCGACGGGCTTGATGAAGTTGACATTGACGGGCTGGGACAAGGCGATGACAAAAATGCCGTGCGCGCAGCATTGGCCGAACCCAAACCCGACCGCTTGCTGGTGATTGCTCAAGCCTTGCGGCTGGGGGTATCAATCGAACAAATTCATGCCTCGTGCAAGATAGACCCGTGGTTTATCGAGCGCATCGAGGAAATTGTCCATATGGAAGAAAAAGTGCGCCAGCACGGTCTTCCCGGTGATCAACATAATTTTCGTGAACTGAAAGCCATGGGCTTTTGCGATGCGCGGCTGGCAAAGCTGATCGGGAAACCTGAAGCCGATGTAACCGCACAACGCACAGCTTTGAATGTGCACCCGGTCTACAAGCGTATCGATACTTGTGCCGCCGAATTTGCCGCCCCTACGCCGTACATGTATTCGACCTACGAAGTCGGAATACCCGGTGACGATGGCAACGAGGTTCACCCCTCAGACAATACCAAAGTCATGATCCTGGGTGGCGGACCAAACCGTATCGGCCAGGGCATTGAATTTGATTATTGTTGTTGTCATGCCGCCTTCGCCCTTGCTGACGTCGCCATTGAAAGCATCATGGTCAATTGCAACCCGGAAACGGTCTCAACTGACTATGACACTTCCGACAGATTGTATTTTGAACCGCTGACCCAGGAAGATGTGCTCGAAATTGTTCGCGCCGAAAGCGCCAACGGCACCTTGTTGGGCGTGATCGTACAATTTGGCGGGCAAACACCGCTGAAACTGGCCCAAGCGCTTGAAAACGCCAATGTGCCCATATTGGGCACCTCGCCCAATGCCATTGATCTGGCCGAAGATCGCGATCGTTTCAAAGACCTGATCGATGAACTCGGCCTGTTGCAACCAAACAATGGCATTGCCACAAGTGGTGAACAAGCCAGGGAAATAGCCGAAAAAATTGGCTATCCGGTTGTCATCAGACCGTCTTATGTGCTCGGCGGCCGCGCCATGGAAATTGTCCATGATAGCGCCCAGCTCGAGCGCTATATCACTCAAGCGGTTGTTGTTTCAGGTAAAAGTCCGGTGCTGATCGACAGTTACCTGCGCAATGCGATTGAGATTGACGTCGATGCACTTGCCGATGGCAGCGACGTATTCGTCTGCGGCATCATGGAACATATTGAAGAAGCCGGTATTCATTCCGGTGACAGTGCGTGTTCTTTGCCGCCGCATTCGATTAGCGATGAAACCATCGAAATCCTGAAGCAACAGACCCATGCCTTAGCCCTGGCGTTGAACGTCAAGGGCCTGATGAATGTTCAATATGCCATCAAGGATGGACAAATCTATATTCTTGAGGTTAACCCCCGCGCCTCGCGCACGGTGCCGTTTGTCGCCAAAGTTGTGGGGCTTCCGATTGCCAAGATTGCCGCACGCATAATGGCCGGTGAAAGTCTCGCCTCTTTCAATCTCAAAATGCCGAAAATAGACTATTTCGCCGTAAAAGAAGCAGTCTTCCCATTTGCGCGTTTCCCCGGAGTCGATACAATTCTAGGCCCCGAAATGCGCTCCACCGGCGAAGTCATGGGCCTTGATCGTGATTACGCCCTGGCCTTTGCCAAAAGCCAGTTGGGCGGTGGCATGCGCGTACCCAAATCCGGCACAGCCTTTGTTTCGATGAAAGACAGTGACAAAGAACAGATTGTGGCATCGGTAAAAATACTCGCAAACATTGGTTTCAGCATTATCGCATCCGGTGGCACCCAGAGATTTTTGATTGAAAACGGCATCGAGTGCGAAAGGGTCAACAAAGTGCTCGAAGGCCGACCCCATATTGTTGATGCCATCAAAAATGGCGATGTTCAAATCGTCTTCAACACAACCGAAGGTGCACAAGCCCTGTTGGACAGCCGATCCCTGCGGCAAACAGCGCTCTTGAATAAAATCCCGTATTATACCACACTGGCAGGAGCTATTGCAGCAACGAGGGCGATTGAAGCTTATAGTTCAGGAACATTTGAAGTTGCACCACTTCAATCCTATATAAATAATCCTTAAGTGTTTTTATATTGACCGTTGCGCACCCGGGTTTCCTTTGCGATACTGCAATTGGGTGTTTTTCGCGTATATGAAAAAAGATGTTTGTTCGCTGTACCAAACAAAAACAGTGATCTGAAGACGAGGTATTGAGATTTGAACGATAAAGTTCCCATGACAATTGGTGGGCATATTGCCATCCAGGAAGAAGTAAAGCTGCTTAAGTCAATAGAACGCCCGGCGATCATCAAAGCGATTGCCGAAGCGCGCAAGCATGGCGATTTGTCAGAGAATGCCGAATATCATGCGGCTAAAGAACAACAGGGCCTCAACGAAGCCCGCATCGCCGAACTTGAAGACCACCTCGGCCGCGCCGAAGTCATAGACGTGTCCAAACTGTCTGGTGATACGGTCAAGTTTGGGGCTGATATTGTTGTCGTCGATGAAGACAGCGACGAAGAATTCAAATACCAGATCGTCGGCGAATTCGAAGCTGACGTAAAAAAAGGCCGGATCTCCATAAGATCCCCCATAGCCCGCGCCCTCATTGGCAAATCAGTCGGCGACAGCGTCGAAGTAGCCACGCCGGGCGGCGGTAAATCATATGAGATACTTGAGATCGATTATAATTGATGGGGCGGTGTCCGGGCAGGGCAATCGGTCTTGGGTAAATACGAATGGTGTGGGGAATGGCCCCGTGCCGGAAGGGGTTTGTAACCCATTCCGAAATATTCATGCTTGTGCTGCCGCTAACTCAGTTTTCAGAAAATCCTCATTAATATCCCATGTCAAATCGACGAATCGCAGGTTCAGGAACGTTCAGAAAGCGGTTGCAAACCCCTTCCTGCGATAGCGGGCTGCACAATAGTTCAAAAACAATTCTCGCACTATTCGTAAGCAAAACCCATAATTTCGATGATAATTCGATTAAAAAAGGTCAAATCGGATGAGTTATGTGGAATATAGAAAACACCCTGGCCACGATAAAATCTTGATTAATGCATGTGCTTTTTCATAATTACCGTGAATGCGGTTAAAACGCATCAACACATCTGTAAACTGCAACTATATGCAAATCACTCCTGTAATCCTTTCCGGCGGCTCGGGAACAAGACTATGGCCGCTGTCACGCGAATCTCATCCCAAGCAATTCCTACAGATTTTTGACGGGCTCAGCCTGTTTCAGCGTACTTGCGACAGGGTCAACAAAAACCTTTTTACCCCTCCCCTTGTTCTCGCCAATCACGCGCACCGGTTTTTGATACAGGAGCAGCTGGAACAATTAAAAACCACCCATTCGGGGATTATCCTGGAGCCGGATTTGCGCAATACCGCACCGGCAGCCCTTGTCTCCGCCCTCTTTGCGGCGAAGCGTGACGAAAATGCTATGCTTCTCCTCCTGCCATCGGATCACTACATCACCGATCATGCAGCATTTATCGATGTTGTTCGAAAAGCCCTTCCCGCCGCACAAAGCGGGGCAATCGTCACCTTTGGTATCAAACCGGAAAGCCCCCATACCGGTTATGGTTATATCAAGGTCAAACAGGCCGAAGGATGCCTGTTCGACGTTGAAAAATTTGTTGAAAAACCTGATCGCCAAACCGCTGCATCATACCTTGAACACGGAAAACACCTGTGGAATGCCGGCATCTTTCTGGTGTCTGCCCGGACACTCATCTCAAATTTCGAAAGCCACGCCCCTGACCTGCTCGATCCCTGCTGCAAGGCCTTGAGCGATACCTGTAATGATCTTGATTTCCTGGTTTTAAATCAACACGCTTATCAGGCCTGCCGTAATGTTTCCCTTGATCGCGCCATCATGGAGAAATCCGAAAATATCTCCTGTGCGCGCTTTGATCTCAACTGGAGTGATATGGGATCGTGGCAGGCGATGGCAGATTTGATGGAGAAAAGCCCTGAGGGTAATGCCACCCGCGGTAACGTTGTTTTTGAGGAGGCTGCGAATAATCTGGTCTATAGTGAAGGGCCGCTTGTGGCCGTTTCCGGGCTCGATAACATCGCAGTCGTTGCCACCGGAGATTCGGTTCTGGTGATAGCAAGAGACAAGGTTGAAAACGTCAAACAGATTGTCAATCAGATCAGGAACAATGGTGGACGCCAAACCCTCACCCACAATCGCGTCTACCGCCCCTGGGGCTGGTATGAACGTTTAAGCGAAGGCAACCGTTTTCAGGTAAAATCCCTGATGGTCAAACCGGGTAAAAAGCTATCCTTACAAAAACATGCTCACCGCTCGGAACACTGGGTTGTCGTTAAAGGAACTGTTGAAGTCACCCAGGGAGAAAAAATCAGTGTGCTGAGTGAAAGCCAATCGACATTCATCCCTCAAGGCTCTGTTCACCGTCTGCACAATCCCGGCAAATCTCCTGCCTTTCTGATTGAGGTGCAATCGGGCAATTATCTCGGTGAAGACGATATAGAACGTATTGAAGATGACTTCAACAGGTTGGACTGTTGAAAAGATTGAAAACGATTGAATTGGGGAATTTCGATGAAGGTCACCGAAACGGAATTGTCGAAGCCAAAATAAATCCCTTGACGAACGTGAAACATTGACACCACATTATTGCTAAAAACAAAGTAGCGTGGATGCGCGATGGACCAGTCAACACCTCACAAGCCAAATCGATGGCGACGATTTTCCCAGTGGGACGAGCGGCCTTTAAGGCTGGATAATTTTGCTGTTGATGATCCCGAAAACGGTTTTTCCGCGATGAACGGCGCTAACGATCCCCAGCCCGACATTGAAGTTAAGAACGGGCGCATTGTCGTGATGGATGGGGTCGGAGTTGCTGATTTCGATATGATTGACATGTTCATTGCCCGCCATCACCTTGATGTCGCCACCGTGGTGGAGACCATGGCAATGCCGTCAGCTGAAATTGCCCGCATGCTGGTGGATATGAACGTGCCGCGAACCGATCTGGTAAAGCTCGCCCACGGGCTCACCCCGGCGAAGCTGGCCGAGGTAGTGGCCCAATTAACGGCAATGGAGCTATCCTTTGCATATTCCAAAATGCGCGCGCGCAAAACACCGGGAAACCAGGGCCACGTCACCAACGCCAAGGATGACCCATTGCAACTGGTGGCTGACGCCGCCACCGCCGTTGCCTTTGGCTTTGATGAAATTGAAACCACCATGCGGGTGTCACGCAATGCCTGGTCCAATGCTCTTGCCTGTTGCGTCGGTGCCGCCGTCGGGCGCTGGGGCACGTTGTTTCAGTGTTCGAGTGAAGAAGCCGAAGAGCTGCAAATCGGCATGGCGGGATTTTCATCTTACGCCGAAACCGTTTCTGTCTACGGCACCGAAAAAGCCTTTATTGATGGCGATGACACACCCTGGTCCAAGGCATTCCTGACCAGCGCTTATGCTTCACGCGGCATAAAAATGCGCTGCACATCAGGTGCTGCTGCTGAATTGCTGATGGGCTTTCATGAAAAAAAATCGCTGCTTTATCTTGAAGCGCGGTGTTTGTGCATGCAAAGGGCCATGGGCGCGCAAGGAACGCAAAACGGCGGCATTGATGGTGCACCGCTGGCCGCCAGCATAGCCGGTGGCGTGCGTGAGTTGATGGCGGAAAACCTGCTTGCCGTTTGGCTCGATCTCGAATGTGCATCGGGCAATGATGCGCGTAGTTCAGAATCAGAAATTCGTATTGGCGCCAAAATTTTACCGTACCTAATCTCAGGCTCAGATTTTATCTGCTCGGGCTTTGGCACTATCCTAAAATATGACAACTCCTTCAATGCCTCACTGTTCAATGGCGAAGAGCTGGAGGAATTTCTGGTGCTCCAGCGCGATTTCGAAGCCGATGGCGGCCTCGCCCCGGTTGACGAGGCACGTATTCTCGACGTGCGCAGCCGGGCGGTCGATGCCCTGGCAGCGGTGTTTGAAGAGTTGGATCTGGGCTCACCTACAGAGCATATGAAAAACAGTGTGGTGGCAGCTTCAGGCTCTGATGAAACCGAAAGCTATATGCCGCGCGACGTTGCATTGATCAGTGACAAGATCAAAACCCGTGGCATCACTGTCGTCGATGTTATCAAGGCGCTGGCAAAACGCGGGTTTAATCAGGAAGCGGAGCATCTGTTATCGCTGGTAAAACTCAGAGTGTCCGGGGATTACCTGCAAACCTCGGCAATAATCAGAAATGGCCGCGTCATTTCCGCTATTAACGATGCCAATGATTACAGCGGGCCCGGCAGCGGCTACCAACTTAGCGAACAACGCCGCGAGGAGATTATCAACATTCGCGATCAACTCACCCGTGATGCTGTTTTGCATAAGGAAAAAACTTTTCAGACACTTGAAACCACACAAATCACCTATACAAAAGTAACCGATGCCGAGCGTGGCGAACGCGACGATGAGGTCGTCATCGGCATCAGCCCGGCCTTTGGCCTCAAATTATTCCGTACCACTGGCGACCATCCGCTCAGTCAGGTGCTGGCCGAACTGATGGCGGGCATAAAAGCCAAAGGGTTGCGGCCGCGAATTGTGCGTTTTCACCACACCGCTGACACGTCTTTTTTAGGCTTAAGTGCCGCCAGCCTGTCGGGCTCAGGCATTGGCATCGGCATTCAGGCCAAGGGAACCGCCGTCATTCATCACATCGACCGCTTGCCGCATAATAATCTCGAGCTGTTTTCCAACGCCCCCATTACCCGGCTTGAACATTACCGCAAGTTTGGCGAAAATGCTGGCGACTATGCCAAGGGCATTCTGCCAGAACCTGTTGTTGTGCCAACGCGTGGCGAGGCTTTGGGCGCACGGTTTCACGCCCGTGTCGCTCTGATATATGCAATTGAAACCTCACTGACAGAGGACGAAAAGCTGCCTGAAGAAATCGACGTTCAGTTTGCGGGAGAAAAGTGATGGACGATGAAAAGCTGGAAGCGCAAGATTACCCGCTAGCCGAAATGCGTCGTGATCTGGTTCGCGGTCGCCGGGGAAAATCGCTCGATCAACTTGATCTGGCAGCGGTTGAAAACGGCGATGTGGTAATGGAAGATCTTAAGATTACCGCCCGCGCCCTCGAATTGCAGGCCAAGATTGCCCGCACCGGAAACCGGGAAAAACTGGCGGAAAATTTTGAACGCGGCGCCGAACTTGTCGAAGTTCCTCAGGACTACCTGATGGAAATCTACGAATTATTACGACCCGGTCGCGCCCGCGACAAACATGTTTTGGAGAAAGTTGCCGAAAACCTGCGGGCCACCTACAATGCCAACCACATGGCCAGATTTATCGAAGAAGCCGCTGAAGTCTATGAGGCGCGCGGCCTCTTTGCATCGAGATTTTAACAAGGAGGAAAGAGATAACATGAGCTGGAAAACAGCCTATCGCTCCATTTACTATCAAAACGCACCGGAGCCCGATGATCTTGATCTCAAAGCAAACGAGACCGCCCTTCTGGTCATTGATGTACAAAACACCTATCTTGAACGCCCGGATAAAAATACCCTGTCCGGCGAAGCTTTAAGCGAATATGACGCCTGGACACCTTTTCATCAGCGCATGAACGAGAGTGTTATTCCCGGAACGGCAGAACTATTGCGATTGTTTCGAGCCAAAAATATCGAATGCTTGTTCGCCCGCATTGCGTGCCATACCGAAGATGGCCGTGATCGTTCCTTGAGCCAGAAAATGCCCGGGTGGAACAATTTGCTATTGCCGAAAAATCAAGAGCCTTCGCAAATGGTCGGCGATCTCGCGCCCGTCGGCGATGAGATTGTCGTTACCAAAACCACAGACTCGGCCCTGACCGGTACCAATCTGAGATTGATACTGCACAACCTTGGCATCAAAAACGTAATTTGTTGCGGAATTTTTACCGATCAATGCGTCTCGTCAACCGTGAGGAGCCTGGCGGACGAGAGTTTTAACGTGGTGGTTGTCGACGATTGTTGTGCTGCTGGCAGCGATGAGTTGCATCACAAAGAACTTGAAATCATCAACATGATTTACTGCCACGTGGTATCGCGACAGGAGCTGAAGGAGATGATGGGGCTTTAGAGCCTAAAACGAAAGGTGTCAAATCCAACTGGTCTGATGTCAAGACGCGAGGTTGCAGAATGCTCTAGTCTTTGGGACGGTGGAGAATTAAAAAAATTATCAAACAGCAAACCGGCAGTTACGCAACAGTTCTGTAATCATCTTCAAATCAGGTTTGCCTAAAGGGAGATAGACAATGCTGAAATACCAACTTTCAAGACGTAATTTTCTTCAACAAACTGGCGTGTGGGCCGCTGCGGCCTCATTTGGTGGTCTGCCCAATCTGGCTTATGCCGCTTCGGACCGCTCAAAAGAGCTGAACATCTATTGTTGGGAAGGATATAATTCTGATGATGTGCTTGATCCTTTCCGCAAAGAGTTCGCTGCCAAGGTTCGTGCTGAAGGCTTAACCTCTGATCCTGATGCCGTAAACAGATTGCGCGCTGGTGAAACCAAAGTCTGGGATATCATCAACGTCAACAATCCCTGGGCGCGCGAAATGATGTATCCTGAAGGCCTGATAAAACCCATTCCCCGCGAACGCTTTGATCCTTATTATGACAAAATGATGCCAGCCTTCAAGCCACCGTACAAGTGGGCGATGGATGCAAAAGGCAAGGATCTTCTGGGCATGACCCAGCGCTTTGGCCCGTTCTCCTTTGTCGTCAACACCGATAAAATCAGCCGCAAAATGGCTGAAGACCAGGGCTTCAAACTATTCCTTGATCCGGCAATGAAGGGCCGTTATGGCATTTTGACATATGATAACTGGAACATTTATCACATGTGCATCGCCGCTGACATCGATCCGTTCAGAAAACATACAAAGGCTGAGATTACCAAGTTTGGTGAAGTTGCCAAACAGATCTTCAACGGCGCCAAAAACCTCACCGACGATCTCGTGGCCATGAATCTTGCTCTGATCAATGGCGAAATTGATGCTTATTTCACCGGTGGCACCTACACAGCGTCTCCGGCACGACTTGATGGTGCCAAAAATATTCGCGGTATCACGCCGAATTCAGGCCCCATGGGCGGCAAAGGCGGCATTGTCTGGATTGAACTGACCTCGGTTGTCAACAATCCCAATCCTTCGCCATTGGCAGAGGATTTCCTCGAATATGTCCAGCGCCCTGATGTTTCCAAAAAAGTCGCCTTCGCTGAAGGCACCTATAATCCCGTTACCCAGATGGGAAGTCAGGAAGTATTGAGCACGTTTTCGAAAGAAGAACTCGATGCCATTCAATGGGATTCCCTCGAGCAGGAAATGGCTAATTCGGTTGATTATGACATCAACCCTGATTACGCTGAAATGTATGAGTTGTATTCTGCTGCCAAACGCGAACGTAAAACTTAAAATCTCTGAGATAGAGAAACTATCACCGACCAGGGTCAGGGCTCATACAGCTCTGACCCTCAATTATACTAGAGGAAATAAACCTTGGTTGAGTTAAGCGAGCCTTTTCTTGAGCTCAATGGCATCACCAAACGCTTTGGCAATTTTGTCGCGGTGGATGATGTCAATCTTGAAATTACAGAAGGTGAGTTTTTCACGCTTGTAGGGCCATCAGGATCCGGCAAAACCACCATGATACGGATGCTGGTTGGCATGGACGCACCTTCTGACGGCGAAATGCGCCTGCAGGGCCGGGTTATGAACGATTTGCCGGCAAACAAACGTCCAACCTGCATGGTGTTTCAGTCGCTGGCCCTGTTTCCGCACAAATCCGTTGGTGAAAACATCGAGTTTTCGATGAAAATCACCGGAAAAGATAAAGTCAAAAGACGCGCGCGAGTTGACCAGTTGATGGAGCAACTACGGCTGCCCTTATCTTATTACGAAAAAAGCGTTACTCAATGTTCCGGTGGTGAACGCCAGCGCATAGCCCTGGCCCGCGCCCTGGCGTTCGATCCGCAAATTCTGTTTTTCGATGAACCCTTGTCAGCACTTGATTTCAGGTTGCGTAAAGCGCTGGAAAAAGAGCTTAAAGATATTCACCGCGAAACCGGTAAGACATTTGTCTACATCACTCATTCGCTTGAAGAAGCCATGGTCATGTCAGACCGCATCGCCATTATGCGCGAAGGCCGCATCGTCCAGATTGGCACGCCACATGAAATTTATAACAATCCCAAAAATAAATTCGTCGCCCAGTTTATGGGGGAAGTGAACACCCTTTCGGTGGAAAAAGCTGGTGAGAATACGCTTCGGGTTACCGGTTTTGATGACATTTTTACGGTCACGGATGATCTTTCCGATTTCACCACCGGGTTCTTGATCATTCGCCCCGAGGTTATGAAAATTGGCCGATCAGCTGCTGACATGAAAAACAAAATCAAGGGCATCGCCTTTAATGATTACGCGCTTGGCTCGCGGGTGCAATATCAAATCAGAATTGAGCACTTTGACGAACCGTGGCTGGTAGAGCGTCTGCAGGACGAACCCTATGAAGGCCAGCGCGGCGACACCGTCGACATTGGCTGGCGACCTGAAGATTCGATCCTGGTGAGTAATTAATCAAAATGGCAAAGACCTCACAGAGCAATATGAGCAGCTGGTTGAAACAGCCAGGCGTTCTGGCCGCCCTGCCCGCTTCATTGTTCCTGTTAATCGGATTTGCCGGGCCACTTTTATTGGTGGTGGCATACAGCTTCATGCCGTCGAAAACGTTTACGTTGCTGCAGGCACCGACAATTGAAAACTACTCGTCAATAATCAGCGACAGCTATTACATATCATTTTTCTGGTCGCTGGCGATGGCGCTGACAACCGTGGTTTTGTTGTTCATCATTTGCTACCCGATTGCCTACGGCATGGCCAAATTATTCAACAAGTGGGCCAACTTGGTGACCGCGCTTATTGCCGTTCCCATTCTTATTTCCGAAAACATCAGACTGTTTGGCTGGGTTTTGATCTTGCTCAAAAACGGTGTTTTTGATGGCTCAATGCAAAGCCTGTTTGGTCTGTCGATCTCCGGTCTCCTGTTTACAGTACCCGCAATCACCCTCGGGCTGGTCTATGTCTACCTGCCGTTTATGCTGTTCCCGCTGGTTATCGGCATTTCCATGGTTCCTGAAACCCTGAAAGAAGCAGCATCTGATCTTGGTGCCACACGCTGGCAGATATTTCGCGAAATTGAGTTGCCACTGTCGATGCCCGGGTTGATGATTGGCGGCATTTTAACGTTTGTGCTGGTGTTGGGATCTTTGGCCGAGGCTAAAATTCTTGGCGGACAGGCCATTGTCATGATTGCTGACGATATTGAATCGGCCTTCACCTTCGCTCAGAACTGGCCCAAGGGTTCAGCCTTGTCAGTGCTGCTGATAGCTCTTTCCGGCATCATTGTTTTCTTATTATTCAGGCGCGTTGACCTTGACCGCGTCATTGGCAGGCGGTGAGGATATGAAAGCATCACGTTCACAAAACCTTTCGCGCCGCTTTATAATCCTGTGGACAGGGGTGGTCATTGCCTTTTTGTATGTGCCAATGATAGCTGTTGTCCTGGCATCATTTTCCAAGCAACGCTATTTCAAATTCCCCATCCAGAGCTGGACCGACAAGTGGTATCAAAAAGCTTTTTCTTCACTGTCAGTACGCGAATTATTATGGACATCCTTGTCGGTCGCCGCATTGGTCACTATCATCTCGGTGGTACTGGCTTTTTTTGGTGCGCTGGCTTTTGCCAGGTATGACTGGAAGGGACGCAAGCTCTATCAGCGTTTGATTTTACTGCCGATTTTCTTTCCTCAAGCCGTACTTGGCCTGGCAATGTTATTGTGGTTCTCGGCCATTGGCGTTATCACCAGTTGGCAGACAGCGGTGTTTGCACATCTGGTGTGGATTACCCCCATTGTCATTTTGATCATGTCTATACAGGTTTACAGCTTTGATCCGGCACTGGAAGAAGCAGCGTATGACCTCGGTGCCACGCGCTGGCAGGTGTTGACGGAAATAACCCTGCCAATCCTGTCGCCGGGGATAATATCGGGTGCAATTTTTGCATTTTTACTGTCGTGGGGAAATTTCCCCTTATCACTTTTTACCACCGGCGCCGACCAGACCATCCCTGAATGGCTCTATGCCAAAATGGTGTCGGGCTACACCCCCATGGTGCCGACACTGGGGTCTTTAACCTTATCAAGTGCCGCTGTATTTTTGTTGATCGCCTATATTATCTGGCTGGCAATAAGCGCGCGGCAGCGGCGAATGGAAAACAGATAGACGCGAAAGGAAATCAAAATGCTGACATCAATAGCAGGCAGATCAGTCATCGTAACCGGTGCAAGCAAAGGCATCGGCAAAGGAATTGCCCGCGTATTTGCCAATCAGGGCGCAAAAGTCCTGGTGGTCTCGCGCACACTTGATGAGGCGCAAGCCGTAGCCGAAGAAATCGGCAATGGAGCTTCCGGGTTTTCCGCCGATATTGCCAGTTGGGAGCAAACTCAAGCCATGGCCGAGGCCGCGGTTGAGCGCAATGGCGGGCTTGATATTCTATGCGCCAATGCCGGCATTTATCCCCAAACCAATATTGAAGATATGGACCCGGAAGAATGGGATCAGGTAATGGACACCAACCTCAAGGGTACGTTCCTGTCGGTTAAAGCCTGTCTGCCGCACTTGAAAAAATCCGATCAGGGCCGTGTCATCCTGACATCATCAATCACCGGGCCCGAGACCGGTTTTCCCGGCTGGTCACATTACGGCGCCAGCAAATCCGGCCAGCTTGGGTTTATGCGCACCGCCTGCATCGAACTGGCAAAACACGCCATCACCATGAATGCGGTTTTACCCGGCAACATCTATACCGAAGGCCTCGATGATCTGGGCGATGACTATCTCGCAACCATGGCCGCATCCATTCCGTTGAAAAAAATTGGTGCCGTCGAAGATATCGGCAATGCGGCGTTGTTTCTGGCATCCAAGGAAGCCAATTATATCACCGGCCAGACAATCATTGTCGATGGTGGCCAGATATTACCGGAATCTCTCGAAGCGCTGGAATAAAGGGGGAATGCGTTTCGCATTTAATAGAACCCAACTTCTTCGTCATCCTCGGGCTTGACCCGAGGATCCATTCCTCAATTTTCGCGGCCAAATGGCAGTTTCTTTGTTTTCGAAAGCGCAACGGTATAGATCCTCGGGTCAAGCCCGAGGATGACGAAGAAGGATGGTGTAAATCTAAAAAAAGCGAACCACTCTAGGTTAGTTGCGCCCGCAGCTGTCGCGGCGACACGCCGGTCCAGCGGCGTACTGCGCGTGAAAATGCGCTGAGTTCTGAATAGCCCAGCAGAAAAGCTATCTCAGAAAACGGCAGATGACGTTGTTTGATGTACATCAGCGCCAATTCGTGCCGGGTGGTTTCGATCAGGTCCTTGTAAGCCAGGCCTTCGTGCGCCAGTTCACGCCGAATGACGGAAGCTGATAATTTTAAACTTAAAGCCACCTGCTCCATAGAGGGATAGCCATCGGGCAACTGCGTGCGAATGGTATTTTGTATGCGGCCTATCAAAGATACCGGCTGGTCGTTTTCCTTACCCACCGTCTCCAGACACGTCTGCATGATCGTCATCAATGTCAGATCGCGACCCGGCATTGAGCGTGTCATTGTATCGGGTTTGAACAACAGGGCGTTCACGGGTTGAGAAAAATACACCGGCGCGGAAAATGCGGTTTCATGATCTTTCCAGTTTTCCGGTTTGGCGTGTTCAAAATGAACTTCTTCAGGTATCCAGCCCGCGCCACAGCCTTCGCGTATAACGTTTAAAAACATGCCAAGCGAAAGTTCAGCATCCTGGCGGCGCTCGATAATATCGGGTGCCTGAATTTGATATTCCAGCCGCATCAACCCGCTGTCATCTTCACACAACGACATGATCGACGATTCCTGATGATAACGAAAAAGCCCCACCAAATTTGCCAGTGCAACGCCTAATGTGGGTGAAGAAATTGCAGCATAACCCCACAGGCCTAAGTCTTTTGGTGAAAACTGATTGCCAAACCACAGGCCGAAATTATCGTGTTTGGATATACGTGAAGCTTCTTCAAACAAACGGCAAAATGAAGACAGGCTCAACTTCAAGGTAGGCTCGCCCGCCATTTCCGGGGCAATGCCAGCGTGACCAAAGGTACGATCAACATCACCACCCATTTTCTCGATGAACTCAACCATGCCTGTGGCAGCAGCGGCAAGCACAGCAGGGTTTGAGCCGGCAACACTTTGCCCGCAAACCGGACGTTCGAGATAGTGGGTAGCAATATTCACGCTTCACCCCGGGCCTGATTACAAAGTTATATTCTTTGTTAAGCGATAATCTTTGCACACCAGAGCGGGCGGGATCAAGGGTTGGCGCTCATTTAGCTGAAATCTGCAATATACCTTCGACACAAGGCATCGGTTTCGCGACTGTATGTCACCCCCATCGACTGGGCGAGATCGGTTTCCGAGTGCGATCCGATCCAGGCCACCAGCAGCAATCTTCGCAACATGACGAAAGTGGGGATTTCCGCTTCATCTTCTTGCGGTAAATCGATGATTTTACGATAGCCCTTGACCCAGGATTTGAGCAGGTCGGGGACTTCCGGCCGGGTTTCAAAGAACGACACCGTTGTGGCGCAATCATACATCAGCCAGCTGAACCCACAGTCGTCAAAATCAATAACCTTGGTAGTGTCACCATCAATAAGCAGGTTTGCCAGCCGCATGTCGCAATGTATCAGACCAAAACGCTCAGATGATTTTCCAAATTCCGCCAATCGATGCTCAATCAAATCGACGGTTTTGCCAAACAGCTCGATGCGCTCAACGTCCAGACCCATGCCATCGCGCCATCGCCCCCAATGAGGATTTGCCCCTAGAGAGGTGTCAAAATCCCAGGTAAGGCGCTCAAAACCCTGCGGCAGTTCCCACGATTTCACATGCGCATGCATGCGCGCAGCCGTTTCTCCCAACACTTCAAAGGGTGCGCGCAAATCATCTTCTTCCTCAGAAGGCTCAATGCCGCTTTCCCATTCAAACAGCACCACCTGGCGGGGATTAGACATGCTCGCATGGCTCACCGTTTGAATGTCTTCACCATCGAGCCCCGCTACAACTGCCGGTGTAATGGCGGTCCCGCTTGCCCGCAAGGCTTTGGCCCAGGCAAGCTCTGAAGCGATGGCGTTTTTGCTATGATATCCTTCACGATGAACCCGCAAGGCCCAGCACTGCTGTGAATGAGGAGCTTCGATCCTGTAGGTTGCATTTTCTGACAGGTTAATCATGCGGGCACTAGCACCCGCAGGCAGTGCAAAACGGGCAAGAGAGGCCTCTGCAAGATGTTGCAGGCAAATCAACTGTTCTTCGTGAGAAAGCGCGTCAAATGCAGACATAAATTGTTCCCGGCACCTTTATCTTTAACCTAAAGAATACAACGATAAAGAGCGCCTCACTTGACAGTAAAACATTTACATTTGACACAGCATCAGCGTTTGTCACAAGTACGCCACCGCCCTACCCTGTCAAGTTTATATCCCTATGTGTCAAGTGCTTAAGAGGTATCTCGGGCATGCTGAAGACAATGAGAGGGTCGTCTTGTGAGCATCGAAAAACTGGAATTCCTGGAGCAGTCGAAAACCTTCTGGAATCCGAACAAAACCCAGTTCTGGCAGGATGTCGGCGTTGATCTGGTGATCGACCGCCGCGAAGGTTATTGCCTCTATGACATGGATGGCAAGCGCCTGATTGATGTGCACCTCAATGGCGGCACCTACAATCTCGGTCATCGCAATGCCGAACTCATAGAAGTCCTCAATGCCGGTGCCAAACGCTTTGACATGGGCAATCATCACTTTCCGGCGCTCGCGCGCACCGCTCTGGCCGAAGCGCTGGCCAAATGTACGCCTGACGGGCTGCAATACACGATTTACGGTGCAGGTGGCGCCGAAGCAGTTGAACTGGCGATTAAATCCGCCCGTCACGCCACCCAAAAGCGCAAGATTGTCTCGATTATCAAAGCCTATCACGGCCACTCCGGTCTGGCGGTCAAAACCGGCGATGAGCGCTTTTCCAAGACATTTTTGTCCGAAGACACAGTTGGTGAATTTATACAGGTACCGTTCAATGACCTTGAAGCGATTGAAAAGGCTCTAAAGGGTAAGGATGTTGCCGCCATCATTATGGAAACAATCCCGGCAACCTACGGATTTCCGATGCCGCACGAGGGCTACCTGCCTGCCGTCAAAAGCCTGTGCGAACGCTATGATGCCCTGTATATCGCTGACGAAGTACAAACCGGCCTCATGCGTACGGGTGAACTCTGGGGCATCACCAAATATGGTGTCACACCGGACATTATGGTGATTGGCAAGGGCATTACCGGCGGCATGTATCCGATTTCATGTTGTGTCGTCAACGAGCGCGCTGGCCAATGGCTCAAGCAGGACGGCTTTGCCCATATGTCAACTGCGGGTGGGGCCGAACTTGGCTGTATTGTCGCGTTGAAAGTGCTCGAAATCACCCAGCGACCCGAAGTTGCCTCCATGGTGGCTTATATCTCCGATTTCATCCGTGCAGGGCTCGATGATATTCAGGCACTTTACCCCGATTTTTTCACCGGCATTCGCCAGAACGGTGTCATTATGGGGTTGGAATTTAATGACCCAGAAGGTGCCAAGCCGGTGATGAGGCATCTTTATGAACATGGTGTCTGGGCAATTTTCTCGACCCTTGATCCCTCCGTGTTGCAGTTCAAACCCGGCATTCTCATGACCCAGAGCCTGTCTGAAGACCTGCTGGCCCGCGTCGAAGTCGCCATCGGTCTGGCGGCTAAAGAAGTTATGGGCAGCGGACGCAGAGGCAAGATGTAATGGACCAGGCCATCGCCAACCTCGTTGACATTTCCGCATCCCCCGCCGCCATGCATGCCGCAGCCGACATGGTGCTGGAACGGGCGAGATGGGCATCGCAGGTATTTCAACGTTATGACCGCGACACAACGCTTGCCATTGCCGACGCGGTAGCAAAGGCTGCCCACGACAATGCGGCAAAATATGGTGATTGGGCAGTTAAGGAAACCGGCTTTGGCGTAGCTGATCACAAGACGCTAAAAAACCAACTTACCGCTAAGCCTCTGGTTGATTATTATCGCGATCGAGATTTTGTTAATCCGAGATTTGATGCCGAAAAAAATATTATCGAAGTGCCCAAACCCGCCGGTGTGGTGTTTGCGCTTGCGCCCTCCACCAATCCGATTTCAACCATCTACTTCAAGGTTTTATGTGCCCTGATGACCCGCAATGCCATCGTCATCAGCCCGCATCCCGCCGCCCGTGAATGCTCCGTTGATGCCGTCAACACATTGATAAAAGCCGCCGAAGATGCCGGCGCACCGGAGGCGGTAATTCAGGTCATAGAGCATCCCACTCTGGCGCTAATTGATGAATTTATGGGCTCGGAAAAAACCAATGTCATTCTCGCCACCGGCGGCAGTGCCATGGTGCGGGCAGCGTACTCATCCTCCAACCCGGCCATTGGTGTCGGCCCCGGCAATGCACCGGTTTTTGTCGAGGCAAGTGCTGATCTGAAACAGGCGGCTGCCATGATTGTCGAGAGTAAATCATTCGATAATTCAGTTTTGTGCACCAATGAATCGGTGCTGATCACCCTGGCGGAAATATCTCAAGCGCTTTTGCGCGAGCTTGGCCGCAACAAATGCCATATCTGCAAACCCGACGAAGTTGAATTGCTGCGCCGCTATCTGTTTCATGATCGCGGCTTTAACGTCGAAGCGCTTGGCCGCGATGCTACATGGATTGCCGAACAAGCCGGGTTCAAGGTTCAGCGCAACACCAAAATCCTGCTCACGCCCATAGATAAAATTGGTGTCGGTGAAGTATTGTCGCGCGAAAAACTGTGTCCGGTACTAGGCTATTATGTCGCCACCAGTGTAACCCAGGCCATAACTCAGGCCCGCGCCTTGTTGCGCTATACCGGAGCGGGACATTCGGCTGCCATCCACTCAAACGACAATCAGACAATTATGGATTATGCCGCCGGTGTCGAAGTTTACCGCGTTATTGTCAATGCACCGTGCAGTCAAGGTGCTGCCGGATTTGCCACCAACCTTGCACCTACCTTCACCATTGGCACCGGCTATTTTGGCCGCTCCTCAGTGGGCGAGAATGTCGGCCCACAGCATCTGGTAAACTGGACCCGTATCGCCTGGAACAGCCAGGCCAGTGGCAATATTAATGATTTTCAAACAGCAAGGCTCAACCACCGTGGCAAGTTGCCAAAAGCACCTGCCGATGGTGTGCCGGGACAATCGCGGGTAAGACGCGAGGTGTCTGATAACTCTCCCCGGACACCGGCGCGCACCGACCCTGAATTACGCGAAGAAATTCGCCGCATTATTGCCGAAGAGCTGCGCTCGGCGCTGAAGGATTGATTTATGGCTGATTTGCGTTCCTTCATATTCATCGACCAGTTGCAGCCGCAAACCATGTCTTATATGGCATCGTGGATGCGCGGCTCCCTGCCGCGCGCGCATGTGGCAGCCCAGATCATTGAGGTGGCTCCGGGTCTGGATATCGAAAACCTCACCAATATTGCTCTCAAGCACGCTGGTGTTCACGCCGGAATTCTGGTGGTCGAGCGCCAGTTCGGCTATCTCGAGTTTCATTCCCGCGATACGTCTGCTGTAAGGGAAGCTGCACAAGCGGTGTTAGATAATCTTGGTGCTGAAGCAGATCATGCCATGGCGCCGAAGATACTCGGATCCAAAATTGTCACGCGTATCGATAACCAGCACGCTTTTTTGATCAACCGCAACAAGTTGGGTTCTATGGTTCTGGGCGGAGAATCGCTGTATCTTCTCGAAATACAACCGGCATCTTATGCAATTCTGGCAACAAATGAAGCCGAGAAAGCCGCCAATATCAAGGTGGTTGATTATCGCATGATCGGTGCCAACGGGCGGGTTTATCTCTCAGGCAAAGAATCCGAAATCCGCAGCGCGCGCGAAGCCGCTGAAGCCGCCCTTGGTGGTTTTGATCAGGGAGAAGCTGCATGACCACAGATGCCGTCAGATCCCTGATCCGAGAAGTGCTGGCCGAAGAACTGGGGCGCGTTGCCCGCGAGCGCTCAACAACCAAAGAAACTGTCTCGATACAGACTAATAAGGATTTGCAGGCGCTGGTTCTCCATATAGTGGAAATAGCCCGCGACAAATCCATGCGCGACCGCATCATCGCAGGAGATCATGTTTTTGTGCTTGAGACCCCGTCGGGTGTATCCGTGGCAAAAACCCCTGCGCCAAACGCCAGCGACGTGGAGCAGATAACAAAAGGTTTTTTGTCCGAGCGTGCAATAGAAGCCCTTCCCGCCAATACCCGTGTGGTGCAGCTTGGACACGGAGTGCGTTTTACACCGCTTGCCCGCGACCGGTTGAGACAGCGGAAGATAACAGTTGAAAGGATATAATTATGGTCAGAGGACGCGTTACCGGCAGACTTTGGGCAACCAAGCGCATTGACACACTCCCCCAGGGCGCTTTGTTGAATGTAGAGCTGGAAAACGGCACACAGATCATCGCACTGGACCCGCTTGGCTGTGGCGAAGGTGAAGATGTGCTGGTTACTCAAGGCTCCGTTGCCGCCGGTTATTTTGACGATATCAAAGCCCCCATCGATGCGCTGATTATCGGCTCCATCGATGCCGACTAATAAACATTACGCCATTTTTTAATCAAAAGGAGAAAGACAAATGTCAAACGAAGCAATAGGAATGATTGAGACCAGAGGGTTCGTAGCCGCTTTAGCTGCCGCTGACGCCATGGTGAAAGCAGCGAACGTAAAAATTGTCTCGCGTGAAGAAGTCGGTGCCGGTCTGGTATCCGTGGTTATTCAGGGCGACGTCGGCGCGGTTAAGGCTGCCACCGAAGCCGGTGCTGAAACTGCCGGACAAGTTGGTGATCTGATATCCGTTCATGTGATTCCACGCCCGCACACAGATCTCGGCAAACATTTTACGGCTAAAAAATAACCTTTTGATAACCGGATTTCCGCCGGACCCAAATAAGGTCCGGCTGCTGAAGGCGCAGCAAAGGGATGGCTTTGCCAAAATGAGTGATTACCAATGACTGAACTACGCGTTTACCTGCCCATAGAGGACCTGCAACCGCAGTTTGCAGCTTACATGGCCACGCCAACGCGCGCGCGTGGCTATCCGCCATTTGTCGGTGACCACAGTCTCATTATTGAAGTGGCACCCGCACTGGCCATCCATCGCGTCACCGACCTGGCCTTAAAGGCTGCACCCGATCTTGAACCGGGAATATTGTTCACAGAGCGTCATTTTGGCCTGCTTGAATTGCACTCGAGCAAACGTGAAACGGTTATGGCAGCCGGGCAGGCAATTCTCAAAGGCATCAATTGCAAAGCCGAAGACCAGCTCAAGCCGCAAATCCTGTTCACCGATATCATCGAAAACCTCTCCGACCAGCATGCAGTCATCTACAATCGCATGCGTGAAGCCTCAATGATCCTGCCCGGTCAATCCTTGTTGCTCTATGAAATGGCCCCGGCCCTGTTCGCCGCCATGGCCGCAAATGAGGCCGAAAAATCCGCCCCCGACATAACGCTGGTGGATGTCCAGATGATGGGGGCATCCGGCCGTATTTCCATGGCGGGAAAAACCGCCGACCTGCAAGTGGCGCAAAAATGCATTAGCCAGGTTCTTGGCGCTGTTGCCGGCAGGTAGCGGCAACAGCTGCATTTTTCAGACCGCCGACGCTATTTCGAGCCACTATATTGAATTAGGCTGACATCTATTTTCACGGCATGTCTTGCTTAAACCAAACCCCTCCGCCATCAAAGCGCAGCACAACCTGTTGTTACAGGTTGATTTTCCGGGATTCACGATGGATTCACGCAATCTGAAAGATTGTGTTCAATGAGCACAAGGCAGTTGCCCTGCCCCGGAGGAAAATGCAACACCTTATAGACTGCCGGATTAATTGAACCTGCCAGGCGTTCGTCTGCAAGTTTCCGCATCGATTGTTAAACAACTCATGATCCTAATCAAAACCACCCTCCCTAGGCACTGGTTCTCCCGCCAGATGATGAATGGTCATGGGGTCCCGTTTTCAGAATTTTCAGAAAGTTTTCGATTATGCCGTTAACGTGTGATGAAATAAAAACTATTGAAGGGCTGGGGATTACAGGAATTGTCTGAAGTACACCAAACAGAGCACATGCATCCGCCATCGAATTTTTTTCTAAACTGCGAGAAGCATTTGGCAGAAACTTCGCAGATGCGGTTTCAGGATCAGCAGGTTACCAATTTTTTGAGTACACTCGATTATTTGTCCGACAAAAAGCAATCCGCTGCTTCATTCCAAAATCGCAGCGCTTTGCTGAGCCTCGCTTCGCAGCTCAAGGATATATTTCTCCTGCCAAGCCGGCACCCCTCAAAAGCCAGCTTTTTTGGCGCGATATTAGAGCCTGAAACTTTTGGTTTTTCTGGCATTAATGACACGCCGGTCAGCGTTAGTGGGCGTGGGCACACTATTCAACAGGCGTTTGAGAGCTGTATTGGCGAAGCTGCCGAATATCTGTCGTTTTTGAAAAGAGCAAATGATCCCCTTATCACTCTGAAAAACAGCGATGATGGCTTGCAGCCAGACGAACGCGTTTGGGTACAGGCTGCATTGGGGCTTGGCAGGCATGATGATTTTGGGGCAAGCGACCGGATACAGGCCGGTTCACTGATTGATGAGCGTACCGTCTGGTTTCCCAGTGAATTGGTTCTAATGCAACCTGACAAAGGTCGCTGGACACCGCGGCCTGCTGAAAGCAATGGTGTGGGCGCTGGCCGGGATTACAATCACGCCGTTTATTCCGGCATGACAGAAGTGATAGAGCGTGATGCCTTTGCCTTGTGGTGGTTTGGTGAAAAACCTGCATATTCCTTAAACCCGGAAGTTGAAAACAATAGCAAATTCAAAGAATTTATTCGCGATTGCCGCAGCACCAGCGATCGCCAGATATGGTTTCTGGATATTTCCAGCGAAATTTCCGTACCGGTAGTTGCAGCTTTTTCTTCCCGACCCGATGGCAGCGTTGTCGTCGCTGGCTTTGCAGCCGACCCCGATCCAATGATCGCTGCACAAAAGGCGTTCCTTGAAATGTGCCAGATGGAAATTGCCCAGGAAATTTCGATAGCCAAGCTCGAGTACTATGGTGAAAAGCACTTGAGTGCACAAGATCGCACCTGGCTAAATCGCCATAAAAACCTCTCCGTCAAGAAGTACCCCTTGCTGATCGAAAGAAAATCAGCCATTCGCCCCCTTTTGGCACCATCGGCTGATCCTCATAACAGGGTCATTGAGATGCTGGATCAATCCGGTTTCACCCCCTTCGTCGTCGACCTCAGCCGAGCAGACCTAAACATACCCGTCGTTCGCGTTCTCGTGCCTGGATTACAATCGGCAAAAGCCGACTGGATAACTCCCAGGCTCAAAAAAATTGCGCGCAAGACCGGTGCGGATTATTGCGGTTTTGAAAACAAACTCTCCCCCATTTGATTACTTTGGTAAATTGTGGAACAATTGATTTTTGTTCAGTTTAGTTGAATTAATTTATTCGGGGGGTGGATGGGTACGCTGGCATCTATCCAGAAAATTGCTGATGGTGAGCGATGGACAGTCCGATTAATTGATGGTTTCGCACTGCAAGGCGCAAACGGGGAACAAATATCAATCAAAAACCGCAAGGCACGCGGCATCTTTGCTTATCTGGTCCTCGGTCAAAATCAAATCGAAAGCCGCGAACGCATCGCTGGTTTATTGTGGGGTGAGCGAGAGGAAGACCGTGCGCGCGCATCACTTAGACAATGCCTCAAACAACTTCGTGATCAATGTGACAGGGCGGGCTTTGATGGATTGCAGATCGAGCGACAGGAAGTTCTCCTCAACAGAAATTCCTTTCACCTCGACCTCAACTCTATTGCCAATGATCTCAAACAAGGCCGCGTCAGCGACATACTGACAAATGGACCGTCAATCCCCGAACGTATTCTTTATGGATACGAGGCACTGGACGAATCTTTTGGCGCCTGGATCCATGTGGTTCGGCAGCATTGGCATGACCGGTTGAATAGTGGCTTGCAAACCATCATGAAAAACCAGGATTTTAGCGCATCTCAAACTGCCCAGGCAGCTGAGGCGCTGGTTAGAATTGACCCAACCCATGAAGAAGCCTATCGCCATTTAATTCGTTACTACGCTAACATGGGAAATGTACAGGCTGCTTTGAAGCAATATAAAACTCTCTGGGACCATCTCGACATTGAATACGATATGGAACCGGACAGCGAAACCATCGATCTCATCGGAGAAGTCAAGAGCGGGACTTATGTAATATCAAACCACATTGTGGCAACAGCAACTCCGTCGGGTAAATCTTTGGGTACGCCGAAAGAAAGGTTGCCGGTCATTGGCATTCGAAATTTTGTTGCCGCTGGCCCGTGGCGGCGCGATAAGTTTCTGATCGATGGTTTCAGGCGCGAAATGGTAGCGGCACTCATTCGATTTAGAGAATGGTCGATAGTTGAGCAGGGCCAGTCATTAAATGATTTTGATCCGAGCGCTGATGATATCGCTTCACAGATTGCAACCGACTATTCACTGGAAGGCTCCTACCTCGAAGATGGTGACAGTGTTCATATGGTTATAACCCTCAAAGATACCGGGCACTCCCGGTATGTGTGGAGTGAACGCCTCGACCTGACGCAAGAAAGCTGGTTCAAAGCCCAACGGCTCATTGTTCGCCGTGTGGCAATATCTCTCAATGTTTACCTGTCGGTTGACAGGATGCAGCGGACAACCGGGCAGTTTGCAGTCTCGTCCGATATTTACGGCCGCTGGCTCCTGGGCCAGGAATTGAGTTATCGCTGGCGGCTTGAAGATGAAGAAAAGGCCGAAGATATTTTCCGCTCTATCATCGATGACAGCCCTCAATATGCGACCGCCTACAGCAGCCTGGCACAGATCATGAATTCCCGTCATCACATCCATCCAGGCACTTTTCGCTCCGATGAACAACACATCGAAGCTTTGGAGCTGGCGAAAAAAGCCGTCAGAAATGACCCGCTTGATTCGCGAACACAGCTTTCACTGGCCTGGTCCTATGCCATGAATGCCAGTTACGACAAAGCTATCCTCAATTATCGGCTCGCCGGCCAGTTAAATGAAAATGATCCGTGGACACTTGTTTCCAGTGCGCTTGGTCTGGCTTATTGTGGCCAACCGGACGAGGCCGCCAGCTTAAACGCACAAGCTCTATCCGTTGGCCTTAGCTCCTCTCCGCTGCATCTGGCCTATCGCGCCGGTATCCATTTTATATGTGGGGATTATACGGCCTGCATTGAAGCCGCCAGCCAATCGAAAGATACAATTGGCTATGTATCCGCCTGGAAATCAGCGGCGCTGTCCCACTTGAAACGCCGCAACCAAGCCCGCGCTGAAGCGCAAAAATTCTTGGCAGTTACGCGAGGAAACTGGCGGGGCAGTTCAAATCCGAGCGACGCGGAAATAGCCAAATGGCTGTTACACTGCTTTCCGATCCGTGATCAAAAGGTTTGGAAACGCCTGCGTGATGGTTTGGCACTCGCAGGCGTTCCGGTCGAATAAAACACCGTGAACGTGGCTCTTGGGTGATTGTTATTTAACGCCACAAAATGTCTCGATGCTGCGACGGAATCACGTTGCGTTCACGGCACATGCTCAATGATCGGCTCAGGTATCACGGTTGGGAACTGGGTTGAAAATTTCTACCCGGTAGCCGCTGCAATAATCTTCTCAATACGGGACTAAGGCATGTCTATAGAAGAATGGCTTTTTGAGTATCTTGAGATACCACAGGAATTTCAGGATTCAAACTTGATCCCAGCCAACAAGAAAACCCGGCAGCAATGGCAGCAAGCTGTTGAACAACTGGTATTGTACTTGCGCAGCCGGTTTGATCAGTTGACGTTCGGATTGTCTGATGCAGAAATTTCCGTTCACTACCACTTGCCTGTTCACCGATTTGTAAAACTGGTGGAACAAAATCTAGGATTTCCTGATGAATAGTGACAATCCAAAGTATCGATTAAACTGGTTGAAGCCAAAGGTGGCGGTATTGTTGCAGCCACAGGCATTGACAGAATTCCTCCAAACTGGTGAAGTTAACATAGCAAGATCGGCCCGTTTTTCACGATGATCAGCGGAGCAAGCCGACATTTGATATGATCCAGGAAAGATACCCGGTTCGCCATGCCCAAAACGTCAAAAAACGCCGCTCAAGGCTCTGATGCCGGTGCTCTCCTGTTTACTTTTGCAATCATTACCGACACCCATATCCGCCCGCCGGAAGGTGATCTGTCCTCGCCTTTTGCAGTCAATAAACTGGCTAACGCGCGCGCGCGTTATGCCGTTGCCGCCATCGCTGCGCATCAACCAGATTTCACCATTCACCTCGGCGATATGGTACACCCACTTCCGGCACTGCCAAGTTACGGACCGGCGGCCGAAGAAGCCTTGTCGATCCTGGAACCGATTTCAAATGGCCTGCGTTTCGTGCCCGGCAACCATGATGTCGGTGACAAACCGATGCCCGCCACCCCGGCAGGACCGGTGGAGGATAGCAGCGTCAGGCTTTACGAAAAATATTTCGGCCCCAGCTATTACAGCTTCGATCATCAAGGCGTACACTTCGTCACCGTCAATGCTTCTTTGTTCAATTCAGGAAGCGTTCTTGAGCAGGAACAACGCCAGTGGCTTGAAAACGATCTGGCCAAAAACACCGTCCAGCGGACAGTTCTGTTTTCCCACTACCCACCATTCATCGACCACAAATCCGAACCCTCTCATTACGACAATTACGGTGAACCCGGCCGCTCGTGGCTGCTCGGCTTGGTTGAACGTTATAATGTGGAGGCAGTTTTTTCCGGTCATGTGCACCAGTTTTTCTATAACCGGATTGCCGACATGAAGCTTTATTGCCTGCCACCGACGAGCTTTACCCGGCAGGACTACAGCGAGCTTTATGGCATCGGTCCCGCCGATCAGTATGGCCGCAATGATGAGGGCAAGTTCAGCTATGCGCTGATTGATATCTTCGAACACGGTCACCGGCTCAAGGTCTATCCAACCCAAGGACACTGTCTCGAAAAGGGGGCAGAAATTACGTTAGACACGCCGCCCGGCAGGGGCACGCCAAACCCGGTTACTGTGCATCTGCGCCATGGCTGGGCGCGGTCGATGGACATGCCTTATAATGGCCCAATGGAGGAGTTTTCGCGCAAACGCGCGCGCAACGACTATTCCTTGTTACGCCTGTGGCAGATGGGTATCAGCCGCATAAGAACACCATTGAGCGATCTGCTTGATGAAGAATACGGCCCGCGCGTTCAGGATTTTCATGCAGCGGGATGCAGCTTCACATTTTTTTGTGCCGGCGTGCCATCGAACGATACGTGGCAGCAATGCTGCGACAATGCCCATCTGATTGATGCGGTGGAACTGGTGTCCTGTGTTGCTGACCTGTCAGACATAGGCGATGCAATCAAGGCCTTTGATCCGGCAACCGGGCCTGAGATACATCTGGGAAAATTCCATTCCTCTGCTGACGAGCCCAAACACGATACAACCTTCGCCCATTCGGTGAGCTTCGGCTTTAAATGGGATGACCGCGATGCTCTGCTACCGGCGTTAAAACAGTTTGATCCCAGCGGCAGAATCAAGGCAATCGTTTTTCAGATAAATCTTGACGATGATCTTGCCACGCGCCTCGATGACATGGATAGCCTGGCACAAAGCGCGGGCCTGAAGGTCATCGCCAATATCCGCTTCGCCAATGTTAATCCAGCAATTACCAGTTTTGACGACGATATTATCGCCGCCCGCGTATCTCAGGCCATCGAGCTTGAACCAACTCTTGCACACACAGGCCTGCAATTTGATACGTTCGCCGACATCGATCGCGGCTATCATCCACGCCATGGACTGATTGACGGGCGCTATAATTTCCGCGCCGCTGGCCGCATATTAATGGAAAGGTTCAATCGAACTCAGGACTGACACCGGGCGGCATGGAAAAACCCAGGTCACCGCGTTCAATTACCGCAGCGCGCCCGCCTTTTTCCCGCAACAATTTTTCCTGCGTTTGTTTGGCCTCAGCGTCAACCGCATGCGGGTCACAAATCCTGAACAGCTCGGCTGTCAACTCGTCGACCACCGGTTTCGCATTGGCATCTTCTGCCAGATCATTGAGTTCTTCAGGATCGCTTTCAAGGTCGAAAAGCTGTGGTGGATAATGGGCGTAATAAATCAGTTTATAGGGCCCTTTACGGATCATGTAGGCCGCCGTCTTCGAGCCCATGGCGTGATATTCCGAAAACACCGCGCGGGTTTTGCCTTCACCATTGATCAACCGCATGACATCAATACCGGGATGGTCATCGCTGAGGGTCTCGGGCGATGTCTCACCGGCGCATTCCATAAAGAAGGGATAAAGATCGAGCAGATTGGCCGGTGTATCAACCACTGTGCCAGCTGGAATATCGGGACCGCTCATGATCAGCGGCACGCCGACGGATTCCTCCAGCATGGTCGATTTTCCCCACAGCCCGCGCGCACCCAGATTGTCACCATGATCGGACGTATAGACAACGCGGGTATCGCCCTTCAGTCCCGAGGCATCCAGCGCTTGCAACACGTTGCCGATATTATGATCGAGAAAACTGCACAATCCGAGGTAGCCCGCCTGGGCGCGCTTAACCATATCGGCATCTTCAAAAAAATCGTCATAAGCAAATGAAGCACGGTAATCCTCAAGAAAAGGATGCAGCGGCTGATCGCGCAGGTGGTAGAGTTTAGGTTCCGGTAAATCCTGATCATAATAGGGATAAAAAAATTCCGGCGGTGCGGTCAGCGGAAAATGAGGACAGACGAAGGACACAAACAATACCCAGGGCTTATCGCTGTATTTACCGGCTTCCTCGCGCAGCCACACCTGCGCCCGCGCCGCGATTTCGCGATCATAGGTGGTGTAAACAGACTCGCCCGGTCCCGCCATACACGCCATCTTGTAGGCACCGCCGCGCTTTGGCATGTCTTCATCGCGCACCAGACCGAGCAGATCGCCCTCGCCATCAATGACGTGCATGCCGATCTGTTCGTCGGAAAACCCGTTATCATCATCGCTGGAATGGAAATGCAGCTTGCCGATTGAAACCACCTGATGGCCGCGGTCGCGTAACAAAGCATGCCAGTTGGGCTGGGAGCCATCAAACGGCATGGCATTATCCCACAGACCGATCTGATGGACATATTTGCCGGTTGCAAAAGCTGCCCGCGCTGGCACACAGACCGGGCACGGCGTATAGGCGGCGTCAAACCGCGTGCCGGTTTGCGCCATGCGGTCAAGGTTCGGCGTCTTGACAATATCATGACCATAACACCCGGCCAGCTTTCGATTGTGCTGGTCCGACATGATGATGATAAGATTGCTCGGTTTCATGATTTCCTGAATATATAGATCGGGCTTGACCAGGCCTGATTGCCATCCTCCTGGGTCACCCTGACATAAAGAGCATTATCGCCCGTATCGCGCAGATTGATTTTTTCCTCAATCGTCATTTCCATATGAGCATTTTCATCGGGCAGACGGAACAGCCGTAGCTTGCGGCCAAGTTTGCCAGCATCAAACACGATATCTTCAAAACCGATATCAGCAATATTGATGCTTTGTGAAACCACGGGCGTGTGAATTTTTACAACTCCCGCCTCCCCATCTTCAAGCCAGGCGTCAAATCCGCCATAATTCCCGGTGGTAAGCGCCTTCCATTGCAAATTATTATCACTTGTCTGATCGAGTGTTTTGTCCTCGTTGAAAAAGTTTATGCCGCTCGCCTTGGTCACGCGATTGCCGCTAAACTCCGCCTCGCCATCCCAGATCACCTGGCGGAAACGACCGCGATATTCCGCCCCTTCCCAGATCACCCGGATGCGGTTTCCCAACTCGTCCGATGTGTAGGGACGGTGGGTCGACACATGTTCAAGGCCATTAAAAATATCAATCCGCTCAATCGGTGCCGATCCGGTTACATGAACCTGAAGTGATACGCCCCCTGTCGGCAGATGCACGATATCCCCCATCATCGCCTCGCGCGAGGCTCTACCTTGCACATCGCCAAGGGCAGGATCATCGTGAAAAAGTTCGCCCTCCTCACCAAAACGCGCATTAACGTCAAGGATCATGCGGTTACCGGTGGTGCCGTAATGATGGCGTTTACGGTAACAGTCGAAAATTGCAGCCCGTGTCAATTCTGAGGTAAGAAAACAGGTAAGCCCGCCAATAGCGCCAAATTTAGCGGAGCCGGGATAGCTTGCACCGGGCCTGCCCTTGTGGCCATCGGAATTGCAGACAACACCCATACGGTAGCCCATCTCAAGGGCATCATGCAAAATCCATTCAAATGTTCCCCACGACGAATGTACTTCAACAGCGGTCTCGACGCGGCCGTCATGGGCGACTTTTACATCAGCGTAGCGCCCACCACAATGCGCCAGACAGACTGCATCCTCGCCGTTCTCGATCAGTTTTTCAAACAATTCGCCAGCCGTGCCACAATCAGTATCGGCATCGCTGAGGTCGTTGATGAGCGCATGCGACGAGCGGTAGATCGGCCTGTCCTCAGTCATGTAAAACACGTTGCGGTCACCACCGAGGAATGTATTTCCCGACCATTCATATCCCGGCAATGTAACAAAACTGCCAGACGCATTGAACTCGCCAATCAGGCGATTGAGTTCGGCCCAGAATTCTTTGGTGATCTGAAAATCATTGCCCTGATGGCCGGTGACATCGACAAACGCCTTGTCGCGGGCAAATTCAAGATACTCACGTGCACTGCCAGTGCCGATGGTCTCTTCGCTCTGGCCATGTACGTCACCCCAGAAGTGTAGCAACTGGTCCGGCACCGGCTCAACAATGCGGATGGGATTGCATTTGGCCAGCACGCCACCAGCTTCATCCAACACTTCGATGTTGTATATTCCCGGCTCATCTGCCATGAGCCCCTCAATAACCTGCGCAAACTCGCCCGGACTAAAAGACACACTTTGCGCCAGGCCCGGCAGAGCGGGCGTGCTGCGCAATTTTACCTTTGTATCGATCTTGTCACTCGGATTACCCCATTTGTCCTCTGCCTTCAGGCACAGCCGGAAAGGCTGGCCCACCGGGTGCATCGTCGGTGCAACCGCACGCCACGTCACCGGCGGCCCTGAGACGATGGAGATTTCCGGCTGCTTGGGCACGGGAGCATAGGTATAGGTGGCAATGGCATCAACAAGAACGCGAAACTCAAACGTATCTTCGCAAAACGTCTGCAACCGCATGCCCGGTGAGCCGCCACTGCGCTCACCAAATACGATGGTGATCGTATCTCCTTCTTTCATGAAGCCATTGACGATTTTGATATAAAGCGTTCTGTCCCACGGTCGCACATTGCCCTTGGGATCATAGCGCACCTCAAGCTTGGCATTGTTGCTGGCGGTAACAGTGGTATAGCCCGGCGCTGTGGGATCATCGAACTGGGGGTTGGTTTGATCAGAAGCAAATCGCGATACGATTTTAATGCTGCCGCTGTCGTCGATGCCGTAAAAACCGGCGGTATAAACAAGGGTAAAGGTTTCCCATGAACCCGCCTCAATCGCACCCGATGGTTCAATGGTCGCAGTCCCTGAAAGTTCCAGCGGAACATTTCCTGACAGATTACCCAGAAACTGGTTTTTGCTTGCCTCCAATTCACTCTCCTTTAGTTTGTTGCCCGGTTCAGGCGCATACGCTGCCGGACTAATTAAATCAACATCGCCTGGTTAAAACTGATTTCGTTTAAGCCCGCGCCACTCAGGCCGCAGCAGCCTGACTTAGTGCCAGACCTTTGATTGTAGTGCGGTGCATGGTCCGTTCATATGCAGAAAAATCGTAAGGTGTGGCACAGTGCATCGTGGTGCGATTGTCCCACATCACAATGTCATCGGCCCGCCATTTGTGGGCATAGATAAATTCAGGCTGAACGGCATGAGCATAAAGTCGTGCCAGCAAAGCTTCGCTTTCAGCAGGTTCCATCCCCTTGATTGAAACTGTGAAACCTTCATTAACGAACAGCGCCTTGCGGCCACTTTCAGGATGCTTGAGTACAATAGCATGCTCGGTGTCGCGCCATTGAGCCAGTTGCTTGGCCGTTGGTGCCGGGCGTTTTCCACCCTCGGCCATCTTCATATAGCGGTGATGATAGGAGTGAATTGCCGTTCGCCCTTCGATCAGCGCCTTGGTTTCATCATCGAGCGCCTCATAGGCTGCGTACATGTCGGTATAAAGCGTATCACCACCTTCGGGTGGCACGGTGAGACCGTGCAGTATCGAGCCCATCGGCGGCACCTCTTCATATGTCATGTCAGAATGCCAGTAGGCACCACCATTATCCAGCGGCTTGACACCACCGCGCCCGCGGTTGGACAGCACAAGAATTTCGGGGTGGGCAGGTAACAACCAGTCCTTCACAGTGTGATCCTGCAGGTCACCAAAATGACGGGAAAAGTCTATGTGCTGGGCCTCGGAGATGTTTTGGCCGCGCAGCACCAGGATTGAATGGTCCCACCACGCCTGCCGGATTGCCGCCATTGTTTCGGCATTCACTGGCCCGGACAAATCGACGCCCTCAACTTCAGCCACAAAAGTCTCACCCATCTTTTTCAACGATATTGCCATGATATTCTCCTAACGCTGCATGCCCCACCGGTTGACGGTGCGGCGTTCAATATTGCGAAAGATGACGTTTTCTACGAAAAATCCGATCAAGATGACCATGAAAAGACCGGCAAAGACGCCATCAGTATCAATGTTCTGGCTCGATTCAAATATGTACCAGCCCAGCCCGCCGCTGCCTGATGATGCGCCGAACACCAGTTCAGCACCAATCAGTGTGCGCCACGCAAACGCCCAGCCGATTTTCATACCAGCCAGAATTGAAGGCAGGGCTGCGGGAACGAGAATTTTCCAGACATAGCCGAAACCCTTCAAGCCGTAATTGCGCCCGATCATGCGCAAGGTTTGGCTCACCCCTTCAAAACCGCTATGGGTACTGAGCGCCACTGCCCACAACACCGAGTGGATGAGCACGAACACCAGGCTTGCCGTGCCAAGGCCGAACCACAGCATCGCCAGGGGCAACAGGGCAATGGCGGGCAGCGGATTGAACATGGCAGTTGCCATGGAAATAAAATCACTGCCAAAGCGCGAGACCGTCGCCCACAGGATCAGGACCGCAGCCAAGAACAATCCGGCACTGTAGCCGATGAGCAGCACCTTAATTGAAAACCAGACCTTCCAGATCAGATCGCTGTAGAACAGATCCCTGATCAGGGTCGAAAATGAGACCCAAAAACTCGGCAACATTAAGGGTTCGACATCAAATCCAACCGTATAAGCCTGCCAGGCAACAACCAGACTAAGTAGAATGACGAACTTGCGAACGCCGTCGATATTCCAGATGCGCTCGAGCGTTGACAGTTTGCGCGCAACCTCACTGGTTTGCGCCTGCTCAATATCCGATACTTCAAATTCCGGGCGGAGGACCAGTTGCGGGATAGCGGTTTTTTTATTGTTGGATGAAGTGCTCATCGTGCCTGCATCCCCCATTTGCGGACCGTTAGGCTCTCGATTTTGTTGAAGACAACAGTTTCAACCACAACCCCCACAAGAATGACCATGAACAATCCGGCAAACACATAAGCGATGCGCAAGTCCATCTGGCTGACAAAAATAAACCAGCCAAGACCACCAGACGCCCCTTCGCTGGTATCCGAGATCGACCCGCCGAACACCAACTCAGCTGCAATCAGAGTGCGCCAAGCATAGGACCAGCCGATTTTGAGGCCCATAAGAATTTGCGGGAAAGCAGCGGGAATAAGAAGTTTCACAACATAGACAATGCCGCGCAGACCATAGTTACGCCCGACCATGCGCTGGGTTTCGCTGACGCTCATAAAGCCTACATGGGCATTAAGGGCAACGGGCCAGATAACCGAATGCAACAGCGTGAAGATAATGGCATCAGCACCAAGTCCGAACCACAAAAGAGCCAGCGGTAAAAGGGCAATGGCGGGCAGTGGATTGAGCATTGCGGTTAATGTAGACAGAATATCACTGCCAAAACGGGTCGTCGCCGCTGCCGTGGTCAACAACGTGGCAATGACGATACCGATGGCATAGCCGGATATCAGCACCGTAATTGAATTCCATACCATATATAAAAGTTGCTCACTGAACACGGCATCGGCCAGTGCCAGCGCGGTCGCTGAGAATTTCGGCAGGATCAATTCGGAAACACCGCTCAATCGCGAATAAACCTCCCATACGATGACCACGATCACCAGAATGGAGAGCTTGCGCACGGAGTGCATGTCCGATATACGCTCAATCAACGTCAGCTTGCGCGCAACATCCGCCGTACTGGCCTTGCCAATATCGCTGGCCTCGAATTCCGGGCGGACAAGAACATCGGGAATTTTATCCATCAGCCCTTGTCCCCGGTTTGAATTTCATCCTCCAGAATTCTGTCGGCAAACAACATGTCATGGATGCGCTGCTGCACCTCGACAAACTCTTTGGTGCCGACATTTTCGTGGTTGAGATCAAAGGCGTTGAGTTCAGCCTTGACCTGACCGGGATGGGGCGAAAGCACTAAAATCCTGCTACCGACAATCAGCGCTTCCTCGATGGAGTGGGTGACAAACAACACTGTAAAATGAGTGTCCTCCCACAATTGCAACAACTCCTTTTGCATTTGCAGCCGTGTCAGCGCATCCAGAGCTGCAAAGGGTTCATCCATCAGCAGCACATCAGGCTCCATCGCCATACCACGTGCAATCGCGACGCGCTGTTTCATGCCGCCTGACAGCATATGCGGATATGTGTCTTCAAAGCCGCTCAGCTTAACCTTCTGGATATATTCCATGGCGATGTCATCGGCTTCAGCCGCATTGTCACTCTTGCCGCCATTACGTAGCGCGAAAGTAATGTTCTGTTTAACGGTTTTCCACGGCAACAACTGGTCAAATTCCTGAAACACCATGACCCGGTCGGGCCCGGGATCAGAAATTTCACGACCCTTGAGGCGAATGGCACCCTCCACCGGCTTCATGTAACCGGCGATACCTTTTAGCAACGTCGATTTACCGCACCCCGATGGACCAAGCAGAACAAACCTGTCGGCTGGATACACATCAAACCCGACGCGATATGTCGCCGTAATCAGATGTTCCTTGGTCTTGTACTGGAGTGTTACCCCGTCAACCTCAAGGATTGGTTTGGTGTCAGCTACGGCGGGCGTTGAGCCCGCCGCAGTCGAATTTTTCGTATCCATCGATCAACTACCGTCTTGGTCGTAGTTGTTTTCCCAGTAGTAGTCTTTCCAGCTCGTTGGCATATTCTTGATGGAACCGATGGAGTTCATGAACTTGGCAAATTCCATTGTCCGCTCCGGTGTTACCGAATACAGCATCTCATTGGGATCGCTAATCATCTTTTCCACATCTGCGAGCTTCAACTTGGATTTGGTGAATCGAACATAAAGTGCAGCTGCATCTTTCTTGTTACCATTGATCCAGTCAATCGCTGTGCGGTATGAACTGGCAACACAGTCATAAAGCTTGGGATTGGCTTTTTTCCACTTCTCCTTGTTGTACATGGCAACCGTCGAATGGCGTCCACCGAGCACATCATAAGAAGTAAGAACGGTCTTTACCTTACCGGTTTGCAGCTCAGCATAAGAAGTCGGCAGGGTGGCAAAATGACTTTTCACAGCCTGACCACCAGCAAGAAGAGCTGCCATTGCCGAAGGATGCTTCATCGAAACAGTCATCGGATCAAGCTTGAAAGCTTCTTTGGCGCCCCACTTCTTCTTTGCTGCCATTTGCAGCACCACCGCCTGAATTGACACTTTTACTGATGGCGTAGCAATCTTGTGATCGTTCAGCCCAACATAGTCCCCAAGTTTCGTCACCCGCGGATCGTTGGTGTTCAATTTTAACGGCATGGCCGAAAGCGTCATCATGGCTTTAACGTTAAGACGTCCCTTGGTTTTGTCCCACAGCTTCAAAAGCGGGCCAATACCTCCGGCGGCAAAATCCACATTGTCAGACAACAAAGCCTGATTGACAGCAGCGCCACCACTGAAGCGATGCATGGTAACCTTGATGTCACCAAGACCGGCTTTGGCCGCACAGGCCTGCACCAGTTTTTTATCAACGACCACATGCATGGGGAGATATAACAGCCCGAATTGCTGAGCAAATCTCACCTGGTTTGTTTCCTGTGCAATGGCCACTGCCGACATCGAAGCTCCGGCGATTGCCAGGATTGCCGCACCGGTGGCAATCTTACAAACCGAGTATTTCTTTAATGTTTTAGTCACTTAGGTTTCCTCCCTTTTCTACGACTTCGCGATGAATGGCCCGATATTATTTTTATGGACCGGCTTTTAATTCCTTTCACTTGTCAAATCCCGTGCGGGAAATGATTTCCCCTCACGCAGCTTTCCCAACCTCCGGCCCCACAACGCTGAGGCCAACGCGTAACGCTTCGGTTTCAAAAATATCATGAGGCATAACATTGGCCAGATTGACATCCGGGCCAAATTCGGAGATTAGAAATTTCTTGAGATCATAGACGTCACAATTATGAGTGCCGGGAACCCACGGCCCGATCAACTCGAAAATCACCTTACTAACATCAAGGCCGTCGCGAAGTTCGGACAGCAACGCCCGGTTGGGCTCACCATCGTTAAGAAGCTCCGCCCCCTCCACCAGCACGACGTCGGCCCCGGCATCAAAACATTCATTGGCCTGGGCAATGAGAGTTGCAGCACCGGTGTCTTCGCTTTTTGAGCCGACTTCACCATGCACCTCAAGACCGCAGTCAACGGCGGTGCGTATCAGGGCCTGACGCGACTGCGTGTCCAGAGGCACGCAATTGTCGGACACTTCAATCGCTTCAAAGCCCAGCCGTCTGGCTTCCTCAAAATACGGCTCCGCGCTGGCCAGACCTTGCGTTGCAAAAACATACTCGAGAAATTGCCCACCAATGAACGGATGAATATTATGACTTTTATAAAGTGCTATTTTTTGCAGCAGATAGTCTTCTTCATAAAGCCGAGCAGTACCGGCAACAAACTTGGCGAGATCCACAAATGGTGCCACAAGGTCAAGCCAGTCCCGCTGCACGCCTAACGGCAAACCCCAGTCCATCATCATCGTCAACCCGGCTCGGCGCGGCTTGTCCATGGAGCGCTCAGATGAACTCGGGACAAGGGAGAAAGGTTGCGATTGTGGCACCGAATTCGTCATTCCAACCTCTCCGATAGCTCTAAAGGCAGATGCCCCGGTGGCAGAAAAATCTGTTGGTAAGAAGCTGGTGCATCCCGGTAGGAACGCCCCAAAACCTGCCAGAAGGTGCCAAAACTGCCATTGCCAAGTTCAAGCCTGCTACACACATCAGGGGTAAATTGCTGACATTGAACCAGATGCTCAAAACGTAAGGTCGGCATATTGAAAGTCCTGTTGAGGAATTCACGTAATGTGAGACCACTCAACTCCTCACATGAGCGCTGCAACAACGAGCCATAACGTTCAAACGGCAGATAGAACCGCGTCAGGCCGGTGAAACGGTCATCCACATTTAAAATCCGTTCAATCCGAATATATGAATCCCCGGAATTCATATATTCCTTCCATGGTGGATCGAGGCCTTCGGACTTAGCATCCACCTTGGTTATTGAAAAAACATGCAAATAGATCGGCAGTAGCGATTGACCATCGTCCGACCTGAAACGGAAATGCAAAAGATCTCGCCGGGCGACTTTTTCCTTGTTAGCGCGGCCAACCTGCATGGCGACACCCGAAACAAAAGTCCCCCTCCCCGCATGCCGCAAAACAACACCTTGTTCAACAAGGGCATTCATGGCCTTTTGAATAGTACCGAGACTGACGGGAAGCGTTTCCATCAAATCTCGTTCACCCGGCATCTTTGAGCCCGGGATGTATTCCCCGGATTCTATCGCATCCAGCATGGCATTGGATAACCGAAGGTATTTCGGCACCCTCTCCATACCAAAGGCTGAAGATTGCGAGAAACGCTCTGCAATTGAAGATGTGTTGAGAGTTTCGCTCACGCCCGCATGTCTCCCAGTCCCGTTACACCAACTAATTAGAGCCGTAAACAGAACGCTTATTATTAAAACTATATAGCTTTATAGCTCTAAAGATTCGAAAAGTCAATGTAGCATCATTTTTCCCCGACAATGGTCAAGGTTCCCGCTGCCGGATCAACCTCCACGATGTCGCCGTTTTCAACGAACCCGGTGACATCAAACTCGAAACGGTCAAGCAGCGGCAGGTCAGCGTAAGCCGCTCCCTGCGCCATGATCGGATTGGCAAAATTGAGGATCAACGCCTTCGGCCCCATATTGCGCGACACCATTTCCTTGAGCATCCAGGCCGACGCCACACCGCCCTTGGCAGCATTGAGAATGAGGATCTTGTCCACATAGCTATGGCCGAAAAGCTTGTGTTGCGGCCGTGAGAACACGCCCTTGAGCCGGTCGAGGTCATAGCGGGCGCTGAAATTATCCGACGCCACCAGTGCTTCGCCCCGCACTATCTTACCAATCCCCGCATGGCCTTTGAGAATTCCGCTATTTGTAACTCCAGTCATCGCACCAGCCTCCCCTTGATTGCGGACTCGACACAATTCTCCAGTGACGCCAGCACCGGTTCATAACCATAGCCGCCAATGATGTTGACCAATTTGGCCGAATTGGTCAGCAACCGCTTCCAGCCTTTGGCTTCACCAATTTCACGTGCGCACATCTGATAAAAGCACACGCCCTGAAGCAACAGCGCACCTGATGCCTCGAATTTCGCCGTCACACCCATGCGATCAGCGGCAGATTTAACTTCCGGCGACACCGTGGCGATCACGGCAACTTTTTCATGGGTTTGCCGACCATCGAGCAAATCAGCCACGGCAGAAATTTCAATCAACGACAATTGCGGGGCCGCAAACACCACCACGTCGACAACGTCATCGGCGGGCCAGTAAGCCTCAATGAAAGCATCAATATCGTCTTTGCTAATCGCCGCCATGGTTTGTGGATTATCGACCAGCGCCACGCGCCCGTCGGCAGATTCCGGTGTAACGCCGGGCATATGAAACAGCGGCGTTGAACCGTAGCTCGCCAGAGCTGCACCAAAATGCTTGAGTTCGTCCGAGTTCGGTCTTTGATCGAGAGAGGCCAATTCAATCACCGGCACATCCCAGTAAGAATTCATCTGCCGCCCGATGATGCCGCCAAGCGCACCCCACTGGGCAAAATCATCAGGACGATCGTTGACCTTGAATATCTTGCTCCCGCGGCGGCACTCATCGAGATGAAAACCATATCGCGGTGCCCGCCCGGTCAGCGCCGAGGCAAGTGCCGAAGGCCCGCCCTGAAAATTGGTGCGCGCGCCCTGCACCGAATTGGCGTAGATTGTCGAGCCAGTATCGCCGAAGGCCAGATGTTCGCCCAGCACTGGCGGCATAATCGTTTGATAATTGATGCAGGTATCAGTCATCATCACGCCAAGTGCGCGAAAAGCATCAATGGCGCGCTGTTCGAGTTCGGCTTGGGCGTCACTTTGGCCAAGGGCTTTATAGTGCTCAAAATCAATTCCACGCGGGTCCGTCACTGTCGGCACCTTGACCTGACGTTGTTCTTCGGAATACCCGGCCAGCTTTTCGAGAAACAAAACCCCGTCTTCGCCAAGCGATTCCGTGTCCGCCATCAGATGCACCTGGGCGATCTCGACGCAGTCTTCAGCATCGAAAAAATTCCCAACCTTGACGATCTGCTCCATAGCAAACTGACGCGGCCAGCCGAATTTTCCTTCCAGCATCTCCTGTTCATATGAACTCAACCGAATTGACATTCTAATCCCTCTCGTAGTGGTTACGATACACCGGACGCTTCAAGCCGATAGCTTCCCTCATCCACATAGCGCGTAGTCGCCAGATCCTCACAAAAAACCCGGTCGCGCAGAACCTGACCAAGAAACTCCAGATTTGTCGAAACACCTTCGATCTCAATTTCGTCCAACGCCTGCACCATATGCGCAATGGCGTCCTTGCGGTTCTGTCCCCGCGTAATGACTTTGGCAATCATCGGATCATAATATGGCGTGATACGATCGCCCTGCCGCAACCCGGTATCGATGCGCAACCCGGCGCTTTCCTCAGGGAAGTCAAAGCGCTTCAGCTCTCCCGGTGATGGCAGGAATTTCTTCTCCGGGCGTTCGGCATAAATGCGGCATTCAATCGCATGACCATCCGTTGAAATGTCACCTTGTTCCGGCAACACGAGATTTCCCGCCGCCAGTTCGATCTGGGCGGCAACAAGATCAGCCCCGGTAATCATTTCAGTGACCGCATGTTCAACCTGTATGCGCGTGTTCATCTCCAGAAAATAGAACACTTCCGCTTGCCGGTCATAAATGAACTCCACTGTTCCCGCACCGCGATAATTGACATGAGCGACCAGCGCCAGCGCTGCCGCACACAAGCTCGCGCGTGTTTCCGCAGCAAGTCCTGGGGCCGGGGCTTCCTCGACAACCTTTTGAAACCGGCGTTGCACCGAACAGTCGCGGTCAAAATAATGCACACCACGACCATCGCCAAAGCCGAAAACCTGAACTTCGATATGGCGGGCGTGGGCTATAAAGCGTTCCAGATAGACCGTACCATCGCCAAAACTGCGTTCGGCCAGGCTTTGCGTGGTCTCAACCTGGGCCTGAAGGTTTTCAGGATCATCAACCAGACGCATGCCGATGCCGCCACCACCGGCTGCAGCCTTAACCAGCAGCGGATAGCCAACTTCTTCGCCTGTAGCCGCCAATCCAGCCGTATCGCCGGGTGAAAACCGCCTACTCCCCGGCACCACCGGAATACCAGCAGCACGGGCGATTTCCCGCGCTCGTTCTTTATCTCCCATCGCCTCTATGGTTTGGGGTTGCGGGCCGATCCAGATACGTCCCATGTTTTCCACCGCTGCGGCAAAACCCGCATTTTCTGCCAAAAACCCGTATCCGGGATGCACCGCATCGGCGCCGGAAACCCGCAACGCCATCAGCAAGGCATCCTGATTGAGATAGCTTTTCGCCACCGGTGCCGGACCAATCTCAAGACTGTGACTGGCTTCACTCACATGCAGGGCATCGGCGTCAGCTTCCGAAAACACTGCCACCGTTTTTATGTCCAGCGCCCGGCAGCTGCGTATGATCCGGCAGGCGATTTCGCCGCGATTGGCGATGAAAACCTTGGCAATACTCATACCCACCCCCTCATGGCGCAACGCCTGCTCTTGCCCGGGGGCCAAGATTGATCTTCAGGCGTTGTTCAGCCAGCGCAATGTATTCGCACAGAATAGGTCTGGTCTCGCGCGGATCGATAATCTCCTCCACCCCCAGAGCTTCGGCGGTGCGGAAGGGCGAGGCATGAGCGCGCAGTTCAGCCTCCAGCTCTTTTTCCCGCGCCTTGGGATCATCAGCGGCCGCAATCTCGCGACGAAAGGCTGCCGCCACGCCACCTTCAACCGGCAATGACCCCCATTCGCCGGTCGGCCAGGCTAGTTTCAGATCGATATCATTCTTGTTACAGGTCGCCATTCCAGCCATGCCGTAGCATTTGCGAATAACAAGCGTCAGCGTTGGCACTTTCAATTGCCCTGCCGTATAGACAACGCGCATGCCCTCGCGCAACGTACCTTCCTGCTCGGCCTTGAGACCGACCATGAAACCCGGCACATCGACCAGAAATACCAGCGGGATGTGGAAGGTGTCGCACAACTCCATAAAGTGAATCTGCTTGCGCGCGGCATCAGCATCCATGGCACCGCCATAGATCATCGGATTATTGCCAATAATCCCCACAGGCCGCCCGCCCAGCCGCGCCAGCATGGTGATGACGGCGCGGCCAAAGGTTGGTCTGATTTCAAATTCCGAATCGCGGTCAATCACCAGAGAAATCAGTTTTTTCATATTATACGGTTGCGTCCGCTTTTCCGGCACCAGCCCCAAAAGCGCCTCCTCACAGCGTTCAACCGGATCCTCAACCGGCAACACCGGCGGCAGCTCCCACACATTTTGCGGCATGAAGCTCAGGAAACGCCTGATCTGTAATAAAGCCTCTTCCTCGCTCGCAGCCGAGTTGTGTATAGAGCCTGCCTTTTTGACCGCAACCTCCGGCCCGCCCAGATCTTCCTTAGTGATTGCCTGACCTAAAGAGCGTTTGACCACCGGTGGTCCGGCTGCGAAAATCTGACTTGTGCCCTCAACCATAACGGAAAAATGCGACAGGATAGCGCGGCCCGCCGGTCCGCCCGCTGCCGTCCCCAACACAGCAGAGATTACCGGAACCTCGCCCAGCAACTCGACCGAGCGTTCAAAACCGTCAACGCCGGGAAAGACGACAAACCCGCGCCGTTTGGCTGATGTGACCGAGCCACCAGCGCCATCAATGAGATTTATCAGCGGCATCTTGTAGTGGTGCGCCAGATCTTCGATATAGCCGCCCTGCCCGCCCTTGCGGCGCATGGCACCAAAACTGATGCCACCGCGCACGGTAAAATCTTCACCGCCAATGGCCACCGGGCGACCATCAATGCGCGCTGTCCCTGCTACATAGGTGGCAGGCGTTACTTTTTTTAACTTGAGGTTGTCGTCATATTCGCCGGTTCCAGCCAGTGTTCCGATTTCACGAAAGCTGTCCGCATCACTTAAACCCGCGATACGCTCACGTACCGTCAGCCGACCGGCGTCATGCTGGCGTTTGACATTTTCCGCCCCCCCCATCTCGGCGGCAAAGGCGCGGCGTTGCGATAATTCAGAAATCTGCTCAGCCCAGAAGTCTTTGCCTGGTTCTAGCTTTCGATCAGGCATAGGATTTGGTCCTCTTCCACCGAGTCATCAGGCGCAACTTTGATTTCACTGAGGGTACCGGTGACGGGAGCCTCAACGGGTATCTCCATTTTCATCGATTCCAGGATCATGATAAGATCGCCTTCCTCGACCGCATCTCCTTTGGCTTTTTCAACCTTCCATACGGTGCCGATAACCTCTGAAGTGACATTGGTTGTTGCCATGAATTTATCTCCCTGTTCAAAATGTTGTCGGCCACGCGGCCATACGGTGCGCACCGACATCGCCGGACAGGCGCATCTGGTGAATTTCAAGTTGCTGGATCAAATATCGTCGCGTCTGTGAGGGATCTATGACTGCCTGCGCTGCATAAATTTCGGCCAGTCCATAGGCGGAGCTGTCCTTTTCCATGCCTGCACGTATCTCTTGCTTATGCTCATCAGACGCCTGCTGGCCCCATGTGACAATTTCAGTGGCGAACCCAGCATCCATAAAACTGACCTCGGCAGTTGGCCACAAGGCAACATCATCCGAGTTGCGCCCGCCACCCATATTCAAGTATGCCTGGCCGTAGCTCTTGCGCATAATGATTGAAAGTTTCGGCACTGTGCACATCTGCAATGCCTGCATGAAGTTCATGATTTTTCCCGGCGCTTTTTGCTTCTCGCCTTCGATGCCGATAACAAAGCCCGGCGTATCCACAAGCAGAACAAGCGGTATGTTGAAGCTGTCGCACATGACGGTAAAGCGCGTCGCCTTTTCGCACCCAGCCACATCCAGCGCCCCGGCCTTGCCCATGGGGTTGGAGGCAATAAAGCCGACGGTGCGCCCGTCCATGCGCGCAAGACCGGTCACCGCCGTGCGCCCGAATTTGGGCTTGAATTCAAAAAAACTGTCGAGATCAGCCAGACAGGCAATGATCTTGCGCACGTCATATGCGCGCTTGCGGCTTTCCGGCAGTATGTCCAAAATCCGGCTACTGCCCTCATCGCTACCGGCAGGCACGGGCGCACGCGGCGGTGGCTCGTTGCAGTGCGACGGCATATAGCTCAAAAACCGCTTGATCTCGGCAATCGCTTCTTCATCACTCTCAACCACCCGGTCAATCAGGCCGGAAATCTCACTGTGCAGTTTCCAGCCGCCCAAATCTTCGGCTTCGACTTCCTGGCCAATGGCGAAAGAAGCCAGTCCGGGACTGGCCACCGCCATGATTGCGCCTTTGCGCATAACAACAAAATCAGACAGACAGGTGTACCACGCCGATGAGCCATAACATTGCCCGAGCACGGCTGAGGCCCACGGTGTCTGGCGGGTGCGCACATATTGCTGTGGGTCCTGGCCCAGATTGCTGCCCATGCCTTTAGCGCCCATATTGTCAGGCATGCGGGCACCGGAAGATTCACCGAAGAACACCATCGGAAAACCGCGCTCCGTTGCCACCCGTTTAACATGGCCGATCTTTTTCATATTTGTGGCACTGGACGATGCGCCCTTGACGGTAAAATCATTGGAGGCAATGCCCACCATGCGCCCGCCGACCTTGGCAAAGCCGGCAACCTTGCCATCAGCCGGAGTTCTGTCGCGATCTTCCCGCATCATGGAAGAAACCGCCAGCAGCCCGGTCTCAACCCAACTATCGGGATCAATCAGAGCTTCGATCCTGCTGCGCGCATTAAGCAAGCCCTGAGCTTCGCGCCGGGCCAGCCGATCCGGCCCGCCCATGGCCCGGGCGTGGGCTTCGCGCGCTTTCAAGTCCTCGACCATATCATCGAAACTCATGATTTTTCTCCCCTTGCCGCAAGCTCAGGGGCCACAACGACACCGTCACGCACCAACGCCTCAATTTCAGCATCATCAAGGCTGAGTTCACTTTTCAAAACATCCGTTGTATCTGCACCAATATCGCGCCCGGCCCAACGCACCGCACCCGGTGTTTTTGACAATTTAGGTACGATGCCGGCGACTGTTACCGGCCCCAGTACGCGGTCTTCCACTTCCACCAACATATCGCGTTCACGATAGTGGGGATCGTTGAAAATATCCTCAACCGTATAGATCGGCGCAGCTGGAACCCTTGCCTCCTCAAGCGCTGCTTCAAGCGTCTCCAGATCGAGCGAGCGCGTCCACTGCGCGATAATTGCATCACAGGCACCTTCATTTTCGGCCCGTTTCAGGGCAGTGACGAAACGCGGATCATGCGCCAGCTCAGCCTGCCCCATGGCAGCCGCCAGGCGGGCAAAAACCGGATCTGATGCAGCCGCCAGAACGATCTGACGATGATCGCGGCTCTCATAAAGCGAATTGGGCGTATTGCCGGGCAGTCGCGAGCCCGCCCGCCGGGCAATTTCTCCCAGTTGCTGGAACGCAGGAATATGCGGCTCCATAAAACTGAAAGAACCTTCATACAGCGCTGAATCCACCACTTGTCCTTGCCCGGTGTGAGTGCGATCCAGCAGCGCCATCACCGCGCCAAAAGCACCATACAGACCAGCGATGTAATCAGCCAGCGACGTGGCAACGCGCGGTGGTGGCCGGTCCGGGTCTCCGGTAATTTCGCGCAGCCCACTGACCGCCTCACAGACAACACCATAGCCGCCGCGGTCGCTGTAAGACCCATCCTGGCCAAACCCGCTGATGCGCACCATAACAAGACCCGGATTGACCTTGCTCAAGGTGTCATACCCAAGCCCCCAGCGCTCCATGGTACCGGGGCGAAAATTTTCAATGACAATATCCGCCGTTTCACACAAGCGGCGCACCAGGGCGCGGCCCTCGTCAGTGCGCAGATTAATAGAGACAGCACGCTTTCCCCGCAATATCGATGTGCCATAAAGTGAACGCCCTTTGCATTGGCGACCCATGGAGCGCACCGCATCGCCTTCGCCCTGCTCAACCTTGATGACATCGGCACCAAAGTCCGCCAGCAGGCGGGCGCAGAACGGCCCGGCAACAGTTGACCCCAGTTCGATCGCCCGCATGCCTGCCAGCGGGCCCGATGCCTGTTGCTCAACGTGTTTGGACCCCATCATTCCCCCTATAGCAGATATTTCTGATAATCATTGAACCAGTCACGGGCGCTGCGGATATTGTCCCGCTTCAACCGCTCCGCCTCCTCGGCATTTCCCGCGCGCATGGCGGCGAGAATTTCCCGGTGCTGACGCATCCCCTCCTGCATCCGCCCGGGCACCAGTATCAAACGCCGGATCAGCACTTGCGTGCGGTCATAAAGACTGTCGAGCAGGTTACGCAAAACTTCATTGTCAGCAGCGACAACACATTGGCGGCGAAACTGGTAATTGGCTTGTGCATAGGCATCAAAATCATTGCGCGCCAGCGTGTCCTCCATGGAAGGGCCAAACAGGTCGATCAGATTATCCCAGGTTTCCGGTGGTGATTTTTCCACCGCCAGACGCACCATTTGTGCTTCCAGAGCTTCGCGGACCTCGAACAGCTCCTTGATCTTGTCGACCTCCAGCCGGGTGACAATCGCACCCCGGTTGGGAATGCGCTCGATCAGGCCGCGTTCTTCCAGAATGCCGAATGCCTCGCGAATTCGAGCGCGTGACACGCCGAACTCATCGGCAAGATCCTGCTCGCGCAACCGCGACCCGGGGGGCAACTCATGATTGACGATACGCTGGCGCAATTCACCCACCAGCCTTTCCGCTCCCAGGTCAGCACTGGCCAGTTCGATCACTTTTCCACCTGATTTCGACGCCACCAAACCCGTTCCCCCTGTTGATTTAAATACAAGGTGAATTATGTTATCAATATTGTCAACAATTTTAACGACAATATTGCAAGCGTCAGATTACTAACTTTCCGACACCACTGGGCTATCGTTCACATCCATATGAAATTAAATTGAAAGTAGTCAACACCAAAAATGGATCAAAGAATTTGGCCTAGAAATTCCTTTGTGCGCGGGTCTTTGGCATCATCAAAAAATGTTGCCGGTGGGCCATGCTCGACAATCACACCACGGTCGGTGAAATAAATGTGATCGGCAATTTCTCGGGCAAAGCCCATTTCATGGGTTACCAGAATGCAGGTCATGCCGTCAGCTGCAAGTTCTTTGATGGTGACCAGAACTTCCTTTACGGTTTCAGGGTCAAGTGCTGCTGTAACCTCGTCGAACAGCATGACGTCCGGTCGCATGGCGAGTGAGCGGGCAATCGCGACACGTTGTTGCTGGCCACCTGAAAGTTCACCGGGATAGCTGTCTTCCTTGCCTTCGAGCCGAACTTTTTTAATCAGTTTCCGGGCTCGTGTTTCAACTTCTTGCTGATTTTCCTTTAGCACCACAACCGGTGCCATCATAATATTTTCAAGCGCGGTTTTGTGCGGGAACAGATTATACTGCTGAAAGACCATGCCGACTTTCTGGCGCAATTCGAGCTTGTCCAGATTGGCATCATGAACCTGTTGACCTTCGACGGTAATAGACCCCGCCTGAATATCAATCAGTGCATTGATGCAGCGAATTAAGGTGGATTTACCAGAACCTGACGGTCCGATAATACAGATCACCTCCCCCTTCATAACGTCCAGTGAAATGCCTTTGAGAACCTCAAGGTCGCCAAATGACTTATGCACGTCTTTAATCGAGATCAAAGGTTGATCAGCGGTCCATGCCGGTAAATTCATGGCATTTTCTTTCTATGTTTCAACAGCAAAGCGACGCTCCAACACTCGGGTCATTGAAGCTATGGGGTAACTGTAGGCAAAGAACCACGCCATCAGCCATAAATACATCGGGATCAGAAATTCACTGCGCCCTTCTGCCGCCAGAGCGTTTTGCGTCAAGGTCATGCCATCATTGACACCAAGGATCGAGATCAGCGGCGTCGACATGGTCAAAATGCAATACCAGTTCATCCACGGCGGGATCATTCGTTTGACGCATTGTGGCAGAATTATTCTCCACATTGTCTGGGTACGGGAAAAAGCCAGGCTTTCTGCCGACTCCCATTGACCCGTGGGAATGGAACTAATGGCACCGCGTACAATTTCCGATACATTTGCCATAATCGGCAGTGACAGCGCAAAAGTTGCCTTTGTCCAGCCGGGTATGTCGATCTGCTGGCCGGCAATCTTGACAGAAAACGGCAGCAACAACATAAAATAAAACAACAGAACCAGCCAAGGTGAATTACGAAAAATCTGGGTTATGGACCAGGAAATACGCCGGATATACGAATTGGGCGATACTTGTCCGATACCAAGCCAGAGGCCGAGGAAAGTACCAAGTGCCATGGATATAAAACTAACAGCAATATTGAGGATAAACCCGCCAAACTCTCCTTCCGGTCCCATGAACATCAACGGTGTCCATTTTACCAGAGTTTGAAAGATGGTCTGATTGGCATCGCCTTGAATTTGCGCAAATGCGGTATCAATCATGAGCCAGGCAGAAAGTATTGCCAACAACGCCAAACCGATTTTTCGGTTGCCCGCCAAACTGACCATATTTTCAATCTGCCAACCGGGCCCATTTGTCAAAACGAACGGCTTTATTACCGGCAGATCGGAGGCCCCCTGGTGAAGGGAAAACTTGTTATTGCTATTTTCCCTCATTGGCCAAATCCCGGTACTTTTAATGATTTTTCCCACTTATGCATCAACCACACAAGAAAACCGACAAGCGAGATATAGATGACCCAGACCACGTTCATCATTTCAAGAACATTGTATTCATCTGACCAGATCTGGTTGGCAACATATATGGTTTCCGGCACCGCAATGGCATAAGCCACCGTTGTGGTTTTCAAAAGATTGATCAGATTATTATTGAGAGCGGGCAGACATACCCGGAATGCCAAAGGCAGAGTTACGTATCGGTAGACCTGAAGACGATTATAGCCAAGAGCTTCTGCCGCTTCGACGGTTGATTGCGGCACGGCTTCGACACCGGCGCGAAAAATCTCCACATTGAAAGCACCGGCAAAAAATGACAGGGAAACAACCGCCCAGCCGTAGCCGTCAAGCACGCCCCCTTTAATTCCAAGCACAGACGACAAAGTGGCATCGACGGCGAAATAGAAAAAATACAATTGGATGAGAGGGGGCGTGTTGCGGAAAAACTGGATGTACCCCTGCACAATATTGCGAAGCCAGATCATTTTTGACATTTGCAGCCAGGCCCCGGCAACACCAATCATCAGGCTTATAACGATAGCGACAATCGACAAATGTATGGTCGTCCATATGCCTTTGAGAAATCTGGCACGATCCAGATCATCATAGAAAATCGTCAGGTTGATGCCCTGGGTGTCATACAACCATCTAAAGAACTCCCAGATTACATCCAACCCCGTTACTCCCCGGCAGCTAATTCAAAACAAAACAGGTCCGCCACGTTTGCAATCGTGGCGGACCTCACATTATGTGTTCTTAATAGCTTTCGCCATCATCGTATTTATCGTTGCAGATCTTGTCGCCAGCATTACATTTCTTTTGCATCTCGGCAAGCCAGGTAGTGGCAGGAATTCCCCACTTGTTTTCAAGTTTGATCAGCAAACCTGATTTGTGCCAGGCAATAATAGCTTCTGACAACGCTTTGCCCAACGGCGCCTGTCGATCTGCCAGACGAACTGCTGCACCCCATGGCACGTTGGCAACAACCGGTGTTGCAATAGAAAAATCCTTCCACTTTTCCGGTGCATTTACTTTCCGCGGAATGAAAGCACTGTCATCATACAACCAGCCAACACAGCGTCCATCAAGAACCGCCTTTTCAACCTCAGAAACGCCTTTAAATGCGATAATTTCCGCACCATTCTTAAGGCCGTGCTCCTTATTGTACCAGGCGCCCTGAATGCCGCAGATTTTCTTGCCTTTCACGGTTTCCCAACTGGAAATACCTGAATCCTTATGAGCCAGTACGGCCACACCAGAGGAATAATAGTCCGGCTGTACAATACCGACGACTTTTCTGCGGCCCTTTTTGTTGGACATCGTTGCAATGAACATGTCGATTTTACCCTGCTCAAGGAACTGCATCCGGTTGGAAGCCACAACAACAACTTTTTCGACAGCGATTGTCTTGCCGGCTTTTGCGCTTAGACGCTTGGCAAAATCAGCAATCATATCGTGTTCCATGCCGACCACCTTGCCATCGGCATCGCGCATGCCCCAGGGAGCATAATCCGCTTTTACGCCAACAACCAGTTTCCCGCGGGCAAAGATATCCTCAAGTGTGCCCGCATATGTCGCCGAAGTTGTGACTGCAGCAAACCCTGCTACAGCAGCCATTGATATTCCTATTTTCAATAAATTTTTGAACATTTAGTTCTCCCTTAAAATTACTCGATTTTTCTTACTATTGTTGCCAATAGTCACCAATGGCGTGGCTTGATTGTTCCACGGCATTAATTCTGTTTTGCCCCTCTTCACCCAATCGTCGCACAATCATACCTGTTAAAATTTCCAGAAATGTCACCAGGGCGACATGGGATGGAAAAAAAAGCGAACTTTCAGCGGGGATTAAAAAACTGTAGCTCGCATGTTTTAAAAGGGGCGACAAAAGATCATCTGTTATGACGATAATATTAGCACCGGCAGCAGAATTGGCAACCAGCTGAACCGCCCTGACCGTCTCACTGGCGTAAGGAGCCGCGGCAATCGCGATCAAAACATCATCCTCGCCCGCTCCTGTCAAAATGCCGGAAGAAGACGAAGCGCCTTGCCCGACAACCCGCCAGTTTGGCGATACCATTTGAGCCATATAGGCAAGATACTCAACCATCGTGCGACCGCACAAAGAGCCAATGAGATACACATTTTTCGCCGCGACCAGCTGATCGGCTGCTTTGGCCAATTGACCAACATCCATATCATCCAGGAGATGTTGAATTCCGGAAACCGCCGATTGCGCATGAATTGTTGCAAAGGATCCGCGGCCTGTTTTTGGATTATCTTCACTGGTTTCCTGCAGCAATGCGGCGCGGTCCGCCATGCTAAGACGGGACTGGCGCAGTTCATTTCGGCAAATATCACGAAGCCCCTCATAATCATCAAAACCAATGGCGCGGGCAAGCCGTGAGTATGTCGGCGGCGTCAAACCGCTCTTGCTGGCTATTTGCCGCAAGGAGCGCATCGCTACATCTTCAGGGTGTTTGGATACATATTGCGCCGCCCGGCGCAATTGCGGACTCAGGTCGTCAAAATGCTGAACAATTCGATTTTTCAAAGCAGTTGTTTGCATATTTATAAAAATATCTGTTACATAATTTTCAGTATTGTGTGATTAATGAAACATATGTAACAGTGCTTTGCAACGAAAACTTGGAATTTTTTTTGTTAGAGTTTGCTAATGAGTTCACCCCTTCCTGCCCATAGCTCTGTCGTCGTCATCGGTGGCGGGGTTATGGGGTGTTCAACCCTCTATCATCTGGCCAAAGCGGGCGTTAGTGATGCAATTTTGCTGGAACGCAATCAACTGACTTCTGGAACAACATGGCATTCAGCCGCTCAGGTGCGGGCTTTACGGTCGACCCGAAACCTTACGGATCTGATCCGGTATTCTGTATCACTATATTCCAGTCTGGAACAGGAAACCGGTCAGGCCACGGGTTGGATCAGCAAGGGATCACTTTCTATTGCCACCAATAAAGAACGCCTGACACACATCAAACGACAGGAATCGCTTGCACATCTATTTGGCGTTCCAGCTTTTTCTATTTCCCGCGACGAAGCTCTGGAACGTTGGCCATTAATGAACGCAGACGATGTCGTTGGGGCAGTATGGTCACCTGAGGATGGGCGGGTCAGCCCCTCTGATCTTTGCGCAGCATTGGTAAAGGGGGCAAAATCTCGTGGTGCCAAGGTTTTCGAAAACACCGGCGTTACTGGAATTTTGACAAAAGGTGGAAAAGTCGTTGGCGTTGAAACAAATCAGGGAACAGTCAAATGCGATGCGATTGCCTTATGCACCGGATTATGGAGCAGAGCGGCAGGTGCTATGGCAGGCGCGCAAATCCCGGTTTGGTCATGCGAGCATTTTTATCTGCTGACCAAACCCATTGCGGGCATTTCCGGCAACATGCCAACTTTATCCGACCACGACAATCACCTTTATATTCGTGATGACAGCGGCGGTCTCCTTGTCGGCTGTTTTGAACCCATGGGCAAAGCCATTGATCCTGACCGGCTTGGCGAAGATTTTGCCTTTCAGCTTTTGCCGGAAGACTGGGATCATTTTGAACCGATGATGATCAATGCTCTGCACCGGCTACCGGCACTGGAAACCGCTGAAGTAAAAATGCTGCTCAATGGGCCAGAGAGCTTCACACCCGATGGATCATTTTTGTTGGGTGAGACGGCTGAAACAAGAGGACTGTTTCTGGGATGCGGCATGAATTCGGTTGGTGTTGCAACTGGCGGTGGCGCGGGAATGGCGCTGGCCCATTGCATCATCAAAGGTCACACGCCGGTTGATCTGCACGAAGCCGATCCCAAGCGCTTTCCTGATTGTTTTAACTCTGTTGAAGCTCTTTGCCACCGCGTTCCCGAAGTACTTGGTAAACACTATGAGATAAGTTTTCCCAGTCGGCAGATGTCGACAGGTCGCAACTTGCGAAAAACTTCGTTGCACGAAAAATGGGAAAAAGAAAAAGCACATTTCGGCCAGTTTTATGGTTGGGAACGACCGCTGTATTTCAGAAAATTAACCGAGCCTGTGATGACCTTTGGCAAACCGGATTGGTTTGATCAGGTGGGACGCGAGGTTGCTCAGGCACATGAAAAAGCGGCCATCTTTGATCAGTCAACCTTTGGTAAAATTGAGGTTGAAGGAAAAGATTCCGCGCGTTTTCTCAATCGTATCTGCGCCAACAATATGGACAAAAAACCCGGTCGCGCCATCTATACGGCAATGCTTAATGAGCGTGGCGGCATCGAGAGCGATTTGACCGCCATCCGAATTGCCGAGGATCATTATCGTCTGTTTGTCGGAACAACTGCAATCCGCCGTGATATGGCCTGGTTGAGGCGACATCTTGGTGACGCGCAAGTATCGTTACGTGACAGTACACAAGAGTATGCTGTGATCGGTTTAATGGGACCTGATACCGCAGAAATTGCCACGCGTGTTGGTGCACCAGAACTCAACGAGTTAAAGTATTTCGAAGCCGGTCCAGCTCACATTGCCGGAGCCCACATCCGCGCTGTGCGAATATCCTATGTTGGTGAAGCCGGTTGGGAAATTACCTGTAAAGCTGAAAATGCCGGCAAGATATATGACGCTCTGCATGAGCATGGCGCTCTGCCAGCCGGGATATTTGCCCAAAGCGCTATGCGTATAGAGAAACGCTTTTTGGCCTATGGCCATGATCTTGATACAGGTATTTCCCCCCTTCAGGCAGGTCTCGATTTTGCCGTTGCCTGGGACACGGATTTCATTGGCAAAACGGCCCTGGAAAAACAAAAAGATATCGGCGAGGCTAATCGCGTTGTGACCATCATTCTCGATGATAAAAATGCGATCCCACTTGGCAGTGAACCATTCTATATCGATGGCCACATTGCCGGAAAGACAACATCTGCTGCTTACGGATACCGGGTTGACAGGCCTGTCATAATTGCAGATTGCAACCATGCAGATGCGCGGACCCAAGGCGCCAGGGTTGACGTTGATATTGCCGGAAAACTCTATGCAGGCCAGGTTACGCTTCACCCTGCATTCGACCCCATGGGCCAAAGGATGAGAGTCTCGTCGCCAAAATAAAAATATCTGCCAAACACTCAACAGGCTAACCCGGGTTTCTTTTCAAATGTAGCGCGCAATTTCGAATGGCGCGGCGCGCAACTTCGGATGGCGGCAACTTATTGGCAAGGTTGTTGTTACACCTGATTCAAATTTTGATGGTGTGACAATTGATCTGTTCGGTGATTTGGCGGGAATATTAAGAACCGCTATTGGTGATAAACCAGGAAAAGATCAACAAGAGATTGATTTTAAACAAATAAAAATGGTTCTCGGCCTAGACAACCTTCCCTTTAACTCCAAACAGGGTAAGTTGGTGGTGGACGCAGTCATGAGCGAACCCGTCCCGCCCGCACTTTTCCCTGTTATACGGGAAAATACAGGAAAAATATTCAATTTTTATTCATTTCTGGAAAATTTACCCAAATTTAAGTCGCAATTACAGCGGTTTACAGTTGAATTCCCTATAAAAGATAACAGAGAAATTATTTGCCTTAATAGGGAAATCTTTTTGTGGAACAGGGAATAAGTTTCAAAAACTGGGAACGCCTGCGCAGTGTATATTATTAGGTGCCAATCTAGAGATTTAATGGTCCCATATACGGGGCCGTGCTAGAGTCCGCACAGAGCTATCAGTCACCTTAATAAATATCATCCGGATTGTTTTCAATACTCACAGGACCGATGAGTTGGGCGGCAAGAAACAAGCCCCATTCCAAATCTCGTGCGTCATAAACAGAAACATCATTGAGGAAATTTAACGTGCCTTTTGTCCGCCCGTAAATGCGAACAGGGATGTTCATCACTGATTTTAGCCCGAGTTCGAAAATGAAATTATGATCATCAAAATTTTCTCGAATGTCCTCTTCCGTCGTACTTATAAAGGGGCGACCTTCAATCAGAACCTGGCGTCCCCATAGCGTATCACGCTTGCCTTTGCCACCACCCAACGGATATGCGTCCGGATTGCTTGAGTAAATGCGTTTAACCCGCATACTCTCAGCGTCAAACGCCATGATAGTGAGAAGTTTGTAGTCGATACAGCTTTTGGCGGCATCAGCTACCGAGGCAAAAATCTCGTCCGGACCTTCCGCTTCGGCAATAGTGCCTGTCAGGCTCATCAGCTGAGCCAAAGTTTGATCGGAGACAGGTTTATGGTTCATTTTTGAATATTCTCTCAGCTTACAGATTACTCATTGGCCTTTTGCGTAACCGGCACGCCGAGGATCGGCCCCGGCTTGCATCGTACCTCTTTCAATATCCACCTGAACGGCACAGACACCACCCGCCTTCCAGGTTCCATCTGCCCACCTCTCGCAACTATGGCCACGCGCGTTCAGATCGCTTTTTGTTTCATCATATAATTGCCCTTCTAACATGAGCAGACCCGGAAAATAGTCATGAGGCGCAAAGGAGGAGGGAAAGCTGTAGCTCGCAAATCGGGGGGCTTCGATTGCTGATTGCATATCCATACCAAAACACGTTGCATTCAGATAAACCTGCACCATAGCCTGAATTTGCACATCACCACCCGGTGTGCCAAATGTCATAAACGGCTTATCGTCTTTGGTGGCCAGAGCCGGGTTTGGAGTTAGCCGCGGGCGTTTACCCGGCGCTACCGCATTGATAGATGTGGAAATCCCGCGCGATTGCGACCCGCGCGATGATGGGCATAGCCCGGTACCGGGTATAACTTCTGTATCTGCAGAAGTGTCACTTGGAGTTGCCGAAAACATATTTCCGTGAACGTCTATAACGCTGACATATGATGTATCCGCAGAGGCAGGACCGCCTGCGGGTAATGTATCCTGTGGTTTTGTCGCATGGGCATTTCCGCCACTGATTTCAGCTGTGGAATGAACTGTCTTGTCGTATATTATTTTGCGCCCTTGCCTGGGGTCACCTGCCGGGGGCATTTCTTTCCAGGCTTTATCCGGGTCTATCAGACTGGCACGTACCTTCAGGTAATCAAGGTCAAGTATCTCAACGTCAGGCACATCGGTAAAAAGCGGATCAGCGACATAAAATTCGCGGTCCGCAAACACCAGTTTCAGGGCTTCCGTCACATGGTGAATATAATCTGGTGAGTTATGACCAAGTTGGTCAAAACTCACACCATCGAGCATAGCAAAGGCTTGCGCCAGGGAAATTCCCTGGGACCAGGGACCACAGCAGTAAATTTTTTCCCCACCAAATTTCACCTCCAAAGGTTCCTCATAGCGAATCTGATAACCGGCCATATCTTCCATCGCCAAAAAGCCACCATGTTGGCGATGATACTCACATATAGTTTTCGCGATATCACCTTTGTAAAAGGCATTGTAAGCGGCCTGCAATCCTTCGGCGCGGCTGCCTTTTGCCGCTTTTTCTTCATCAATCATATACTGCAGAGACCCGGCAAGATCCTCTTGAACGAATAGTTCTCCGGTTTCAGGCGGGCGCCCCTGTGGCAGGTAGATGCGCGCATTTTCCCTGGTGCGGCGGTATCCGGCCTCGTGGTTGGCGATAAACTCGGCAAACACGCCATACGCCGGAAAACCTTCACGGGCATAGCGCGCAGCAAAACCCGCAATTTCGCCAAAGGCCATCGTGCCAAAATCTTTCAAAGCGGTAATCCAGGCTGCTGGCGCAGCAGGCACGACAGTGCGCAGAATTCCTTCTGGCATTGCGCCGCCAAATTGGCTTTCAAAAAACTCAACTGAAGCCGCTCGGGGCCAGGTGCCAAGACCGTCAATTGTAATCACCCGACCGGTGTCGGCCATGCGTATCATGATCGGTGCAACGCCTGCGAAATTCACCAAATCACTATGCAGAACGCTTAAAGCAATACCGGCGGCAACCCCGGCGTCAACAGCATTGCCACCGGTTGAGAGAACTTCATACCCGGCTTCGGTAGCCAATTGATGCCCGGATGATATTGCAAACTGTCGGGCATTAACAACGGGGCGATGGGGAAGCATAATTTTTTCCTAAAACCTGAAGTACTATTCACACATGCTTCATAACTTAATCTATCTTGTGCAACTGCTTTATTTTCAGCGGCACTTCCATAAGATCCTGTCCAATAATTATATTGCCATTGAAAACAGCCTTCATTTCGCAAATCAGGTTTTCCATAATACCGGGGCCGTCGAGCATCGATATACAGTGGGTCAAAACCACCGTTTTTACGTTTGCCCGTTTTGCGGTCTCGGCAATATCCATGTGATTGCCACAGCCTTGCCGGTATGCGTCACTCGGTTCCGTGCCCGACAAAAAATGACACATGTGGATGAGAACATCACAGTCGCGAGCCAATTCAATCATACTCTCCTGAACGCCGCCATTATCGCCTGAATAAACAAGTGTTCCTTCGTCGCTCTCCACCCTATATGCCAGGCACTCCAGAATTGGTTGAAAATGGAAAGCTTCTCCAACAGTAATGCGCCAGGCTTCCCCTTCAATCTTATCACCAGGAACAACCTCTCGCACTTCAGGTCGCGGTTTTAATCGCGGCAATATTCCACCGCGCGAAACAAACACATCCTGGCTCACCGGGTGATTGACACGCGATTCTATATCAAGCCCAAAGGCACCCTCTTCACCGACCAGCTGTTGGGAAATACGAGCCAGGGGCTGTGGACCGAAAACTTTCAGGTCAGGAATTTTTCCAGCTCCCATATCCCAGTGCTGCAGCACCAACCTGGGGTAATCCATTATGTGATCATAATGCATGTGAGTGAAAAACGCATGCGTCACATCTGAGGGATGGTGGCCCGCTTCTAACAGCCTGTGTTGGGCACCGGGGCCATGATCCAAAACAATAACATCCTCACCTATTTCAATCAGATAGCTCGAACTCTGGCGCGTCAGGGACGGCGCTGGCGTACCTGTGCCGAGTAAAGTGATTTTCATATTTTAATCCTGTTTACCAGATGACCCGGGATATCAAAACTTTCGGTCAAGAAGTGCCAACCCCTGCGAATAAAGTTTCGTTGACGATCGGGATGATTTAGTACTATATAGTAAATAACAATTATACTATATTGTAAAGAGAAGTCGCAACTATGAGTGAAATCGCCTTGGATGCATTGGAAGATTTCATAGCTGCGGAATCCAAAAACTTGGATTCCCCGAAGTACCTGCGCTTGTTTGAAGCCTTCGCCAAAGGCATCCGTACCGGGCTTTTCAAACCTGGCGAGCGCGTGCCGACAGAAACCGAGCTCACCAAACGTTTACCTGTCAGTCTCGGGACGGTTCAAAAAGCTTTGGCAAAATTGGTGACGAGCGGATTGGTGGTTCGCAGTCGCAAAACCGGTACCTATATTGCTGATCGCCGATCTCAGGTTGAAGAAGTATTTGCGTATCGCTTCAAGGATCCCGATACAGGCCAGGTCATGCTTCCCTTTGTCAGGGTAATCGCCGTTTCAATTGATGAAAACAAGGGCCCCTGGCATGAGGCATTGGAGGTGGATCGCTGCGTGCGGATCGACAGACTGGTCTGGTTTGATCAGGATCCTCCCGCCTTTTCCAGCGTCTTTTTCGCCTATGAACACGGAGAAGTTTTTCTCGACATGCCTCTGGAAGAACTCCACGGTGCCTCCAGCCATCGGGTTTTAATTGAGAACTTCAATTTACCCACTCTTCGTATGGAACATAAAGTCGGATGTCGGATCCTTTCAGATCTGGCCTGTAAGCATCTTTTAATTCCTTCTCAAAGCATGGGCGTCGTCTGGGATATAGAAGATTATTCCTTTCATGATGCCCCCTCATTATTTCAAAGGTTTCAATTACCACCCGGTCATCGGCCTGTAGAAATTTCAGAACGTTTTGGTAGGTGAAAAAGGCTCAATAGCATTTGAAAAAGCAACAGGTTTACAACACGAAAACTAAATCAAAAACAGGACAGAGGAGAAAATTAAGATGAAATTTATTATCTCAATTATGATAGCCATCGGACTGATGGCCAGTCCAGCACAGGCTCAATGGAAGCCCAACGGGCCAATCAAATTCTGGATTGGTTTTGGTGCCGGTGGTGGCACTGACACACAAGCGCGCACGCTCGCCAAAGAACTTGAAAAACTCAAAGGTTGGCGCATTATCCCAGAAAACAAAGCCGGTGGCGGTGGTACAGTGATGGCTGCCCAACTTAAAAAAGCTCCAGCCGATGGCCAGACAATCGGTTTAGCCATCAACACAACCTTTGATTTCGCAACTCTTAAAAATGATGCGCTCTCAATTGATGACTTCACGTACATTACCATGACCGCAGGCTCACAAACCGGCATTTTAGCCCGCGCAGATTCAGGCTGGAAAACCCTGGAAGATGTTGCGGCAGCCTCTAAAAGCGGCACCAAAATCGTTTGGTCAAACTGGGGTGCGTTGGTGCAGGCAGGCTCTGAAGTCGTCGGCGAAAAACTCGGCATCAAGGTAAATCATTTGCGGATGAAAGGTGGCAAAGCCACGCTCAACGCATTAGTAGCTAAAGACGCCAACCTTGCCTGGGGTGGCGGCATTCAACGCGGCCTGGTTGCTGCGGGTGAAGTTGTCATTTTAGCTTCGGCTGAGGACAAACCGTTGGTTCAGGCCAAAGACGGCAAGACGCTGAAAGATTATGGCATTGATCACTATTTCGGTTTTCAATTCCTGCTGGCGGGACCGAAAAATATGAACCCGGAAGCCCGCGAAGCAATCACCAAAGCTATACACGAAGTGTTGTCAAACCCGAATTCAGAAACCCGGAAATTCATTTCCAAACAATATCCGTCCGCACCTGTTTTAATTGCCGGCAAGGAATTGGAAGACCGTTTGATGACCAATTACAACGCTAACAAGGCGCTGCTCAAGAAGTAATGACCTTGACGACCAAAAACCAACGCCCGGCGCGGGACCCATGGAATGTTGGGTTCGGTGTCGTGGCGTCAATAGCCGCTTTTTTTACATTGCTGATTTGGATCCCCAACGACATCAAGGGCGGTTTCATTGAAATCAATCAGATTGGCAAACCGGAACCCGGCGATGCTTTCTTCCCGATAATTCTCGCCAGCCTGATGTTGGTTCTGAGCACCGGGCAACTGGTTGGCGCCGTATTAAGTTCAAAGCCTCAAGAGGCATCGGGAAAATTAACAGCACATAATCTCAAATTTTTATTTCTGTTCTACACCATCGTCCTGGCGGGGCTGACCGTTATGTATTGGCTTGGGCCTTTGGTAGTTGATGCATTGCGTTCAACCGGTGTCATCGACAGCACCTATCGCCAGTTGGTCGATACAGCACCCTACAAATATCTGGGTTATGTGGCGGGGGGCTTTTTAATGACAACAGGCCTGATCGCCTGGGCCGAGGGCTCTATACGACCACAGGCCGTACTAACCGTGGCTATCATCATTGGTGCCCTGATTTTAGTGCTTGATATATTGCTTTACAATATTCAGATTCCCCCAAACGCGGACTTTTAGCTCATGGAACTTGTATGGGAATACATCGTCCGTGGCGTTATGGGCGTGTTCTTTGATGCCAATGGCGCCTTTGATATAATCCCCATGGCAATGGTCTTTAGCGGATTGATGCTTGGTATTGTTGTTGGCGCAACACCGGGGCTGAATGGCCCGTTTGCCATGGCTCTGTCCCTGCCCATTTTAATTTCGGTCTTTGGCGTATCCAACGAAGCCTTACTGCCAATCTTAGGCTTCCTCATCGGTTTGATGAAAGGGGGAACAATTGGTGGAGCAGTTCCGGCAATTTTATTTAACACACCGGGAACTCCGGATGCTTTTCTAACCACGCTTGATGGATACCCCATGGCCCAAAAGGGTCAAGGTCTAAAGGCCCTGAAAATTTCACATTTTAGTTCAGCCTGTGGCGACACGTTCAGTGATATTGTCCTTTTCCTAACCGCCCCGGTTCTGGCGGTGTTGATCGAAAACGTTCTCGATCTGCCGGAAAAATCCGCCTTGATCATCCTGTCACTCTCGTTCATGGCAGCGGTTGCCGGCAAGTCTCCCATAAAGGGTTTGATCATTGGCATCCTGGGTATGTTTCTCGCACTCATGGGCTCCACCTTGTCCGGCAATGGCGCGCGCTTAACCCTGGGCATTGATGCTCTTGGCAACGGACTCCCGCTAACATCAGCGGTGATTGGTGTGCTGGTTATTGGTGAGGTATTTCTCGCGCTTGAAGATACAGCGCGTGATCGCTTGTCCAAGCTTAAGGCAGCCGTGATCTTGCCGGAGGGTGATAATTCATTCGGCTTGAAAGACATCCGCCAGATCATGCCACGCATTTGCACCTCTGCAGCAATCGGTACAATGGTCGGGGCTCTGCCGGGGATTGGCACAACGCTGGCCGCAACACTCGGGTATGACGCAGCCAAACGATTGTCGAAACACCCGGAGAAATTTGGTACCGGTTTGCCCGAAGGTGTGGCTGCGACCGAAGCTGCCAACTCAGCTGTTTCCGGAGCCAATCTGATCCCGGTTATGAGTCTCGGTATCCCAGGCAACTTCGCTGCTGTATTCCTGATACTGGCAGTTGAATCAGTCGGCGACTTTACACTCGGCCCCTCCGTTTTTCGTTTTACAGCGATCAAAGAGATTGCGGACTATGGGACCATCATCAACAAGGATCTTGTGGTCGCCTTCGGCATCTTCACCTTGATGGTGATGGGTAATTTTTTCAACTGGACTGTAGGATGGTGGTTGATGCGTTCTCTTGGCATCCTCGCCCGCATCCCCAAAACAATAATGATGCCGGTGGTCCTTTTGATCACACTCACGGCCGTTTATGTGCAAGATGGCGGATTCATTGCCATCTGGGTGGTCTTGGCATTTGGTGCTATGGGATATGTATTGCGACGGCTGGAGATTTCAATCCTGCCTTTTGTTATCGGCTTCATTTTAGCACCAAAGCTGGAAGAACTCATTCGCGGGGGATATTCAGCCTCGGGAGGCGATGCGCTGTTTTTACTCAAATCACCCTTGGCAGTGTTCTTCATGTTCACCGCAATTTTGATCGTCGTATTCGTCAGCCGTCAATCGGCAGGAAAGTCAGAAAGCCGGAACAGATAGTCCAGCTTTAAGGAACAAAGACTTAAATCGTGGTGCACTTTTGCACCGCTACAACACGACAATCGTGCCGTCTAACTGGTGTAGTATTGCACCGGCGTTGACTGGCTGGACGGCCGTTCCAGGCATAAAAATCACGCGATGTGACTTTCGACGATTCATGCAGAATGAACGATATGGGTCAACTTTTCCAGGCACGTCTGATATCAAATGGTTCAATATGATCTGGAAACACTCTAACGTGACAGTACCGACTGCATCATCGCGACAGCGTTCAGATTTCCCAGAAGGTCACCCAACAAGCGTTCTTTCTCTGTGTCGATGGCTACCTGGGCAGTCATGCCAGCCCGCAACTGCGGCATGCCGGGGCGGAGCTTAAGCTGCAAGCGAACAGGCAAACGTTGCACCACTTTTACCCAGTTGCCCGAGGCGTTTTGCGGTGGGAGAATTGCGAACTGGGCACCGGTTGCCGGACTTATGCTTGTCACCCTGGCTTGCCAGCGCACATCTGGATATATGTCAAGTTCAATGGTTGCCTTCTGCCCCACTTTCACATTGGTAAGCTGGGTTTCCTTGAAGTTGGCATCCACCCAAGGCGTCGTATCTGTTACAATGGCAAACAAAGGCTGTGATGCAGTTACCTGTTCGCCGGAAACCAAAGGTACAGCTGCAATTGTTCCGCTTACCGGTGCTTTTACAATTGTTCGTTCCAGATCAAGCAGGGCCTGATCAACAGCCACAAGTTTGGCACGTACCATGGGGTGGTCATCAATCGGTTGCTTCGAGGTGCCCCCGAGAGACGCACGCACCCGATTTATTTTCTGCCGCGCCATAACCACCCGGTCTTTCGCTGTATCAGCGTCATTTTCAAGTTCATCGCTTCGGGTCGCTGCAACGATGCCTCGCTTTGTCAAATCGATCTGTCGTTCATAGCGTTTGCGAAAATAATTATAGCGATCTTGTGCTTCTGTGAATTCCACCTCTGCTTCAACGAGCGTTTCGCGCAGAATTTTCACCTGCTGACGGGCAATTTCAAGCTCAGCTTGAGCCCGCGCAAGTGTATATTTAAAAGGGCGGGGGTCAATTTTTATCAGAACATCACCTTTATTGACCTTTGTATGAGCCTGCACACGCACCTCTATGGTTTTACCGGAGACCTCAGCGGTAATTTTGGCAATATCTATTTTAACAAAGGCATTTTCGGTAACGACGTAGCGGGCGCTTTTGAGCCAATAATTAGCCGCGATTACGATTGATGCAATCGGGACAATGACCATCGTCAAAAACAAAAACCACTTTCGCTTAATCATTTTCAACTCCCAACACCGGCGCTGCAGCGTGCGTGTTTTTTTGCAACATCTGTTGGAGCTGCCGCTTCACATTTATCATCAAATCTGTGAGGAGTTTGCGTTCGGCTTCAGTCAGGCTCAAAAGCTCCTCTTCCAGCATGGCTTCAGCTATCGGGCCTATGGTGTCATGCGCTTTTTTCCCGCGTTCGGTCATGTAAATACGTTTGATGCGCCGGTCTGCCTCATCGGTCCGGCGTTCAATCCAGCCGTTTTTCTCCAACCGGTCAATAAGGCGTCCAGCCGTTGCTTTTTCAACCTCCAGCAGTTCGGCTAGTTCTGATTGACTGACACCGGGTTGTCTGCCCAGCCGTCCCAGCACCAACCATTGCGAACGGGTAAAGCCAAGCTTGCGCACCCGCCTGTCAAAGACCGTGCGTTGCAGGCGGGCTGCATCTGATATCAGGTATCCCAAATAACGTTCTTCGGAAATAGACAAGAAAAACCTCGAAAAATTTAGTAAGTAAGGTTACTATTGCATAGCTTACAGTATGTAGGGTTGCGATTGCAAGAATGGCCGGAAAAACAGTCACCGATTTCGTAATGGAAGAGCAGGAGAACGATTTGTCCCCTGCCCACCGGGGCATTATTCTTTTTGCCGTCATGTTGAGTGCCACACTTTACAGCACCACAATACTGCTGGTGGCAAGCATCCTGCCGCAATTACAGGGAGCCATGTCTGCTACTGCAGATGAAATTTCCTGGACCATGACCTTCAACATTCTGGCCACTGCTGTGGCCACGCCGATGGCGGGCTGGCTGGCAGCCCGGCTTGGCATGCGGCGATTGATGCTGTGGTCGGTTTTAGGATTTTCTGTTGCCACCTATTTTTGCGGCACCGCTAATTCATTAACAGAGCTGATTTTCTGGCGCGTGGTTCAAGGAGCGTTTGGGGCACCGATAACCCCGATTACTCAAACCATTCTGCTTGATACTTTTCCAAAACGCCAGCACGGCACAGCGATTGGCCTGTTTGGCATAGGCGTAGTGCTGGGCGCCTTTCTGGGGCCAGTTGTTGGTGGTGTCATGGTCGAGCTTACCAGTTGGCGCTGGGCATTTTATATTCTTTCACCCGTGGGTGCGTTTGCCTTTATGGCGTTGTGGTTGTCGCTGCCGCGAGACACTTCAATTTCGCATGTCCGGCTCGACTGGAGCGGCTTTTTGCTTCTGTCAATCACGATTGCCAGTACGCAGCTTGTCTTATCGCGTGGCCAGCGTCTCGACTGGTTCGATTCCAGCGAGATTTTAGTAGAAGCCTTTCTGGCGGTGATTGCGGGGTATTTATTCATAATACATAGCTTTACTGCAAAGAAGCCATTCATCAATCTGCGTCTTCTGAAAAACAGAAATTACGCTCTTGGTCTGGTGCTGGTGTTCATTTACGGCATGTTGAACTTCACTCCGATGGTTGTTCTGCCTTCGTTGCTACGTGATCAGGCCGGTTTCCCGGATTCGCTGATTGGTTACGTTTTGGGCTCACGCGGTTTCGGGGCCATGATCGGTTTTTTTACTGCCATGTTCATCGGTCAGAAATACCCGCGAGAATCGATGCTGGCGGGATTTGCCACACTTATGATTGCGGGAGCATGGCTTACGACGATTGATCTTAACGTTACCTTTCTGGAACTGGTCCTCAATGGCATGGTTCAGGGACTTGCTGTAGGTATCATCTGGGTGCCGATCACTATTGTCAGTTTTTCCACGCTTCCTGTTGCGGTGAGGCCTGAAACATCTGCCGTTTTTCATTTGCTGCGCAATCTCGGCTCAAGTTTTTTCATTTCCCTGACGGTTACGGAAATTGTGCGCTCCACGGCGATAAATTATGAATATATGACAGAGATGGTAACACCTTTCAGCCAGCCATTTTTATACCCCTGGGTGAGTGGGGGCTGGAACACGGGTAGCGTTGAATCTCTTGCCCAACTGTCAAAGGAAATAGCTCGTCAGGCAACCATGATCAGTTATCTTAATGCTTTTGGTTTTTACACCATGGCCGCCGCTGCCGCTATTCCGTTGGTATTGCTGGTGAACCCGGCCCCTAAAAAATTATCCCGAGCCCCATTTTAGTGCAAAAGTATCTGACTTAGAAAGAGTTTTGTCCTATCATTTTTCGGGTTTGTGAAGAATTCAGCAGGAGTTGCTTCTTCGACAATCCTGCCTTCATCCATAAAAATCATTTTATCAGCCACGGTTTTCGCAAAGCCCATTTCATGGGTGACACATATCATGGTCATTCCGGTTTCAGCCAATTCTATCATGACATCCAGCACCTCTTTAATCATTTCCGGGTCCAGGGCTGATGTGGGCTCATCAAACAACATGATTTTTGGGCTCATACAAAGTGAACGGGCGATGGCAACGCGTTGTTGCTGCCCTCCCGAAAGCTGGCTGGGATATTTACCGGCCTGTTCGGGTATGCGCACCTTTTCGAGATACCTCATGGCCAGTTTTTGGGCTTCTGTGCGGCTGATGCCGCGCGCTTTCATCGGCCCAAGCGTGCAATTATCCAACACTGATAAATGCGGAAACAGATTGAACAGCTGAAACACCATGCCGATCTCGGCACGAATTTCTGCAATTTTTCTGGTGTCATCATCCAACCTTATGCCATCAACGATGATCTCACCTGTCTCATGTTCTTCCAGCCGGTTGATGCAACGAATGAGAGTGGATTTGCCTGAACCCGACGGCCCGCAGATAACCACTCTTTCACCCTGATAAACATCCAGGTTGATATCGTACAAAGCCTGAAAATCGCCAAACATCTTATTGACGCCTCTCAATTGGATCATGGCTTGCTTGCCTGTGCCGTCGCTCATGTTTTAATCCTTAAAAAGATCACCTTTTAATACCTGTGAGCTCCCATACGCCGTTCGAGCCAGCCAAAGGCCTTGGCGCAAGAATAACAAACGGTGAAATACATAAAGCCGGTGAATATCCAGACTTCGAAAAAACGCTGTTCAGAAATGGCAATCTCCATAGCCAGAAATGAGAGTTCCTGGACCGAAATCAGGGCGATAAGCGATGAATCCTTGATCAGGGTTATGAATTGACCGGCCAGGGGTGGCACAACACGCTGAATGGCCTGAGGTAAAATAATATAACGCATGATCGCAAATGGAGACAGGCCGATGGTCTGCCCGGCTTCGCGTTGTCCTTTAGGAATAACCTGAATGCCAGATCGTACAATTTCAGCGATATAAGCTGCCGACATCATAGACAGGCTGATCATGCCGGAGAGGAAATTCGTCATCAGATTGGCCGGTCCAAACATAAACTCCGCCACCGCCAGTTTTTGGGGCGAAGCGCTATAGACAAATTCATCGATGCCAAGTATTGGCATGATCTGGCTACTGATGAAAAAATAAAACAGAAACAAAAAAGGTACCGGCGGTATATTGCGGATAAACTCCACATAAGCCCAACTCACCAATCTGGGTAGTAAACGGTCGCTGGTCCGCGCAATACCGAGAATGACACCCAAAATTGAGGAAACCAGCATCGCCCAGATGGCAACGCGAATGGTTGCAATCATTCCCTTGATCAGCAGGTTGGGCACAAGGGATGCGGTTTTTTCATCCCAGCGAAACAAGTATGTTGGGATAACAGACCAGTCCCATTTATAGATCAGGACAAAATTTACCCGGTAGGCGATAAAACCAACAAGGGCAACCACCGAGGTCAGAACAATGACATCGAGAACTCCGATTGTAAGTTTAGCAGATTTTTGCTTCACCATATCACCGGCCCCGCCCGATACGTCGTTCCAACACCCCGACCAGTGTCGAAAGGGTAATGGTGACCACAAGATACATGGCGCCAATAGTGAACCAGATTTCAAAGCTCATGAATGTATCGCCAATCAGGTTACGGGCTTCCGTTGTTAATTCGAATACCGCCACAAAACTGAGTATGGCTGAGTGCTTGACCAGATTAACCAATATCCCGGTGAGCGGCGGAAGCATCAGGGGCACGGCCTGGGGCAGAATAACGTAGATGTAGGTTTTAGCTTTACTGAGTCCGACCGTCGAGCTTGCCTCCCATTGGCCGCGAGGCACCGAATTGATGCCGGCACGGATAATTTCGGATGCAAACGAGCCTTCAAAAAATGCCAGCGCCAATATGCCGGTCCATAACGGATTGTTGATACCGAGTATGGGCTGAAGCACAAAATAGAAGATTGACACTTGGACCAGAAGGGGAGTGTTTCTGATTGTTTCGAGGTAGGTTCTGGCAAGGACCTGTCCGGCGAAAGAGTCTGACAGCCGCAGGATGGCGGTAATCAGGCCGATAATCAGTGTCAGCACCATTCCCCAGGCGGCAATCTCCAGGGTTACAAACATTCCGTTTATTAATGGCCCCCAGATGAGTTCACCATCAATGATCCGGTAAAAATATTTTGGTAATCGATACCATTGCCAGCGATAGTCCATTGCCGCTGCACTGCGCCAGGTTATCCAGACCACAAACGCTATAAGCGCAATGAACTGGAGGAAGTCGAACGTTCTCGATTTCCACCAGCGCACCTTGCGCCTGTTGAGTTTTTTCCCGGAATTAGCGCTCTGGGCCACATCAATAGCAGGCATTTGCTTACAATCTCGCCATTCTCATTGAGAAAACAAAGAGGTGGAGATTATTTTACCTTGTCTTTCCAATCCCGGTTTTTGAACCACTTGTCGTGGGTCTTTTGCAACCAGCCATCCAACTCACGATACAGGATCCAATTGTTGAAGAAATTAAGCCCGTCCGGGTCGCCTTTGCGCACGGCAAATGCTGAAGCAGACGGATCCCACGGTCCTGTTCCAAAGGGATTAAAAAGCACCTCGGGATTATCAATCACATAGTAGGTGGGCTTGGGCTCTGAGGTTAGAAAGGCGTGTGCGTTGCCATTCAAAACATCCTGAAGTGCCTGTGCATCATCATCAAACTGGCGAAGTTTGGCTTTTGGAAACAATCGCGCGACGGTCTCTCCCGGTGCGGTTGCGCGTTTAATCGTCAGCGTTACGTTAGGGTTATTCCAGTCTTCAAGTGTCTTGAGGCCATCTTTTTCAGCAAGTTTTTTGTTGGCGGCCATACCGACTTTCAAAAAAGCATAGGGCCGTGAGAAATTGACCGTCAGGTTGCGCTTGGGCTTAATCACCATGCCGGTAATGATGACGTCAAACTTTTTAGCCAGAAGAGCTGGTATGATGCCATCCCAGGCCGTTGGCACAAAGACCACCTCAACCCCCATATCCTTGGCAAGTTGTCGGCTCACGTCAATTTCGAAACCGATCAGGCTGCCATCTTTCGCGCGCATCGACCATGGGACAAATGTGGACAGGCCAACCACCAGTTTTCCGCGCTTGAGAATATCATCGACAACACTTTGGGCCGCTGCCTGATTTGCAAAACTCAGCAGCGCTCCCAACATCAAGGTTGTGGCCACCAGCACACTCATAATTTTTTGTTTGAATAACATTTCTATTTCTCCCCTTTTTCTCTATCGTTATCTTAATTTTTGGAAAAATTGATTACCTTCCCCGCACCCAACATTACAACCTTATAGCAATTGCAAAACAGAGGACAGTGCGAATATAATATTCGTACCAAAAGGCATTTTGAAAATGATTATGGAAGGAAGAACCTATGCGCAAACTGGTATCCAGTAACCGGCCATGGGAAGATCAGGTTGGCTATTCGCGTGCGATACGCGTGGGCCCTGTAATTGAAATTGGACTGACCTCACCTTCAGCCCCTGATGGGACAATCCTGCATGCGGGCGATGTTTACAAACAGACAGTCGAGTGCCTGAAAATTGTTGCAGATGCTCTTGAAGAGGCCGGAGCATCTTTCGATGATGTCATTAAAACCAACATAATGATGCTCGATACAACAAAGTGGGCGGATGCCGGTCGCGCCCATGCCGAATTTCTTGGCCATGTTCGACCGGCCCTGTCTTTCATTGGTGTAAGCGGGTTCTTTGACCCGCTGATCGAGCTTGAAGTTGAGGTCACTGCCTATATTGAAAACGACAATTAACCAGCCCGGGTTAACCGGTTATTCCAATTTCATCTGATGGGTTCTTATATAAGTCCTTCAGTTCCGGCCACTTTTCAAGACACTTTGCGGTTTGGGCAAAAGCCTCTGGATGAAGGCGTCCCATGTCCCATAAATCAACTCCATCTATGGAGATCGTGGGATCCAGCACCATCCAGCAAATTTCACCCGGCGCGTAATTTCCGCAGGTGTGAAAATGGAGAAAATGGGGATTGGTAAATACCGTATTGGACCACCGGTCCGGGTCCAGGCTGGCTGCAACTTTATAGGCACAGCCGGGATGAATACCCGCATGCCACGAGTGCACAATATCGCGTTCGATACCAAATTCTTCGGCGATCTTGTCATAATGCTGCTGCACGAGACTGACCGTTTTACGATCTCCTTCAAAATTCAAAATACGCCCCGCTTCAACCTTTGCAAAGACTACCTGTTCCAGCTTAAGACAAGCTGGCTCATATGATTTTGAACCTGTGGGTGTCAGATATCCGGCAAGGGCAATTCGTCCTGAAAACGTGTTGGCATTAATGGGTGCCGGCACCCCAAGTGGAAAGCGCAAAACAGATACATCAACCGGGTTTTCAACTTCGCCTTTGGAAATCTGGCCGGCATAGTCTGTGCCAAGGGGACAGGTGATCTCAATATGTTGCGCCGTCAACAGGGCAGTATTGACAGCTTCTTTCATGGCATAAAGTGCCTGGTGTGAGGCTCTGCCATAGGATGACGCCAGCATTTCAGCGTTACGCGCATAACACATCACACTCATTTTTCCGGGTGGTAATTTGGAAAATCTATCCTGATCGCCAATGCGGGAAAAAAATATTGTATAATCATGTTGGGCGATTGCTTGTGTCAGGCCTGAACTCAAATGATTTTCCGGTCTGCCCACTTCAAGCTGGCTTACCACAGCCCCCATGTCTATTGCTTCATTTGCCACCGCACTGGATACTTCAGCATCATACCAGCCAAGATCGGGCGTTTCCGAGATTATCAAAACGGTATCACCACATTTGATACCTGCGCAATTTACAAGCAGGTTTCGGGCACCTTTTGAAAGCTTGCCAGAAAATTCCATCACCGGGGCTCCGCTTGTACATTAATAAAAGTGAATGTTTCAGAAATCACTTCTTTAAACCCGTGATTGAGTTCAGCATCCAGACTTAGACTGTCATTTGCCTTGAGCGTAATTTCTCGTTGCCCATACCCGTATATCGCCTCACCTTGAACCACGTAGATAAACACCACCCCATGTCCGACATAGACGGGCGGGCGCCCGGTCTGGCGCGTTAAAGTCACTATGTGGGCTTCAAACTGCAAATCGCGACGCGCGTGCATGGCAAGATTGATAAAATCATGGGCATGATTGTCGACAACTCGAGTGGACTTCAATCCCTTGCCATCTATTACATGGGTAAAATCCGTCTGGCCTGAGGCAGTTTCACGAAACAAACTGACCAAAGGCACGTCAAGTGCCAGACTGAGTGCATTAAGGGTGGAGATTGAAGGGGAAACCTGGCCATTTTCAATTCGACTGACCATTGCCGCCGAGACGGCAGAAACTTCCGCCAGCTGTCTGGCTGTTAACCCTGAGGCCTCACGTAAATCACGCAATGCAGTTCCGATTGCCAGATCGATTGCCCCGCTTTGGGGACTAAGGTTTTTATCACCCACTGATTTAACTTTTACGATAGGAAAACGCTTTGTTAAATCGCCAGACAAGATAGTCACCACAGGTAATCGGCTCTTCTTTAGCCGCGTAATCTGCTCCATATATCTCGTTAGCGCTGATCAGCGTATCAGGGTCGGGATCATACGCCAGGACTAATGAAAGCCGCTCGCGCCCGGAGCTGTTTACCACACGGTGCGGGGTTGATTTATAAGCACCATCTGTCCAGCGGGCCAGAAGATCGCCAACATTGACCACCAATGTTCCTTCAATTGGCGGAGCGTGAACCCACTCGCCATCAAGGGTCTGCACCTGCAAGCCTCCCACAGAATCCTGGCACAATACGGTAAGGACACCAAAATCCGTATGCGGCCCGACACCAAACTGCTTTTCACCCAGATCTTCACGCTGTTGGGGATAATAGACAAATGAAGCGCGGCTGAGGGGTTTGGAACTGGTTTGTAAAAAATATTTCTCATCAAGGCCAAGACCCAGGGCAAAGCCACGCATCAGATGATGGGCCACAACATGTGCATGATCAAAGTATTCCATCGCGTGTTGTTGCAACTCGGGAAGAAAAACCGGCCACTGATTTTGACCCCGCAATGGATGATCATCAGGGGTATTGCCAGCCCTATCCTGAAATCCCCAGATAAAGCTCTCCTTGAGATCCGGCGCAACATCATCCTGCATTTTTGCCAGCCCTTGTCCCAACCACCCCCGATGACGGGCTGAAATTTTCACTGTTGCTTTATCGTCATTAGATCTGCGAAAAAAATCCAGTGCATTGGCGCGCGCAGCTTCTATGGTTTTTTCAGGAATACCGTGACCTTTAATGTAAATAAATCCCAGGTTCTGGCTGGTTGAATGTAACAACTGAGCTACTGATCGCGGATCACTGCCATCAATCAGGCGACTAATATCCACTACAGGAATAATTTCCGCATCAAGTTGCTTTGCCTGCGCATAGACCATTAGTTTTTCCTTCGCCAAACAATTGTTGCTCATAATACAATAAATTGCATGGCACGCAATAGTTTATTCTTCAGTGTAATACCCGACAATATCCCCTTGTGTTGAAACGCCAAGCCCGTTCAGACACCGGTTTACGTAGTTAAAGTAACCGATAATCTGGTTGGCTTCGAGAATTTGACCATCATCAAATCCTGTATCTTTCAGGGCATCAACATCTGCTTTGATCACGTCTGCGGGGAAAAGCGTCAATTTTTCAGCATACTCAAGCAGCGCTAATTCCGCGCCACAAAAAGTGGGTTCCAATGTGCGTGTGTTCAGCGCCTTTTCAATTTCATCGGCACGCTTTTCATCGTTAATCAGATGACGGGCATTGGCCCAATGGTTCGCCAGCGAATAGCTGCACCCATTCAAAATGGAGACATAAGAGCTGATTGTTTCCTGTAGCCATGCCGGCAAGGTGTTGGCATCATCATGCAGGGCGGCGCGGTAAAGAACCACATGGCCGCGTAACGTGCTCGGCCGGAGCGAATGAACGCGCATGACATTATCCACCGTTCCATGTGGTGTACGGGCAAGCTTCAGAGCATCAAGTAATTCGTCATCAGCCTCATCATCTGAAATCATCTTTATCCAAGCAGTCATATATAATCTCCCGAAATTCTTTGATTTAGAATAAGAGGCAATTTAATTTACTGATTGATTTTGGCAAATCAAATTCACAAATGGTTTTTTGATCAATGGACTTACCTTGAAAAAGTGAAGGGACTTCTGATGCTAATATCATCTATGGACGCCCGTCGAGCGGGATTGTCACATTAAAAAAGAACGGTGCCAGATTGAATCTGAGTTTTCTATAAACTATTTGCAGGTCGGGTCGTGTCCCTCAATGATTTCTTCAACCACAAGGTCTATAAGTGGCTGGTCGTCCAACCTACTTCCACGGCGGAAATTTCCGCGAAGACGGGCACCGCAACGTTGAAGCCTGCCGCTGACTTTGTTGTATTCCGTGATAGAGTCCTCGACGCCAAAGTCAATTCGAACCACACCAAAACGCTTCCCTTCTGCATCCATGAATATTCTTCCCGGACAGGGTGCGCGATAACACAAACGAAAATCAACAAGCGATAGCACTCGGCTCTTGTCACCAAGATCGTCACCCCATTTTATGCGAGCTTCAATGGGTGACTTCTTCTGCGCCTGGACAGGCTCCACTGTGGGCGCCAACAACGCTGTTACTACCATTGTGGATACCAGCAGTTTCACGGTGCTTTTTAGTAACATTGGATTTTCCCTATGAAATGCAACTGATCTACGCCTTAACTCCAAGCTTACCAGGGTCACTTCACCTTGAATATCTCAACGGCATCGACAAAAACCAACGCCTCTCCATCGGCTTTATTGTACTTTCCAAGCAGCATGGTAAATTTGCCCGGACTGCGCAATGAGGTCAGCGGTTTGGTGTTCTGCTTGATCTCCGTTGTTTTTCCATCCAGAACACCCGAAATCTCAATAGCTCCTGTGTATTCTCTGCCCCTCTTGGACAAAATCATTTTAGTCTTTGAATTCGCTACAAATTCTATCCAGTTTTTATACTCTTGAGGGTTGAAATTACCACAAATATCAGCGCCCTTGCCGCCGACAAGGGTGTTAAATACCGCCTCCTTGCCGCGCGACCTTTTAACAAGTTGGATTTTTGCACCGTTGCAGGTTGAAGAGCCGGTAAATGTATAAAAAGTGAGGCCGAGATAATTTTGTTCGTCCTTACGCAAGGCAATCGAAAACTGATCTTTGCCGGTTTTCAGCTCTGCGATCAGGTTGACTTCAATGTCCCAATCTCCTTTGGGCAGTTTTTCGCCAAGAGAGACAAAGTTGTCTGAATCAGCATTGTAAAGTGTGGCAAGCTGGCTGGACAGCATTAGCAGAGACCCTTCTTCGACCACATATGATTCCGGGTTTGGATTGGTCACTGACCAGCTTTCGCCAAGAGCCTCTCCGTCAAAATTATCCAGAAAAACGCTTTCGCGCTGTGGTGCAACGGGTTGGGGTTTCGGTGCTGGTGGCGGTTCTGGTTTGTCATCGACAGCAACCTTGATAACCTCTTTTATGGCGTCGGAAAAACCCTGTGTGCTGTTGGCTGGAAAATATTTTCCACCACCATAATCAGCAATGCATTGCAACTCTGCGCGATCTTTTTTGGAGATGTCAAAGCCGACCACGTGGACTTTGACATTAATATTTTGATTAGCCAGCCAAGAAGCGGCTGAACAGACATTGCCACCACAAGTCTCGATGCCATCAGAGATCAACACAACATAATTTGAATCTCCCGGAGCGGTTCCGGCAAAAGCCTGTTTGGTCTGTGTCAGAGCATAGGAAATCGGCGTCTTGCCAAGCGGTGTCAACCGGGAAAGAGCTGCTGAAGTGCTGGAGCCAGCACCTATAGGCGAAATCAGCTCAACATCTTCGCAGGATCCTTTTTGGCGATGGCCATATGCCATAACACCCGCCTTTGCGCCTTTGGGAAGATCACCAATAAGACGTGTAAGAACATTTTTGGCTGTGCTCATTTTGGCAACACCATCCACCTGCCCCCACATGGAGCCTGATGAATCAAGCACAAAAAGTATATTGGTTTTCGCCTGTGCACTGACAGCCGTCGATATCATGAGCGCTGCAGCTAAAATAGTTGTTATAGATTTACTCATTTTTCTTTTCCTCCCTGGTGCAAAAACTTGTCATCATCGGTTCAGAATTTTCATCTGCGCCTACAACTGAGAATGTTACGGTAACTGTATCAACCAGATTGTCGATACCAGTGATCTTTTCACAGCCTAAACAAACTATCGTCGTCGCGATTTTACTGTAACGGTAATCTTTAAATTGCTTTCATTTGAGGTTGCCAGCAAATCCACTCCGGCCCGCGGCAAGACAAACTCCAATGGTCTGGCCCGCGACAGGTCGACATCACCAAGTTTCATGTTTATACGCGCACGTCGCAGGTAGCGTCGGCTGGACGGTGCCGTCTTCAGTTTGAATCTGTAGCCTTGGGCAGCCACAAACGGCTCATTCCTGTCAATATAAAACTCAATGCTTGGGATAAGTGGTAATCTTCTTGTGGTCTGCTCAATTTCTCGGTCCAAATCCACAACACGCTTTTGCAGTTGTATGTAAATCATGGTGACTGGTCTTAAAAATTGCCCGATGTCATTGACCTGAATTATGGCTGCTGCCAAATCTCTCATTGGCTCGTCCGTGAAGTATCTGTCTGCAAATTCTTTAGAAGCCTCTATTAAAAAGGATTGTAACATCTCAAGTAACACTTCAGTCCTTAGATTTGTTATCCCTTTGCGAGAACCTTGTCCCAATCCCAAACTTAGGCTTGCCTTTTGTAAATTCTTCAACATAAAATTAGCGGTCAAAGGGCCTACTTTGCGTTCAAAAACGGCGCTCGCAGCGATCTTTTCCAGTAATTTTATTGTACCACGCCGGGTCAGTCCTTTAGTTGTTTCTGCACTACCAGTTTTCCCAGTTTCTACAGCAGCAGCCTTGATGTTGAATTCCCTGAACAAGTTTTCCATTGAATTACGATAGGTATAATCACCAAAAAACACTTCCCCCATAGCGGCTGCAAACACTCCGCCAACACCCCCGGTAGCCCTGGCCCGAAATATGGTTAAGAATTTCGATCCAAGATTGATCATCATTTGAGCATTCAGTGACCGGCCTGTTGCAGCGGTGGATTTATCCAGCGCTTGAAGAAATTCCGCTTGCGCTTTCATTGCACTTTCAAGCGCTGATTCTCGTTCAGAGCGAATTGTTTTATAGGTTTGAAGCAATTTCCGATACCGCTCCAGCAGGTCTGACCGGACCTTGACAGGTTGATCCCACTTGCCGGAAAAATCATCACTGGCCAACGTATCAAACCGCGAGGACAACAAATTGTTCAATCGAATAATTCGTTCCAGTTTCCGGGCCCGTTCCTCCAGAAATTGTGATAGTTGCTGGTCAAGCCGGGTATATAATTCGGACCGGCGTTTTATTTTTCGATCTTCAGCCGCGCGTCGTCGCGCACTGTCTTTAAGGACAAGCTCAAAATCGGGATCCACGCGATCCGACAGGCGTACGATTTTTAATTTCGCATCGTTGATTTCCCGCGCCAGACGCTTTTTGGTTCGCCGGGAGGCGCCGGGTTTGGTTTTTTGTCTTTCCCAGCTTGTTATTTTTGTTTTGATCTTACTAATCTGCCGCAAACCTTCGGCATCCGGGCCAGTTACCGAGATGCCGGTTTTTCGTTCGATTGTTTTTGCTTCTTTCGCAACGCGCCTGCGTTCATTGTCTTCGAATTGAAGCCGCTCGTTGCTGGCCTTATCCAGTTTTTCTTTAGCCAGGTTTAGTTCTTGAATAAGGATTCTCGGCGTATTGCGATTATAATCATTTGTAATGGTATTAAGTTCTGATTTTACTTTGCTAAAAATCAGGTCCACGCCGGAAATTGAAAACCTCACTGGCCGAATGACAATCGCAGTGGTTTTATAGAAGCGATTACTTTCTATAATTCTGTTACTGTTTTGCGCCAATACAATTTGTGTGCGGCCCGGCCAAATCCGTAATCCGGGACCATTCGGGTCATTAAAAGGTTCGATTTGCGCATGTTTGCGATAACCGGCATCGATGATGCCCTGCCGGTCCTGCGCCGACAACTCGCGATCCAGATTTTGAGCCTCATCACGCCATACTTTCGGCAGATCATCAGGGACCGGCTTATATTGCACGACAAATTTTCCCTGAACGAAACTGCCTTTATATGTGCGGTCAATACTTATTCGTGTGAACTTGAAATCAGAACCCTCATGAGCGATCGTAAATCTCTGGTTATTGCCGGATGCCCAAACACCGCTGTAGTCAATTTCTTGCGCACTGACGGGGGATATAAGAAACAGACAGAAGAAAAGGGCGGCCGACGCGCTGGATTGAAATTTTTTTGTAAGAACCATGACGTCACCAGTCCAATGTTATTTCAAACTTTTTCTGGCCAAGTTTTTTGGCACATGAATACAATCTATCCACATCACCCGGTCTGTACTCATTAAGCACCAGAGTGCCATTTGGGCATAGTTCAGCGACTTCTATATCAAATGTCTGCGGGGTGGACTGTATGGGCGGGACCACTTCGCCCGGGGCATAAACAGGCTGAGGGCGATCCCAAAAATTGCACTGTCCCAAGATTTTCAGTTCTTTTAATAAGCCCGCTTTTGTTACTGTGATATTCAATTTGGCCCCATATTGAAGTCCGGCCTTCTTGTTACACCAACTGGTGAGGCTATCGCCAATGGAGGGATCCTCAACCGGTCCCCTGCAATAGTTTTTGATGAAATAAAGTTTACTACCCACCTGGTAATATGCGGCTTTCCAGTTGTCTCCATACGTTTTCTTACAACGTTCAAATTGAACCTTAATTTCAACAGGTGACGGTTGTGGGTTGTTCCGTTGGTCGGTATCTCTTTTGTTGCCGGGTGTGTTTTTTCCTGTTCCTTGCGAAGATCCGGGGTTTTGTCTTTGCGGGGTTTGAGAGGCCTGTTTTTTTTGAATGCTCCCTGCTCCTGGGGCGGCGCTGTTGGTGCATTCAAAAAACTTGCCCAACTGATTTACCTTGACGTCGCCACCAGCGCAAAGTTGATTCTTTGCAATTACTCGGTGTTCCAGCCCCAAACCACCGTTCGTCCGGCGCGAACACAATGGTGAACCATCCGTGCGCCTTTGCGAGCCGAACCAGTCCGGGCCAAACTTGTTGCGGCACCAGGTATCCAGACTTTGAGGCTGGGTGTTTACAACGGGTTTAGGAATATCCACACAACTGAATTTGAAACCCTTTGCAGGTCTGCGAACCTGCCCGGTCGGGCAGGGAGTTCTTTGCCCACCCACCTGCTGAATTGGTGATGGCGTCGGTTGCTTGAACTTTTTGGATTTCTTAACCTTTGCCTTGGGCGTGCAGGGAATAAGAGGACAGTACTCATTTTTTGGTACAACCCGGTGTTCCAGCCCCAGCCCGCCGAATGTCTTGCGCGAACACATTGGTGCATTGTCGCTCCGGCGTCTTGTTCCAAACCATTCCGCGCCATATTTTCCCGCACACCACTTCGTAAGTTCTTGGGATTGTGCTTTACTTTCATTGATTGCAGATAGAAACAACAGGGATGTTATCACCGCTCCCAGCAGTAATAGAAACCAATTTTTATTTGACAACTGGTCCTTTAGAAACATGATCAGCCCTAGCAAATATTGTTTCTTATGCGTGAGCGTAGCCCGAAAATAGTTCAATGGTCAAATTTAGATGAATACTAAAATGCCACTTGCCGTATATTGTGACAGTTGTGGAGCTGACTGGTCTAAAGGTCACTTTAGTACCCGGTGTGAGCAATGTGGCGGTGGGGCACTATATCGAACATGCCCACAATGCAGCGGAATATGCGGGTGCACGTGGCAACGGGCAATGTTGGATTCTCAGGATGAGCATTTAGCCCACTGGGTGGGTATCTGCAATCTTGAAAAAGACGAAAAATCACAAGAACATATTTTGACTAACATTTCTGCCCAGTGGTGGCTGGATGAATCTGCATTGGCCGATCTATATTGGGCCTGCCTTATTTCACTGCCAGGACGGGGCGCAGTGGTTGTCGACCTCGATGGTACAGAGCACGCCTTTGCTGGATACGAAGCAGCAGTAACATGGTTGCGCGAGGATGAATATGAGCCAATACTACAATTGGTTGAACGAAATGAGATTGCTAGTGATGTATTGCCACCAGCGCAAATGATAGCTTTGGCGCTTCACGTTTCCGGAAATTTGAATGGTGGATATAAAGGACAAAAATCAACCCATAAAATTTGATGTTGTTGACTTTTCCCGAGTTGAACTTCTACTGTTGAACAGACCTGCGCACCCTCTCACAGGTGCTATGTGGTCGATTAAGTTCGATTTTGATACTATATTTTGTTCCGAGAGTTTTAGTCCTGAAAATTCTGATGATCGGATGTATTATGAATATCAAACATTTCACCAGCCCTGCCGCTTTATTCGGGATAGTCCTAACAACGACGCTGGCGACATTGACCGTTGCCCCCCGCGCCTCAACAAGCCCTGCAACGTGGGTCACTGACAGGATTATAGGGGTGAGCGATGGTGCCTGGATTGCCCTTCACGTCGAGAGAAATGTCAAATCAGGCTATGAGTATCGTACACGCTCAGAAGTTCGCATCATTCGCGTGACCAATAGCTGCATCCACAAACGGGTATCACTGGGTGACGTTAACAACGTTGACCGGGAAGCGACTGGAAATTGGCAGAAATCACAAATCTCCCGCGGTGACGGTTCCAACCTTGCAGTTTTATCCACCATGGCGCCAGTAGTACCAAGCGATTGGCGCGAACTCATCACAATCGAAAATGGATCAATTGCACTCTTGGAAGACAAGAAAAAAATTCCAATCATCCCATCTGGAACTGTCCTGAAGTGGGCAACCTTGCAGGGTGCTAAAATCAATTCTGTCTCCAGGATAGCAGCTGTGTTTCAATCGGCTGATACGTTGCGCGGAAATAATTGGATCTATCTGGAAATCGAAACTGCCGAACGAGATGTGGATGTAGATTACACCCGGTTTGTGCTCCCGCTCAAAATCAACCCTCTGCCATCTGGAACCAACGGTCCCGCAGAGCTATCAGCTATTCAACCACAGCCAGATGGGTGCTGAATTGGCACTGTCATCTATGGACGCCCCTTGGAAAGCAAGGATTTTTTTGATCTGATACAAGGTGGATTTGCAGTCATCTATCCGGCCTGTGTGTGCAGCATCATTTTGCTGCGGGCCCTGATGGAATCCAAAGATCGACGCCCTATCACGTTGTCGGGCTTTGTCAGAGCAATAATTAAAGGACAAACTGTGCTCTATACTGGCGCAATTTCAGGCTGCAAGTTGCCGCCACTCTGCCAAAGCTACAAATCGGTTGTGCTTGAAGTTTTGTCGGCTGCAGAGATGACGTTCCAGGTTGAAATGATTATGGACTGATGCATGGAGGGCGGTGAATTTCTGTAACGACTTGGCGCTCCTGAACTTTGCCATCGCTCGTTCTCGTCGACGAAATGGTTGATGCGAGTTTTCAGCCCGATTGCTGAGCCAGCGCCCAGTCGCTTGGCAGTATGCATTTCCAATGACTTTCATTGCAGCGCCGTAAGAGCGAAGCCGGTCAGTTACAGTCACTTTTGGACGGCCATACCGTTTCATTAATTTACGCAAAAACTTCATCCAAATGCCAGCGCCATTGCGGTTGGTATCGATGTGCAGCAGCGCGTTTCATCCTGATCTTGAATGCAAAGAGCGGGCCGAACCGATTCCACCAGAACCGGATAGTTTCGTAACTGATATCTATACCGCATTCATGAAGCAAATCTTCCACGTTGCGGAGCGAGAGCGGAAAGCAGACGTACATCATCACTGCAAGGCGAATAATCTCGGGCAAGGTTTTGAAATAGCGGAACGGATTTTTCATCAACAAAGCCTACGAGGTGTGCAACCAGGGCTCAAGTTATTTTCCTCTGACAGTGCCACAACACCTTCTACGTTCAACGCCATCTCATTTCCCGAAAGACATTACGCAAATTTCGTGGCGAAGCGATGAGCGTGTGGCAGTCCGTAACTGCTGCCGCCTGAGTAAAATCTGCATCGTGGTTTCGTGCGCCTTTGTTTTGATAACGTGACAGCACCCTCTGATTTGTAGAGGCGATGCGCAGCGACATAAAAGATAAGAAGAAACGCGATTTTCTTGAAAATCGGCGTGAGCGATCTGAAGCTAAAGCGCCAAACCAACATTTGGAGCGGTAGCACTCAAAGCTTGAAATATCAAATAACTAATACTAAAATGTTAGTTATTGCGATAATATGCAGGATATTGATATTATAACATCACTCATAACGGTTTCGAAGGCTCAAAAAATACTCGCGGAGAATGCGCGCGCGCGTAGGCTGGCTATGGGCCTGACGCAGGAAGGGCTTGCAAATCGTTCGGGCGTAAGCCTGCCGACTTTGCGCAAGTTTGAGCAAAAAGGACTGATATCGCTGGAATCCTTCCTGAAGCTGATGATGGCACTGGACGGGCTGGCGCGCATTGTTGAGGCAAGCGCTCCGGAACAGACGGCGTTCTCTTCCATTGATGAGGTGCTCGAAGCGGATAAAAAACCAGCGCGCAAGAAAGGCTGGCGCACATGAGTTTTACGCCTAACACGCAAATCAAGGTCGGGCTGGATTTTGACGCAGGTATTCTGCCTGTTGGACGCCTCGCTATACGCGAAGGCGATATCTATTTTGAATATGACGGTGATTTTCTGGATCGCGGTTTGGAGATTTCGCCCCTGCGTTTGCCGCTTAGTCCAGAACTAAAAACATTTGATCGTGCCTTGTTTGAAGGCTTGCCCGGTGTTTTCAATGACAGCCTGCCTGATGGCTGGGGGCGTTTGCTGCTGGATCGCTCAATGCGGGCTCAAGGGATTTTGTCCGAACAATTAAGTCCGCTGGATCGGCTTGCGCATGTCGGCGCTTCAGGCATGGGTGCGCTAACCTATGAACCGGATTACGGTGCGGAAATTCCAGGCGCTGAAATCAATCTTGATGTTCTGGCCTCTCATGTCATGGAAGTTCTGGATGGTGAGGCGGAAGATGTTTTACAGGAACTTCTGGCCTTGAATGGTTCTTCGGCAGGTGCGCGTCCCAAAGCCGTGATCGGGGTTGATGACAAACGCCAGAACATCATTCATGGCGCGCATGCCTTGCCGGATGGCTTTTCGCCGTGGTTGGTTAAATTCCCTAACGTGCAAGACGGCGCGGATGCGGGCGCGATTGAATATGTCTATGGCCTGATGGCGGTCGAGGCAGGCGTCGCCATGACGCAGACGCATTTATTCCCCGCGCAAAAAGGGGCGGGTTATTTCGCGACTGTTCGCTTTGATCGCGAGGGGCAAAGCCGCGTTCATACGCATACGGCCTGCGGTGCACTGCATTCAGATTTTCGAACACCTTCGTTGGATTACGAAGATTTACTCGCCCTGACTGGTATGCTGACCCGTGATGTGCGTGAGGTTGAAAAAATGTTCCGGCTCGCTGTGTTCAACGTGTTCGCCCATAACCGCGATGATCATTCGAAGAATTTTACATTCCTGATGAGCAAGCGCGGTGAATGGAAGCTCTCACCCGCCTATGACCTGACCTTTTCCTCCGGCCCGCGAGGCGAACAAAGCACCATGGTCATGGGCGAAGGTAAAACCCCAGGCATCGAACACCTGGAAAAGCTCGGACGTGAAGCCAGGATCGATGAAAAACGTGTTTCGGAAATTATCGAGCAAACACGCGCAGCACTCAGCAATTGGGAAATGCTGGCTAAAAAACACGGCGTAACCAAAGCTAATATCAAACTGATCAACCAAAAGCTCCTGAGCAGTTAATGGTATTTATAGGCCGAATAAATCTGGTTGTTTTGAAAGCATTCTGTCCAGCACCAACAGAGGTGCAAAATCGGCTTTGTCAGAGCAACAATTAGTCGTCTGTGAAGAATTATCATCGCATTGATTTTATTTGATTATCAGGCATCACCTGCAATTCTTGCAAGTGTTTATTCAGCCGCTGCTCCAATATCCGAAAACCGCGTACGATGACGTAGACGAACACAAGGTAGAAAGCGGCAACCCCGACATAGACCTCGAAAAACCGGAATGTCCGCGCCGCAATGGCCGTCGCCAAGCCGGTCAAGTCAACAATCGTGATCAAGCTGACGAGCGATGTTGCCTGGAACAAAAAAATGAATTCATTGATATAGGCTGGCAGCGCGGTTCGCAGAAGGTAGGGCGCTTCGATGCGCACCAGCGTTCGACGCGACGGAAGCCCGATAGCTTTTGCGGCCTCCACTTGTCCTTTCAGTAAGGTTGTGAGCGCCCCCCTTATGAGTTCATAGGTGTAAGCTGCGGTGTTAAGGCTAAGGGCTAAAACAGCGCAAAAATAGGTGTCTTGGAACCACGGCCAGAGACCAATGAAGCGTATTTCCACCGCAAATTGACCGCTGCCGTAGTAGATTAAGAACAACTGCACCAGCAAAGGTGTTCCGCGGAACACGAAACTGTAAGCTTCAGCAAAGGCGCGCGCCGCGGTGTTCGCACGCGCTGCCAACGCGAAAGCCGTTGCCATGACGAGCCCGAATACAGCCGACAAAACCGTCAAGCTGATCGTTATCCAAAGCGCATCTAGGAGGCCTGGCGCTGCTTGCGCCCAAATATCAGACCACATGAGCTTTGGCCTTTTGATTGTAACACGGCGCTGTAGCCAGTGCTGTACAAGTACTGACACCGCAGTGATCAAGAGATAGATCGCAGCTGCGGCAAGGATCATGTCGAACGGACGCCGGAACTTCAGGGTGGCGGGCAAGAAGCGGATCGTCGCGGAGGCTAACTTACTGGGCTGGATGGAGGGAGCTCCGTCGCAGCCAGAGGTCTGAAGGAAAATTTCCAATGTATCGGTTACATCTGACGTCAGACACAATCAAACCTGCTCTATCGCCTTTAAAACTTTTGGTGGCGTAAGCGGAAGATGGCTCATGGTCTTTCCGATCGCATTTTCAACAGCATTGGCAACAGCAGCCGGTGCTGAAATCAATGGCGGTTCGCCAACACCCCTAACCCCGTAAGGATGATTGGGATTGGGAACCTCAATCATCACGGTATCAATCATTGGAACATCAGAGGCCACCGGCATGCGGTAATCAAGAAAACCGGCATTCTGCAACTGGCCCTTGTCATTATAAATATATTCTTCGTTCAACGCCCAGCCAATACCCTGGACAGCCGCACCCTGCATCTGGCCTTCGACATAATCAGGCGAAATAGCCCGGCCCACATCCTGAAAAGCGGTATAGCGAATGGGCGCAACAAATCCCGTTTGCGGATCAATTTCCACATCAACCAATTGGGCAGAAAAGGCAGCCCCCTGACCGCTGGCATTGATTTCCGAATGCCCGGCTATTGGACCGACCATCCCCGGAGCCATTTTCGCCAGCTCCTTCAGGTTCAGTGGTTTGATGTCATCGGCTGTGGACTTCACGGGCCGGGCCAAACCAGCTTCCCAGCTTACCTCATCAACAGGCACCTGCCATTTTTTGGCCGCCACTGCGCGCAATTTATCAATCACCATGCGGGTGGCGTTGATGACCGCCATGCCGGTTGCATAGGTGGTTCGGCTTCCGGCTGTCTGGTAGCTGTAGGCAATGCTTGCGGTATCTGCAATGACCGTATTTATGAGATCAATATCAATCCCCAGTTCCTCGGCCGCCATCACCCGCATTGACGAGCGCGATCCGCCAATATCCGGGCTGCCGGTGGCCAGTGAAATCGTCCCGTCATCGAGCACGCTGACCGACGCACTGCTCAGGCCGCCACCGTGCATCCAGTAGCCCAGTGCTATTCCGCGGCCCTGATGGGGTTTAAGTGCTGCCGAATAATGTTCATGGGATTTTACTTTCTGCAAAACCTCAATCAGGCCGATAGGACCATTATACTTCACGCCCAGCAGACTTTCACAGCCTTCGCTCACCGCATTTTTCAGGCGAATATCAACACCATCCATACCCAGACGCACGGCAAGTTCGTTGATGACGCTTTCAACAGCAAAGGCCGCCATCGGTGCGCCCGGCGCCCGGTAGGCAGCAACTTTCGGGCGGTTTACACATACGTCATAGGTTGTAACCTGCACATTGGCGATGGTGTAGGCTGAAAAGAAACTATCGGTGGCGCGCACAAGCGGTGCGCCCTTAAAGGCACCGGCCTGTATCCACGAGTTCGCCTGTGCGGCCGTAATTGTACCATCTTTCCTGACTCCCATTTTAATGCGGGTGCGCGTGCCAGAAGCAGGTCCTGAGGCACGAAAAACCTCCGGTCTTGTCATCACCATGCGAACCGGTCGCCCGGTTAATTGTGACAGGCGGATTGCCACCGGCTCACCATAGATTGTGGTTTTTCCACCAAAACCACCGCCAATTTCCGACGCGGTGACCCGGAGTTTTGACAATTCCATTTTCAAGACACCGGCAATCAGCCCGCGAGCGATAAAATGCCCCTGTGTTGATGTCCACAACTCAACATTTCCGTCTTCCGAGCTGGTAGCGATGCAGGCCAGCGGTTCGATATAGCCCTGATGAACCGGTTGGGAGGAGAACTCCCGTTCGATAATAATATCAGCTTGATCAAAACCTTTTTCAAGGTCTCCGCGTTGCCCGGCATGGGTCCGTGCAAGGTTGGATGGTGCGTCATGTTCCCGGTCGCTGCCCGCTGTATATTGATCGTCATGCAACAAGGGGGCATCGGGCCCGCAGGCATCAAGCGGATCAAGAACATGGGGCAACACCTCATATTCAACCGCAATCAACCTTACCGCCTGGCGGGCAATTGCAGCACTGGTGGCAGCAACCGCGGCAACCGCATGACCGTCATATAAAACTTTTTCCCGAGCCATAACGTTGCGCGAAATATCGTGAAAGTCATTGATGACGGGTGGATAAGGCGGCTTCGATAATGGGTGATCTGGAATATCCGAACTGGTTATGACCGCTTTGACACCGGCAAGCGCTGCCGCTTTGCTCACATCAATCGAGAGGATATTGGCATGGGCATGAGGGCTGCGTAAAATCTCTGCGTGAAGCATTCCTGCCATAAGCAGGTCATCTCCGTAGCGCGCCCGACCGGTTACCTTATCGACACCATCCGGGCGCGCAGTGTTTTTACCGACCCAGCGGAAATTAGTTTTGGTTCTGTCGTCAGCCATGCTCAGTTTTCCCTCATTTCAGCGGCAGCATCCAAAACAGCACGCACAATTTTATCATAGCCGGTACAACGACACAGGTTCCCGGCCAGGCCAAAACGCACTTCGCTCTCCGTCGGGTCCGGGTTGTTTTCCAGCAATACCTTGGCCATATTTAGTATTCCTGGTGTGCAGATGCCACATTGCAGGGCCGCATGATCAAGGAATTTCTGTTGCAGGGGGTGCAGTTTTTCACCTTTTGCCATGCCTTCAATGGTGTCAATACGCGCACCATTCATCTCCACCCCCAATACCAGACAGGCATTGACGGCACGACCATTGAAAATAACGGTACAGGCGCCGCAATCCCCGGTGCTGCAGCCGTTTTTGGTTCCGGTCATGCGCAGTTCACTGCGCAGAACATCCAACACCGTCTGCTCCGTTCTGCAGGTAAATTCAACATCGTCACCGTTGATGTTTGCTGTTACAAAATGCCTCGTCATCCGTTTTTCTCCGCTCTTTCCTAAGCTTTTTTAAGGTGCAACAGGCCATCAACCAGCTTCCTTCATCAGCACCGCGATATCACTCACATTATCCAGAGTTTCAACCAAAGCAATCAATTCTGCTGTCTTGCGCGACCCCAACACAGGTATGACCAGTGCGTCAAATTTACCTGTCAGCCGTTTCCATTGCAAATCCGCGTCCGATTCAGGCATGCCTACATCAGCTTCAGAACTTAGAACACGCCCGTCCGTCAACTTGAGGGTAACAATGGCCGCCGTCCGGGCCATGTTTTCGCTCAGATCGAGAACAACGCGGTCTCTGGCCTTGATGTAATGCTCATCGATAGCATTTCTGGTGCAATATGTGCCAAGTGAACCGGTATCAACACCATCAAGCGCCATCGCGGCCAGATGTTGAATAGAAAATTTAATCTCCAATCCGCTAGCCGGCTGGGCAATGCAGCAAACCGAGGTATGGGTTGAGCGGACCTTCAGCGTTGCAACCTCAACGTCATCCAGTGAAAATTCATGTTTCTTGCGCAACGCCTGTATCGCATTCAATGTTGAATGGGTGAGATAGCACGCAGCGTGGTATTTATAGAGCATCTCTTCTACTGCATAAGCTGACGTGTCGTCGCGACGAATGGGCCCGGCTTTAAAACTCGGCACCTGGGCCTGGGCAAAACCCTGTGGCCCCTCAATTGAGCGATCACTCGCGGTGAAGCCCCGCGCGGCAAGCCTGGCCGCCATCAGCCCGTTCATGGCAGCTTTTCCGGCGTGATAAGGTTTGGTCATGGTGCCGAAATTTACCTTAAGGCCAGAAGCCTGCGAGGCGGCTATGCTCAATGCGTGCGTGGTTGCAGCACCATCCAGCCCCATAAGACGGGCGCAAGCCGCTGCCGCTCCAAATGTTCCCATGGTGCCGGTTGCGTGAAACCCGGCCTCATAATGGCCGTCATCACACATCTCACCCAGAGCGCATCCAACCTCTGTACCAATGATAAAAGCGGTGAGGATATCGCGCCCGCTTGCGCCCAAAAACTCGCCAAGAGCCAATGTGGCCGGGGCAATACAAGTGGTTGGGTGGCCATGCAGGCGAAAGTGAACATCATCATAATCCAGAGCATGGGCCGCCGTACCATTAATCAGTGCTGCATTATGAAGACTGGTGCTCCTGCCAGATGCAATCAATGTACTTGCGCCAGCGCTGGCGTTACCGGCAAATTCCTCGCGCATGATTTCCATTGCCGGCTCCCCCTGCCCGGCAATAGCACAGCCGATGCAATCAAGGATGGCATGCCTGGCAAAATCATAAGCTCGGGCCGGAATGTCATCGGCATCAAGATTTGCCACCCAGTCTCCCGCCTGAGTAGTCACCGGGAAATTGACTTTCTTATTATCGCTCATATCACCCTGCCCTCCTTCAACTGACCTATCTCATCGCTGGAAAAGCCCAGTTCAGCCAACAACTCATCATTATGTTGCCCCAGCGCTGGCGGCGGCATGCCGGTTTTGACTGCCTTGCCGTCAAGCTTGATACCTGTGCGGGCAATGCGCACGTCGCGGCCGACACCGGGCACCTTTTCAAAGGCACCAATCATCTCTCTGTCGGCGATTTGCGGCTGCGCCAGAGCTTCGGGAACACTTAACACAATCCCGGCAGGAACACCCGCCTGGTTCAATTCCTCAACCCACGCAGTCGCTCTTTTACCGATCATCGCCTCTTCCAGAATTTCCGTTAGTGCCGCGCGATTGTCAATACGCGCCCGGCGGGCAGAAAACCGGGGATCGGTTAACATCTCGGGCTTGCCGACAATACGGCACACAGCTTCAAATTGTTCCTGCTTGTTGGCGGCAATATTGATGAGACCGTCGCCGGTTTGAAAAGCCCCTGACGGACTGGCGGTGAAATTATCATTACCGCGCGGCTCAGGTGCTTTATCTGCCATCAGAAAATCTGAAATCGCCCACCCCATGGACGCCATTACAGCCTCCAGCATCGACACATCAATGAAACACCCCTTGTCGTCAGACCGGTTGGCAAGGGCGGAAGAAACGGCGAAGGCTGCTGTCATGCCGCCAATGGTATCTGCCATGGGATACCCCACCCGGTATGGCGCATTATCCGGTGCACCGGTAATGCTCATAACACCGGACAGGCCTTGAATAATTTGGTCATAGGCCGGCAGGTCCCGCATCGGCCCGTCCTGACCAAACCCGGAAATCGCGCAATAGATCAGCGCGGGGTTTTCAGCTTTGAGAACCTCGTACCCAACGCCCAGCCTGCCCATGACGCCCGGCCTGAAATTTTCAACCACCACATCAGCCGTGCCTACAAGACGTTTAAAAACATCCCGGCCTTTTGCTAATTTCATATTTACGGTTAGAGAGCGCTTGCCGCTGTTTTGGGCCAGAAACGATATCCCCATGAGCCTGTCATTGAGGGCTGCATCTGCACCCAATTGCCGCGCAAGGTCACCCGTTTGAGGTATTTCAACCTTGATAACGTCGGCCCCCATGTGCGCAAGTTGATGGCAACAAAACGGCCCTGCCAGAACATTGGTCAAATCCAGAACTCGGATACCTTCGAGTGGCTTCATTCAAATGTCCTCGAGTTTTAATGTAAATTGTGTATCGGGTAAATATCTTCCCAGGGAATGGGCACCCGTCATTTATGGCAATAAATACGACCCGCTGCAACGCTAAACAGGGTTTAGGCAAGCATCATTCTATTGACGGATGCGAGGTTCGGGAAGTAGCATCAGGTATCAATGAATTGCGAAATTCACACCCGCTTTTTGTATCGGCAAAATCTGTTCGCTACACAGTTCCAACGACGGTCACACCAGACACGATGCCAGAAACACAAATAGAAAAACCACTTGCAGGCACGCTTGTTGTTGAAATTGGCACCAGTGTAGCCGGGCCTTACGCCTCCTGGATTTTAGCAGCTCTGGGCGCAGAAGTCATCAAGGTGGAACGCCCCGAAGGCGGCGATGACACCCGTCAATGGGGGGGCATTTTCCCCGATGGCACATCGTCCACTTATCATTACCTCAACAACGAGAAAAACTCGATCACGATTGACTTCAAGGACGATGGCGACCGCCAGTGGTTGCGGGATTTTTGCCTTACCAAAGCAGATGTGGTTATTCAGAATTTACGCCCCGGCACCATCAATCGTTATGAATTGGACGCCGACACGCTGACTTCAGAAAATGACAAGCTGATTTATTGCAATCTCTGGCCCTTTGGCAACACCGGCCCGTTGAAAGATCAACCCGGGTACGATCCGCTGATGCAAGCTCTTAGCGGCATTATGAGTGTGACGGGGGAAATTGGCCGCCCGCCTGTGCGTGTTGGCCCGTCGATCATTGATATGGGTACCGGCATGTGGTGCGCTATTGGTATTCTGGCCGCCTTGAATAAAAGGATCGAAACAGGAAAAGGCTGTATTGTAGATGCCTCGCTTTATGAAACTTCACTGGGCTGGATGGCAAGTTCAATGGCCAACATGCAGGTCACCGGAAAAACCCCAGAGCGCCAGGGTACAACAGCGCGTGGCATGGCACCGTATCAGGCTTACGAATGTGCCGATGGCTACCTGATTATCGCCGCACCCAACAACAGTCTGTTTGAAAAGCTATCCAAAGTATTGGGCCATCCTGACTGGATCAACGACAAGCGTTTCATTGAAAACATGATGCGCTACAAAAACGTGGCCGCTCTCAACCAGCTCATGGAGCCTATTTTGCTGGCCGAAACATGCGATTACTGGCGCGGCAGATTCGATGAAGCAGGCGTGCCTTCAGCCCCGGTAAGAGATACAAAAAAAATGATGGCCGACGAACAGACAAAAGCATTGGGAATTATCCAGAAACTCACCGACGACACGCCGCTGCAAATGGGCCTGCCTTTAAGTTTCAACAAAATCAGACCACAGTTGAGCCGCGCTGCCCCTGCCTTGGGCGAGCATAACGCCAAGATAAAGGACAAGAGCTGATGCGTGACGATTTTGAAACTATAAAAGTGGAACGCATTGACGAACACATCTTGCTGATTACGCTCAACCGCCCGGATTTTGCCAATGCCAAAAATACCGCCATGGGCCTGGAACTGAAAGAGGTTTACGAAGGCCTGTATGTGGATGGGGAAGAGTATCGATGCGTGGTGATGACCGGGACCGGCAAGGTTTTTTGTGCCGGGGGTGATCTGAAAGAACGCAAAGGCATGAGCGATCAACAATGGCAGCGCCAGCACGCTATTTTTGAACAAGGTGTGCATGCCCAGCGCATGTGTCCCATGCCGGTAATAGCCGCTGTCAATGGCCCGGCCTATGCGGGTGGCTGCGAAATGGTGCTGAATTCTGACTTTGCCTATGCGTCTACCACAGCGCGTTTTGCCCTTACCGAAGTAACACTTGGCATTATGCCCGGGGCCATGGGCACGCAAAACCTGCCCCATGCCGTAGGCGAGCGTCGAGCCAAGGAGATCATCCTCACAGGCCGTCCATTTTCCGTCGAGGATGCCGAAAAATGGGGACTGGTGAACAAAGTCTGCGAACCCGATGACCTCCTCAATTCTGTACTCAATACAGCACGTATAATAGCCGAAAATGCGCCACAATCGGTTATGCGTGCCAAGCGCTCAATCTCTGTTGCTACACAGATTGACCGTTTCAATGGCTATCAGTTTGAACTTGAGGCCTACAATCAACTGGTGCCGATGGCCGACCGGCTGGAGGGTATTCTGGCATTCAACGAAAAACGTAAACCTAAGTTTACCGGCAAGTAAGGAGGTGCGTTGACATGGGCGATAACATTGATGTTCTGGTACATGAAGTTGGACCGCGCGACGGCCTGCAAAGCATAAAAACCATCTTCCCCACACAAGCCAAGCTAGACTGGATCAAGTCCGAAGCCGCTGCTGGCGTGCCGCAAATTCAAGTGGGATCGTTCGTGCGACCGGACCTTTTGCCGCAAATGGCTGACACAGCGGAAGTGGTCAGACAGTCTCTGGAAATTCCTGACCTCACCGTTGCTGTTCTTGTTCCCAATCTTAAAGGTGCCCAAAACGCTATTTTATCGGGCGCCCATCAAATCGGTGTGGTGATGTCCGTATCGCAAGCGCACAACAAATCCAACATCAACCGCACTATTGCCGAATCTCTGGAAGATTTCCGCAAGATTATTGAATACCGCAATCAGGTAGACCCGGAGCGCAAAACAGTCATATCTGGCGGTCTGGCCACCTCGTTTGGCTGTACAATTTCCGGGCCTGCGCCGGTGCGCGATGTCATGTGGCAGGCCGAACAACTTTTGAAACTGGGCGCGGACCGGCTCAGTATCGCCGATACTGTAGGCTTTGCCAACCCGCGCCAGGTTAAAGACCTGTTCGATGAACTTTATCGCACAATCGGCAAGGACGTGCCCGTAGGTGCGCATTTTCACGACACCCGCGGCCTCGGCCTCGCCAATGCCTTTGCCGCTCTTGAGGCGGGCGTTCGTGAGCTCGATTCCTGTCTTGGCGGTTTGGGCGGATGTCCTTATGCACCCGGTGCCAGTGGTAATATCGTCACCGAGGATCTGGTTTTTATGCTGGAATCAGGCGGCATGAAAACCGGCATTGACCTTGATGCCCTGATGGAAACACGCGAGTTGATGATCCATCACCTTAACGGTGAGCCCACTCAAGGAACTTTCGTTACCGCCGGTCCACCGCTTGGTTTCGTTGCGGCATCGAACGCTGCTTGATTTCTCTGGAAATGAAAAACAGTAAAGTTGAGGAAATATATGTCTGAATGTGAATCGTCAATTTCTGTTGCCGAGGATTACCCGGAGATCCGCGAGCAGGTAAGAGCTTTGTGTTCAAACTTCCCGGGTAAGTACTGGCAAGGGCTGGAAGACCAGCCACCGGAGACAAGCTATCCAACCGAATTTATCGAAACCCTTACCGAGGCCGGTTATCTCGCGGCATTGATACCGGAAGAATATGGCGGTGCCGGATTGCCCATTCGCGGTGGCGGCGTCATCCTTGAAACCATTAATGCCACCGGTTGCAATGCCAGCCCGGGCCATGCACAGATGTATACCATGGGTACAATCCTGCGCCATGGATCCAAAGAACAGAAAGAGTATTTTCTACCGCAAATTGCCAGAGGCGAGTTGCGCCTGCAGGCCTTCGGTGTCACCGAGCCCACAACAGGTTCGGACACTACACAGCTCAAGACGCGCGCAGACCGGCAGGGCAACGGCTATGTGATTAATGGTCAAAAAGTTTGGACCAGCCGGGCGGCGCACTCTGATTTAATGCTGTTGCTGGCCCGCACCACGCCAGCAGACAAATGTGAAAAACGCACCGATGGTATTTCCACCTTCCTGATTGATTTGCGCGAAGCCCAGAAGAATGGTTGCGAAATAAAGCCCATCAAAGCCATGATCAACCACAATACCTGCGAGGTGTTTTTCGACAATGTGCCCATTCCCGGCGATGCCCTTATTGGCGAGGAAGGCAAGGGGTTTCGTTATATACTGGATGGCATGAATGCCGAACGTTGCCTGGTTTCAGCTGAATCAATCGGCAATGGCCGTTATTTTGTCGAAAAAGCAGTGAATTATGCAAATGAGCGTGAGGTCTTTGGTCGCCCCATTGGTCAAAACCAGGGTATCCAGTTCCCGATTGCCCAGGGTTACGCCCAACTGGAAGCCGCTGACCTTATGGTACGAAAAGCCAGTGCCATGTTTGATGCACATATGCCCTGTGGCGCTGAAGCCAATATGTCGCGGTTGCTGGCGTCAGAGGCTGCCTGGGAATGTGCAGAAGCCTGTTTCACAACATATGGTGGCTTTGCCTTTGCGGTTGAGTACGATATTGAACGTAAATGGCGCGATGCCCGGCTTTCTCGTACGGCACCCATTTCCACAAACATGATCTTGAATTACCTCGCACAACATGTACTCGGGCTACCGCGGTCTTATTGAGTGTTTGCCATGAGTTCTGTCTTGGGTGTTGACAGATTAACTTCTGAAAATTCCGCAATGCAAACTTCTTTCCAGTGACTATGCTGCAGTCGTCACATTTTGCCACACTGGACTTGCCACGATTTAGTTCCGTGTCCTTGAATGGAATATCAGCCATCAAGGAGAAACAACAATGGCACGAAGACACAGTGAAGAATTCAGACATGAAGCAATACGCATTGCCCTGACGAGCGGTCTTTCACGCCGCCAGGTGGCGTCTGATTTGGGGATTGGATTTTCAACGCTCAGTAAATGGATACAAAAATCCCCTCGCGATGACATGCCGCCAGCAGCAGATTTGGATTTGGCCAGGGAGAATGAACGGCTTCGCAAAGAGAACCGCCGTCTCAAGGAGGAGCGGGATCCGCTAAAAAAGGCCACGGTGTTCTTCGTGGAGCAAAGCAAATGAGATTTGCCTTCGTTCAAGAACACTGCAGCCACATCCCTGCCGAGCGACTTTGTCATATTATGAATATCACATCGCGTGGCTTTCGTGCCTGGCGCAGTCGTCCAGCCAGTCAACGTCAGCGCGAAGACATGGTGTTATTAGCTCACATTCGTGAGCAACATCATCTCAGTCTTGGCAGTTACGGTCGCCCCCGTATGACGCAGGAATTGAAGGAGATGGGCATACAAGTTGGTCACCGGCGCGTAGGCCGTTTGATGCGTGACAATGGCTTTAAAGTAGTCAGAACCCATAAATACAAGACAACAACTGATAGCAATCATCGCTTCAACATTGCACCAAACCTGTTGGACCGGAACTTCGAAGCCAAGCGCCCTAACCAAAAATGGGCTGGCGATATCAGTTACATCTGGACCCGAGAGGGCTGGTTGTATCTGGCGGTGATGATTGATTTGCATTCAAGGCGTGCGATTGGCTGGGCTGTGAGCAATCGTCTCAAACGCGATCTGGCAATCCGGGCACTCAACATGGCAATTGCGTTGCGCAGACCGCCACCTGGGTGCATTCACCACACGGATCGAGGCAGCCAGTATTGCTCCCATGATTATCAAAAGCTATTGCGTGAATGCAGCTTCAAAGTATCAATGAGCGGCAGAGGCAACTGCTACGATAACGCCGCTGTCGAAACCTTCTTCAAAACAATCAAGGCAGAACTGATCTGGCGTCGAACATGGCAGACAAGACGCCAGGCCGAGATTGCCATCTTCGAATATATCAATGGCTTCTACAATCCGCGTAGACGTCATTCAACATTAGGAGGAAAAAGCCCTATACAATTTGAACGAAAAGCAGCCTAATCGAGAATGGGATGCGGAAATAATACGCGACAAGTCCAACTTGCAGAACAACTGAACGAAGATCGGAACGAGATCAGACGATTTTTACCCCTGGCCTTCCTGGCTCCTGATATCACCGACACGATATTAAATGGAAACCAACCGGTAGATCTGACAATCAGAAAACTACGTAATCTTCCGGCATTACCCTACAGCTGGAAAGAACAACGCCAGTTACTCGGAATGTCCACCTAAAATTCCCGAATTCCACCATCGTTGCATTCAAACGTCTGGTCGCCAAAAGTGCTCCACAGAGACGAATGGTCAAAATCTAAAAAAATACCGAATTTCTTCAATCTCTGCACCAGACGGCAGACATCATACCCTCTAGGAACCGCCGGAATACGGGGGAAACGGAGACTGTTATGGGTATAGTATAAAAAATGAGAAAAGAGTGGTGGGCCCGGCAGGACTCGAACCTGCGACCAGACCGTTATGAGCGGTCGGCTCTAACCAACTGAGCTACAGGCCCCGGGGATTTGCCTACACCGAACACGGACAGAAGACAAAGGAAAACTGGTGAATTGTTGAAATTTTACCGGGACACCAAATCTGATATACATATACTGTGTTCTAATGGGGTCTTAATCTGTCTTCATTGAGTTATGATAATGTGCAGTCATCGTGGAACTCAACTTAAACGGGAACAGTGAACATGAACAGACACCTGCCATGCCTTTGGCGCACTGGCGCGCTTGCCTTAAGCATATTTCTTGTCGCCAGCCTGCCCTCGCGCGCTGAGGGGAACAATTCGAAAGCTGTAATCTCAATTACAGGCCTGGGTGAAATCAGTGCCAGCCCCGACATTGCCCGGATAACCAGCGGTGTGGTATCGCAGGCTAAAACGGCTGCAAAATCACTGCAATCCAACTCAGCTGCGATGACCCGGATAATCGCTGGCCTCAAGGTTGCGGGTATTGGTGCCAAAGACATTCGAACCTCCGGGTTTTCTGTTAACCCCACCTACTTTTACGATCAGAAAAACCGCCGAAACCCACCTAAAATCATCGGCTATGAGGTGCGAAATCAGGTTCATATAACCGTGCGCCAGCGCGACGAACTTGGCAGCATTCTTGATAAGATGATTACGCTGGGGGCAAACCAGATCAATGGTATCTCCTTTGCCATCGACAAGCCGCAAAAACTGCTCGATGAGGCCCGCAAACGTGCGGTTGAAGATGCGCTTCGCAAAGTCGAAATCTATGTGGCCGCTACCAACAGCAAGCTGGGCCGGATAATTTCCATATCTGAAGGTCAGGCACGCCCACCCGTTCGGCAATTTGTCCAAAGGCTCGAGGCCCGGAGTGTCCGCGCGGATGTCCCCATAGAAGCAGGCCAACAAGCCTTGCGAATTCAGGTCAACATCACCTGGGAGCTGGAATAAAACTATCCCGTGCAGGGAACAAAAAGTGTTGTCTCGCCGGGAACTCCGGGTAAAATGACATCGCGGTATTTGGTGTAAGCGTTGTCGGGCAGGCGTTTGACGAATTCTTCCGACATCAGCAAACGGCGATCAAAACTTGAACACATGTCAGCAATTCTCGAGGTGTAATTAACGTCACGCCCGATCACCGTGAAATCAAGCCGCGTGCCCGAGCCCACATTGCCATAAGCCGGATTGCCAAAATGCAGGGCAACTCCGGCATGAATGGGACACTCCCTGCCCTTTCCGCGCTCGATATTGTGCTGATCGATTGCTTTGAGAACCTTCTTTACCGCACCAAGCACGCGACCACAGGCATCAGGCCCCTGCCCGGGTTCAGCTTTGAAAACCGCTAAAACACCATCCCCGATAAATTTCAAAACTTCGCCGCCAGCAGCTTCAACATGTGGCACCACACAAGTGTAATATTCGTTTAAAACCTCGACCAGTTTTTCTTCAGACACTTGGCTGGACAGTCTGGTGAAGTTGCGCATATCCACAAACATGATGGCCGAGCGGGTGCGTTTAACCTCACCAAGGTGAATATCACCTTCCAAAATCATCGCCGCCGGTTCTGCTCCCACATACGTCGCCAGTGCCGAGTGCATACGCTGGGCCGATGATTTTATTTCAGCAATAGCGCGAAAGGCCGGCAATATCTGCTCGATCAGCTCCAGATGTGCCGATGTCAGGCCGCTTGTGTCTTTGGTGGCAAAACTCAATCCGTTTTGTACACCGTTGGAAAAAAACAACGGCAAGCAGATATAATGGGTAAAACCCTGCTCTTTAAAATCACCGACAATACCAAATTCTTCATCCGGCGTATCAGCCAGACAAAGTGACAGGCTTTTACGATTTTCATGCACCCAGGCAAAAGGACTGTGCGTATAAAGCCCATCCGTTCTGCTACCGTATAAAATCGGAATATATGTGGAAGGCGCACCGGGTGTCCACACCCGACCATAACCGCTTTGTTCTGCGTGCAGTGTTTCCGCCAGATACATGGCGCGTTCGACAGGGATACCCGCAATAACCAGACGCTCACAAAACCCGTCAAATATCCGGGCGGGATCTGGTTCGTTTATGGCCTCTTTCAACAACCAGTCGCTGATGTCGGCAGCGTGCATCATGTGCGCTTCTCTCTGTTTAACAGTCGTAGTGGACATTCAAATGTTTGCCACATTTATCGCCTCCTAACTTCGTCATCCTCGGGTCAAGCCCGAGGATGACGAAGAAGGATGATTTTGCAACCTATAAATACAACGTGTTTTAAAACAGGATCGAATTACACAAACCCAGTTGCACAGTTTCCGATCTTGCTTTATCCGGTTCAACCAAATGTATCCTTTTTGTCATCCTCACCTGCGCAGGAATGACGCCGATGGCAGGACTGTGCCAAACAAAATTTCTCTTAACCGACCGGTGCTTTTTCAATAAAATTATTTCCGCCCTCATCAAAAAAACAAACACGATAAAAATTGATGTCCGTGACCTTCCTGAATGCAGCATCAACCACATAATCGAAACCATTATCGATGTGTTGATGAAATTCTTTTACAAAAACTAACAACCAGTATCCCCGACCATCGTGGTTGGATTTTCGCTCCAGGGATCCAATAATATCTCGCTCATAAGCTGCGTGACACTTCTCCGTTGTGTAGCTTTCACCCACAAGTGAGGCCTGATCCGGTTTCCACTTCCTGACTGTCTTTGGATTTAATCGTCCAACCCCAGCAAATTCACCTTGTTTATTCATCAACTCATTTTTTAATCTAGATTGATACCCAGCATTTTCCCCCGGGTCGCAATTCAGGCTGGGATTACAAACCGTGATCTGCAAATTCCACTCATCTTCCGCTGTTAATCGTTTAACCTTGATGTCGATCTGATCACCCGGCGGGGTGATCATAAAGAAGCCATCTTTCGAAAGCCCTTTGTGATCTGCAAAAATTCTCGCCGGGATTAGTTCTTCATTTCGAAGTTTGATAAATTCGCTGTTTGGACTTGCATCTGGAGCCCGCCATTGTTTTGATAAATCTGGATTGGAACGACGACAATGTAAAAGTTGTTCTTCGAAACTACGCATTTCACTGAAAGCGTACCATTTATCTCTTTCAAACCACGGCTTATTGATATCCAAAGTACAACAACTACGTGACATCTAGTTATCCAGAAAACTCCGAAGCTTGCGACTGCGTGAAGGATGCTTGAGTTTGCGCAGGGCTTTGGCTTCGATCTGGCGGATACGTTCGCGGGTTACCGAGAACTGCTGGCCGACTTCTTCCAGAGTATGATCCGTATTCATACCAATGCCAAAACGCATGCGCAGCACGCGTTCTTCGCGCGGCGTCAATGAGGCCAGCACCCGTGTGGTGGTTTCACGCAAGTTCGATTGAATAGCGGCATCAATCGGCAGGATTGCATTCTTGTCCTCGATGAAATCGCCAAGATGTGAATCTTCCTCATCGCCAATCGGCGTTTCCAGAGATATCGGCTCCTTGGCAATCTTGAGCACCTTGCGCACTTTTTCAAGTGGCATGGCAAGCTTGTTGGAAAGCTCTTCCGGGGTTGGTTCACGACCGATTTCATGCAGCATCTGACGCGAGGTACGCACCAGTTTGTTGATGGTCTCAATCATATGCACCGGTATACGGATGGTGCGGGCCTGATCAGCAATAGAGCGCGTAATCGCCTGACGGATCCACCACGTGGCATAGGTTGAAAACTTGTAGCCACGGCGATATTCAAATTTATCAACCGCCTTCATCAGGCCGATATTGCCTTCCTGAATGAGATCGAGAAATTGTAATCCGCGGTTGGTATATTTCTTGGCAATGGAGATCACCAGACGCAAGTTGGCTTCAACCATTTCCTTCTTGGCGCGGCGGGCTTCACGTTCACCTTTTTGCACCATATGGGTGATGCGGCGAAACTCGCTGATTTCCAGACCGGTTTCAGTTGCCAGCGCAAAGATTTCAGATCGAATGTCACCAACCGGTCCAATCTCTTGTTGAGCGAAGGCTTTCCAGCCCTTGGCCTTGAGGGCGCCAACGTCTTCAAGCCAGTTGGGATTAAGTTCGTTGCTCTGGTATTCTTTAAGGAAGTTCTCGCGCTTGACACCCTGACTTTCAGCCAGACGCATCAAACGACCTTCAAAACTCATCAAGCGCTTGTTGATTTCATAGAGTTGTTCAACCAGCGCTTCAATACGCGCATTATTCAAGGACAGCCCCTTGACGTCCTCTTCAATTTCCTCACGCAGCTTTTTGTAACGCCGCTCCTGGCTCGTACTCAGGCCTTCATTTTTCAGCTTGTTTTCAACGCGGGTGTCCTGAAGCTTGCGCAGTTTTTTATAGTTAGACGCAATCTTGTCAAAGACCTCAACCACCTTGGGCTTGAGTTCAGCCTCCATCGCCGCCAGCGACAGGGAATTATCGGCTTCATCTTCTTCATCATCGTCCTCGTCACCATTTTCATTTGATTTAGAGGCTTCATCTGTATTGTCTTTGTTGGCTTCCAGCTTTTTCTTCAACGCCGGGTTATTCATGCCGCCGCCAAGGGCTGCTACGGTTGCACCGGGACCGTGTGCCGGTGGCTTGGTGATGATACCGGCTTCAGCATTACGTGCTGCCAATGCAGCCGCCTCGGTAACCTGCTGGCCCAACAATGCCTGGGCAACCTTGGCCTCAGGCCCGGCGTAGGTGGCATCAAGGTCGATGATATCACGCAGTAAGATGGTTCCTTCGTTCAGTTCATCGCGCCAGATAATAATCGCCTGGAACGTCAAAGGGCTTTCGCACAACCCGGCAATCATCGCTTCGCGCCCGGCCTCAATGCGCTTGGCAATGGCAATTTCACCTTCACGCGACAGCAACTCAACCGAGCCCATTTCGCGCAAATACATCCTTACCGGATCATCTGTCCTGTCGACAGTTTCGGAAGCGGGCTTTTCCACCTTGGCGGGCAGTTTGGCTGCAGTCGCCAATTGCCCGTTGGCCTGATTTTCCTCAACTTCATCCTGCTCAATGACATTAATGCCCATCTCGGATAGCATAGACAGGGTATCTTCTATCTTTTCTGAAGAAACCTGATCCGAGGGCAAAACCTCATTGAGTTCATCATAGGTCACGTACCCGCGTTGTTTGGCGAGTTTTATAAGACCTTTAACTGCCTTGCCCGTCATATCAAGCAACGGCCCATCCTGGGTTTCGCTGCTTGCATCTGCCTTTTTGTCTTTTTCGGCCGTTTTTGTCGCCATATTTCCAATAACTCCAAGACAGCGCCTGCTTTGGCGCAATCTGGATGGTATTGATCCAGCCTTGATTATTCTTAATCGCGGGCCGCCAACACCATCGTGCAAAAATAGCTAATTGCCTCAGTTACAAGGACAATCAGCGTGTGTTCTCTACCTTTTTTAGGTCAGTTACGTTAAACTCACCTTAACCACGTACAACTATTTCGAGCTTATTTTCCAGCATCTGTTTCGCGGCTCTCATCTGAAAGACCGGAAATCAAATTTTGGAACTCACTCCATCGCCTCGAGCTTCAATGCCATCGGCACTGATTAGTTGACTGCGGATATCCGTCAGCCGCTTAAAATTCTCTTCACTGCTGTCCTGCACATAGGCCAGTTCAGCAACATTTAACTCCTTACGCAGCGAAAATGCCCTCACATGCAATTCGGCTGCCTGTCGCCAACCGCAAATAGCTTCTTCATCAGACGCTTGGTCCTGAACAAACCGGTCACTTGCATGCGTCAGCGCAGCGTCTAGCCGCTCCAGCAAAGAAACGCAGTTATGCTCTACCAATTGGGATTTCATACCTTGATTTTCAAGAGGCTGGGTGGCGGACGCGACATCTATTATCACAGACCGCAGTTTGTCAAGCTCAGCTATGGAAAATTCCAGGTTCGAAAACTCTTCCAAAACCTCGTCTAACATACCGGGATGATTAATTATTGTCATAAACAACAAGGCTTCGCGTGGCTCTATCTGCCAACCTTGCTGGTTACGGGCAAGCGTACTCTTTTTCAGCGCTTCCGAAACTCCCGACGTCTGGCGCGGGGATTTATAGCGCCCCCCTTGCCAGTTTCCTGTTCTGGCGCTTGCGCCAGACGGCTTGAACTGGCGGTTTTTTCTGTTTGTTGTTCCTGTCGGCTGCCACAGTTTTTGCAAACGATCACCCAGGGCGGCTTCATAGTGATGGCGTACCTTCTGGTCTGTGATGCTTGTCGCAGCTTCCATAATTCGCCGCTCAAGAAGAGCGCGTTTTTCCGGCGTTTGCCAGGTATCACTCTCGGCTTCACGCCGCCACAGCAGGTTAATCAGCGGCAGGGCATCCTCCACCACCTGCTCAAAAGCATCGCGCCCCTGGGCCTTGATCAGATCATCGGGATCAAGGCCATCGGGCAACAAGGCAAAACGCACAGATTGTCCCGGTGCCAGCATTGGCAAGGCCAGATCAATGGCGCGATAAGCTGCTTTCAGCCCCGCTTTATCACCATCAAAACACAGGATTGGCTCTGGTGACATGCGCCACAACAGGCGCAGCTGGCTTTCGGTCAATGCCGTGCCTAACGGTGCCACCGCATTATCAAACCCGGCCATACCGAGCGCAATTACATCCATATAACCTTCAACGGCTATGACTTTTCCCTGATCATAAGCCGCCTGTCTGGCGCGCGAGATATTGTAGAGCACATGGCCTTTGTGAAACAGCGGCGTCTCAGGTGAATTGAGATATTTGGCTGGCTGGTCTTCAGACAGAGCGCGGCCACCAAAGGCGATCACCCGGCCCTTAACATCCATAATCGGAAACATCACCCGATTGCGAAACCGATCATAGGATACCGCAATATCGGCACCACCAATAATCATTCCAGCCTCAATCATCTCGTTTTGTGAGACACCTTTTGAATTGAGAAACTGCTTGAGGTCATAGCGCCCTGAAGGTGAATACCCCAGACCATAGGTCTGTTGAGTGGCACTTGTAACACCGCGTTCGTTTAAATATCCCCGCGCCAATGCCCCGTTTTGCGATTGCAAAGCATCAACAAAGAAAGCTTGCGCCAGTTTCATTACGTCCAAAAGCCCGGTGCGTTTTTTCTCCTGCTGTTCCACCTCGGCCGATCGCTCAGGCATCGCCACACCGGCCTCATGCGCCAGGCGCTCAACCGCCTCAGGAAAGCTCAACCCTTCCACTTCGGTCAGAAACGAAAAGATATCCCCGTGCTTGCCGGAAGAAAAACAGTGATAAAACCCTTTTTGATCATTAACGGTAAAGGACGGCGTCTTTTCGGAATTAAACGGTGACAGACCAACAAATTCGCGACCGCGCTTCTGCAATTTGACGCGTCGGCCTATGACGTCTGAAACAGGCAGACGGGCACGAATCTCATCGAGAAGCGAGGGCGGAAATTTCATCGGTCTTATCGGGCTCTAATCTGATGGTGAAAACAACTATCTTCCCGTCATTCCCGCCTTGGCGGGAATGACAGAAGGATTAGCTGTGATTATACACGCATCCAGATTTTAAGACAACGCCATCACCCGCGCAGGCCCACCAGTGCCACCGCGTAATTTTGGCGCACCAACTATGAGGGTTGCCCCTTTTACGGGCAATGCGTCGAGATTGGCAACACACTCAAGCCCCCAGCGGCCTTGCGGCAACCAGGCATAATGAGTGGCAAAATCTGCCGAAAAACCATAATCAAGCGACAGCGTATCAACTGCCATGCCGACAGATTTGGTTTCTTCCAGCAACATTTTTGTCGCTTCGATGTGAAAGCCGGGAAAGTGCATTTTACCCTTGTCATCGGCATTTCTGAACTTGTCGCCACTGGTAAACTTGTCCCAGCCCGACATCATCGCCACACAGGCGCCATCAGCTATCGGCCCGTTGGCAGAGACATAGGCTTTAATGTCATCCGGTGTAACTTGCGCATCGGCGCTGGCTGCCGCTTTTTCACGAATATCAATAATCGCCAGGGGGCAAAACAGGTTTTCAACGGGAATTTCAGCAACTGAATTTCCATCGGCAGAAAAATGCAAAGGGGCATCCATATGCGTACCGGTATGCTCATTGATGGTATTAATGTTCAAATTAAATCCATCTTTCTTGAACTTATACAGCTGCTCAACCGAAACACCTGACTTGCCGAAATATGTCGGGAAATTCTCATGCAACTCGTGCGTCAGATCTGACGGTTTGCCGTTTGAGATATTTATTTCCGCAGCAACCACCGGAGTTGCCGCACCGCCAACGGCTGCTGCAGCGGAAGCCAGTGCTACACCTTTGAAAAAGTTACGCCGGTCAAGCATCTTGCCCTTGACCGCTTCCATCACACAATGATCACACATAGTCTATCTCTCCCTTTGATTGTTATACTATTCAATCACAAACAATGATTATGGCAAAGAAGTTTCTAAGCTCAAAACCTGTATACGACGATGTGCCGAACTTCGGGTTTGAGCAGCCTTCGACGACAATTCGGCACATTGCCGCAAAATTCTATACCCAGCCCTGGAGTTACCCATTGAACAGGCTGAGCTGATCGCTTTCATGGTCAAGAACGCCTTCATGGCGCAGTAGATATTCCTTTGTTGCCAGCCCCCCGCCAAAACCTGTAAGCGTGCCATTTGCCCCGATGACGCGATGGCAGGGCAGAATAATCGGCAACGGGTTATTGCCGTTGGCAGCACCCACCGCCCGACTGGTTTTGGGCCGTCCAAGTGCGGTTGCGAGCTGCCCGTAGGAGCGCGTCTTTCCAAACGGGATTTCGGATAAATAGCGCCAGACACTGTTCTGAAAATCCGTGCCGGACAGACAAAGCCGAAGATCAAACTGGCGCAAATCACCAGAGAAATAGGCGTCAAGCTGGCGTCGGACTTCAACAAACGGCGCATCCGAGCAACGCCAATCCGGGCGGGGGCCGAACGCCTTGTGACCTGTAGAAAAACTCAGGAAATGCAGCGCCTGCCCATCTCCTGCGGCCAGCAGCGGTCCCACAGGGCTGTCGATATGCGTGTAGCACAGCCCGGTCATTGTTTTGCGCGTCCGATGCGAAGCGTTTGTGCGGTCTTAAGCGGAGATGCGCCGATATAGTCCGCAAAGAGCCGTGACAAAAGCCGGGTCCCGGCGCAATGGCGCCTTATTTCAGATTTCAAAGTCAAGCATGTAGCCATGTTTAGCCTCGCAAAACCTCTCAGGCGAGGCTCCTTAAGTGATCGCGTCCGAAAACCACCGGCTTTTATCGGCCATCATCTGATTATGAGACCCGAGCCTAGGCCGCCAGTAAAGAATCAGCCTTGGATTGGGCCTGGGCTGCACGATGGCTATCATTGAGGCCCTTGTGAGCACGCGCCACATATTTCCAGTTTTGTGCACTGCTGGGTTTGAGCGCGCACCGCTCATTGGCCAAAGCAAGTGCCAAATCAAACCGGCGTGCCCGCAACGATGCTTCAAGCAAAGTCCAGCCGATAATGTCACGCTGGGCAAAACTGCCGCCAAGCCGATGGGTGTTGTAACGCGCCGGCAACAAGCGGTCGACACACTCACCATACTTACCTTGAGCAAACGCCTGAAGGGCGAGGCAAAACGGAATGCCCATCTCGCGGCTCATCGCCACATTGGCGTCGGATGCATGTTCAACATAACGCGCATTGGCATTGAGTAATTGTTCGGCAGCATCTTGTCGATTGTCTGATACAAACGCCATCATCGCATGCACATCATTAAACGCATAAAGCGTGTCACTGGCGCTCGTCTGCCATTTATCCGCCAGTTCCGACCAGCGATCCTCCACATCAACATCAAGCAGTTTCAGCCGCCACAATAAAGCAGCGGCATCAAGTTCTTCATACTTGTCGCCCGAGTGTTGCTGGGTTCGCAGGTGATTATCATAAATGTGCAACACCGTGTCCACTTGGCCTACATCCATATGAAACAAAGATAAGTGCCACCACAGGTGATTGGCAAAATTGGAGTTGGCCCAATGGTTCTCGTGGTGCTTCATGAACGCGATACCGCCGGATTGACGCCCGCGCATTTCCATCACATGCGCCACCGCATGAACCGCATAGGGGTTATTGGGGCGCAGAGCCAAAGATTGCCGCCCCAGTTCCTCCGCATGCATAAAGTCGCGGTTTTCTTCCAACCCGAAGGAATAAAACCCCAGGACAAACTCATACCCTGGCACTGATTCATCCCAGATTGAAAACACCCGCGCCACACAATCACGCTGACCGACAACGTCACCCAGCAAGACATCAGACAGATGCACCATTTGCAGCGCTAGCAAATCAAGCGGATGGCGCGTAAGGGCTGTTTCCCAATGTTGTACAGCGCCATAAAAATCGCCATCAACCCAGGCACGCACGGCTTGAATATGGTCGCGTTCGCGTTCATTGGCGATAGGCCACAAGACTTCAGCCGCCTCAACACTTTTCAGCAAAATCGAATAAATTCGCGTTTCCATATCATGCGTCAGCATGGCGGCCTTAAAACAATAGCCCATGACAAAATCGCGATGAGCCTCAAGAACCTTGTCAATTTCACCCACCGCATCGCCATTAAACACCAGCGCACACAGATGTGCAGATTCCATGGCTTTAATCGCATCGGCTGAATTACTTGATGTGGGGATGCCCCGGCAATCCTTAAGCATTCACATTATCTCCAATTGTAACCAAAATTTGCACGTTTTATGAAAGACTTGTAAGTTATCATCAAAATTCGATGATTTCTCACCAAATTAAACCAACTTATACTAAATTTTTAGAGGTTTTCAGCTAATGTCTCTTGATCAATTTGACAAGAAAATTCTCACCGCTTTGCAAAAAGACGGTCGCGCCAGCGTTGAGCGCGTTGCCGAACAAGTGGGGTTATCGCCCACCCCAACACGCCGCCGCATCCGCCGATTAGAAGAAACTGGCGTTATTGCCGGTTATGCCGCCCGGATCGACCCGGCAGCCTGTGGGCTTGATCTTTCATTGTATGTTTTCGTCAAACTCGAAAGCCGCTATCGTTCCAACATAGAAAGTTTTGAAACCGCCGTACAGAAGATGGCCGAAGTGGTCAGCTGCCACCTCATCACCGGCGCTCATGATTATCTGCTGGTCATGCACCTGGCCAGCATCAACGATTACAACCGCTACCTGCGCGAAGTCATCGCCAACATCCCCGGCATCATCGGCATAGAAACCAGCGTGGTCATCGGCGAGGTCAAGAATAACCGGGTGCTGGCTTTGTAAGTAGCGAGAGTATCTTAAAAAAGTTGACACACATCAAACTTTAGACTAAAATCTACTAGATTTTAGTCTAAATCAAAAAAATACTCCAAAAATTCATTGACTGTCAAGCTTTTATGTCCAATATATATTGCATGAACGCATAACAGGATGAGCGTTCGCCCGCCAGAAATGGTCCTCACCCAAGAGTGGGATAACCAAGAGGTACCTGATTAAGACAAAGCCTCCGTTGATCGGGGGTTTTGTTATTTCTGACGCCGGATAGTCCTGTTATGCTTTGTATTAAAAGCAATAACAGAGAATTTTACTGGCTTTCTTACCTTTGGACGAGAGATCATTCCCTGCACATACGCGCTATTTACATAAAATTTCAATCGACCGCCTTTACCATTCTTCGTTACAGTAAAATAGATCGTATATTCAGAGCGGTTTCCCTGATCATCGATCGTATCAACAGTAAAAAAGCTGCCGTGATTTGTATGAAAACATTTCCTATTATCAATCCCACGTATTATGTTTGGCAAAGAAAATGAGAGTTTGTACCTATTTAGATCAATGATCCTCGTTTCCCTGCTATCGGAGTATGTCAACACGGCAGAAATTGATTCGTATGGCTTTGGACTCCGTGTAAAACAGTGCAGAGAAAACAGCACTTCTATAGAGTATATTTGTTCAGGCTTACCATCCTTTGCAGCAACCACAAAATCAAACTCGAACGGATGCAGGTGGGATAGACTGTAAACCCTACCTTCAATTTTAAACGGCTTCCAACGCAAGTTTTTTCTCAATTCATAAAAAGTAAATCGGCAAGCAGATGCTGCCAAAGGTAAAACCATTGAACAGCGCAATGTAAACAATAAACAATCTGAATAAAACATTCTTGCACCGCAAGGCTTATCCCCTCTCCCATTGATTTAATTGGTATTAACCCCACTCAAAGCTGCACCAGTTACTACAAATCTCTGGACAAATCGGTGGTCAAAAAGCCTGTAATCCGCACACTGCTTGAGCGTCGCTAAAAGCAATTACTTGAAACGCAATGAAAAACATGCAGATTTAAATTTTCCTAGGCCATTTTCCGTACAGGCACCCAAAACAATGACAAGACAACGCATTTCACAAGGTTCTCCGTTTGAGGAGAAAGTTGGTTATTCACGCGCTATTGTGGATGGCAGATGGGTGTTTGTGGCGGGCACCACCGGGTTTGATTATGACACCATGGAAATCTCTGACGACGTTGCTGAGCAGGCCGAACAATGCCTGAAAAATATCTGCTGGGCGCTTGATCAAGCAGGCAGCTGCATCGATGATGTGGTCAGGGTGCATTACATAGTGCCTGATGCAGATGATTTCGAACCCTGCTGGCCCATATTAAAGAAATACTTCAAATCAGCCCGCCCCGCCGCCACCATGTTTCAGGCGGGCCTCGCCGACAGTCGCATGAAAATCGAAATCGAAGTAACGGCCCTGAAACAGCGAGATTAAAGCGCGTCGCATTTAACCAAACCCTCCCAATTCGTCATCCCGGGTCAAGCCCGGGGATGACGAACATGAGGGATATGAATCCTAAAAAACAATAGGTCGGAAAAATCCCATTACCCCAGAAGCTCTTTGATGATGCGGCCGGCTTTGCCGAAGTCCATTTGACCGGCGTATTTTGCCTTCAGCGCCGCCATGGTTCGGCCCATATCCTTGAGGCTACCAGCGCCAAGTTCAGTAACAATAGCCTGGCAGGCCTGGGCAACGTCTTCGTCGCTCAGCTGTTTGGGCATGAATTCCGAAATCACGTCAATTTCGTCCAACTCCTGCTGGGAAAGCTCCAGACGACCGGCTTCTTCATACGTTTGAGCCGATTCGCGGCGTTGCTTGATCATTTTCGCCAGAATTTCCAGAATATCACCATCATCAACCCCCTTATCGCCATTGTCGGCACGACCGGCAATTTCGCGGTCCTTGATTGCTGCACTTATTAAACGCAAGGTAGAAAGTCGCGTTTTCTGTTGCTCCTTAAGTGCTGTTTTCAAGGCGGCATTAATCTGATCGCGAAGATGATCACTCATTTAGAAAATCCATTTACTGATATAAGGATCGGAACCATAGCCTAAGTTGCCGGGGGAGTGCAAATCTTCTGTGTCAACTTAAACCGTTGATTTTAATATATAAAATAATTAAATTTTATATTGACGCCTAATTGCCACTTCATTAATGTCGGGAAAATTTGTACGATATTTATGTGCAACGCGGTAAGTCCCTGAATTCCATACGAATCTGCTAAAATCATGTATTGCCAACACAATCCTTCACCCAAACCGGAGCTTCGATAATGCCGCCGTCAGATGTTGCAACAATGGATAATAACCGGCAAACCTCAGGCTGGTCCGCCCGCACCATAACCGCCGTTCTGGTGCTGGAAGATGGCACCGTCATTGAAGGACAGGGCTTGGGAGCGACCGGCAATGCGGTAGGCGAGGTTTGTTTTAACACCGCCATGACCGGTTATCAGGAAGTTCTCACCGATCCTTCCTATGCTGGCCAGATCATCACTTTCACCTTCCCCCATGTGGGCAATATCGGCACCAATGACGACGACATTGAAACCTCCAGCCCGGCGGCTGCCTCAGGCGTTCGCGGCGCTGTCCTGCGTGCGCGAGTTACCGCGGCGTCCAATTATCGCTCTGATAAGACCTTGGAAAAATGGCTTGAACACCGCAACATCATTGCCATTTGCGGTGTTGATACCCGCGCCCTGACCGCGCATATCCGCAAAAGCGGCTACATTAATGCAGTCATTGCCCACGCAAAAGACGGCATATTTGATCTCGATGCCCTCAAACAAAAAGCCAAAGACTGGGCCGGGCTTGAAGGCATGGACATGGTGCCGGATGTCAGCACAACGCAGCAATTCACCTCAACCCAGACCAACTGGCAATGGGACGAGGGTTTCGGCCATCTGGACAATCCGAAATATCACGTTGTCGCAGTAGACTACGGCCTCAAGCGCACGATTTTACGCTGCCTCGCCAATGTCGGCTGTAAAGTCACGGTCGTTCCGGCAAACACAAGTGCCGAAGACGTGCTGGCGCACCAGCCCGATGGCATTTTCCTCGCCAACGGCCCCAGTGACCCTGAAGCCACCGGCGTCTACACTGTGCCTGAAATCAAAAAAATGATTGCCAGCAATATTCCCATTTTCGGCATCTGCCTCGGCCATCAAATGCTGGCGCTGGCACTGGGTGCTACCACAAAAAAGATGCACCAGGGCCACCACGGTGCCAACCACCCGGTCAAAGACCACACCACCGGCAAGGTAGAAATCACCTCAATGAACCACGGCTTTGCGGTTGACAGCGACAGCCTGCCAGCAGGCGTCACAGAAACCCATATCTCCCTTTTTGATGGCACCAACTGCGGCCTGTCAGTAGATGGAAAGCCAATCTTCTCCGTACAATATCACCCCGAAGCCTCCCCCGGCCCCCAGGACAGCCACTATTTGTTTGAACGTTTCGCCAAGCTGATGGCTGACGCTAAAAGCTGAATAATCCCCAATCGTTTCTTGATTTACAACCCTGCATGTCGGCCAGCTTGTCTTATATAGAAGCGCTGTTGCACACAGATCGAAGAACTGATACATAACCCGATCATTGGTCGAAAAACCTATGATACCAATTATTTCCATCGGTTGAAGATGTACCCACGGGTAGTTTTTCTTAATAAACGGTGGGTGTGGCAGTTTTGCTGGAGTTATAGTGACACCCGTTTAACCGCCCAATCCTCAATTCCAGATAACCGGATTTCAAATACGTGACCAGGGCGACCCTTGCAGCATTTGCTGAACGACTTTCCAGTGCCGAATGGCGCAACTCTAACCAGATAAAAATGACGCCGGGGCGGATTAAAACCGAATTGCTCTCGGGCCTCACCGTGGCTTTGGCTTTGGTGCCTGAAGCTGTTGCCTTTTCCTTTGTCGCTGGCGTTCATCCACTCGTTGGCCTTTACGCAGCTTTTATTGTGGGGTTGATTACCGCTGTTATTGGCGGTCGCCCGGCGATGATTTCCGGTGCTACCGGCGCGCTTGCCGTGGTCATGGTTGCTCTGGTTGGCACCCATGGCGTTCAGTATCTCTTTGCCACCGTGGTTTTAATGGGGATTATGCAGGTGCTGGCGGGGGTTTTCCATCTGGGAAAGTTTATCCGTCTGGTGCCGCACCCGGTAATGCTGGGTTTTGTCAACGGTTTGGCAATTGTTATCTTTTTAGCCCAATTGACCCAGTTTCAGGTCGCCGGGCCTGAGGATACCAAAGTCTGGATGACCGGCCTGCCGCTGGCAACGATGCTGGCTCTGGTGGCGGCCACCATGGCCATCATCTGGCTGATGCCCAAATTGACCACCGCCATCCCCGCCCCGCTCGCCGGTATCGGCATCATCGCCGGCGTTGTAATCTATTTTGGCATTGATGTGCCCCGCGTGGGCGATCTGGCCTCTATTCAGGGTGGATTGCCGCAGTTCAGCATTCCCAGCGTGCCGCTTAATCTGGAAACCTTGAAAATCATTTTCCCCTATGCGTTGGTGCTGGCGGCCATTGGCCTGATCGAAAGCCTGTTGACCCTCAATCTGGTGGGCGAAATTACCGGCAAACGCGGCGGTGCCAGCCAGGAGTGTATCGCGCAGGGACTGGCCAATACGGTTACCGGTTTTTTCGGTGGCATGGGCGGGTGTGCGATGATCGGTCAATCGATGATCAATGTTAAATCCGGCGGGCGCACACGCCTTTCGGGTATCTCAGCCGCCCTGTTCCTGCTCGCTTTTATTCTGGTGGCATCGTCAATGATTGAACAAATACCTCTGGCAGCTCTGGTCGGTGTTATGTTCATGGTGGTGATCGGCACATTCGCATGGCAAAGCTTGAGAATTTTACGCAAAATTCCCCTGACCGATGCACTTGTCATGTTTCTGGTCACTGTGGTCACAGTAATGAGTGATCTGGCTATTGCCGTTGTCGTCGGCGTTATTGTTTCAGCTCTGGCCTACGCCTGGAGTAATGCCACGCGCATTCATGCCTATACCGAGACAACAGAGGAAGGCGCCAAAATCTATCAAATAGAAGGACCGTTGTTTTTTGGTTCGGTCGATGGATTTACAGAGATTTTTGATCCCGCCAAAGATCCCAATGTTGTCATCGTTGACTTTCTCAACAGCCGCGTCGTCGATCAATCCGCCCTTCAGGCAATCGAAGCGCTGGCGGTTAAATATCAGGCGCTTGATAAAACTCTGCAACTGCGCCATCTGTCGCACGATTGCCACAAGCTCCTGAACCGCGCCGGACAACTGATGGTCGAAACCGACGACGATCCGATTTACGGCGTCGCAGTAGATTACTCCATCAAAACCGGCATCCTCGGCGGCGGACATTAAAGGACCCACCGCCGGAAGGGGTTTAGGGAGTGACCAAAGAGATCAGGTACACTTGATAGGTGTCAGTTCACTAAATACACTAAATTATCAAACCGCAACAAGTAACGCGACAAAATCGCGCGCCCTACCGCAAGCTCGAACAAAACCTCTGCACTCGCATGCACGCTTCTTCCAGCGCCTCTGTCGAAGTCGCGTAGGAAATGCGGAAGAACGGTGACAGGCCGAAGGCTGCTCCGTGGACTACCGCCACTCCTTCATCTTCCAACAGCGCTGTAACAAAGTCTTCGTCGTTTTCGAGCTTTTTGCCGCCCGGCGTGGTTTTACCCAGACAGCCTTTGCAACTTGGATAGACGTAAAACGCACCTTCCGGTGTCGGGCATTCTATGCCGGTGGCCTGGTTTAACATGGAGACCACCAGATCGCGGCGCTGCTTGAAGATGGCGGCGCGTTCGGGGATGAAATCCTGGGTACCATCAAGTGCTTCAACTGCTGCCCATTGCGAGATACTGGTGGGGTTTGATGTGGTCTGGGATTGAACTTTGCGCATGGCATTGATCAGTTCAACCGGGCCGCAGCAATAACCGATACGCCAGCCGGTCATGGCATAGGCTTTGGAGACACCGTTCATGGTCAGTGTACGGTCATAAAGACCGGGCTCCACTTGAGCCGGCGTGGTGAATTCAAAATCATCATAAGTGAGATGCTCATACATATCATCCGTTAGCACCCAAACATGAGGATGGCGCAGCAACACATCTGTCAGCGCTTTCAGTTCGTCGCGGGTGTAGGCGGCACCGGTCGGGTTTGACGGTGAGTTGAACATGAACCATTTGGTCTTGTCGGTAATCGCTGCTTCTAGATCTTCGGCACTCAATTTGAAATTATTCTCAACCTTGGTGTCGATACACACAGGTGTGCCGCCGGCCAGCAGAACAATATCGGGATAGGACACCCAGAACGGTGCAGGGATGATAACTTCATCGCCGGGGTTTAGACTTGCTACCATGGCGTTATAGAGGATCGGCTTGCCACCGGGGGCAACGAACGCCTGGGCTGGTGTATACTCAAGACCGTTTTCGCGTCTGAATTTGGCACAGATGGCGCGCTTTAGCTCCGGGATACCGTCAACAGCGGTATATTTCGTATCTCCACGATTGATCGCATCAATGCCCGCCTGCTTGATATTGTCCGGTGTATCAAAATCAGGCTCACCGGCGCCGAGCCCGATAACATCGCGGCCCGCAGCTTTAAGTTCGCTTGCCTTGGTTGACACAGCAATTGTCGCAGATGGTTGAATGCGACCAAGTTGATCAGAGATAAAGCCCATGGGTGGCCTCCGTTGAGTGGGGAAAATGAGACGTTGTTGATCTTAACTACGCCGCGACGCAGCCAAGATCAAGATTGTTGATAAAATTTCATGAAAAAATTTCGTGAAACAATCGTTCCATAATTCAACACAAAATTACCCTGAACTTGATGTCACGAGATTGAAGTGATTATATACTAATGGCTAAGAAAGAGCATCTATCCAAAAATAAAAAAATTAGGAGGAAACCATGATACGCAAAACTCTTTTACTTACATTTACTGCCTTAATGTTGTTTATCGGCTTTAACCCAACGGTATCGGCTGCGGAGGTTTCCAAAGCCCGCATTGACCAGATACTGGCCATGAGCCCAACACAAATGGCCAAAACCGGTGCATGGACAACTTCTGCCTACAATAATCTCATGGGCTATCTCAATTCAATTGGGGATGTTGAAATTCGCAACCTGGTTCTCGACATGGCCAAAAATCCAAGATCAACGGTGTTCAATGCTACCGCTGGTCCCGACGCCCTGCGCACAACACCGGCAACCGGTGGTCCCGGCCATCACCAGTATCCCGGCGGTCTGGCCGTGCATCAGCTCGAAGTTATCGAGCTTTCAATGGGCTGGAAAAACACAATGGAGCGCGTACAAGGTGTTCGCGGCGCTGATCGCGACCTGATTATCGCACAATCCTTCCTGCATGACTGGAGCAAGGTCTGGTATACGATGGATGCGGCCACTGGCAAGGTTAAGAAGCCCGACTGGTTCCCCAAATCCTGGGGTGGCAAAGACGGTGTCGCCAAGTGGGGCTGGATGGGTGAACACGGTCTGGTAATTTACGCCGAACTGCTCAAGCGCAAAGCACCTGAGAAGTTACTGTTTGGCACAGCTGCTGCGCATTTCGATCCGCAATGGGATCTCGACATCACCGACAAGAATGGAAAAAAGCAGGGCCTGAACGCAGCATTGGCGGAAGCCGCAAAACTCGCCGGAACTGAAGCACCTGTGTTGACACGCGATAAGCTGCGCGCCGAATGGTTCTATGCAACTTATACCGATGGCAGTTGGTCATTAATCAGCGTACATATGCCCCCTAGAGCCTGTTGCACCCGCACAATTTGGCCACAAAATAACCCGCAACCCGGCACACAATGGTAAAATTGATGCCTGATTGATGCTGTTTCCTTGATGCTGATAGAAACAGCTGTCGCACAGCTAGTCGCGGGGAACAATCATTATGCTGATCAGAAATTCCGATGCCACACCTGGCTTTCAACATTCGCTTTCGTCTTCTCCACATACCATCTTTAAAGAAATTATCCTGATCTTTATTGCCCTGTCGGTGTTCACGCTCGCAGGCCTCGCGGCCGCTGTGGCCCAACCGCGACTGGTTGGCCTTGGCGACATTCGCTCAGGTGGCCTGTTGCTCAACTCAAAAACTCCCGGCAAATATGTCGAAGCGCCCCGGCTACAAACGGATATCAATGTAAAGATCACCGGGCTGATCTCCCGCACCGTCATAACCCAGCGTTTTGAAAACCCTTCAAGCGGCTGGGTCGAGGGGATTTATGTTTTTCCCATGCCTGAAGATGCCGCAGTCGATACCCTGAAAATGCAAATTGGCGATCGTTTCATTGAAGGCCTGATCAAGGAACGCAAAGAAGCCAAAAGAATTTATGAAGAGGCCAAAGCCCAGGGTAAAAAAGCCAGCCTGATAGAGCAGGAACGGCCCAATATGTTCACCAATTCAATCGCCAATATCGGCCCCGGCGAAATCGTCATTGTACAAATTGAATACCAGGAAACCGTAGCTCAGAACAAAGGCGTTTTTTCCCTACGTGTGCCTTTGGTTGCCGCACCGCGCTATTTGCCCGATCCGGTAGTGCTTTCGGTCAAATTCGATTCCGACACCGGCCTCGGCCAGGTGGGGGTTTCCGATCCGGTGGCAGATCGCAGCCGCATCACACCACCAATTGCTCGCGCGGATGAAAATGTCAAAAATCCGGTATCGCTTAGCGTCATGCTGGACGCAGGCTTTCCCTTTTCCAACCTCGTCAGCGCTTCTCATAAAATAGCCGTTAAAACCAAAAGCGATACATCAGCAATCATCGCTTTGGCCAAAGGCGAGGTTCCGGCAAACAAGGATCTCACTTTTTCCTGGCAGGCCGCACCGGGACAGGCACCAACAGCGGCTTTGTTTCGCGAAAAAGTTGGTGATGATGACTTTCTGCTGGCGATAGTTACACCGCCACGACCTGCGATCGACAGCACAGTAACAGCGGTCAAAATCCCCCGAGAAATCATATTTGTTATCGACAATTCAGGCTCCATGGCCGGTCCTTCAATTCGTCAGGCACGTCAGGCCCTGTTGCGTGCGCTTGATCGCTTGAAAATCGATGACAGGTTCAACATCATTCGATTTGACGACACCATGGAGGAATTGTTTCCACAGACCGTGGCTGGGGATAAAGAAAACCTCAATACCGCAAAACGTTTCGTCCGCAATCTGACGGCTGATGGCGGCACCGAAATGCTTGCAGCCCTCAAAGCCTCCCTCATCGATACCAGCCCAACGGATACGTCGAGCTTGCGTCAAGTAGTGTTTTTGACTGACGGGGCGATTGGTAACGAAACTCAGTTGTTTGAGGAAATTGTCAAAAACCGGGGACGGTCACGCATTTTCACGGTCGGTATAGGTTCCGCCCCCAACAGCTTTTTCATGACCCGCGCCGCCGAATACGGCCGTGGCACCTTCACCCATATCGGTTCTGTTAAAGCGGTTGCCAAAGGCATGACAGAACTGTTCGAAAAACTTGAAAATCCGATAATGACCGATCTTGCAGCGAGTTGGGAAGGCACCGGGGCAACCGATGTATCGCCGGAAACCCTGCCCGATCTTTATGCCGGAGAGCCGGTGGTAATAGCCGCCAAGATGAAAAAAAACGGCGGCGCGCTTGTTCTCAGCGGCAATCTTGCCGGACAACCCTGGCTTATCAATCTGCCGCTGGACAAAGCGGCAAGTGGCGAAGGTATTGGCAAATTATGGGCGCGTCGCAAAATTCGCGAATATGAAGGCCAGCGTTACATTTCCGAGGATTGGAAAAAACTCGATGGGCTGATCCTGAAAACCGCACTGGCGCATCATCTGGTCAGCCGACTGACCAGCCTGGTCGCTGTCGATCTGACGCCTACGCGAGCGCAAGGCGACAAGCTTGCCAGCCGCAAATTGCCGCTGGAATTACCGCAAGGCTGGAATTTCAACAAGGTGTTCGGTGAAACCACACCTTTATTGCAAAAAGCATCCTTGCAACAAAACGATCCCGCCCGCACCGCCCGGTTTGCACAGCTGTTATCGTCCAAATCAGGCCGCAACAAAGCTGCCAAATCGCGATCAAAAGGCATAGCCCTGCCCGCAGGCGCCACCCTGGCCGATCGGAAAATCATCATGGGGTTGCTGATATTGTTTCTGGCTTTTTCAGGCCTGCTGGTTACCTTCTTCTGGCGACATCTGAGCCGGTCGTATACCCGGACAAAAATCTCGAGGCCGTCTTATGACCACTAAAAATAAATCTTTGATCCAGCGGTTGCAGCAGACGTCGATACCTCAACGCCTTGTCGCCGTGATTTTGATTGCCACAGCCATTACAGGCTTCAGCCTTGTCGGCCAGGGGCTTTATATAAAAGCTAAAGCGGTTCTCGCTCAGGTTTTGCTGGAACGCGCCTGGAGCCGGGCTCTGGCCGGTGAGGATGCTGCCAAGGCATGGCCGTGGGCCGACACCTGGCCGGTGGCCAAAATAAGCCTGCCACGCATCAAACAAAAAGCCATTGTCCTCAATAATGCCAGTGGTGAAGCCATGGCATTTGGCCCGGGTCTGGTAGCGGGCACTCCGCTTCCAGGCCGTCCCGGCACCAGCGTTATTTCCGGCCACCGCGATACTCATTTTGAGTTCTTAAGAAACGTCAGACAGGGTGACACCATAGAAGTAATGACCCGGACTGACAAACGCATCACTTACAAGGTCGATTACATGGAAGTCGTTGACGCTTCAGCTTCAGGCATTGAACCCAACGCTCCAGGTGAAAAACTGGCCCTGGTAACCTGCTGGCCGTTTGATGACAAAAACCCCGGCCCCTTGCGTTATGTAGTCTATGCCTCACCTTACAAAATCGCATCCGGGCAACCAGTCATCAAGCCCGGGCTGATATCTTTTGCCCGCTAAACTGCATGCGCTCGAACGGATCACGCCCTACTTGTCGTTGATGGCATATTTTCCCGGGCCAACAGCAAACAGCATCAACATGCCACCGGCGATAGAGAGGTTTTTCAGAAACTGAATTTTCTGGGCCATATCGCCAAAATCCAGATGGAACAACAACGCTGTCAGTACGGAAAAACCCGCCAGTGCCAACGCCGTCCAGCGCGAGAAAAACCCAACGGCTATCAGTAAGCCACCCCCCAATTCAGCCACAATCACCAACGGTAGCAAAACACCGGGAATCCCATATGATTCCATGTAGCCGACAGTGCCATCATAACCACCTATTTTCCCGTATCCCATAATCACGAACATCAGGGCCAGTAAAACACGTCCTGCCAGTAGTGAAGGGTCTTTGAGATTTTCCATAAATGCATCCTCCCGTTGATTTAATTCCCGGGCGTGATACTGGCATGAACTGTGTTTTTTTTCCAGTTGGTTGTGTTTGAAGTCGGGTTTGGTCGTTTTTCCATTGTCAATGAACCATGCTCTGGTAATGTCATTTAAAATAGGAACCCTGCCCGTGATCAATGAATTTTCACACCTAAAAACCGTCGCCGTGCGCCATCCCCGCGAAGCATTTTCTGGCCATTCTTCGTCCTGCTATATCTGGGATAAGCTTGATTGGCTCGAGCGCCCGGATGTGGAGGCCGCCAGGACAAAATTTGATGCCTTCATTGAAATTTTGCGCAAATCCGGTGCAGAAGTAATCATGCAGCCTGCCGGACAGGGACTATCGCCCGATGCACTGTATGTGCGTGATGCCACGTTGATCACCCCGCGCGGAATTATTGAATGCAACATGGGCAAACCGGCACGGCGCACAGAGCCCGCCATTGCCGGAGAAATTTACCGCCCGCTCGGGTATGACATTATCGGCGCCATTGAAGCGCCCGGCACCATCGAAGGCGGCGATGTTATCTGGATTGATGATAAAACTCTGGTTGTTGGAGCAGGTTATCGCACCAATCTTTCTGGCATTGAGCAGTTGAAAAATATCCTAAAGCCCGACGTTGAAGTGATAACCGTTGATCTGCCCCATTGGAACGGTCCCCGAGACGTTTTCCATCTGATGTCGATGATATCGCCACTGGATGACGATCTGGCGCTGATTTATCCCCGCCCCATGCCAGTCTCCTTCATCCACTGGCTACAGGACCGCGGTATTTCTTTAATCCACGTGCCCGACGAAGAATACGACACCATGGGGTGCAACGTGCTGGCCCTGGGTCCGCGAAAAATTCTGGCCCTTGACGGCAATCCCAAAACCCAAAAGGTTTTGGAAGATGCGGGCTGCGACGTTATCACCTATTCCGGTTAAGAAATCTCAGCCAAAGGCTGCGGTGGCCCCACATGTCTCACCCGACCGTTAAAACGGGAGATTGATCCATGAGCTATGCAAAAATTGAACAACGGCTGAAGAATGCGGACGTTGTTATCCTTGATGGCGGCACCGGCACCGAGCTTGAACGCCGTGGCGTGGTCATGAACCCGCAAGCCTGGTGTGGACCGGCAACACTCGACAATGCCGCTTTGCTTGAAAAAATCCACTGCGACTACATTGCAGCAGGTGCCGACATTATCACCGCAAACACTTACGCGTCCTCACGTCTGATGCTTGGGGCTGCCGGATTTGGCGATCAGTTTGCGCAGATAAACCGGATTGCGGTAAAATCAGCACTACGCGCCCGCGAAAAAAGCGGGCGCACTGATGTCGTGGTCGCAGGCTGTTTGTCGCATATGTGCCCCTACACCGGCGGCATTGCCAAACCCGATCAGACCAAGGGGATTTCCCAAGTTGAAATGGCAGACGGATTTGGCGAATTGGCCCTGTTTCTGCGCGATGAAGGATGCGATCTCATTTTGCTGGAAATGATGTATTATCCCGAACGTATGGCGCATGCCTTTGACGCAGCAATGGCCACCGGTCTGCCGGTGTGGGCGGGTTTTTCAGCCCGACGCAACCAGTCCGGTGAGATTGTCAGCCACGCATCGGAAAGCGATATCCCGTTCGAAGAAGTGGTTCAGGTGTTGCACGATTACGAAGTGGCCGCCGCTGGCATCATGCATACTCCCTCGGACGTAGTCAGTGATGCCCTGGCCATTTTGCGCAATGTCTATGATGGCCCCCTCACCGCCTACCCGGATTCTGGCTATTTCAAAATGCCCAACTGGCAGTTTGAAAAAGTCATCCCCGCCGATGAATTCCTGCGCTTTGCCACTCAGTGGGTTGATGGCGGTGTACAGGTTGTTGGCGGCTGCTGCGGATTATCACCCGAACACATAGCCGCACTCAAGCCACTCAAACGCTCTGGTTCAATCTGACAGGATTGACGAGCGCATATAGGCCAACAGATACATAACCGCAATTCGCGCCGAAACCGTGGTTGCAGAAGCAATGGCAACTCCCGTCAACCCCAGAGATTTTACCAGAATAATACTCAAAATGAGATTCAAAACAAAAAAGGCTACAATAACCAGTGAAACCGCCTTTTGATGCCCACTGACAATCAAGGCCTCCTGAATTGGTCCACCTGCCGCCTGGGCGATAACGCCGACAACCAGAATTGTCACAATGACGCTGCCGGACGTAAATTCCGGGCCAAACATGGAGAGCAGGAACGGCGAGATCAAAATCAGAAATCCCGCCCCCACAAGCGTTGGAATAACCATCCAGATGCGCCCCTTGCGCAGCTGTTGTCGAAACCCCGGCAAATCATCATGAGCCCAGGCTTCAGAGAGCCTGCGGGTAATGCCCGAGGCTACCGCCACATGGATGAAGGATAACAGCGCCACCATTTTCACCGAGGCAAAATAAATACCCAGCGCTTCGGGCTCTACATAGAAAGACAGAATAATAACATCGGTGCTTGTGGTAAGAACAAAAAACCCCTGGGCCAGAAACAGCGGCAATGACACTTTGAGCCAATGGGCCGGCTCAACAATTTTTTCGCCCTCCCCCAGTTCTTTTGTCAGCGGCTTTTTCAAAAACCACCACTGGATCACCGCCACCGCGTAGCTGGCCAGCAACAATCCGATAACAGCCACCTTGGTGGTGTTATTATGGGCAATAAGCGCAACCAGAGCGGTAAATGCGGTCAAAACCAGAGGGCGAAGAATATAGGTGGGAAACAGCCCGGAAAAAATCAGCGAACGGCTGACTGCAATCGATTCTTTCAAATGCGTAAACGTCAAAGCGGGAACGCAAAGCAGCGCCAGCACCACCGGTACAAAATAAATCTGCGGAAATAACGGCTGCATAAAAACGGCTGCCACCACTAAAACAGTCGCAACAGCCACCGACACGCAACTTGTGAAAAACATGGCAAAATGAACAAAGCCCCGGGCGCGGGCAAAATCCTTAGTCGCGAGGTATCCGGGTAAAAACCGGCCCATAGTGTCATTGAACCCGCTACTGCATATCTGTCCCAGCGTTGTTGCTATAATCCACGCCAGGGCAAAAACACCATAGTTGGTGGCACCGAGAAAAAAAGCAACGGCCAACTGAACCAGATAGGCCATGCCGGCACCGCCAACTTTCAGCGCATATATTTTGCCGATTGCAAAAGATATCTGTCGATCGGAAACTCTGTCCACAACTGCATTGAGCAGTTTTTTGACATACTTCGCACTCACAGCTGTCTGTCAGTCAAAATCCGGCCTACCACCAATTCTGCGCTTTGATTCAAAAAATCTCTAAAACCCACGAAGCTCTCCCAATATCAACCAGATAGGGTTGATTCGTGGCGAGAGAATGACACGAAACCGGTATTTTCCCAACTCAGATTTGAGTGCATTATTGAAGGTCAACTGGTAAAGCAGCTTAATTGGTCAGAATCAATGGTGGGCCTACCTTTAGAATATTAAAATTTCTCATGCTTTACGTTAACGTAAACTACAAACAAATAACTAAAATATTTTTTATGCGGTGGTGGCATTTTTTCGTGCAATGAGCGCAGACCACCTTATATTAGCTGGATGTCATCCCATGGATTCTCAACACCAGATCAACCCATAACCGGTGCACCGCGCGGCCCCCGGCCCGATGCCGGAACCACCTCAAGCATTTCCGGCGAGGACACCGCCCATTTGCGCCCGCCCGAACCCGGCCTGTCAGAAGCTGGCGGGCAACCATTCGTGCCGCATCGCCCGGTCATGCCGGAAAAAATGGAAGGCGGCATCGCCTTCAAATCCGTCTCGGAGTTTGAACCTGCCGGTGATCAGCCTGAAGCCATCAAGGAACTGGTCAAAGGCGTTCAGACCCAGGAGAGAGATCAGGTGCTGCTCGGTGTTACCGGCTCGGGCAAAACCTACACCATGGCCAAGGTCATCGAAGCAACCCAGCGCCCGGCATTGATCCTCGCCCCCAACAAGACCCTGGCGGCCCAGCTTTATGGCGAGTTTAAAAACTTTTTTCCTGATAATGCGGTGGAATATTTCGTCTCTTATTACGACTACTACATGCCCGAAGCCTATGTGCCGCGCACCGATACCTATATCGAAAAAGAATCGTCAATCAACGAACAGATCGACCGCATGCGCCATTCGGCCACCCGCGCCCTGCTGGAGCGTGATGATGTTATCATCGTCGCTTCAGTCTCGTGCATCTATGGCATCGGCTCGGTTGAAACCTATACCGCCATGACCTTCAAAATTGAAGTCGGCGAGGCAATTTCACGCCAGCAACTGCTGGCAGATCTGGTCGCCCTGCATTACCGCCGCAATGATCAGGCTTTCCAGCGTGGCACTTTCAGGGTGCGTGGCGATACAATTGAACTGTTTCCCGTCCATCTCGAAGACCGTGCCTGGCGCATTTCGCTGTTTGGTGATGAAGTCGAAGCGATCACTGAATTCGACCCCCTCACCGGCACTAAAACCGACAAGCTCAGCGCGGTTAAGGTCTACGCCAATTCGCATTATGTCACTCCGCGCCCGACCTTGCGTCAGGCCGCTAAAGCCATCAAGGAGGAATTGCGTCATCGCCTTGATGAGTTCAACAATGCTGGACGCTTGTTAGAAGCCCAGCGCATTGAACAACGCACCATTTTTGACCTGGAGATGATGGAAGCAACCGGTTCATGCGCCGGAATTGAAAATTATTCACGCTACCTCACCGGTCGCGGTCCCGGCGCCCCACCACCAACATTGTTTGAATACCTGCCCGACAATGCGCTTGTGTTTGTCGATGAAAGCCACGTCACAATACCGCAGCTCGGTGGCATGTTCAGAGGCGATTACAAACGCAAAGCCACCTTGGCCGAATTCGGCTTCCGCCTGCCGTCGTGTGTCGATAACCGGCCAATGAAATTTGAAGAGTGGGATGCCATGCGCCCGCAATCGGTATTTGTCTCGGCCACGCCGGGAAGCTGGGAACTTGAACGCACCGCCGGTGTTTTTGCCGAGCAGGTCATTCGCCCCACCGGGCTCACCGATCCTGACGTTGAAATCCGCCCGGTTACCACCCAAGTCGATGATCTCATCGCCGAATGCCGCGAGGTTGCCGCCAAGGGCCAGCGTGTTCTGGTCACGGTTTTGACCAAACGCATGGCCGAGGATCTCACCGAATATTGCCATGAACAAGGTATTCGCGTGCGTTATATGCACTCCGATATTGATACGCTTGAGCGCATCGAGATCATTCGCGATTTACGCCTTGGTGCCTTTGACGTGCTGATCGGCATTAATCTTTTGCGCGAAGGACTTGATATTCCCGAATGCGCCCTTGTCGCCATTCTTGACGCTGACAAGGAGGGGTTTTTGAGGTCTGAAACCTCGCTGGTGCAAACCATTGGCCGCGCTGCCCGCAATGTCGAGGGCCGGGTCATCCTCTATGCCGACAGGATCACCGGCTCGATGGAGCGCGCGATGCGCGAAACCGATCGCCGCCGCGAAAAACAGGAAGCCTATAACAAGGCCCACAACATCACCCCGGAAAGCGTGCGCAAAAACATAACCGACGTCATGAAATCGGTTTACGAGGGCGATCATGTCACCGCTGATGCCGGCTTTGCTGAAGACGGCCACCTGATTGGCAATAACCTTACGGCCCATCTTGAGGATCTTGAAAAACGCATGCGCGATGCCGCCGCCGATCTTGAATTTGAAGAGGCCGCCCGTTTGCGCGATGAAGTAAAACGCCTACGCCAGACCGAGCTACTTATCGCCAATGATCCCCTTGCCAGTCAACTGTCGATAGAGCGCGCCGCCGGTCGCTACGATGCCAGTCGTCCGCACAAGCCCCCCCTTGACGATATGGGGCCGGGGACCGACCAACCAAAACCCCTGCGCCAGCCAGGCTCAACCAGCGGCAAACCCGGCACCCGCACCTATAGGAAAAAAGGCCGCCGATAGACGTTAAGGCAGAATTCTGGCAAATTGGAGCGTTGAATTTCATAGAACATTGGGAGTTGAGGTTAAGTTGATTCGGTATTTTTTGATGATTTTTTTGCTGCTTGTCGGCATACCTCACGCTGCCCGGGCAGATGAAGTCAAGGATTGTCTTAAAGGTCAGGGATATGTTCAAATTCAGGGCTGTTCTACCATCATCTCGACAAAACAGGCGTTTGGCCTGCCCATTACCCGCAAAAATCTCGCCATCGCCTATTTCAATCGCGGTAATGCCTATGTCCAAACCGCCAATGATGACAACGCCATCGCCGATTTTACCGCAGCAATTGAACTCAACCCTGACGATGTGCGCGCCTATATAAACCGGGGCAATGCCTATGCCCGCAAGAACATAAACGACCAGGCGCTGGAGGATTTTGACGCCGCCATAAAAATCGACCCGAAGTTCTCTAAAATCTATCTCAATCGCGGCGGTACTTTTTTTGATGCGGGTGAATACACCAGGGCAATCGCAGATTACGACATCGCCATCACGCTTGCCCCGCAAAATGCCACAGCATTTCAAAATCGCGCATTTGCATGGCTGCGCCTGAAGAAACCGATCCGGGCAATTGCAGATTTGGGCGAGGCAATTAAGCGCGCGCCCTCGGATGCCGAAACTTACTATTATCGCGGCAATGCCTATGATGACATCGGCAAATATGCTTTAGCAATTACAGATTACGATGAGGCCATCAAGCTCAAACCCGATGTTGCCTATTTTCATCTTTATCGCGGCATCGCCAACGACAATCGCGCCCGGTATGCTGAAGCTGTTGCCGATTATGACACCGCTCTGAAACTCAAACCCAATGACAGTTTAGCCCACAACAACAGGGGCAACAGTTATCTTCGCATGGGAAAAATCGACCGGGCAATCGAAGATTACAACCGGGCCATCAAACTCGATTCCAAAAATTCATTTGCCTATTTTAACCGCGCCACTGCCTATGATCGCAAGGCAGACAACAACAAAGCGCTGGCAGACTACAATAAAGTTATTGAGTTGAAGCCCAAAAACACTCTCGCCTACAACCGGCGGGGATTGCTTTACATCAAAATGAAAAATTATGACCGCGCCGTCGAAAGTTTCAACCGCGCGCTGGAAATCGACCCCAACTACACCGACGCTTTCACCAACCGTGCTATTGTTTACAGGTTGAAGAGCGAGAGCGCCGGTTAGCGCAAACGCCGGACTTATCAGCCATCGGCATCAAAAGTATAGACCAGTCCGGCACGAACAAGGTGCAGACTGCTTAAATCTGCATTGACGTCACCCGGTGTAAATGAATAGGTCTTTTTGCCAAAATCTCCGTAGATATACTCCAGGCGCAAATTCAGGCTATCCCAGACTCTGGTTTCGATACCGGCACCGACAACATACCCATACTGGGTTTTCTTGTCTGTTTGATTGAAGGCGGTCAAAGTCATTTTACCTTCAAGAACACCTAACCCGGCGGTTGCATAGACTAGTGTGTTGTCAAGCGCATAGCCTAATCTGGCCCGCGCAGTGGCGATATAGGGTATCTCCAGATCAACCTCATCCAGCCGGTTTCTGGCCTCGAGGTTTGCCCAGGTGAAATCGGCTTCAACACCGAACACAATATTTTCATATTGCAGATTGTATCCGACAAGGCCACTAAGCGTAACAGTATCGCCGCCCAGTTCGGGATCGTTGCCTACACTGGGTAAATACAACGAATGCAAGGAAGCAACACCAGCGGCAACACCCACATAAGGCCCACTCCAGTCCGTAATGCTTGTTCTCATTTCAGCAATAGGCGGCGGCGGGGGCGGGGCGAGGGGATCGGCAGCAAAGGCAGAAGATGCACCTGTGGCCACAATGGCTGCGAGACAGGAAACTCGAAATACGCGGTCAATCATTACAAAAACTCCGGTTTGACCCGATAGAAAGCTCAACCAAACATACTTTATTAACGTTAATTGTCTCCTAACAGCAGGCGAAATCCTTGAATACCGTGATGATTTTTGCGTTGTTAAAATATACTCAGGTCAAGCGGTCTGACCGCACCCATCCAGATGCCGCCATCACGATGATCGCGCGCAGCATCATCGGTGTTGGGATGGGCAAAAATAACCAGTCCGTTTCGATTAAGCGCAAGATAAGGCATGATCTTGTCAAACAGGTTCGGTTTAAAGGCAATCTGAAAGCTCCAGTCAGGATGTGGTCCGACCGGTCGGTCAAACCAGCGGCCAAATTCAGCCTGGTCAAATTCAGCCTCCATCACAGCCCTTAACGCTTCAGCCTGGAGCTTGCTGTCGGCGTCATAGTAGACATGGGCGTGGTAGTCTTTAATCAGGTCAATGGACAGCGTCATCATGTGAAAATCGCACCTCGCAAAGAGTTTATAAGTTTGAAATCAAATATCGAATATCTTTGCATGTTTTCGCTGGTGACAAAACAGCACATGCAGTAAAATGATGTTGATTCAAGAGGGATTTATGAAATCAGTCAGCCCGGCATTATTGACGGCAATATTCACAGCTCTGGTGACCATCGGATTAATTGCGCTCCTGTTTCTGTTTCCGGTCAACCTAGACGGGGTTTTTGACACCGACATCGGCTTGAGAAAAAACACCCCAAGCATCTCTGCAAAAAAGAGCTTTGCACCCAAAGGTGCAACCCGCAGAGGAAAGGTGCCCCCTCGTGGAGATGTGTCCGCCGCTGATACAACCTCGGCCATGACCATGGATCGTCTTAACACCATTATCACCCGGCTGGATGACAAGGTCGAAAAGCCGCGCAACGGCTTCTGGCGTTTCACCGTAAATGGCGCCACTGTTATCGTTGTCGGTGATGAGGCATTTGATCGCCTGCGCATTCTTGTCGGCATTCAAAGCGCAAAAGAATTAACGCAAGACCAGTTGCTGCAGATTGCCAAATCAAACTATGACACCGCCCTTGATGCCCGCTACGCCATTTCCCAGAATATCCTGTGGGCCATGTACGCCCACCCGCTAAAATCGCTTGGCGACAGACAGTTCATTTCAGCCATCGGTCAGACCGTAAACCTCGCCATATCCTACGGCGACGGCTATTCCTCCGGCGGTATAATTTTCGAAGGCGGTGACGTAAAAGATGTCCAGCGCAACAAGATGATTGAAGAGTTGATCAAAAAAGGTTTAAAGGCTTAGGCACCAATTATATGTAGAAGCTCAAATACATTCATTGATCGTGACACACCCTTCAGTTCAACTTTGCCAATGCACTCAAAATCAAACGCCTTACCAACTTCCGTACAAATCCTTTGCGTTACCAGCACCTGACCATCGCTGGCCCGATCACAAAGGCGCGAGGCAACATTAACCGCTGTTCCTATGGCGGTATAATTCTGATTGTTTTCGGTGCCAACCACCCCCAATGTGGCATATCCGTAGGAAACGCCGATGCCGAACCCAAGATCATACTCATATTTCTGCCATTCTTCACACAATGCCGTAAGGGTGGTTCTCAGTTTAGAAGCCAGTTTAATCGCCAGATTAGCCGGGTTATCAACCGGGATGGGATCATTGAGCACAATCATGACGCCGTCACCGGCGCGCAGTATAATTGTCCCACCGGCATCCGCCGTTGCCCTAGTCGTCTCTGCGTGAAAGGATTCGAGTATCTGCATCACTTCTTCCGGTTCAGCGCTCTCGGAAAACCCGGTAAAGCGCCGCAAGTCACAAAAAATGGTTGCGATCATTCTGCGGTGACTTGTCAGAATTGATTCATCACCCGAAGACAGGATCGTTTCAGCTATGCGGTCGGGTAGAAAACGGGTAAGTTGTGAATGTTTTTCAAGCTCTTCAACCTGCTCTTTGACCTTTGCTTCCAGGTTTTTATTAATTTCCGAAAGTGTTTCCGACAGTTCCTGAGTTTCGGTCATGAGACGGGCGTTTTCCAGGGCTATAACGGCCTGATTAGCAAATTGTTCAACCAGTTCAATATGATTGTCTTCAAAGGGCCGAACGGTAGTCCTGTAAATGATGAATGCGCCTTTTAATTCATTACCGGATAGCAAAGGGATCGCCATAAAAGTTCTGACGCCGCCCAAATCCACGGCAGCCACTCGCAAAGCATCTCCATCGCTGTACGAAGTACCCGCAGCGGCATCTTCAACATGCACTTGCTTTTTTGTCCTCGCGACCGTTCCCAGACCCGTTGTGGGGTCAGGTTTAAAAGCCCCCTGTTGTTCGAGCCAGTCTGTAAAGGAGCTGGTCACGCCACGCGTGCGTACAGCACGGTAACCAAGTCCTTCATCATAGAGCATAAACACACAGATTTCAGCATCACAAAGAGCAATTGCACTGGAAACGAGTGCATCAAACACATCTTCTAGAACGATCGGCGTGCGACCGATAATTTTCAGTATGTCACCCATGGCTTTGTTAGCCGCAAGTGATTTATCAAGACTGTCATTCTGTTGGCTGATATCAAATCCCCCTAAAAATTTACTACCATCACTGAACCCTCTCCGACAGAGAGGCTTGAGAAATAAAAGCACAGGAGAGATTTGCCTACAATGCAAAAACAAACGCCCAGCGCCAAACAACTTGTTCGATATCTTTTGCACGGTTGAGTTCCGTCGATTTGTATAGTTATAGTAAGTTTATCACCGCTTCTTTCCCGGTACTGGATAAACCATGAACTACCTTTTCAAAATAACCTTTTCACTGATCTTTCTGTTAAGCGTTGGATACGCCAACGGACAGGGAACCGAAGCCGGATCGTGGGGAGGAAAGGTCCGTGCAGGCCCCGGCATACAGTTTCAGCAGATTGGTAGCCTGCGCAACGGCGATCCGGTTAGATTGTTGGAAGATACGCGTGTGATGATGAACGGCTACCCCTGGTACCGCATATCTTATCAGGGCGGAAAAATCGGTTACCAATGGGGAGGGATTTTATGCGGATATGACAACCAGATTGGCGGCCTCTACAAAATTTGTGAAGTTGATAATCGACGCAAAACATCCGCTCAACCACAAGGTTTGCAAGAGCTGCCTTGCTCGGCAGAAAGCCAAACACGTTCAATATCGGGCAACATACCCACGGAAATTAAATTTCAAGTTATTGGTGAAAACGACGAAACTCAATTCAAGATATACTGGCTCGACTATCAGGGTCGCCGTAAGTTTTACAAACACATATTTGCCGGAGACACATACCAGCTATCAACTTCCATGACACACCCATGGTTAGTTACGGCACCAATACCGGGGGGTGGTGAAGACTGTATCGCAATCTATCTGCCTCAAAGAAACAGCCGAACCATTATCCTGCGCTGAGGCGAACCGACATTGACGCCAACCTTTAGCGTTCAAACAATAAATGGATTGCTGTGACTTCTATCAAATCATCATGATCGCCATATTCAAAATCCGCAGGGTCGGTGGCCTTCAAAAAGGTCACGGTCTGCTATGATAGCCTTAGTAATAAAATCGGCAAAAATTCGCACCCGCGCCATACGCCTCGCATCTGGATGGGTAAGCACCCAGATGTCCGGGGCAATTTTGGATATGGGCTCATCGACTATTCGCCTGATTGATGGATCGGGATCAGCCATATAAACCGGTAAAATCGCCACTCCCATACCGGCGCGAACCATAGCTTGCATAGTCTGCAAATCATCAACCCGATGCCTGATAACCGCTCCAGGATACGGATTTGTAATGAACTTTCGATTGTAAGCGTCATCCTGCCAGCCAATCCATTCGCGCGCCGATAAGCCGTCATTTTTTTCGTCGATTCTGGCTTGTGAGCGTGCATCATAAACCGCCATTGCCGCCTTCACCACCCGTCGACCGGTGAGGGTATCAGGTGGCGTATTTGTAACGCGGATTGCAACATCAGCTTCGCGCCGACTTAAGCTTAAATGTTGAAAGGTACACACAATGCTCAAATCAATATCAGGATGCTCCTTGAGAAAACCGGCCAGGTGTGGAGCCAGGTAAAGATTGGCCATAACCTCGGTACAGGTGACACGCAATTTGCCGCTCAATCGCCAGTCCCGGCCAAATATTTTTCGATCTATGCTGTTGAGTTCATCTTCCACATGCCGGGCCGTTTCAAGGATATCGGCACCAGCTGCAGAAAGCTCAAAACCGGCCATCGTGCGATCAAAAAGCCTGACGCCAAATTGTTTCTCCATGCTCGCTAACCGGCGAGATACAGTGGGTTGGCTGACATTCAACCGCCGTGCAGCCCCCGACAGTGAATTTTTCCGGGCAATTGCGAGAAAAAACCTCATGTCATCCCAATTCATAGTTGCCAACGCCTCCCTAAACAAATTTGAATAGTCAATATACAAATTAGATCATTTAACTACATAAATTTATAGCCTAATATTTCAACTCCTGAAACTCATAGCGCTAATCGAGCACGGAGTTGCTGCAATGAAATCATATGATGTAATTGTTATTGGGCTTGGCGCCATGGGTAGTTCAGCGGCCTATCACTGTGCAAAACGCGGGGTAAGTGTTCTGGGGCTTGACGCAAACCACCCGCATCACACGCTGGGCTCATCGCACGGCGCAACACGGGCAATTCGCGAAACATATTTTGAAAGCCCCGAATATGTACCTTTGTGCCAACGCTCCTATGAACTGTGGCGACAGTTGGAAGTGGATTGCGGAAAATCACTTCTCTCGACCCAGGGCGCTGTCTATGTTGCGCCTGAAAATCACCCTTTGCTGAAAGGCGTACGTTTGGCTGCGGACTTACACGGTTTAAGTATCGACTGCCTTTCGAGCGATGAAATGGCGTCACGATTTTCCGGCTTTGCATTACCCGAAGATTGGGCGGGCATTTATGAAGCAAATGGTGGCGTTTTGCAGGCCGAAAAATGTCTGCAAGCCCAGATAGATCTGGCAAACGCCCATGGTGCCGAAATCCGCTATGATTGTGCCGTAAAGTCTTGGCGGAAAAACGACGCAGAAAATGTAGTCGTTGCAACAACGGCTGGTGAGTTTGAAGCAAATTCAGCAATCCTAACATTAGGGCCCTGGGCGTGTAATGCATTGCAGGAACTCAAGCTCCCGATCTCTGGACGGCGTATCCCGATAATCCATTTTGAGCCGATTGACCCTGCCCGTTATGATCCGGCCACTATGTCGGTCTATTTTTGGGCAACCCCGGAAGGGGTATATGCCGGGTTCCCCGATTTCCGCGATGAAGGGGTGAAAATCATGCGTCATGATGTCGGAGACACCTGCACTCCTGAAACAGCAAGACGTAATGTTTCGGAGGCGGATATCAGGGAAATATCAAATTTCACTGATAAATACATGCCCTATGCCAATCGCAGAGTTCGAAAATCGTTAATCGGTCTTTATACCATGACACCTGACAATCATTTTATTATTGATCACCACCCTGGATTTCGCAGCGTTGCCTATGCCACCGGCTTCAGCGGCCATGGATTTAAATTTGCTCCAGTGGTGGGAGAGATACTTGCCGACATGGTTTTGGACGGCTCAACCCGTCACCCGACAGCTTTTCTCAAAGCATCCAGATTTTCCAAATCTGCCCTCAGGCCAGCTTGAGGATAAAAACTCCTTAGAGAGCAATCTCGTCCCCTCAAGCAATAAACGGATTACTGTGGCGTTCTTCGCCGATGGTGGAGACGGGGCCGTGGCCGCAGATGAAGGTTATGTCGTCGTTGAGCGGTAACAGGTGGGTTTTGATCGCTGCTATCAGGGCGTCATGATCGCCATATTCAAAATCCGTGCGACCGATGGAACCTTTGAATATTACATCACCGACGAGGGCGAGTTTTACGTTTGAGTTGATGTAGACCAGTGAGCCCGGTGAATGTCCCGGGCAGTGGCGAATGTCGAAATCGAGCCCGACTATGTTGAGGACGCCGCCGTCTTCCAGCCACAGGTCAGGCGTGACATTGCGCGCGTCGCTCATGCCATATTGCGCGCCCGAGTTAGCTAGATCGTCCAGTAAAAACTTATCGTCAATATGCGGGCCTTCAATCGGTACGCTGTCGCCCTTTTCCTCCAATGCCTGCTTCAGTTCAGCCGCCCCGCCGGCATGGTCAATATGGCCATGGGTGAGGATAATTTTGCCAACTTTAAGCTCTTGTTGCATCACCACATTGAGGATCTGGTTGACGTCTCCCCCGGGGTCAATCACCGCTGCGTTTTTTGTATCTTCATCCCACAAAAGGGTGCAGTTTTGTTGTAGTGGGGTTATTGGCAATATTGCCACGCTGAGAGAGACCATAGGTAAAAAGTCCTGATTTAAACGATGCGATTTATTAAAGTATCATTGCCTTGCGCCAAACGGTTGAGATTTTCCAGCAACTGGTCAACAATGTTTTTTTCATACGCCCGGGTTTCCCCGCCGGTGTGACTGGTAATAATGACATTTTCAAAGCCCCACAGCGGTGATTCTTGTGGCAACGGCTCAACCTCAAAGGTATCAATCCCCGCCCCGGCCAGCCTTTTTTCCTCCAGCGCCACAACCATCGCGGCTTGGTCAACACACCGGCCACGGGCAACATTGATAAGATAAGCGCTCGGCTTCATTGCGTTAAAGGCAGCGGCATCAATCAGATTGGTGGTCTCTGGCGTTAACGGACAGGTCAAAACCACAACATCGGCGCGCGGCATATGTTGATGCAATTCAGATGTGGGATAAATTTCATCAACGAGGTTTTCAAAGCCATTTGTATTACGTTTGATGCCAATGGTTTTCATGCCAAACGCCCGGGCAAGCTGCGCCGTGCGACCGCCAATATATCCCAGACCGACAATCAGCATGGTTTTACCGGGCAATTCGTCTTCGCGCATCGACATGGCTTTTCCCATACCGCGCCAATATTTTTTGTTTTGATCATCACGGGCAATATGAATGCGCCGTGTCAGCCCCAAAAGCAGGGAAAACGCATGTTCACTGACTGCATTTGAATTAACCCCGCCAGCATTGCACAGAACAATCGAGCGCGCTTTTAATCCTGACGTGTCAAAATAATCATACCCCGCCGAAATCGCCTGGATGTATCTCAGCTTGTTATCGTGCTCAAGCCAGCTGTTTTTCCAGAACCCGGACAACACCAGCACGTCCGCTTCACTCATGCGCGCCACGGTATCTTCTCGGCTAAAGGTCTGGAAATGCCGGATACCGGTATCTCTACTGGCAAACTCATCAATGAAATCATACGCTGAATGGGCAAATTGTATGGTGAGGTCTTCTGGTTGAGGAAATTTCTGCATGCGGTATTTGTAACGATGTTTTGTTATGGCTGCAATCTAATCGCACCGGTTTCCCCCGCCTTGTGGTTGTCGATGCGCGAAGGGGAATGTTTTTCTTCACCCTCGGTAAATTCTGATATAATAAACCTGTGATCAGACACGAAAGGCGTAAAAGTTGAGATACAGAATATCCCGTAAAGTCAACCTTATCCTGGCTAAATTCTTCAAGGTACCCCGAAAACGCGCACAACTCATTGCCAAGGGCGTCAATTACGCACTCCAGCCCTTTGCCTACCGCCCGCGCAAGGAAATGGCGCAAGAACTGAAGACGACACCAAAATCCCCCCTGCACATTGACGCCAATACGGCATTCTGCATCACTGATTTTGCGAAAATTCCTGAAGTCACCCCGGCCATAGAGCGGGCAAGGCAGGTTTATGACGAAGCGCGCGCGCAGGAAAGCCTGAAAAAATCCAAAGGTGGCAAATCCAAAAAAGATTTTCTGGTCTACGCCAGCCAGTCACATCAATCCGCCCAGTATGACGAATTGATGAAGCTCGCCCTTGCCCGCCCCGTCCTTGATGCGGTGGCGAGTTATCTCGGCACCATGCCCATTCTCAATTGCCTGCATATTATGGTCTCTGAGCCCAATGACTCAGCCGTTGACAGCCAGCTCTATCATCTTGATTTCGCCGATGTGCACCAGGTTAAAATGTTTGTCGCCCTGGAAGATGTGACTGATGACCACGGCCCGTTCACCTTCCTGTCCAATGACAAGACCCTCGAACTTATCGACAGGATTGGATACGACAGGGGACGGTTGACGATTGAGGAAGTGGAAACAGCCGTTGGGGCTGAAGCACAGATTTCACTGACCTGCAAACGCGGCGAAGGCGTTTTGCTTGATACGTCAAAATGCATGCATTACGGCTCAAAAGGCAACAAATATCCCCGCCTGATGCTAATGATCCAATATACCGATTACTATGTTCCCGAAGCCCCGCCTACGCGCTGGCCGATTGAGGAGCTAAAACAGAAACACGCCCTTGATCCGGTTCAGGTTATGGCTTTGGGAGGGTGATTTTTCTCAAGCCTTATCTCAAAATTGCTTTTAGCGACGGATAAATCATACCTGCGATAATGCCTTCACCGCAAAGGCTGAAATGATCGCCATTGAGGTAGGTGATACAGTCACCGACTTTGAGGAAATCTTTTTTAAGAGCAAGTTCGTCGACCAGTGACAGATAGCGAAATGCCCCCTGTTCAACCGATGGCTTTATTTTACCGGCAAGAAATTTCTCCAGGTCATCGAAAATTCTGATGCTCTTTTCGTTGAGCTTGAGATTTTTCAAAAGCCCCTCATAGTCATTGAAATCTATTCGCGCTTCAACAAAAGGTCCGAGCCAGACGACGTCCGCAAACTTTGAAATACGTTTTAGATATGCAATAACCAGATCAATATTGCGGTCATCGAAACTGTATTTCGCACCGGCATTAAACACTTTTTCTGTGTCTACATTGCCCTCACCGTCTTTGATGAAATACGATCCGGATTGATGGAACAGAACCGTTTTTACCTTGTCGGAATTTTGTTCTAAAAATCTATCGAAGCCATCATATTGACATTTCTTTTTATTCCTGTGTGGTCGGCATCCGCCTTGAACCACCCCGAAAACAAACGGATATACATCCGATTTTGCCACGATATTATACAGATTCATGCCATGGCTGTCACCCAGCACAATGACGGCTTTTCCAAATTTTTTCGCGCATTTTTCAAACCGCGACACTGCTTCTTTGGTAACAACCAGATCGGAGAATTTGCATTTGCCATCATCAACCATGTGGTCGTACAGATTAATCTGGGTGCTCTTGTCGACCAGCCTGATAATTTTCGCCTCTGCCACAGTCAATCGATTGTTTAAATAGTTTTCTTTAAAACCATCGGTTGCATATCCCAGAAATCCAGCCCCAACCAACAGGGTTGTAAAACCTGCGGCAGACTTGAAAACAACCGCGCGCGAAATCGACCGGCTGTGTTTTGTGTGGCGGAAAGGCAGCTCAACAAAGCGCCAGCTGAAATAGGCCAGCACCAACGATGTTGCTGAAAGAAACAACATTATTCCATCGTTGAGAAATTCACCGTAGCCGATGCGGGCAAAGGCAAAAATCGGCTGATGCCACAGATAAGCACTGTAACTGACCAAACCCAGCCCCACCAGAACCCGCTGCGCCAGCAAATTGCCAACAAGGGTGCCTTTCAAGCCATAAAGGATGATGAGTGACGTTCCCAAAACCGGTGCTACGGCATAAAGCGAAGGAAACGGCGTGCTTTCATCATAGAAAAATATGGCAGCAACAATAAGTGCAAGACCCGCAAAAGACAGCCATTGATTGGGTTTGAGTTCCCTCTTAAAGGCGATAAACGCACAGATTGAACCAAACAAAAGCTCCCACACTCGTGTTGGTGCGAGAAAAAAGTCGGCAGTTGGAAAATCTCGTGCACCCCATTCACTCAAAGCAAGACTGGCAACCGCAATGGTCAAAAGGGTGTACAACATCGGTTTAAAACCAAATCGCCACAGCACAATCAAAAGCAGAGGAAAGAACAGATAATACTGCTCTTCAACCGCCAGGCTCCAGGTGTGAAGTAGCGGTTTTTCTTCAGCGGCTGCGCCAAAATAGTTGCTTTCTTGCCAAAACAAAAAATTTGATGAAAACAGGTTTGTGGCGATAATGCTTTTGGCAAAAGCCTTGAGCTGCGGCGGTATCATCAGGGCCCAGGCAAAGGGCAACGATACCAGCATGACAAAAGTCAGCGCTGGTAAAATTCGCCGTGCGCGGCGCTCATAAAACCGTACAAGGGAGAATTTACCCTTGTCCAGATCATCCATTATGATCGAGGTAATAAGATAACCACTGATGACAAAAAAGACGTCAACGCCGACATAACCGCCGTTAAACAGGGAAAAACCCGCATGAAAGAAAATTACCGGAACAACGGCAACAGCTCGCAATCCATCTATTTCAGCACGATATCGCAAGTCATTACCTTTAGATTTTGGGGTGTTCAGTCAATCAGATAGAGATAATATTGCTCTGCTTTTTGACCGCTCGACGGTAAAATTACCGAGCGCACAAGGTTTTCGAATTTTCGCCCGCCCAGTCGCCACGCCGCCGTCATTAAAAAGGCCGCGAGGAAGGATGGTCGCTGCACGCTGGTATCCTGGGGTGATTTTCCTGATTTTTGTATTTCCAGAACATTCTTCTCAAACCAAATATTCCATTTTGAGTTGACCAGAATTTCACGAAAGCGTTCGGGACGTTTAAAGCCCGGAATATTCCAGTTGCGCGGCTTGCCCTTTTTGTAGGCCATGGCAAAAATCCCAACTTTATACCTGGAGCGCAGGGCTTTCAAAAAGTCGTTGGCATAATCATCCCATCCCATTTTGTTGACCAGTTCCTGATCAAACAGTGCACCGGCATGGTGTATCAGATTTTGACAGATGATCACGTCGCCGTCGGGAATTTGATCCAGCGTCTCCAGCGAAACACTGTATTCCTTGAACTTGGCCTTTTCCTGCAACCCCATTGCCTTGGCAGCCTCAGTACCAAAATTCAAAATGTCCGGCACCACATCATAGACGATAACCTCTTCAACCAGGCCTTCATCGAGCAGGGATAAAGAGAAGTATCCGCAATTGCCGCCAATATCGACCAGGCGTTTAAGCGGCTGGTGACTTTTAAGAAAATCACGCACCAGTTCATAGCGCGCCTCAATGCCAAAACTGTCGATCCCGTGTTGATCTATATTCAGGTCTTTGGCCAGCCGCTCAGGGTAGCGAATATAATCACCATGTTTACGCGCCTCAACAAACGACTGCTTTAGCTGATCAATATTTTCAATTTCCATATTCATTCTACGCCTTCGCACAACTCATTAATCAGAGTTTGGTTTTTCTCGATTTCAGCGTCAAAAAACTGACGCGAACGTTTAGCACTCATTTCACGTGCCTGCCTATAATACTGGATCATTTTTTCTTTGTTTTTTTCCCGCGTTGCGGTATCGGCAGCCAAAACCAGCGCCATTTGAATTTCTGGTTGAACAATGTCCCTTTGAGTTTTCGATAAGGATGCCAGCATGACAAGAACGTGCCTGCGCATTTCAGGATACCTCGTATAGATCTTCCTTAAATCAGCTGCAACCGGCATGACGCATGCGCCTTCCCAATCAACAATAAAAAGCTTTCCCTGGGTGTTTCTCATCATATTATCAGGGCTCAAATCACCATGGCAAAAGGCAATTGGCCATTGTGCCGTTATCCAGTAATCAGAAGCAAATCCACGCCCGCTGTCGGGCAGATAATGGAGAATTTCAGATACATTAAATCCGCAGAACTTTCGGCTGAAGACCCTGTGGTGTCTGCAGGTAGAAAGATAGAACTCCAGCGCATGTTCGCGAATAAACTCTTCAGCCGCTGGCCTGCCACCTTTGGCCTGAACAATCATGTCCTCGGTTATCCAGCAACCGTTCCTGCGATCATAGCGCTTGATATCGGGCACACCAAACGATGGTCGCAAAGCCCCTGCTAATAACCTCCTGGCCTTGATTTCCCGACGCAGGCACCCGGCCCGGCTGAGACCGACGAGAGCGATCTTAATCGTCAGTTTCTGGTCTTTTCCGCACCCCAAAACGCGTAGATTGTTCTTGACCCGGATTGAATTTGCCATAAATGGCAACCCGACATATGCCCGGGGCCAGCGACGCGGCCGCAACAGGTTTTCAAGAAAAGATTGGGTTACCCCTCCTCCCTTCACCGGCAGCAAATACTGGCCGCAGAGGAGATAACCATATTTGTTTTCCAGTCCTTCACCAAAAAAATGCTTCGAAAAATCAGTCAGAGCATCCGTAATCTGGCTAAATTCACGTTCGCGAACCTTTACCACCAAATTTTACTCCCGGATTTACAAAATTTTTCAACTGAAAGATCATCTGATAACAGATTGATGGCTTGAATAACAGCAAAACGCGTCAGGAAACTTCTTGCTCCAGCAACCACTTGTTATCAAGGCAAAATTCAAGTTGCAACCTGTTGTATTTTCCCAGTGCGGTTTCCTGAAGTTCAAAATAATGTACGTCACTTGCCTCATCGTGGCGGTAGGCCCATCGGCGTTGAAAATTTGCCCGAAGGAAACGTGCGTTAGCCGTCCGGCCATCCACAATAATCAGAGTGCCGGGTAGAAAAAAGTGTTCAATTTTCAACAGATCACAAGACATCGGCAATCGGTCTGGATGTGCTGTTGTTATGCCATTGACTGTTCCGGTGGCCGCATGCTGTGACGGGCCGTCGAGATAGACCAGATCCGGGCAGATGTTGGGTAATTCTTCATATTCGGTGCAGGTGCGCGCGTTGAACTGCGTCATGTTGACGGCATTTTTGTGGAAATGTGCAAATTTGCGCAACTCCTCAGGTGTACGTTCAGCCGCGAGCTTGATGTAATCCTCCATATCATCAACACTATGCGCTTCAAAACAGTCGTGCCGGCGCAGATTTTCACGCACAAACTCACCATGTTCGAGCGAATTTATCTGGAGCGCATGAGCAAAAATCAGTGACGAATAGCCACAGCCAAATTCTAAAACCGTCATCACCTTGCGGCCAAGGCACAGGCGGTGCAATCGTACCAAATCGTGGATTTTTGGTGCAAATGGATCGGTAAAATCAGCATCCACAGAACCAGACACGCCGGTGTCTTGGCTTATCGAAAAATCGATGAGCCTGTCTATGCCGTATTTTCGAGCATAATCTTCATCGGATAATTCAACATCTTCATTGATCATTCTTGAACCCCCACCCTTGTTTCCAAAGGTGTTCTACGGTAATTTCATTTTGGCAGCGATGAGTGTTATCACGGGAAATACAGCCTCGCAATTAATTCTGTCAGTGAAATTTCGATAGTAGCAGATTTGACCATCGTCAATGCGTCGACAAAAGTTAAGTGGGAAAATCCACCGGTAAAGTATATACGTAATACCAGATCAATTTTAAGCAGATGAGTTCACATGAAGAACACAGTATTCATTCACACCAATGCCAAGCAAATTGCCGGAGCTGTGGTTTCTGCCCACTCCTTAAAGCGTAACTCCGCTGATCCCGACGCCTTTGAGGTTAAAATTCTCAAAGTCGAGGACTATGATTTTTTTAAAGCCTACGAGGGCCGCAAATTTCTGCGCGCCAAAGGCTGGCGCACCTGGAAGAATGATGATCTGCAGTCCTTCACGCCAACACGCTTCATGCCCCCCGAACTCATGGGCTATAAAGGCCGCGCGATAGTTATTGATCCCGATGTTTTTGCCGTTGGCGACATTAATGAGCTGTTTGAAAAAGACATGGGCGGCGCTGCAATCGGTGCCAAACCACGCCCCGGCCACAATGGCAGGGCGGATTATGTCGCCAGCAGTGTGATGTTGCTGGAATGCGAAAAGCTGCAACACTGGAAAGTAAAAGAGCAGTTTGATGCCATGTTTGAGGGCGCATTTGATTATGACGACTGGATTACCCTCACAACTGAGCCCAAAGGCAGCATCTGTCATCTCGAAACCATTTGGAATGATTTTGACAATCTGACATCGCAAACACGACTTCTACACAACACCAAAAGACGCACGCAGCCATGGAAGACCGGTTTGCCAATCGATTTCCGCAACCGCATCCCGCTGATTTCAAAATTCCTGCCCGAAAACGGCATCGTCCTGCCCGGACGCTACAAAAAACATCCCGATCCGCGCCAGGAAGCCCTGTTCTTTTCCCTGCTGAAAGAATGTCTGGACAAAAAGCTGATCAGCGAAGGTGAAATCAAACACGAAATGGCCTCAAACCACGTCCGCCATGATGCCCTGGAAGTCATGGCAAGGGTTCCCGACGTCGACAGCATTTTGAACCGACAAGTTGCCGCCTGAATTTGAGCGTTTAAATATCGCTTATGACCGGAATTACTGATTTATTTAACTGGCAGAAAGATATTGGCGATAGGCTTCAGGTGCGCGTTACACCCAAGGCCTCATCAAATAGAATTAAGGTTGAATATCAGGAGGATGGCTCGCAGTTGATACGCGTTTATGTGACGACTGTGCCAGAGGATGGCAAGGCCAATAAAGCCGTTATCAAACTGCTTGCCAAAGAGCTTGGCATTGCTAAATCCGCCTTCACCATCACGGTTGGTTTAACCAATCGCAACAAAATCATTCGTATTGATCGATAATCTCACCTTCTATCAAAACCCGCAACCATCGGCTCGGGCGCCGCTCAAAAATACTTCCCTACTTCTCCTCGATAGAAAAAATCCGGTCGGACAGTTCCGTTACCCGGGGTAGCGGCATTTCCAGCCGTTCGGCAAACTCGGCCATTCTGGTAGAAATTTCATGTGCCGAAATTGGTGGAAATTTATGGTCGATATAATCTGTGTGAGCCAGTGAAGACTTGTCCAGCTTTCGCAAGCTGCGCTCACACCCGCGCCATAAAGACCGCGTTTGCCCGGCCAGCCGGGAAATACGGCCCACCGGCTCACGCTCAGGCAGGGCGCTGATGACATCGATAATGCGCTGCGAACTGGTTGGCCCCTGCAGGCCGGACACCAGATTGGCCAACTCGGCATCTATGATTTCATTACCTGAATGCGGGTTTTCAATCGCGGCAAACAGCCGTATCTTGTCTTCGGCCAGAATTGACACTTTCAACGGTTGACGAATTTCAAATTCTCCCCCGTTTACGGGTCGATACATGATGGCAGGCCGGGCGAGGATGGCCGTTTCAAGCGCTGTGGTGCAACCATTGTGAATGACCGCATCGGCTGCCATCAGCCACGGAATTAATTCAGCATCATATTTGACTAAAATATTATCCAGCCCCTTTGACGCCTCAATCCACGCTGCGGGGTTTTCGGAAGGATGGGGGCGGATGACAATCTGCCGGTCGGGAAACCGGGCTGAAAGTGCGGGCAGCAGTTTGACAAATGCCCGGTATACAGCATAGCGAAACTTGAAAAACTCTTCGGGAAATTGATAAGTTCGGGCCAGCTTGCCAAGTTCGGCATCGGTTTTTTCGCCATCACCATTACTTTGTGTCAAAGCAAAATTGAGAATGCCGAAGTTTGAATTGATAAGGATAAAATTACCGTATTTTTCTTGCAGTTTATCAGCAGCCGGGCGGTAAATTTCGCGCAACGGCGGGCGCAAAAGGTCCGCGCGCGGATTTCCGGCAGCAACAATATTGGGGCCAGACTGACCTGCCACACTAGCCAAAACTTCGGCATGTTCCGCCCCCCAGGCAAAAATCGTATCCATATAACCCATGGCCTCGACATCAGCGCGGCGGTGGCGATAGCTGTCTTCATCGAGCCACACAAGGCCCTCTTCATCAACACCGACAATACGATGGCCAAGCTGGCGCATGATACGTAAAAAGCGACGCCTTTTGCGGGTGAAATTATGGGTAAAAAAAACACCTGGCTCGAACCTGTGCATGACGTTACTCATCATCGAGCGATTGCCCAACACCACTTTGTACCCGCGCGCGTTGGCACGAAGGGCGAGCAGCAGCTTGCCATCAAGCTCTCGGGCAGCGGTTTCAACAGGAATATAAAGGTTCATCAAAGAGGCCGAATTTGAGTTAAAATTATTGTCGGCAAAGTGGAGCGCTGCTGTTAGCACAGCTATGCAAAAAATGAAAGTCGACGCCTCAAACTCTGTGCCCGATGGGTTTGGTTAATTATTTTTTAGCCAAAACAATACACAGTCTGTTATTCATATTCGTCTTGAAGATGAGGATCTAAATGAGCTCGGTTTCCGCCGCATTGTCATCAATTGCCGCACAACAGGTGCAGACACAAGGTTCACTGGCAGCAGTATTTGCCAAGCAACAGGCCCAGGAAGACGCGGCTTTGGTTGCACTTCTACAAGACGGGGCGAAAAACATTGAAAAAACCTCCAGCACACCGCCCCCCGGCCTCGGCCAGATCGTCGATGTCAGTGCCTAAATTACTATCCTTGTGTTTTTTAGCTTTAGTGGCTCTTTTCTCGATGCCGGCAAAAGTCATTGCACAAGGCACGCCGGGAAATTTCGATTATTATACCCTGACGCTGTCCTGGAGCCCCAGTTTTTGCACAACTCCAGCGGGCCGCAATTCTCCACAACAATGCGGCAAACAACGCCGCTATGCCTTTGTCGTACACGGACTGTGGCCGCAATATAATCGCGGCTGGCCACAGTTTTGCGCTCAAAGAGCACCATATCTCGCCAACAGTTTAATCCGTTCGTACTACGACATTATACCGTCCAAACGCCTGATTATCCATCAATGGAAAAAACACGGCACCTGTTCGGGGTTAAGAGCAGAAAACTACTTCTCCTTAACCCGCACACTGTTTGATAAAATAAAAATCCCGGCACGCTACCTTAAACCCAGCAAAACCATCCTCACCACACCGGCACAGGTGATTGAGGACTTTCTTAAAACCAACAGAAATCTGCAACGCAATATGATTTCTATTCAATGCGGTAACAACACCAGAAGGGCACGGTTGTCCGAACTCAGAATTTGCTTTGGCCGCGACGGTAAGTTAACCAGATGCGGCAAAAATGAAAACAGGCAATGCCGCGCCCGCCAGCTGGTACTACCGCCAGTTAGGTAGAGCCGGTTTTCTTCCTGTTATTTCGCGCCCGTTTGCCGAGGCCGAAAATTGCTGGCGACGTGCGCATGAAGGCGACAAACGATTTACGCTTGGCCAGCGGCACACTTGGCCGCACCATCATACGCGCCAGCACAAAGACGAGCAGGGCTGAATGAATTACGGTGGTATAGGTAAAGACTGCGGCAGGACCGTATCTTTCCATCACCAAAGATGCTGCAAACGGCCCAATCGCTGCCCCGATGGCAAACAGGAATAACAACCCGGCAGCAACATCAATAAAATCTCCCGACTTAGCGAAATCATTGGCATGCGCAATCGAAAGTGAATAAAGCGGCAGGGCGAAGGCGCCAAACAGGAATGATCCGGCATAAATAAGGTTTGGATCCTCGCCGGAAAGCGTGCTCAAAAACACACCCGCCACCGCCGCCCCCAACGTTGCCCCGATCATCACCCAGCGCCGGTCATAACGATCAGACAACCAGCCCATTGGTATTGGCATAATCGCACCGCCAACAATACCGGCACTCATAAACAAGGCAACCTGCAATACATCAAAGCCCAGTTCATCGGCATAAAGCGGGCCAATGATACGAAAGGCAGAATTGGTCAGGCCAATGGTCAACACGCCAACGGCAGCCAGCGGCGATACGCCCCAGATCATGGTGAGTTTTATGTCATGGGCTTTTGGCGGTTTGGGGCTGGGACTGCGCGACAACGCAACCGGCACCAGGGCAAGACAGAAGAAAATAGCCACCAGGATAAAAATTTCTGGTCCTTGTGGTCCGACAATCGGCAGTAAAAACTGCCCCCCGGTAACGGCTGCCAGATCAACCGTGCGATAAAGACCTAAAACCCGTCCGCGACCTTTGGAGCCGGCTCGTTCATTGAGCCAGCTTTCGGTCACCATCGACAATCCGGCAAACACCACCCCCATGACGAAACGAATTGCCATCCAAGACACTTCGCCCACCAGAAGCGCCATCGACAAGGCACCCACAGCACCAACAGCTGCAAAGGCTGCATAGACCCTTATGTATCCAACAGCGGCAATAAGCGGTGGTGCATAGCGGCATCCGAGCATAAAACCGAGATAGTAAGTGGCACCGATAAGCCCGATAATCGCTGGCGAAAACCCTTCCATATCTGCACGAATGGTTATCAATGTGCCCTGAAGCCCATTGCCCGCAAGTAAAATGCCTGATGAAATAAGAACAGGTGCCAGTTGCTTTAGATTGCGCATGAGAGGATCTGTGTAGTACCAAGGAAAGATTGGGCCACAATGATATAATTTGCCGCATCAGGCAAATGTTGAATGCGCAACCCTGATACCGTCAATACGCACGGCTAGTGGATTGAATTAGACATATGGTACCCCTACGATCCAAAGGAAGTTAAAATTGACATCAAAACTAACCCACACTTCCGACCCCGATGAGCACCCGATCACCTATCAGGGCATCGTTTACCCTTGGCATTGTGATCATATGGGGCATATGAATGTGATGTGGTATACGGGCAAGTTTGATGAGGCGACCTGGCACTTTTTTGCCTCTGTTGGCATCACAGCTGAATATCTGCGCAACAAGGATCGGGGCATGGCCGCCGCTGATCAGCACATCCGTTACAAGGCCGAACTGCTGGCCGGGGACTTGATCATCGTTCGATCACAATGGCTTGAGGTCAGGGATAAATCTATACGTTTTTGCCACCGCATGTATAATTCCAACAGTGGCATACTGGCCGCAACTTGTGAACTCGTCGGCGTGCATACCAATGCAAAAAACCGAAGGGCACATGAATTTGACAAATCAATAATCGCTAAGGTTGAAGCCGCCCTTGCCGGGGAGTAACCCCATGAAGTCACTAAAAATTCTCAGCCTTGCCGCTACCCTGATTTTATTTTCGGGACTGGGTGAGGTCAACAGTCAAACCATCCGGCAATTTAAAGACTGGCGGGCCATGTGTGATGCCAGCGGCAATTGCAAAGGTGTCGCAGTTGATACCAGACGCAATAATACCCAAGCCACATACAGACTTGAAATTGCCCGAAAAACCGGTCGCAGTGCCTTTTGGACCATCTCTTTCGTGATTATCCGTGACGAACCCAGAACCTATGAGCCTTTCCATGTTTCGGTGGATTTCGAACCACCGCTACAGATAGAACCCGATAAGGGTTATCAGATCAGTGCCCGGTCCAATACATATGACATAATCAGCACGCTCAAGGGCAATAGCCTGATGGCTTTGTTTGCCAACGGCAATCGAGCCTTTTTTAATTTTCTCAACACCAGGGGGCAGGAAACTGCAGCCCGGTTTTCCCTCAAAGGTTTTAAAGCATCGCTCCTGTGGATTGATGAACAACAAAACCGGCTGCAATCGCCGCGCCTGACAGGTGACGTTGACGTTGCATCGCGTGAGACTGGCACCGGACAGACCAATCCCTTCACATCGGGAAACTCAATGATACTGTCCCCGGACAGGATTCCACCAGCCATTGCCAAACTGCATTTTGCTGATGGTGAGTGTAATGCAGCCGATCGCCCACCTCTGGAAGGCTTTGGTTTTGAGACCGCTCAGATGGATAAAGATAGCACGCTTTATCTCATCCCGTGCTTTGCCGGGGCTTATAATATTGTCTACAGAGCCTACCTGAAATCAAATAACGACACCGCCCGGCAGCTTTTGTTTGCCCGGTATTCCGATGAAACGGGCTGGACCGGCACCAAAGACCTGATGAATATTTCGTATGATGCCAAAACCGCCACCCTTGCCGCTTTTTCCAAGGCACGCGGCCTGGGAGATTGCGGCAGCACATCGCGATACAAATGGTCAGGCGACACCTTCAAAATGATGCAATACCGCTATTGGGGCAAATGTGACGGCACCAGATTGCCTGACGACTGGCCGACAATTTATCCAGCTACAAAACAAAAATAATACTATTTATTCAGCATTTTTTTAACAACACCGACGATAACCAGCAAGATGCCACCACCAACACCACCGGAGAGTATCTGGCCGACAATAGAGGCAATATCAAGCCCGCCGCCACCGCCAATTGCCAGACCGAACATGCCTAAAACCTGTGAACCCAGACCGCCACCAACAATTCCGACAACCGAGTTCCACAAGGTTCCAAGGCTATATTTTTTTAACGCCATGCCTGCGGCATTCCCGCCTATGGCACCGGCAATAAGTTGAATAATAAATCCCATTATCCGTTTCCTCCCAAAAAACAAAAACATCCAAATGAACATATCCGAACCTAATCAGACCATATTCATAGGCTAGAAACTCAAATCCTATACTTGTTTTGCGCTGCGTGAAATACTATTTTCTATTTCCACAATTGTAAGGAGGCTCCCCATGGTTTTTGGATCTGTTCCCAAAATCCCCGTTGCCCGCCATGATCGTTCTGCCCAGATAGCTGATGACATTGATTTTGAAATCAAGGGCGCCGAAATGCAGTTTGTCGAAATCGAACTTGATCCCGGCGAAAGCGCCATTGCCGAAGCCGGTGCGATGATGTTCAAACCTCCCAGTGTCACCATGGAAACCGTCTTTGGCGACGGCTCTGACCAATATCAGGGCGGCGGCATATTTGACAAACTCGTCGGTGCCGGCAAACGCCTGATTACCGGCGAGAGCCTGTTCACCACTGTCTTCACCCACAACGGCAGCGGCAAAACCCACGTTGCTTTTGCCGCCCCTTATGCCGGGCATATTCTGGCCCTCAAACTGGATGAATATGACAATAAAATTATCTGTCAGAAAGATGCCTTCCTGTGTGCCGCACGCGGCGTTGCTTTGGGCATACATTTCCAGCAGAAAATTCTCACCGGGCTTTTTGGCGGTGAAGGTTTCATCATGCAATCGCTCGAAGGCGACGGCTGGGTGTTCATTCACATGGGCGGCACGGTGGTTGAGCGTGAACTGGCACCTGGCGAAGAACTTCATGTTGATACCGGCTGTGTGGCGGCGATGACGTCATCGGTCGATTTTGATCTTGAGCGTGCCGGCGGTATTAAATCGATGATATTTGGCGGTGAAGGTATGTTTTTCGCCCGCCTCACCGGGCCGGGAAAAGTGTGGATACAAAGCCTGCCATTCTCGCGGCTGGCCGGTCGCATGCTGGCCGCAGGCCCGGGCGGCAGAGACGTGGGAGAAGGCTCGTTGTTGGGTCCCATTGGCGATATAATCGGTGGTAAAAAATTCTAAACTCATAAGGAAAACTTAATGATACTGCATTCCTCCGGCCCCTCACCTTTTGGCCGAAAAGTAAAAATCGCCGCCTATCATCTCGGATTGATGGATCGGATCACCATTGAGCAAACAGACGTCAACAATCCGGACCCCGGTTTTTATGACACAAACCCTCTGGGCAAAATTCCAGCGCTGGTTTTAGATGACAAACAGGTGCTTTTTGATTCCCGCGTTATCATTGAATACCTTGACAGTATCGCCACGTCGAACAGGATTTTCATACCCGATGGCCCCGCAAGGTTCAAAGACCTGACGTTAAGCGCGCTGGCTGATGGCATGATGGATGCCAGTATTTTGCAGGTCTATGAGACCCGCAAACGCCCGCCGGAAGATCGCAGTCAGGACTGGCTCGATTTTCAGGCCGAAAAAGTTGCCCGCAGCCTCAAAACCCTCGAAGTTGATACGCCATCACTGCAAGACGGCATCACCATCGGTCATATAAGCCTGGCCTGCGCACTTGGATATCTCGATTTCAGGTTTAACGGCGACTGGCGAGCAGATCATCCAAAGCTGGTAAGCTGGCTCGATAGTTTTGCAGCTCACGTTCCGGGCTTCGATAAAACCCGCCCACCTGCGGCCTGACCCCCATGCCTCCAGAACTGGTTATTTTTGATTGCGACGGTGTCCTCGTCGACAGTGAGGTTGCGTCCAACCAGGTGTTGGCAGACAATCTCGCTCGTTACGACCTGTCCGTGACTTTAGAGCAGTGTTTGGATCAATTTGTCGGCGGCACCATAGAAGGGGTTAGAACAAAAGCGCTGGATATGGGTGCTCAGCTACCATCCGACTGGATTGCTGAAATCTACGAAGAAATCTTTGCTAAACTCAGACAAGGCGTGCCGGTCATAGCGGGAATACCGGAAATTCTTGATAACCTTGATGCCGTCAATACCGACTATTGTGTCGCCTCAAACGGCAGTGAAGAAAAAATGGTAATCACGCTCGGCCACACCGGTTTGCTGGCAAGATTTGAAAAATTCATGTTTTCTGCCCACAGCCTCGGCACCGCCAAGCCCGACCCGCACATGTTCCTCCACGCCGCCAAAACCTTCGACGTCAACCCCGGTGCCTGCATCGTCATTGAAGACAGCACCAGCGGGGTCAAAGCCGCCCGCCGCGCTAACATGAAGTGCTTTGGTTATGCCCCTCACAATGAGGGCCGCAAGCTGCAACAGGAAGGCGCGGAGGTTTTTCATGATATGCGCGAATTGCCAGATCTGTTGAATTTGTAGTTCAGGTGCCGTCCATCTGATAACTCACCACTTCAAATTCAACGCCATCACTGTCATCGAAATAAAACCGCCGCCCCGGCTCATAATCTGCATGTGAGTGAGTGGCAAATCCGGCAGCACGAACCCGCGCCTCAACCGCATCAAGATCATCAACCACCACACCAATATGGTTGAGACCGCCGCGACTGTGATACGTGTCATAGGCAGGTTTTTCCGTATCATTTTCGGCATAAACAGCAAGATAAGTATCGTCCGATCCCACATGATAAGTCGTCCCGCCGTTCTTGGCATCGCCAAACCAGCGAATGTGCCAGTCAAACAGGGTGCACAGCAGGTTAGCCGTTTTCTCAGGATCACTGACGGTGATGTTTACATGTTCCACGGTAGATGGTGCCATTATGTTTTCCTTTATCAGGCAGGTTTTTCAATACGTTAGAACTTGATCAGGTGACATATATCAGGCGCGAAATTGACAAATTGATCAAAACATTGTCTCATCGTAATTCCTTAACCTAACTTGAGGTCAAGATATATTTCAAACTTCATATCGGGAATATCGACCATGGCTCCACCTGCTATGCTCACCATCGGCCAACTGGCCCAACGCACCGGTCTGTCAATCTCGGCGATCCGTTATTATGAAACCCAGGGACTGGTGACACCGGGTCGTAACGCGGGCGGCCAGCGACGGTTTCTGCGCTCCGACATTCGTAGATTGTCTTTCGTGCTGATTGCCCAGCAATTTGGCTTCACCATCGCCCAGATCAGTGAACAGCTTTTAATGTTGCGAGAAAGAAACGCACCAAACAAAGACGACTGGGCCCAGATCAGTGAAGGCTTTCGCCAAAAGCTAGATGAAAAAATCGAAACCCTGACCCGCCTGCGCGACCATCTTGATGGCTGCATCGGTTGTGGTTGTCTGTCATTGGAAAAATGCGCGCTCTACAACCCGCAAGACCGCGCCCGGACCCACGGAACCGGCCCGCGTTACCTCATGGGCAACCGGCCAGACGGTGTTTAAGCTGCATATTCCGCAACAGTCTTTTGGTTCCAGTTCAGACCAGAACCAGGAATATCAAGGGCGCTGGTCTGACCTTCAACGATTTTCAAAGGTGTCTGGTTGGTAGCACCTGCCACATCGAGCCATTCAAGCATCCGTCGCCACATCCAGCAACACCAGCGGAGCCGCCTCAATCGTTCCCGGTGCGGTTTTGTGCGGCTGGTCAAGCGGTGCTTTAACGCAGCGAATGCGAAAGCTGTTTATTGTAGCAAGATCATCCCTGGTCATTTTCGATTCCCAAGTTAACTTTCACACCGCACATAAAGCATGGATTGCCTGCCCTTTTCCACATAAGCCTCATCCGCCACAAATCCCGCACGGGTGGAACAGCGGATGGCTGAAAGGTTGTCATCATCATGGGCGATGTGGAAGACGCGGTCTTGGGCCACAAGGTTCGGGCAGGTCTGAAGCACCAGCGCGTCCAGCATTTTTGAGCCTAGCTGGCGTCCGAGAAAATTTACATCCCCGATAAAGTAATCAATACTGACACCGGCCATCCTGCGGATTGTAGCCGCGCCATAATCGGGAAAGGTGCGATTGAAATACCATTGCATATAGCCAAATGGCTGATCATCTTCTGTGGCGATCACGCAATTAACATCGCCACCCCCGCCAGCGCGGGGAGAAAACTTGTTCAACACCGTTTCAAGAGATATCCCGTCGCGCATATAGAAGGGCTTGAGATGAGGCGCGTTGAGCCAGCGGTAAAGAGTGGTAAAATCTGATTTTTCCAAAGGGCGTAAGTTTAGCTCCATGCCCGGGATACTAATACCAAACCAGAGATTTGCAACTTTACAATCAGGCGGGCTCAGGCCGCTCTTTATCCTTGATTTGTGTCCGCAACATATAGCGCCGGGCTTGGTTGTCAAACGGGTCACGACGATGCAGGGTTGCGCGGTTATCCCACATTAATACATCACCCACCTGCCATTCGTGAGAATACGAAAGATGATCAGCCGTTGCATGCTGCCACAGATCATCAAGCAACCGCTCGGATTGCGCCAAGGGTAGTCCTTCCACATAAGCATTGCGGCGGCGGCCCAGAAACAAAACCTCGCGGCCGGTTTCCCGGTGACGGCAAATGGCCGGATGAAAGGTTCCCGCACAGGTTACAGGGTCATCACTTTCAACCAACCCCTGACGCACATAGCCAGCAGAATTATAAGTGCCGTCGTGTTTGATCCGTCGACCCTCAATTTCCCGCCTGAGGTTTGAGGGCAATTGATCAAGAGCATCATACATACCGGCAAGCCAGGTATTCCCGCCGGTGGGCGGAATTTCTATCGAATACAGCAGCGATGCCCGTGGCGGATTATCGAGATATGACATATCCGTGTGCCACGCAGCTTCACCCGCCCCCAGACTGCCAACCGCCTTGCCATCACCTCCCTTGATGTTGGAAATTACATAAACTTCGGGAAATCCCTCAACCGCTGTCTTGCCCGCCTCATTGACCGGCGCTTCATCCAGGTTGCCAAAAAAGCGGCTGAAACGCACAAGGTCATGAGCTTCAAGCCTTTGCCCCCGAAACAAGAGCGCAGAGTGTTTAATGAACAACGCCTCAATCGTTGCGGCTTCAATCTCGTCAACATTTTTAAGGTCAACACCCTGCACCTCAACGCCGAGGGATGGAGTTATGTTTCGAACAGTCCAATTGAATTTGTTAATATCGACCATTGTCGGCTCAAGGGCATTCATCAACGCATCCTTCGAGTTGAGGCAAATTTGAATCCCACAAGGAATATAACAGGAAAATCTGCACTTCTGTCAGCAGGATGACAATTCGGGTTATTCCCAGGTGCGGGGCAAAAAGTGTTCCAGGCGCTCGGCATCAATCACGTGAAGGTTTCGTCCTTTTTTCGAAATCAGCCCATCGGCCATAAATCTGTTCAAAATCGAAGTGATGGTTGGCCGCCGCGAATTCAGCAGACTGGCCAGTTCTTCATGGGTGAGGCATACGGGCTGTCGCCTGCCGTCAATTTTGTTTTCTGGATCACATCGCGACAAAGACAACAGCGAATGGGCAAGTCGTTGTTCAACATTTCGAGCGAGAAAATCGCCGACACGATGGTGAAAGTCACTCATTCGATTGACCAGAAGCTCAACAACATAAATTCCAAAATCCGGGTTCTTTTTCAACAACTCTTGAAATTTTTCGCGCTTGATCCTGACAAGCTCCCCATCGGTTATGGCTATGGCTTCGGCATCGCGGACGGCTGAAGTAGCCAATGCCGTCAGCCCCATGAGACTATGGGAAAGGTGAAGGCGCAGCAGGCACTCACCACCACTGGAGTTAATTAAAACCGACTTGGCCTGCCCCGACAACAAAAAGCAGATATCCTGTGCACTGTCACCCTGCCGGTAAATCGTTTCGCCTTTTACAAAATCGAAAATGTGGCCATTCTCTACCAGAAGGCTAACCTGCTCTTCCAAAAGATTAGCGCCAATATCAATAAAACTGCCAATACTAAATTCGCGCATAAACTTCCCATGCAAAAACCAAACCGAAGGTCAACACCAACGCTATCGGGTTTCGGCCAATGGTCCAGGTCATAAATTCACAAACAAAACCAGTCCCCCTAAATCGGGATACCCTGTTTAAGCAGCTTGTCAATCAGCTGGCGGCGTAAAATGGCGCGGCTGTCACCACCACCATAGGTCAGCAGTCCCGAATTATAGGTCTTGCCGTAACTGAGCGCAAGATTGACGCTCTGGCCGATGCCTTTGATGAACTGGCGTGGATAAAGCTCACTCAGCGGATGAATGTACACCGACCACAGGAGTTTTTGCGCAATGGCGTAACGGGAATCGAGCGCGGTATCAAAATTTGCCTGGCTGATACGTTGCAATTCCTCCAGCGTCAGACCTTCGGCTGGACGTATCGGCACCATAATGCGCATACGGTTGGCTTTTTCATCGGTGACAATGATCACGGTGTTTTTTTCAATTGTGAATTGCCACACACCGACCCGCAGGCTTTTTGCTTTTTTGTCCAGCAACTTGATGATTGCATCCATTTGCTTGATCGTCATGGTGCCTTCGCGTGCAACTTCTTCTGATTTTTGCGTTGGCGGCACAGCTGGTTTTTCTGACCCCTTGGGAGCATCGGTTTGCCCGTATGCTGCCGTTGCAAGACCCGCAACCAGCATAAAAATCAGGATAAGGCTTCGGCCCATAATGTATTCCTTTGATCTGTCATTTGGCGGATGATCGTCGTGCCCGCCATCCATCCAGCGACCAGTCATCGCGATTGCGCAATAACCACAAGGCAGCAAACCCCGCCCATGCGGCAACGGCGATGGACTGATTGCGATTGGTCGGAAATCCATTTGTGATAACAAACGGTGCAATCAGGTCGGAAAAGATAACCACGACCGTAACACTGTGCATGATAAACCCCAGTGCGTAACTGATAATGCGCCACAGACCGACGGCAATCGCAACACTGATGGCTATTTGTAAGCCACCCATGACAAAGGGTAACGTGGTGCCAATATCGATACCGTGAAAATACCCCCACAGTTTTTGATATTGTACCGGTGCGAGAATCTTGTTGACCGCCCACACAAATAAAAACCAGGCAAGGCCTAAACGAAGAATCAACAGACCCAAAGGCTCCTGCCAATCCTGCCGGGGTGCGTCCGTATCCATCATTGCGGGTCCTGTGTGGTTAAGGTCCAGCGAATGGGACAGATTTTAGCGCGGCAGGTCAAATCATTGCTGATCACTGGTGTGTTACCAGCTACCCCAGCCGCGATTTCACATCCGCAGCGAAATCTTCATAGGCCCGAATGGATTTAACTTCGACCTGCACGTGATGTCCCATTTTCTTCATAATCGGCAAATCAAACAATATGCGATCAAGATCGTCAGGCGTATCAACCTTGACGATGGCTAAAACCTTGCGTTCACCCACTATTTTCCAAAGATCGACCACCACACCGGCAGCTTTTGCTCCCAGTGCTGCATCAGCTTCCTCCGCCCACACCTCAAACAGCCCCTGCTGAGCCATATCCGCATCATATTCAACTGTAAAATCGAGCTTGTAGAGCATGTGTATGTTCCTTTTCTAACCAGAATTACGTTGTGCGTCCGTGAGATTATAATCAGGTGATGATCTACCTGTCCATGGCACAACTCCAGGTAATTATATCCCTGACGCCCATCGCCAGCCAAACACAGTCATGCCACGGTGTCCGTGTCCTTAACAAAACCCGCATTACTTGGTTTTCGCCTCTTGCCTTTGTTTTTATCTTTGACTTTGAATTTTTTCTTAGGCGGCTTTTTTGTTTCTTTTGTCTTTTTCACAAGCGGGCTTTCGGCTTCTGCGGGGCTTGTCGGCATAGCAACAAACCCGCGCCTTACCCCGGCTTTTGCACCGGCAGAAGGTTTGACAACGGATACAGGTTTTTTGTCCTGCCTGTCTTTTTTGCCTTTTTCGGCTTTTACTTCAGGCGCGGGTTCTGGTTGGTGTTTTGCGGGTTCTGGTCTGCGTTTTTTCGATTTAAACGGTTTTTTCTTGTCATACGCCGGTTTGGCAGCCTTGCCCTGAACACCGGCAGGTGCGGCATCCAGCCGGGCGGCAATTATGTTCTTCTCAATCTTGCCATCCGGGCCGATGGTTTCCAAAAACCGCTCCACAGCACCCGCTGCCAATTCCACAAAGGTTTGTTTTTCCTGAATTCTGATGGCCCCGATATCGCGCTTGTTGACCCCGCCTGCCCCGCACAACATCGGCAGTATCCAGCGTGGCTCCGCCCGGTCAGAGCGGCCAACGGAGAGGGCAAACCAGACGCTGTCCTTGAAACCATCAAATGATTTTTGCGCCCGCGCTTCGGGCGCAGGTACATCAAGCAAATCTTCAGGGGCCGATTGTCCGGCGCGATAAAGCCTAACGAACGCCGCCGCCACCTGTTCGGGCCCGTGGCGTGCCAGCAACTCGCTGGCAAACCCGGCCTCATGATCCTGGATAGGATTGCTTAAAATCGGGTCTTCAAGAATACGTTTGTCATCGCGGGCAATGACTTCTTCAGCCGTTGGCGGTTTGGCCCATTCAGCTTCAATCTTCGCACTCGCCAGCAGTCTTTCGGTACGCCGGCGGGCATTGTGCGGTACAATTAAGGTGCACACACCCTTGCGGCCGGCACGCCCGGTGCGCCCGCTTCGATGCAACAGGCTTTCCTTGTTTTTCGGCAAATCAGCATGAATGACCAGTTCCAGGTTTGGCAGATCAAGACCTCTGGCAGCAACGTCAGTGGCCACACACACCCGTGCGCGGCCATCGCGCATGGCTTGTAACGCGTGGGTACGCTCGGTCTGGCTCAATTCACCCGACAGGGCGACGACCGAAAACCCGCGATTATGAAACCGGCTGGTGAGGCGGCCAACGGCGGCTCGCGTTGCACAAAACACCAGCGCATTTTTAGCTTCAAAATAACGCAACACATTAATAATGGCATTCTCGCGATCATTGTTGGCCACCACAAGCGCGCGGTATTCGATGTCGCCATGCTGACTTTGTTCAGCACTTGTCGTTACCCGCACGGCATCATGTTGATACCGTTTGGCAATATTTACAATGCTACGGGGAACGGTGGCCGAAAACATCAAGGTGCGGCGTTGTTTGGGTGCCGCTTCCAGAATAAACTCAAGATCTTCGCGAAATCCCAGATCGAGCATTTCATCGGCTTCATCCAGCACCACAGCCTTAAAACCGGTCGTATTCAGCGACCCACGCCCGATGTGATCGCGCAAGCGCCCCGGCGTTCCCACCACAATGTGAGCACCTTTACTAAGATTACGACGCTCGGTGCGCGCATCCATACCACCAACACAGGAAACGACAATGGCCCCGGTTTGCTCATAGAGCCATTCGAGTTCGCGTTTTACCTGCAAGGCAAGCTCACGTGTCGGTGCCACAACCAGCGCCAGCGGGGCTTTTGGTTTAGAGAATTTTTCTGCACCTTCCAATAAAGTGTCCGCAAAAGCCAGACCAAAAGCCACGGTTTTCCCCGACCCGGTCTGGGCCGACACCAGAAGATCGGCACGCCTAAGTTCCGGTTTCAGGATGGCCTGTTGCACCGGCGTCAGATTGGCAAACCCTCGTTTACTCAACGCCGATCCAAGAGCCGGGACGATACCTTCAAATTCTTCCATTATTTTTCACCAGGGGGTTGGGGAGTTATATTCGCTGTCTTGTAGTGCCTGTTGAATGCATTGTACAGAAAACAAGAAAAACCATATCCAAAACATTCATGACGCAACGCGCTTTCCAGTTTCCGAGCAAGACTAATTGATCACATCGTGTTAGCAGATGATGACAAAGTTTATTGTACATAAAGGGCGGCAAAATGCGGGCATCTATCGTCATATCTGCTGTGGTGGCGGTGCTGGTGGGTTTTGGCAGCACACTGGCTGTTATCCTCGCGGCAGCAAATGCACTCGGTGCCAGCCCAGAACAAACATCTTCGTGGGTGGCAGCCTTGTGTCTGTCGATGATGGTGACCACGGCGATATTAAGCATTCGCCACAAAATGCCCATCGTAACCGCATGGTCTACACCGGGAGCTGCGATTATTGCTGCATCTTCTGGTATTAGCATAAACGCTGCTGTGGGAGCGTTTATGCTCGCCGCTGCCCTAATTTTACTGACAGCGGCGCTACGCCCACTCGCCGCTTTGATTGAAAAAATCCCTGCAACCATAGCCTCCGCCATGTTGGCCGGAGTGTTGTTCAGCTTTGTCATGGCGATTTTTGAACATCTGCAAAGCGCGCCCGCACTGGTGTTTCCGCTTGTTGCAGCTTTTGCTGTCCTGCGCCTGTTTTCACCAACATGGGCGGTTTTGGCCGTTCTTGTGCTTGGCGTCGGTCTGGCCTATCAGTTGGGAATGACGCAGGAGATTGGCCCGATGCAACTATCCGCGTTAACATGGATTGCCCCGGAGTTTGAACCCGCCAGCCTCATCGGATTAGGGTTGCCGCTTTACATTGTCACCATGGCATCGCAAAACCTGCCCGGTTTTGCTGTACTCAAGGCAGCGGGATACAACGTGCCTTCCAGATCAATCCTGACAGTAACCGGCCTGGCCTCCCTGGTAAGTGCCGGAGTTGGCGCGCACACCTCAAACCTCGCCGCTATCACCGCCTCCCTGTGCACCGGTCCTGACACCCATCCCGATAAAGATAAACGCTGGCTTGCCGGTCCGGTCTATGCCGCTGGATATGGAATTATTGCCTTGTTTGGCGCGTCCCTGGTAACGCTGTTTGCAAGCTTCCCTCAAAGCCTGATTGCCACTGTTGCCGGCGTCGCTCTGGCCGGACCTCTCGTCGCAGCTTTGGGGGCCAGTATGACCAGGCCCGAAGATCGTTTTGCTGCTGTTATTACCTTCCTCGTCACGGCTTCCGGCATAAGCGCATTTGGCATCGGCTCCGCCTTCTGGGGACTGGTTGCAGGACTTGCAGTCTTTGGGCTGGATAGATTGGCGAAACGGTTGCGGAAAATTTAAGATTTAGATGGTGACACGCGCGGACTTGCAGGCTTATTTGGAACTGTGTATGTCATACAAAGACATGCAATCGGGCTCCTGAAATCGAATAGGCTTCAATGTCGCAACACCAAAATACTAATGTTAAAACCGTCCTGATAACCGGGGCAGCCCAACGCATCGGGCGCGCTATTGCGCTGGATTTTGCCCAAAACGGCTGGAATGTAGCTGTGCATTATCATCGATCGCGCGAACAGGCCGAGCAGGTTGCAAAAGAAATTGAAAACCTGGGACGTAAAGCCTTATGCGTTAAATGTGATCTCGCGGACGCTTCTGCCGCCGAGACAATTTTCAGCCAGACGGCCCGCCATCTGGGGCTAGTGTCATGTCTCATCAATAACGCTTCAGTCTTTGAGCCAGACGATATCACTTCAGTATCAGCGGCCAGCTGGGCACTGCATCTCGATGTAAACCTCAAGGCACCGGTGTTTTTAGCCCAGTCTTTTTCCGCCCAGCTTGAGCCCGGCATGGATGGTAATATCATCAACCTGATTGATCAACGCGTGTGGAAACTCAATCCGCAATTTCTGTCCTACACCACCAGCAAAGCCGCATTGTGGACCTTGACGCGCACACTTGCGCAAGGACTGGCGCCCGCCATCCGGGTCAACGCCATCGGCCCCGGCCCGGCTCTGCCCAATGAGCGCCAGCGCCGTCAGGATTTTGACCGCCAGGTCTGCGCCACTTTGTTAAATCGCGGCACGAGCCCGGAAGAAATTTGCCGGACAATACAGTTTATCCTTGCAACACCCGCCATGACCGGACAAATGATAGCACTTGATGGCGGCCAACATCTGGCCTGGCGCACCGCCGATGTTGTTGGCATTAAAGAATAGACGTAACATCACAATCGAAAAGAGGTATCGAAATGACACAATCTGCGAGCAAACCCGCCGTCAATATTGCCGATGCCATCCGCTCCATCAGACATGTGTTCATAACCGATCTCACTTTGGACGCACTCATCGGCGTTTATGAACATGAAATAATCAACCCGCAAAAAATAGTTATCAACATTGACCTGACTGTGAGCGAAGATAAAAATTCGATTGATGACAAGTTGATGGGTGTGGTCTGCTATGAGACCATCGTCAACAAGATCAAGACCATCATTGCTGCGGGTCACGTCAATCTGGTCGAAACACTGGCCGAACAATTCGCCGATGCCTGTCTCGAAGATAGCCGCGTTATTGCCGCCCGCATTCGCCTGGAAAAACCACAAGCCATATCTGAAGCCGCCAGTGTCGGCATAGAAATCGAGCGTTCCAACCCGCGCAGTTGATAATTGAAGAAAGCATGCCAGAAAACACGACCACCACTATTGAACCGGTAAAATCTGGCCCCGAGGTCATCAAGGCCTTCCTAAAAACCCTGCCCTCAGGCCCCGGCGTCTATCGCATGTTGAACGACAAGGGAGATATCCTTTATGTCGGCAAGGCGCGCAGCTTAAAAAAACGCGTACAAAGCTACACCCGCATGATGGGTCACACCAACCGGATTGCCCAGATGATCCTGTTGACCAGCGACATGGAATTTATCACTACCGCCACCGAGGCCGATGCCCTGCTGCTTGAGGCCAATTTGATCAAGCGCTTCAAGCCCCGGTTCAATGTGGTGCTGCGCGATGATAAATCCTTCCCCTATATTCTCCTTGCCCGCGACCATGACATTCCCCAGTTGGTCAAACACCGTGGTGCGCGCAATCGCAAGGGCGATTATTACGGACCCTTTGCCTCTGCCGGTGCCGTCAACCGCACCATAAACACCCTGCAACGGGCATTTTTGCTCAGATCATGTTCTGATTCCGTCTACGAAAACCGCTCGCGACCCTGCCTATTGTACCAGATAAAAAGATGCAGCGCGCCGTGTACCGATGAAATATCGAAAGACGATTATGCCCGTCTCGTCGACCAGACTTCAGTCTTTCTGTCCGGCCGCAACCAGTCGGTTCACGATCGGTTGCATAAGTTGATGGAGGTGGCCAGCGCCGCGCTTGATTTTGAACAAGCCGCCATTTACCGCGACCGCATTTCAGCACTCAGCCACATACAGGCCCATCAGGGCATCAATCCCAAGCACGTCAAGGAAGCTGACGTATTTGCGCTTCATCGTGCTGGCGGCGAAGTGTGTATTCAGGTGTTTTTCTTCCGCGCCGGTCAAAACTGGGGCAATCGCGCCTATTTCCCCCGCGCCGATAAAAGCCATGAGGAAGCGGAAATTCTCGAGAGTTTTCTCGCCCAGTTTTACGACGACAGACCGGTGCCAAAGACCCTGCTGCTCAGTCATGACATCCCATCACAAAAGCTTCTGCAAAGCGCCTTGAGCATTAAATCAGACCGCAAAGTCGATGTGCTTATTCCCCAGCGCGGTGAGAAAAAACTGCTGGTCGGCCATGCCCAGACCAATGCGCGCGAAGCACTCGAACGTCGCATGGCCGAAACGGCCTCGCACAAAAAACATCTGCTCAAACTGGCGGAACTATTTGATCTCGAAAGCCCGCCTGCCCGCATCGAAATTTACGACAACAGCCACATTCAGGGCAGCCATCCAGTCGGTGCCATGGTGGTTGCCGGGCCAGACGGGTTTTTAAAAAACCAGTACCGAAAATTCAACATCAAGGACAAAAACACCAAACCCGGTGATGATTATGCCATGATGCGCGAAGTGATGACACGACGTTTCAGCCGCCTGCTGCGCGAAGCCGACAAGGCTGAAACAGCGACCGAAGAAAACCCCTGGCCCGATCTCCTGATTATAGACGGTGGCAAGGGGCAGTTGAGTTGTGTCAACGAGGTCCTGGAAGATCTGGGTATTGACGAATTAAACGTCGTCGCCATATCCAAAGGACCGGACCGCAACGCCGGGCGCGAGAATTTCCATATGAAGGAAAAACCGGCATTCATTCTGGAACCCAGAGACCCGGTGTTGTATTATATTCAAAGATTGCGTGATGAAGCGCACAGGTTTGCCATTGGCTCTCACCGTGCGCGGCGTAAAAAAGCCCTTGGCACATCGCCGCTTGATGAGATTGCCGGTATAGGTCCGGGGCGCAAAAAAGCGCTGTTAAGGCAGTTTGGCTCAGCAAAAGCTGTAAGTCGCGCTGGATTAACTGACCTAGAATCGGTAAAAGGTGTAAGCAAATCTATGGCCCAGATAATTTACGATCATTTCCACTCGACTTCGTAGTGATTTGATGTTTCGGTAATTAAGCAAAATGGCAAATATTCACCATGACCGCGGGATGCAGGTAACCAGTCTGCCCAACCTGTTGACCTACGCCCGCATCTTGGCGGTGCCAGCGCTCGTCGCCACATTTTATTTTGACGGCATGACGGCGCGGTGGACTGCCTTGGGGATATTTATTGTCGCTGGCATTACCGATTTCCTCGACGGCTACCTCGCCCGCGCCCTCGACCAGCAATCATCGCTTGGTCGCATGCTTGATCCCATTGCCGATAAGCTCATCGTTGCCTCTGCCCTGTTGATGCTGGCCAGCGATGATACAATTGCCGGATGGTCCCTGATCCCGGCAATCGTCATCCTTATGCGCGAGATACTGGTCTCAGGATTGCGCGAATTTCTGGCTGAGCTGCAAATAAGTGTGCCCTCAAGCCGACTGGCAAAATGGAAAACGGCTGTCCAGATCATCTCAATCTGCTTCCTGCTCGCCGGGGACGCCGGTGAGACAGTTTTGCCGGGAACGCTTGAAATCGGTATCACAGGCTTATGGTTTGCCGCCATCATCACGCTGATAACCGGTTTCGAATATTTCCGCGCCGGTATCAAACATCTGCTGGAACAGGATTAATGAAAATACTCTATTTCGCCTGGGTAAGACAAAAAGCCGGTATCGCCGAAGAAGACATCGACCTGCCACCGGAAGTAAAAACCCTGAGCGACCTCGTCCACTGGCTAAAGGCCCGAGGCCCGGAATTCGAAGCAGCCTTCGCCGACATAAAATCAGTCCGCGCCGCCATCGACCAAACCCACGCCAAGCTTGATGCCCGCATAGAAGGTGCCAAAGAAATAGCCTTCTTCCCGCCGGTTACCGGTGGGTAAAGCAGAAAAACCAGACGTCACCCCCCCGGCACTCTCCGGCCACCCCCCGTCATCTCCACGCAAACCCTCGTCATCTCCGCGAAGGCGGAGATCTTCTAACGGCATTTACGCAATGTAACCCGCATCCAATCAACCCCTCTCAATCCGTAATCTCCAGGCATCCAATTGCCCCTCTTAATCCGTCATCCCCGGGCTTGTCCCGGGGATCCATTCCTCAATTCCCTCGGCCAAAACGCACTATCATTGCTTTCGAAAACCCAACGCTATGGATCCCCGGGTCAAGCCCGAGGATGACGAAGAAGGATGGTCTTGCAACCTGCTAAATGCAGCATGCGCCAGCCGAAAGAAGATTCGTTTGTGAACTTAGCAGCTTCTAAAATAGCTTCCCGCTCTTGCTTGAAACAGTTATGATCAAAACTGTTTCAATGATCGTTTTACACGGAACCGCAGGACACAGACTTTGTCTCACTGCATCCGAGTGCCCTACCCCTTAGGCTGCACTTCCTTCGCATAATCCTCAACCAGCGTCTTGGTAATATCTCCGACCTCAAAACTATACGGGCCGATCTCTGATACCGGGGTTACTTCGGCGGCTGTTCCGGTCAGGAAGCATTGTTCGAAACCGGTCATTTCTTCTGGCTGGATGGTGCGTTCTATCACTTCTATCTGGCGGGCGCGCGCAAGGTCTATGACCGTGCGCCGGGTGATGCCGTCGAGGAATGTTGCCGGTGTTGGCGTATGCAGGCACCCTTCCTTGACGAAGAAAACATTGGCGCCGGTGGCTTCGGCCACGGCTCCCTTGTGATCGAGCATCAAGGCATCGGCATAGCCGCGTCTTTCGGCGGCGTGTTTGGAAAGCGTGCAGATCATGTAAAGGCCAGCGGCCTTGGCTTTGCACGGGATGGTGGCGGGATCGGGCCGACGGTATATGGCTTGATCGAGGCGGATGCCCTTGAAGCGTTCTTCGGGCGAGAAGTAGGACGGCCATTCCCATACGGCGACGGCAACGTTGATTTTGCTGATCTGGGCCGAGACCCCCATCATTTCAGAGCCGCGCCAGGCAACCGGGCGCACATAGCCATCAACGATGTTTTGTGCGGCAACCGCATCCTTGCAGGCCTGATCAATTTCTTCAACTGTATAAGGAATTTCAAAATCAAGCATGCGCCCGCTGTCAATCAGGCGCTGGGAATGTTCGCGCAACTTGAAGATGGTACCGCCATAAACGCGCTCGCCTTCAAACACCGAACTGGCATAATGCAGGGCATGACTGAGCACATGCAACTGGGCCTCACTCCACGGCACCAACTCGCCATTATACCATATGAAGCCATCACGCTGGTCAAAAGGTGTACCCGGAGTTGCCATTGCTTTATCCTCTGCAATAATTATAAATTTTCAAAACACCTCTTATGCCAACCGCCAAATATGCTTTAACCTTCACGAACACATTGGAGGCTTGTTGGATTAAGGAAACATTCCGATCAATTTTCGCTGTAATTTTTTCATTCGTTTCTAAAAAGGTCGACAAAAAGTAACAATCCGATTAAATTAAGTCAATAGTGCTGACATATTTTTTTTACAAGGCCTGCCAGATGCGCCCAAGCAATGAATATACGGAACCCGAAACGCTGGAATTACTCGAATTCGTCGAGCTGTTTTTCTTTGCCTATCGCGATTTTGTCAGCGACCCGGACAGAATTTTAGAGGAATTTGGGTTTGGTCGGGCACACCATCGCGTCATTCATTTTGTCGGCCGCAACCCCAATATCCGCGTTGCCAACCTTTTGAATATTCTGAAAATTACCAAACAAAGCCTGGGGCGCGTTCTCAAGCAGCTCGTTGACGAGGGCTATATTGAACAAAAAGCCGGAACCAAAGATCGCCGTGAGCGGCGGTTACTGTTAACATCTTCCGGTCGCGAACTGGCCCGCAAACTTGCCAAACCGCAGCTCGACCGCATCGCCAAAACGCTTGCCGCAGCGCAACCTGAGGCAAAAGCATATTATCGCCGTATATTTTACGCTATGATAGATCAGGAAAATCGTTCTTACGTGGAAGATCTCGTCCAAAAAGGGTAGTCCATGCCAACAATCGTGTCGACGACATCAACGCCTCAAACTGCCTCAAACAAGGCCCGCAAAGCCATTTGTGATGATGCATCGCACATTCTTGTCATCGATGATGACAATCGAATTCGTGAATTGCTCAACACTTACCTGAGAGACAATGGTTTTCGCGTCACAACCGCAAAAAACGCCGCAATTGCGCGCCAGAAAATGAGTGGCCTCACCTTCGATTTGCTGGTTTTAGATGTCATGATGCCCGGAGAAAGTGGCTTCGACCTGACCAGATCTTTACGCAAAACGTCTGACATACCGATTTTGATGTTAACCGCGCGCGCCGAAACAGATGCCCGCATTGAAGGCCTTGAACACGGTGTTGACGATTACCTATCAAAACCGTTTGATCCGCGCGAATTGCTGCTGCGTATTTCATCCATTCTCAAGCGGCGCAAAAAAGAATTTGTAACCGAAAGTGAGGTGCGGCTGGGTGATTACGTATTTCATGTGGAACGCGGCGAATTAAAACGCGATGGCGAAACCATCCGGCTGACTACGCGCGAACGCGACATGTTGCGCGTGTTTGCCTCGCACCCGGGACAGACTGTCTCGCGCCTGGAGCTGGCCCAATCAAACCAGACTGGCGGGGCGCGTGCCGTAGATGTACAAATAAATCGATTGCGGCAAAAGCTGGAAAAGACACCGGAAACACCAGTTTACCTGCAAACCGTGCGCGGCGCCGGTTACATATTGTATTCGGATTAGATCATGGTCGCAATCAACACCGAAGAAAGCCAAAGCGAAGAAAAACAAACGTTTATTTGGCGTTTTAACCGCTTTTTGGAACGCCATCTGCCTGAAGGGCTTTATACCCGCTCGCTGATCATAATCGTTGCCCCCATGGTGTTGTTGCAGTCCGTGGTTGCCTTCACATTCATGGAAAGGCACTGGCAAACCGTCACCAAACGCTTGTCTGAAGCGGTCAGCCAGGACATCTCCATGCTGATAGAGGTCTATGAAACCTACCCGTTCGAAGACGACTATGAACGGCTGATAAAAATGGCCAATGACCGTTTGGAATTAAGCCTGACAATCACGCCTAACGGAGAACTGCCACCGGCAAAGCCCAAGCCGTTCTTTTCTCTGCTCGATAAAACCTTGAGCAAATATCTCGCCCGAGAAATTGAAAAACCGTTCTGGATCGATACCGTCGGACGCTCAAACTATGTCGATATTCGCGTTAAAGTGGACGACGCAATTTTTCAGATAATCGCCCGGCGCAGTCAGACCTACGCCTCAAACTCGGAGATATTTATATTCTGGATGGTTGGCACCTCGCTGGTTTTGCTCACTGTGGCGATCATGTTTTTACGCAACCAGATACGCCCGATCCAGCAGCTTGCCGAAGCCGCCAGAAATTTTGGTATGGGCCGCGATGTACCGGATTTCCAACCAAGAGGTGCGCGCGAAGTGCGCGAAGCCTCGCAATCTTTTATCAACATGCGCGAACGCATTGAAAGACACGTGGAACAGCGCACCGCCATGCTCGCGGGTGTCAGCCATGATCTACGCACGATCCTCACCCGCTTCAGGTTGCAGTTGGCGGTTTTTGGAGACAATGAGCAGGCTGCCGCTTTAGAGAACGATGTTAACGAAATGCAACACATGCTGGAGGATTATCTGGCATTTGCCCGCGGGGACGCTGGTGAAATTGCCCAGATTACCGATGTCAGGAAAATACTTGAAGATATTCGCCAGGATGCAACGCATACCACAGACAACATAACCCTATTGATTGACGGTCCCCTGCAGGCATCGCTCAAGCCCAACGCCTTCAAACGCCTGGTTTCAAACATTGTAAACAATGCCTGCAAATATGCAGAAAATATAACTTTGACCGGATCAAGGTCGGATGGCCTGTTGCTTATTTCCGTGGATGACGATGGCCCCGGCATTCCGTCAGATATGTGGGAAGATGTTTTTCGCCCCTTCTTCAGACTGGATGACGCCCGAAACCTCGACAAACCCGGTACCGGCCTGGGCCTCGCCATCGCCCTCGACATCGCCCGCAGCCACGGCGGCAACATAAAACTCAAATCCAGCCAGATGGGCGGCCTGCAGGCAACAATTATTATCCCGGTTTAATACAAGTTACATTCAATCGAACCCACCAATCCGTCATTCCCGCGCAGGCGGGAATCTTCTCTCGACCTGGTACCTGCCGGAAGAAGATCTCCGCCTGCGCGGAGATGACGGAGGTGGGGGAACTAATGCTGGAAGGCAGATTGAAAAAGAATTCCACGGGGTGAAAATCCAAACCGGTCAGATGTGATTTAAATCCTCAAAACAATCGACCACCATTGGGAACAGACTTGCTCACTTCAAGCAGAACAACCTCACCGTTTTCATCGGGCATGCCCACAGTCAGCACCTCGGACATCATCGGGCCGATCTGGCGTGGTGGAAAATTGACCACAGCGGCCACCTGCCTGTTAAGCAAATCCTCGGCGCTATAATGAGCGGTAATCTGGGCCGAACTTTTCTTGATACCAATGTCTGGGCCGAAATCAATTTTAAGCCTGTAGGCCGGTTTTCGTGCCTCGGGGAACGGCAGAACTTCAACGATAGTACCGATGCGAATATCGACTTTTAAAAAATCATCAAATGTAATCTGATCTTCAACCGTCATAAGATTATTTCTATGCCTGGTGCACAGGTTCCTCATCTGAATTTTTAACCGTGCGCTTTGCGCAGGTGGACATAAAAGCTTTGGCAAATCCGGTGGCCACGCCCAGCGCTCCAATGGGTCCGCGCAAGGATTTCAGCCAGTCTTCGCCGCGCCGCAACTGCCTGTCGAGTTCGGCCATGGTTTTGGCCATTCCCGCATCATCATCCTTGAGCCAGACATCAAGCGTCTTGCCCATCACCAGCGCCAGCCCGCGCGTGCGCACAAAGGCGGTTGACCCATGTGTTTCCAGCCCGGCGGCAACTAACATCCATTTGGCCGAACATATGATTGATCCCGACAATTCCAGCGCCAGACCTGGGTGACGTTTTAGCTGCGGTATAATATTTTTCAAAGCCAGCTTATAAGGTTCCATCGCTTCAAGTCGCAACATGACGATATCAAACAACCTGTCGCGCGGCTCTTCTTCGCCCACATCTTCAGCTGCCTGATCCAGAACAACCTGGTCAATCTGCGCCATAAAAGCTTTGAGTATGGCGGGTTTGCCGGAAAATTCTCCGCGCACCTGCGCCAGAGACACCTTGGCAGCCCGGGCGATTTCGACAATTAAAATCTCCGGCCATTCTTTCGTCTCGGCCAGCTTGAGTGCAGCGTCGATAATTTTCTGTCTGGATGTGCGTCGCGGGGCCATAATAATCCTCACTGTGGTAACAAACACCAAGACTTAAATGGACCCTGTAGCTTTATTTTGCAAGCGCGCGTGATCTGTTTGCAGCCGCAGCAACGGCTTTGGTCATAAGCTCGGCCATATCGCCACTGTCGCGCAAAACCTCCAGTGCCGCTGCTGTTGTGCCATTGGGCGAAGTAACATTTTCGCGCAATTTCCCCGGATCAAGCGGGGATTGATGCATGAGTTCACCCGCACCACTCACCGTTGCCCGGGCAAGTTTGAGCGCTATATCATCGGGCAATCCGGCACTAACACCGGCAAGGGCCAGACATTCAGCAAGATAAAACACGTAAGCCGGGCCACTTCCCGACACCCCGGTTGCCACATCAATCAGGTCTTCATTTTCAACCCACACCACTTCGCCAATAGCGCTCAGCAGATGATCACAGTGTTGTTTTTGCGCGGGCGTTACATTGGAATTAGCAAAAGCTGCGGTAATGCCACGACCGACAGCTGCCGGTGTATTGGGAATGGTGCGCACAATGCTCAAATCATCCCCCAGCCCGGCTTCAAAATATCCGGTGGTTTTGCCCGCTGCAACAGACAGGAAAACCGTATTGGGGCGCACAAATGGCCGGACACCCGGCAGGACAGCATCCATAATTTGTGGCTTAACACTCAAAACTACAACGGAAAAATCAGCGTCGCTCTGGTTACCTGCTTCCTCCACACAGCTCACGTTGTGTGTCTTCATCAAATCAATAATATGATCCGGCGGTCCAGGATCCTGAACCACAATTTTGCCCGGTTCCATGCCACTGGCAAGCCAGCCGCGCAACAAAGCTCCCCCTAAGTTACCGGCACCGACCAGCAGCAGCTTGCCATCAAAATCGACGTCCATTTATGCTGACCCTTTTGTCTCCAGCAGTGCCGCTGTCAGGGCTTCCTCGGCGGTTTTCCCTGCCCAGATGACATATTGAAAGGCCGGGAAAAAGCGCTCACACGCTTCCAGTGCCATCGATAACATGGCCTCACACTGGGCTGTGTTGGCAACAGCGCCACCACACAGCAGCAGGCCATGGCGATACAGCAATCCGCCATCTTCCGCCCACACATCAAAATGCCCCTGCCACAATTGCGCGTTAACACGGGTGACAAGCTGACACACTTCATTGCGCCGGTTTGGTGGTATTTTGAAATCAAAGGCGCATGCCAGGTGCAAATCTTCAAAATCATCGCGCCAGTTGAAAGACAAAGTGTAATCCGACCAAGTACCGGCGATGCTCAAGGTAATCTCATCATCACCAATGCGGTCAAAAGACCAGTCTTGCGATGCCGCAAGCTGCTCCACCAATTCGACCGGGTTCGGGTCGCTGTCACAAATATATTGCGATGATGCCATGAATAAATACTCCGCTGGCCAAATTCGAATTTAAATTAAGGTGCCTAAAGCGCGATTGAATCGCAAGCCATGATCAACACCATAAAGACAAATGATTGGGGAAAAACGGTGGAAGAAATGTTTTATTTTTTCTTCGCCACCTTGGGTTTCGGCTCCTTTGCCGCCTTGGGTTTGGGTCTTTTGCCGACCGGATTTTTTGCCTTTTTTGTCGGCGTCAATATAGCCAAAGCACTTTCCAGTTCGACAATACGCTTTTCCAGCGCCTCATTTTCCATGCGCGCCTTGATCGCCATTTCGCGAAAAGCATCAAATTCTTCGCGGGTGACCACATCTATATCACGCAACACACGTTCAGCCTGGGCCTTGAACAATGTATCAACTTCCTGCCGCACGCCTTGAGCTGCGCCTGCGGCATTGGTCATCACTTTGGCAAATTCGTCAAAAAACCGGCTGCTGGTCTGGGACATAATCGTTACAACTTTCATTGATATATAGAAATCCGGATGTACCTTGGTGTTCGGCAACTGGACACAACTCTATTATGGCTATTTATTCACAAGGTTTCAATTGATTCACGTTTAAGAACAATTGGAATTTTGGTAAAACCATTGCATAATCACTGTCTTGAGGGTAACTGATAGACTGTTTTTTTGATTTCGCCGACTAAAAGGAGCCTAGGGGTGCCGGAAACTTTGCCAAAACCACAAAGCATTCTGGGCAACACCGGCCCGCAAGACGTCAGGCACGCACCTTTTGCTCACATGGTGATTGAACAACCATTTGATACTGATCTCTATCAACAGCTTGAGGATGAATTTCCCCTGCCAGAACGCTTCGTCAACAACTTGCCGGAGATAGCCAGCAATCAGGCCATCCGCATACGCGCGCTTGATATTATTGATAACCCTGAGTTTTCTGACAATTGGCGATCGTTTTTCCGCTACCATACCTCGCAAGATTTCTGGCGCGACATCATCGCCACCATCGGTGACGAAATCAGACACGCCCACCCGCAACTGGAAGATCGTGTTGGTGTGAAGTTCGAAGACTGGCAGGTAAAGGTGCGTGGTGCACCCGGTGAGGCTCACGTCGAACTCGATGCCCTGTTTGTGGTCAACACACCGGTAGAGCGCATAAGCTCGGTGCGCCCGGCCCATGTGGACAGCGAAAACGAGATTTTTGCCGGGCTTTTTTATATGAAACCGGAAGGTGATACCACACCGGGCGGTGATCTTGCTCTTTACAGCTTCAAAGACGGCAAAAACGCCTTTGGCGGACATTACGCCGACCTTGAGGATGTGACCGAGGAATGTGTTGTGCCCTACGGCAAAAACCGGTTTATCGCCTTTGTGAATTCAACTGCAAGCATTCATGGTGTCACCCCGCGCCCGGTAACCGAGAATTTTCGCCGCTACATCAACTTTGTCGCCATAACACCCTTCGACGCCTTCAAAATACCCAAACTTTCTCTCATTAATCAGGCAAAGTTTTGGCTCGACCGGCGCAAAACAAAATCCAAGGGCATCAATCTGGAGATGTAAGACATCGCCACATTAACGCCTTTTCCGACAAATATTTAGCTCTTCTACAGTTGGCAATTCGTTGTCGGCTGGTTTACTGGTATTGTTCTTCACTCTAAAAAATGAGCCGATATGTTGTTATCTGCAATCCCCTTCCCCGCCATTGACCCCGTCCTCATTCAGCTTGGACCGCTTTCCATTCGCTGGTATTCACTGGCTTATATTGCCGGTTTTTTGCTCGGTTGGATGTATATCAAACGCCTGTTGCTGAGTGAAAATCTGTGGAAGCCAAAAGCCCCGATGACGGTCGAACAATCCGATGATTTTCTGCTGTGGACCGCCGTTGGTGTCATTCTTGGCGGCAGAATTGGCTATTCGCTGTTCTACAATTTTGCCTATTACGCGGCAAATCCATTGGACATTCTGAAAGTCTGGGAAGGTGGCATGTCGTTTCACGGCGGATTACTGGGCGTGATAATTGCCATTTATATTTATTGCCGACGTAACAAGCTGAGTTATTTGAGTGTCATGGATCTGGTTGCAGCCGCCGTTCCCATCGGCCTGTTTTTCGGCCGCATTGCAAATTTCATAAATGGCGAATTATTCGGTCGCGTGACAGACGTACCCTGGGCTGTCATATTTCCCCGCGGTGGACCCGACCCGCGTCACGCCAGCCAGATCTACGAAGCCCTGCTGGAAGGGATGTTAATGTTTTTCGTCCTCGGGTTTTTGATACGGAAATTCAAGATACTGCATTACCCCGGTATGGCATCAGGCGTCTTTTTAACCGGTTATGGACTATCGCGCATTTTGGTTGAGTTTTTCCGCATGCCTGATGCTCAACTCGGTTATTTCTTCGGCTTCATCACCATGGGCATGATCTTGTCCGTACCCATGGTCCTGTTTGGCCTTGGCGTGGTCTGGTATACTAAAAAGGGCTGATCTCATGTCCTTGTCACAAAGGATATCCCAACGCATATTGAGTGGTGGCCCGATATCATTGGCTGAATTTATGGAGGCTGCCCTGGGCGATCCCGAATTTGGTTACTATATGACCAAAGAACCCTTCGGGGTTGGTGGGGATTTTATAACTGCGCCGGAAATCAGTCAGATATTTGGCGAACTCATTGGCCTGTGGTGCGCAGCCTTGTGGCTGCAACTCGACAGCCCTTCATCTTTCCATCTGGTAGAGCTTGGCCCCGGCCGCGGCACCTTGATGGCAGATGCCTTGCGTGCAACAAAAACCGTCCCCGGCTTTCAGCAATCCGTGCACGTTCACCTGGTTGAGATGAGCCCGAAATTACAGCAGGTTCAGCAAAAAACGCTCGGCAGCAGCGGCCACACCATCAAATGGCATCGCCACATTGAAGACGTGCCTCATGGCGTCACAATTGTCATTGCCAATGAATTTTTTGATGCCCTGCCTATCCGTCAATTCATCCAGACCGAAGCAGGATGGTGTGAAAGACTGGTCTCGGTTAATTCTGACCAGCAATTTGAATTTTCGATTTCGCCTCATGCAACCGAAGAAACAGAAATACCTGCGCAACTGGTTGACGCACCTCCCGGCAGTCTTGTTGAGGTCTGCGAAGCCGCCGAAGCGATCACAAAAACCTTAAGCCACCGCATCCAGACAAACGGCGGGGCAGCCTTGATCATCGATTACGGCTATCTCAAACCGGCGATTGGGGAAACGTTGCAGGCAGTGTCTGATCACAGGTTTACTGATGTTCTGAAAAATCCTGGCAAACAGGACCTTACCGCACATGTCAATTTCTCCAGCCTTGCAGATGCTGCCCGCCAGCAAGGTGCTGAGGTTTTCGCCCCCCTCACCCAAGAGCAATTTTTGTATGGAATGGGATTAAAATCACGCCTTGCCAGACTAACTAATACTACCACCCCGGCCCAAACTCATGATATCAAAACAGCAGCAACCCGCCTGACTGCGGCGGACCAAATGGGCACCTTGTTTAAGGTAATGGTCATTGGTGTAAAAAACAGTACACCGCCTGCCCCCTTCGCCTGACTGGAGTTTAGGTACTTAAAATGGTTGAAGCTCAAACGCTCTTGCAAATACCGGACATTCGCCATGGATTTTTCGATCGTAGCGGTGGGACTTCGCACGGCCTTTATTCCTCACTTAATTGTGGCCTGGGTTCGGATGATGACAAAGACATTGTTTTGAACAATCGCGCCACCGTCGCTGCCCATCTCAAACTGGCTCCACCTCAATTAATCACCACCTATCAACACCATTCCGCTGACGTGATCACGGTGACGGGCCCGTGGAGTACAGCTGATGCTCCCATGGCGGACGGCATGGTTACCAATATCAGCAATATCGGCTTGGGGATCCTAACCGCTGATTGCGCACCAGTGCTGTTTGCCGACACAAAGTCCCGTGTCATTGGAGCCGCACACGCGGGCTGGCGCGGGGCGGTTGCTGGCGTCACCGACAATATTATCACCGCCATGGAAAAACTCGGGAGCCAGCGCTCAGAAATCGTTGCCGTCATCGGCCCGACCATCAGCCAAAGCGCTTATGAAGTTGGCCCTGAATTTATCGACAGTTTTCTTGCCCAAGACCCTGCCCACCAGCAATTCTTTAGGCCCAGCTCGCGCGAAAAACACTGTATGTTTGATCTGCCGGGATATTTGGCCCAGCGACTTGAACGCGAAAATATTGCTGCGGTAAGCTCGGTTGAAAAATGCACCTATGCTCATGATGATCAATTCTTCAGCTACCGTCGCGCCACCCACAGAGGCGAAGAAGATTACGGTCGCCAGATGTCCGTTATCACTTTGACTTAAAACACGGAACTTAAATATGGCTCTTCATTTCGACCCTGACGAATATAACGCCCGCATCAAACGGGTGTGCACCACAATGGTTGATGAAGGCCTTGATGGTATGCTGATTTTTCAGCAGGAAAGCATGTATTATCTCACCGGCTACGACACCTTTGGCTTCTGCTTTTTCCAATGCCTTTATCTGTCAGTCGATGGTACCATGGCCCTGCTCACACGCTCGGCTGATTACCGTCAGGCGCAACACACCTCCACCCTCACCGACATCCGCATCTGGACCGACGAAGCCGGGGCCAGTCCGGTTGATCAACTCAAAGACATGTTGCAGAATTTGGGCGCACACAACAAAAATTTAGGCGTAGAATACAACTCCTACGGCCTCACCGCCCACTACGGCAAAGCTCTCGACTACAGCCTTGAAGGATTTTGTACCACTCAGGATGCATCAACCCTCGTCACCACCATAAGAGCGGTAAAAAGTGTTGCTGAATTAGCTTACGCACGCCGTGCTGGAGAACTTGGTGATGCAGCCTTGAGTGCAGCCGTTGACGCCACCCATGCCGGTGCAGATGAAGGCGATATTCTGGCCGCCATGCACAATGAGATTTTCAAAGGCGGTGGTGATTACCCCGCCAATGAGTTCATTATTGGCTCCGGTGCAGACGCACTTTTGTGCCGGTATAAATCCGGCCGCTGCAAGCTCGATATGCAAGATCAACTGACATTGGAATGGGCCGGTGTCCATCGCCACTATCATGCAGCTTTTATGCGCACGATTGTAATTGGCCAACCAAATCAGCAACACCTGAAGATGCATGCCGCAGCCGTGGAAGCACTCGGTGCCTGTGAAGCGGCCATGACGCCCGGCCACAATGCCGGAGATGTTTTCAGCGCGCACGCGCAAATCATGGACAAGGCTGGTCTCAAAGCCCATCGGCTCAACGCCTGTGGTTATTCCCTGGGGGCAAAATTCACGCCCTCATGGATGGATGCACCAATGTTCTATGCCAATAATGACTTTGAAATCGTGCCGAACATGGTGTTGTTTGCCCATATGATCCTCATGGACAGCGACACCAATACGGCCATGACACTGGGGCGTTCCTACATCACCACAGACAAAAATCCTGAACCTCTGTCAACCTGGCCACTGGACCTGATTGTCAAATAGGATTACTCCTTGAACAGTAGATGTTTGAGTGATTCGTTTTCAGGAGATCGCAATTGCGCAATATACGCCTCATCCTGGTTCTTGTTGCCATAGCCGTCACCCTTGGTGCCTGTTCCGGCAGCAGTCAGCCTTTTGGCAAAGAACCAAAACTGTTCTCCGCCAGATTGCTCAAAACCCCGCCCACCATAAAAATTGCCAAAATCAAAGGGCTATCGAGTGCAGATACCCAAAGCCTGAGGCGCCAGTTCATTCGCGAAGCCCGCAAACGCGGCCTGTCGGCTGGAGCGGACAAAAAGAATAAAGCCGCTATATTCATCAAAGCCACCATAAAAGTTGCGCCCTATGGCCAGGACACAGCGGTGGCTTACGTCTGGGATGTAAGTGACAAAAGGAAAAAGCGGCTTTTGCGCGTTGCCGGTGAAGATGTTTCGAAAAAATCGCCAAACGATCAAAATTCAACCCAACTGAGCGCCAAAACCATACAGCGCATCGCAGCACACGCATCATCGGGTCTGACGTCATGGTTGAGCCGGCAGGGTTATCGCGTTCGTGAAGTCAGCCTGCCACCGCCCAGCGACGTTAGAAGTGCCAGTATCCTGCGCACCGAAGCCTCATCCGTCGCCGCCCGCCAATCGATTTCCCGCTCACTTTATGCCCCCCCCGGAAAGCCGCGCGTGCGCACTGCTAAACTGTCTTCCCCCCGTCTTGCCCAACCAGCCCTGGCATCTCCCCACAACGCAAATGCGCCCAACAGCACCGCAAGTGTTGCCACCGCGCGCGCTTTGAGGTCTGGTGAACAACAAAAACAACAAACCACGGTGCAGGTTGTGCCCGTGACGGGTGCATCAGTCCAGGCCAACATTGAATTGACCCGATCAATCAAGCGCGCCTTGCGCTCAAATGGCGTGCGGATTACCAACAAGCCCACCTCGTCATCGCTAAAACTGGTCGGCACCGTCAAAATGGGTCCGATCAAACAACGTCAACGGGTGATAGAAATCAATTGGAACCTCAATAATACGTTTGGCAAGAGAATTGGCCTGGTGCAGCAAAAAAACAAGGTCGAAGCCGCCCTGGTTGCCAATTCATGGGGCGAGATCGCCGTTGCGGCAACTCAGGCAGCGGCAGGAGATATTGCCGGAATTATTCCCGACACCGTTCAGGTAACACAGCGCTGAAATTCCATGGTGTAGAAAATATCCCCGTTTTAATTTTTCTGACGCTGTTGGAGATTGCATGGCCGTGGCAGGCTTGATAGAACACTGGGGCATGTTGCATTTAATGGGTTATGAAATCATCCTTCTTCGTCATCCTCGGGCTTGTCCCGGGGATCCATTCCGCTGAGCTTTCGAAAACAAAGATATTGCCTTTTTGCTGAGAGATTTGAGGAATGGAT
>JAJFHS010000054.1 GCA_021775475.1 Hyphomicrobiales bacterium
GGCGATGCCATCAACCCCATCCTCGCAGCAGCAGGATACAACTTCCGCCTCATCCTCAAGTGGATCAGGCTTCTTTGGCTCAAAATCTGGATCATCTGGATAGTCAGTCAATCAGCCAAAATCGCGTAGTTCACGTTCGACCATCTTGGAACTCAAACGTGGCATTGAGCGCACCGGAAAGGTTGCACAAGATTCCGGAAGGGCTTTAGCAGCTGTGGAGTGAGATGAATTTTGACCTCACAATGTGATGCGTCGAAGGTCAGGCTTTTACGATCTTGCAGCCATTATCGCCCTGCCGGTCTCTGAGCGCATTGCGCGTATCAATGACCAGTGGTACGTTGTCGACAAGAAGCTGCCAGTCAATATTGTTGTGATCGGTGGCGATGAGCGCTGCGTCATACTGATGCAAATTATCCTTTGTCCACTCGATGGATTTCATGCTGGCAAATTCGGAGTGCTCACGCGTTGGCGGAATGGCAGGGATGAACGGATCGTAATAGTCAAATTTTGCACCTTGTTCTTGCAGTAATTCCATAAGAACCAGGGCCGGACTTTCGCGCATATCATCGACATTCTTTTTATAGGCTATGCCGACGATCAAAACTCTGGCACCGTTGAGTGCCTTTTTTTGATAGCGACTCAAGGATAATGCCATCCTGGTGATGACATGCTCCGGCATTTTTTGGTTGATTTCGCCAGCCAGCTCAATAAAGCGTGTATGACGGCCAAATTCCCGCGCTTTCCAAGTCAGATAGAACGGATCGATCGGGATACAGTGCCCGCCAAGCCCCGGTCCGGGGTAAAATGGCATGAAGCCAAAAGGTTTTGTTGCCGCAGCGTCAATCACCTCCCAAACATCAATTCCCATATCGTCGTAGATCAGCTTCAACTCATTTACCAGCGCAATATTAACGGCGCGAAAAATGTTTTCTGTCAATTTCACAGCTTCAGCCGTATCGGGATTGGAGACGCGAACAACGCGTGTTATTAGTGTTTCATACAGTGCGGCAGCCATCTGCTCGCCATCTGGAGTCGCCGCACCAACCACCTTGGGGATTGTGGTTGTGTCATAGTTTGGATTGGCTGGATCTTCGCGCTCCGGTGAAAAAGCGATGAAAAAGTCCCTGTCGCCCTTGAGGCCGCTGCCCTGCTCTAAAATAGGTAGCAATATCTCTCGCGTTGTCCCCGGATACGTGGTGGACTCCAGAATGACCAACTGGCCGGGCTTGATATGAGGTGCTATATTTTCAGCGGTGACCTTGATGAACGACAGGTCGGGCTCTCGATACTGATTGAGCGGTGTCGGAACGCAGATCAAAATAGCATCCGCGCGTTTAATTTGCGAAAAATCGGCCGTCGCCTCAAAACGTCCGGTTGCAACCATGGTCTCCACCTTGCTGGAGGGGATATGAGCAATCCGGCTTTTTCCCTGCATTAGTTGATCAATCAGCTCCTGGTTGACATCAAAACCAAGAGCGGGAAAGCCGATGTTATTAAAACCGAGGACCAGCGGCAGGCCCACATAACCCAGGCCGATGATGGCAATAACGGCATCGCGCTTTTCAAGCTTTTCGATGAACTGAAGGCTTGAAGTGCTCAAAGGGTTGTTATTTTCCATAATGTAAAAAGCTCAACTGTTAGCCAAGGGCGTTTTTAACGTTTTCAATAATATAGTCTTGGGTTTGCTTATCCAGATAGGGGTGCATGGGCAGACTAAGCACCTCATAAGCCAACTGTTCCGAAATCGGTAGCCCATTGCCGCCTTGGGGATAATCTTTATAGGCAGTCTGCAAATGAAGCGGCTTTGGATAATAGATAGCGGTGGGAATGCCGTTCTCTTTGAGCTTTGCTTGGACCTTATCGCGGTTGTTAAGCTTGAGCGTGTATTGTGCCCATGTTGAAACAGCATCTGGCATGACCCGGGGAGTTGCCACAACCGGCCCCAATGCCTCGTTGTACCGCTCCGCCACCTCATTGCGCTTGTCGATTTCTTCGGCAAAAACAGCCAGCTTTTCGATTAAAATTGCCGCCTGAAGAGTGTCTAGGCGCCCGTTCATTCCGATGCGTACATTATCATATTTATCTTGCCCCTTGCCATGAACCCGCAAGCTTTCGAGGATATCGGCAAGCTTATGATCATTGGTAAGGACTGCACCGCCGTCACCATAACAACCAAGCGGCTTGGCCGGAAAAAAGCTAGTGGTGACGCAATCGGCGAAATGTGCCGCCTGATTGCCGTCAAGCGTTGAGCCAAACCCCTGTGCCGCATCGGAAATCAGTTTGAGCCCATGTTCATCACAAAGTTTTTTAAGTGCCGGGTAATTGGCAATCTGGCCAAAAAGATCAACAGCAATCACCGCTTTGGGGGTGAGTTTGCCTGCTGCGGTTATTTCTCTTATCGCCTGCTCAAGGTGATCCGTATCCATATTGAAAGTATCAGGAGTAATATCGACAAACACCGGGGTGGCTCCAGTAAACGCTACCATTTCCGCCGTCGCAGCAAAGGTAAAGCTGGGCACAAACACCGCATCTCCCTCGCCTGTTTCCCAGGCTAAAAGAGGTAGCAACAGGGCATCGGTACCATTTGAGCAAGACACCGTACGCTCGGCCTTGCCAAAATCACAAAGTTGAGCTTCCAGTATCTTGACTTCCGGCCCCATAATATAACGGCCATGCTCAAGCACCCGGCCAATGGCATCATCAATCCTGGACCCCAGGTAGGCGCGTTGTGCCGCTAAGTCAATGAACTGTATATTCTTCATTCTTTTTCGTCCTCAATAAGCACCAATCCGGTTTCAGCTTGACGGTAGCGTTCACCGGTGCGCGGGCAGACAAGATCGTCCTTCATTAAATCGCCGCTACGGCTGACCCAGCCGATGCATCGCGCGGGTACTCCAACCATTAAAGCATGATCAGGCACGTCTTTTGTAACAACAGCACCTGCACCGATGGTGCAATAACGCCCCAGAGTATGGCCGCAAACAATAGTTGCATTGGCACCGATGGTTGCTCCCTGTTTAACCAGGGTAGGGGCGAACTCATCTTTACGTTCCACTTCAGCGCGCGGCGTCAGCACATTGGTAAACACGCACGATGGGCCGCAAAACACGCCGCGTTCCAGCGTCACGCCCTTGTAAAGGCTGACATTGTTCTGGATCTTGCAATTATCGCCAACGGTAACGTTCGGGCCGACCATGACATTTTGGCCAAGCGAGCAGTTGCGACCGATTTTCGTTTCTCGGAGAATATGGCTAAAATGCCAGATGCTGGTGCCTTCTCCGATTTCACAGCCATCATCAACATAGGCGCTCTCATGGATTTTCATTTGTGTCACCTGTCCTTTTGGCTCGCGTCGCCAGCACACAGCACCTTTAAGACGGCCAGGGCCTCGCGTCCATCGGTAAATGGCGTTTCATTTTTAGCAATACAGCGTAGGAAATGCCGACATTCATTGAGCAGCGGGTTATCCTTCTCCACCGCGATCAATTCCGGCTCCGCTTTTTCGACGGACGGGACGCCGTTGGTAATATATGCTTTATGGCAATAGAGCTTGAGTTTGTTTTTCCACTCCGGCTCGCTATCGCAAAACTCGGCCATCGCCTTGTCACCGATGACGACCAGGCGCTGCTCCTTAAAGGGATTGAGCCATGAAGTCTCGACATGCGCCCGAATGCCGTTGGCAAAACTCATATGCACACTGGCGAAATCGCTAATCTTGTCCTGAAGATAGCTGCCCGCAATGCCATGGACATCTTGCGGCTCTTGCCCGGCCAGCGTCAGGATCATGGAAATATCATGCGGTGCAAAGCTCCATAACACATTTTCTGCGGTGCGCAGCTTGCCAAGGCTCAAGCGGCGTGAATAGATATAGCGCAAGGTGCCAAGCTCGCCGTTTTTCACCATATCCTTGAGTTTGAGAAATATCGGATGATATTGCAAAAGATGTCCGACCATGAGGATGCGCCCGGATTGATCAGCCGCCGCGATCATCTTTTCAGCATCTTCGATGTTTAAGGAGATCGGTTTTTCCACATATACATGCTTACCGGCGGCAAAGCTTTTTAAGGCCAGATCGGCATGGAATTGCGCGGGTGCGGCGATCACCACGCCATCAATGGCATCATCGGCCAGTATGTCATCGACACCAAGCGCCTTAACGTCATATTCTGCCGCCATGGCGGCTGCGATGTCGAGGTTGGAATCACAGACAGCCGCCAGCGCGCCGAGTCCATGAAAATCCCGCACCAGGTTTTTTCCCCAGTAGCCGCAGCCGATGACGGCAAGCGATATTTTTTGGCAGTCATTCATGTTGTTTTACCAAGCGCATAAATAGTTTTATTAGTATGATGTGTAAAATTGCAGAGACGCGAGAAGATCATCCGCTTTGATCATTATCTCTAAGGTGCCCACAGCCAATTTTCAGTTTGTTGACAACGCAATGACCCCTGTCGGAAAAAAACAGGCCACCAAGCAGCGCTATATCAAATTATCAGGACACACACCAGAAAATATTTTCGCAACATCTAAAATCCCGGAGCGACGATAGTCGGAATACCTCTAAGTGTCCAACCCGAAACTAATCGAATGATATCGCCCGCCCGCAATATGAACGCAAATCTGGCCGTTATGCAGGTGATTACGGTAGTGAGGAATGGGTATTGATTGAGCCGTTCATGCCTGATCGAAAGGCAACTGGCCGGCCCGGAACAACCAATCTTCGCGATGTGTGGGATGCCATTCAATACATGACCTCAACCGGTTGCCAATGGGCAATGATCCCCAATGATTTCCCGCCACCGTCTACAGTACAGCGCTATTTCTATGACTTGCGTAACAATGGCATATTGCACCCGATCACCATGCGCTTGTCATGACAACCCGCGAAAAGGAAGGCCGGGAGGCCTCGTCAAGTGCCGGTGTGATTGACAGCCAGTCTATTAAAACAATGGAAAGTGGCGGGGTTTGCTGTTATGATGCGGGCAAGAAGATCAATGGCCGCAAGCGCCATATCATCACCGACACGATTGGCTTGGGTCTACTCCTCGAACGGCAGATTGCTGGTGATCAGGGTAGTCCCCTGTTCATAACGCTGTGAGATCAGTTCGAACAAGAGTTCTGCTCCGGTTTTGCTCAGGGGTACAAATCCCAACACGTCTATGATCAGCAGCTTGACCTTTGTCAGTTGGCGCTGGCGGCGTAACAGGCGTTTTTCATCACGGGCTTCCATCAGTTCATTGACCAGAGCAACTGCTGTCACAAACGCCACCGGCAGGCCCTTCTGGCAAGCAGACAGTCCTAATGCGAGAGCGACATGGGTTTTGCCGGCGCCTGATGGGCCAAAGGCAATCACGTTCTCTTGCCGTTCGATCCATTCGCAGCCCGCCAGTTCCAGGTCCATCATCTTGTTCAGGGATGGAATGGTCTTGAAGTCAAAACTATCCAGATTTTCACTATCCAGATTTTCGACCGCAGGGAACTTGGCTTGTTTGATCCGCCGTTCCACCATGCGGCGCTCACGATCAATCAGTTCCAGTTCGGTCAATCGCGCCAGATAACGTATCGTGATCCACACCTTCAGCAGCACAGATGCGTGCCTGTTTGTCATGTTCCCTCAGAAATGTTGGAAGACGCAGTGTTGCGCGATGGTGGGCGAGCAACAGTTCCGGGGCTTCGCTCATGAGGCGCCCCCTGACAAAAGGCTCATGTAGGAAGGAGCTGATGTTGTGGCGACATTCATCCGGGGCAGGAACGGGTATAAGTGGCCGGTTTTTACACCGCCCGCGACTGCAGAATGCCGCCGCTACTGTGGTTTAGTATTGCTCCGTCGTTTATATTTCATATTCTGCCAGATGGCCACAAAGTGCGTTGATTAACCGCCCTGTTTGAGGTCAAATAATACTTGACACAACAAAGGCAAAACGCGATGAGGAACCATTGAGTCAATCATAGGCCATGCAGAAATTTGGAAAGTGCATAAACTGGGATGTCTGGCAAACACGCAAAACCTTTTCCAAATAATTCAAATGAACTGGTCGTGTTCGCAACGGTGGCGCTTGATGTATATAATGCACCGGCGCTTCATATACTGAATGTCTCAAAAGAGCTTGCAAAACTGGGAGTGAAAATTACCCTGGTGGCGCCGAGGCCTATTGGCGAACTTGCGGTGTCAATTACAGATGTTGATGTGCAGTGTCATTATACCCCCAACCTGACCCAGTGGCGATTACCCAACAGTTTGAATGCCCTGGCGCAGCTGGCTGCTGTGTGGCGGTTTAGAAAGAAAAAACGCCTGTATCTGAGAGGTTCATCGCTTAGTTTGCCTCTGATGGCTTTTGCCAGGCTTGTTGGTTTTCGTCCGATTGTATTGGAGGTCAATGGGTGGATTTTCGACGAAATCGTATCCCTGGGACATGGTAAATTACTTGCATGGCTGTTCGAATTTCTCCAAACCATGGAAGCTAATCTGGCACATAATATACGCGTGGTTACACCCGGTCTCGGCCAGGTCTTGAAAGAAAAACAAATTCAGAGCGATAAGATTAAAACTATCGGTAACGCTACTAATTTGCAGGTTTTCCACCCGTTGGAAAAAAACACCTGTCGTTCGATGCTGTCGCTCGCACCAGACAAACCCTATCTGGCATTTGTCGGCAACCTCTGGCCGCCAATTGATTTAGAGGTGATATTCAAGGCGATGAAACACCTTGAGGACAGCGGCGATGAGCACGCGGATGAAATAGAGCTGCTCATTGTGGGGGATGGTGTCAGTGCTGGAGCTTTGCGCGATAAAGCGCGTAGTGTCGGTGTTGAAGCCCGCGTTCATTTTCTCGGCAGTCGTTCTCCTGAACAGGCGAACGTTGTTTTGGGTGCTGCGGATTTTGCCATTGCCCCCTTTCATGTTTCCAGAAATGAGCGCATAGGTCTTTCGGCTTTGAAATTGTTTGACTATGCAGCCGCGGCAAAACCGATCGTTGCGTCAGATATCTCCGGGATCAGGGAATTCTCAGATCAACCCTGGATCAGGTTGTTTACTCCTGGCGACAGCGATGCATGTGCCAAAGCAATTTCATCGTTTTTCACCACAGATTTGCAACAGGTTGGTGGTCAGGCGCGCTTATATGCAGAAGGCAATTTCGGCTGGGACCGGAGGGCCGAGGAAATAATCTCATTGTTCACACCGCGATAAAACCAGCTGTTTTCTGTTGAAGCATCTTCAATCTGGTCGATTGGCATTGTCACATTAAAAGTTCAAAGGCGCACAAAATTGCTGAGTGAGGGTGTTGACAAGTTAATTTTTGAAAACTCCGCAATGCAGACTTCTTTCCAGTGATCATGCTGCAGTCCTGTTCCAAACGGCCCGATGAGAACAAACGGTGCGGATGGGCTAGTTTTGTTTTTTTGGATGCAGAGGGTCACCAGACCGTTGTCCGTTGCAACAGCACCGAACACCGTTGCCCGATTAATGCAAAGAGCTGGTTTAAAGGCGCAAGTGGGTATAAGCGCCGCCCCGGACACACGGGCCGTAAGCCTAAGGCCAAGGTCATCGTCCATTCTGACCAGGGCTCACAGTTTACCAGTGCCGAGTGGCAACCCTTCCTGAAGAGCTGCAATCTGAAAGCCAGCAAAAAGTGAAGTTGCAGGGTGTCTACCAAACTAGGAGCGCATCAGACATACTGGCGGCTTCAGTGGTGGAATATTGCACCGGTGTTCACAAAGCCATAAGTTTCGGGTCTTTACCGCAGGTCAGAAGCGCCGGGTAACCCTCGCCCATCATACGCCAGATGAAACGCCGCTCGGCCGTCGAACCGGTCATCGGCCATCTCAAATTAGGCCACCGAATGAACCGCAATTACCTCGCGCACACCTGTGGCGACGCCATCAACCCAATCCTCGCAACCGCCGGATACAACTTTCGCCTCACCCTCAAGTGGATCAGGTATCTTTGGTTCAAAATCCGGATCACCTGGATGGTCAGTCAATCAGCCAAAATCGCGTAGTTCACGCTCGACTTATTACCGTGGTATCATTCTTTCAAACCGTCAATTTTCCAGCTACGATGTGGAAACGGCCAAAATCCAGTTGCAAATCGCACAGCAAAAGGGCGTTAAGGTTGCCGGGAAGCTGCTCGCTCGCATTTCTCAATAGTCGCGATTGATGCGCTGATAGGCCGTCATCGCCAGCTCGACGTCTTCAGGACAGTCGATTTCGTAACTATCGATCTCCAGAGCTGCGATCGGCAGACGGGTGGCAAGTTGCTCGAACACAGCACCTGGCCCATCTTGCAAATCGCCTGGTGAAAGAAAAGCAAGATTGGCCCATTCCATGCCGGTGACATGGTCGCGTGAAAAGGAAATGATGCGCCGGGCTTCGTCCAGATCAACATAAACCGCATCGCGTGTCTTGGTTCGGGTTATGGCGAGCAGCGGTTCATCACTTTTTTCGCAAGCATTTATAAAATCGGCAAAACCGGATGGATTGAAATAGATGTCGGCATCCATAAACAGACAGGGGGAGTGAAGATGGGCGGCCCCCATCATATAGCTGGTCAGGGTCGTTGTTGACCGGTAGGCGGGATTGCGCACAAAGATGACGTCCTTGCGAATTTTGCTTATGGTCTCCATCACTTCGTTTTCAAGAAAACCTGTAATCACCCGCACATCCTCAACCTTTTCAAGATTGCCCAACAAATGGGCGATCAACGGTATGCCTCCAAGCTCCATCAGGCATTTGGGAGCGCCAAGACCAAGCCGGGTCCCCATCCCGGCGGCAGCGATTACAGCGTGTTTAACAGTCGACATAGTGAGTTGCTTTCATTGATTACATAATCGGATATTTGCATAAGTCCGGTGGCGGCGGGGTGAATGCCGCCATAGGCGATGCCGATATCAGCCTGCTCGAACATCGGAATATCATTGTTGCCATCGCCAACCGCAACAATGCGTTTGAATTTTGAGCGTAGAGCCTGCACCTTGTCAGCCTTGTGCATGATATATTGCAGATCTTTGACATGTGTTCCCTCTCTCAGGCTTGTCGAGGTAAAGACCTTGCATCCCAGTCTTGGCAGGATCGGCTCAATCCAGGCATCAAGATTGCCGGTGATGACGAAACAGCGCTCTGTCCGGGCTCTGATAAAATCGAGAATGGTATTGTCAAGGTCAACATTGGCGATGGCCTTTTGTACGAGATCGACGGGGGCGGCTTTGAGGATGGCAAATCTCAAGCGAAAAGACTCTCTGAACGGTATTTGCCCGGAGATGGTGAGGCGGGTCAATACTCTTATTTCTTCTTCTAGGTCAAGAGTTGTCGCCACCAGAGGCAATAGCTCCTGCTTTGTCAGTGTGCCATCAAGGTCGAATACATAGCAGGTTGTCACCTTCAGCCTCCGTTCTTCAATATTGTATAGAACTGTCTGGTCTCAGCGCGGTTATTGAGATCCTCTTCGTCATAGAGGGGGGAAAACCGAGCCTTTGTGAAATTGCTCTGGCCGATGGTCTGGTTGATGATTGCGCTCAATTCATCGCTAGTGCGGTAAATGGCGCGGTAGGTTGATCGAAGTTCTGCCGACCATGTGCCATCAAGGGTCAAGCGCCCACCAACGCCAAAGGGTTCGCGAATATAAACCACAGAATTTTTTGCCATCAAGAGGGCCAATGAGCCAAGACAGCTCTCGACCTGTCGATCATTCATATAGATCAAAACGCCGGAAATAACCGCCAGATCGAATCCCTTTGCATCGGGCTGCAGGGCCCCCGAAATATCCTGGGCAGCCAGAACATGAAAGGTCATTTTCGGATTGGGGTGTCGGTCGCGGGCGATCTCGATCAGTTTTGAAGAAAAGTCTATGCCGACATAGTGGTCGCAATGATCGGCCAGCGTATCGGCCCAACGCCCAATGCCACAGCCAATATCAAGAACGGAGTGAAAAAAAAACCCGGCGCCAAGCAAAGGCATGATCCGGTTTTTTTCTGTGCAGTCGCGCCGGACCGCCAGCTCGGGATCCTGATCCTGATAGAGGATGCTGGTCAGCGGATGCTCCGGATTATAACCCTCTCCCCGATGTTCGAAGAAATCAAGGACTTTCTCGGTGTCTATATCCTGTTTCTTGCTTTTAATCCTCGTCTCATCCGCCATTGTCACCTACCTCTCCTTCGCGCTTGCATCGACCAGTGCAAAAGAGTGGTGCAAATGATTGATAATCGCCTCGCTTGAGGGTTCCTCTTGGATATTCAACAGCTTTTTGGTGCAATTGAGTCGATCTTCGCGCCGGGGATCATCGCCCTCTATAACTCTTTGCTCAATGAATTGTTGAATATCCTCCATGGTACGCCCGCGATAATGATGTTGTATGATCTGTTCGCCAACCTCGCTCATTTCGGCTCGATCTTCCCGGTCCATAAACAACAGGGGTTGTTTGGAAGGTAGATATTCAGCCAGAAAGGAGACGCTGTCGGTTATCATCGCCGAGGAATCGACAAAAAGCTGAAAATAATTGCCATGCTTCCAGATTTCAACATTTTCAATGGTCTCCAGCATATCAAGATAAATTAAGTAGGCCTTCTCGTCCATGAAATTGGTCGAGTTCAACGCATAAGCAAGATTGGGGTGGGGTTTGAAAATGAATTGCAGATCGGATCTCTCACGCATCAAGACCAGCATGTCATTGCAGATCTGGTCGAATGTTCCATAGTTCAGCGCAGGATATATCAGTCCGATTGTCCAATGGGGAGCCCAGATAATAACAGGTTTTTCAACCGGTTGCCTTTTTAACTGTTTGAACTGGTCAAATTTTGGATAGCCGGTCAACACGGCGTTGCTGGAGCGGCGTTTCTGGTAATGGCGGTAGCGCTCCAGCTCATGATTTGTACTGGCATATACGGTCCAGGCGGCATGATGGAAACTTTGATCGAACTGGTATTCCTCAACCTTGGCGAGCAGAAAACCATAGGAAAGATAACAGGTCCGACAAAACAGGCTAGTATATTCGATCTTGTATTCATCCGGGTAGGCAACACTGCCCAGCGTGTAAAATATAATATCGGGCCGCAAGTCTTCCAGGGCAGAGTAGGGGGTGCCATCATAGCCTTCCAGCCGTACCTTTATGCCCAGACTGTTGAAAAAATCCTTCGTTTCATCCCGATCCTTGTCCGCAATAATATCCTGTCGCGGAAAGGCGATGGTGATGGGAATAAAAGCCTTGCTGTCGCGCATTAGTTCATGGATGGAAGCATAGACATCCCAAAGGGATGTATCGGCGATCAGAAAAACAACGCGCACAGGCTCATTGTTCCGGTTGGAATATAGTCGATCAAGAAGCTTCTGATTGCCCTCCCACATATCGAGTCTCAGCTGTTCCCGATGTTCAATATTGTGGGTGTGGTAGGAAAGGGCCTCGTTGCGTGCGGTGTTTATTTCAAGTTCAAGCAAAGCTATTTTGGTTTCTAAAACTGACTTTCCAAAGCGGATCATTACAATTCCTAAATATATCGTTTGATTGTAGGGCATCTCTAAAAATACCTTCGCAATCATTGACCTCCTGGAATCACGATAGCACGACGCTTTAATAATGGGGACAAAATCTGAGAACACCGGTGCAATAATCCACCACTGAAGTGGCCAGATAATCTGGTTCACCGGAGTAAAACTCCGCCAGTGTTAGAGCGTTTCCGGTTTAATTAGAGCATTTCCGGTTTAACAAGGGCCATATCCATCTGCTTTGAAGAAGTTTCGGCATTCCTTGGGCGTGAACAGGTCACATATTTTTCCTGCAGCTTTCCATAGTTCTGTGACTGTTCGCGGTACCATGCGTTTGAGGTGTGCCTTGAGTTTGGCGAAGGCTTTTTCGATCGGGTTGAAGTCAGGCGAGTAGGCCGGCAGGAACAACAGCCATGCTCCGCGCTGTTTGACGGCTTTTTCAACCTCTTTTCTTTTGTGAGCCGGCAGATTATCAAGGATAACCACATCGCCCCTGGCAAGGGTTGGGGCAAGCTGCGTGGTGATGTATTTGACGAATGTGTCGCCATCCATCGGTCCATCGATCACCCACGGGGCGGTGAGGCGATCATGGCGCAGACCGGCAATGAACGTCAGGGTTTGGACCGCGATCCAGTTCAGAATAATATCATGAAACGCATCAAGGCGGCTCTTGCGAGGCTTGCGCGGCGCAACTTCAACATGTCCGGTTTCGTTTGCCTGCCGGGCAAATCGAATGGCTGAACTGACGCTCACCTGAAAATTTCTTGCGGCCTGACACCGTGAAACACCTGAATTGACCAGATCACAATCCGGCAACGTAAATCTTGAGATAATGTCATGAATTTTCCTTCTGATACCTTGAATCAGAAGAAAATCGCTTCGTAAACATCAAAATGAATCTCAAAAAACCGGATGTACTCTAGAGTTTCTGTTTTGTTGGAGGGAGGGGATGAAGCAAGTGGAACTTTATGCACGTGTTGATGATCGCCGGGTGATCTCTGGCATTGTTTTTGTACTGCGCAATGGCCTTCGCTGGAGTGATGCCCCGCGCGAATACGGACCTCACAAAACCTTGTGCAATCGTTTTGTCCGGTGATGCCAGCCATATCGAGGTGCATCCCCATGCTGCTGGCGCAAAAGGGGAACCAAAGTTTTGCACGAACCAAAGGTGGCTTGAATTCCAAACTGCATCTGGTTGTTGATGCTCACGGGTTACAGGTAAAGATGATCATCACCGGTGGTAACACCGCCGATTGCGCACAAGCTATAGCTATTATCGATGGGCTTATTGTTGGCTATTTCATGTCCGATAAAGCCTATGATACCAATGTGTTGCTGGAATGGTTGAGAACGCCGGCGCAAAAACAAAAAAATCCTTCCAGGCAAAATGTTAACTCGCTGCAATTGTGTTATGGATACACTAATTAAGGGACACCCCTATAGGTAATCAGGCTAGAACATATGGGGGCGGGTTAAAGTTCAACAACAAGGAGAAATCATGACAGGGTCGCAAAAACACGAAATCTCGCAGAAATTCTGGCAGGGTTGCACCAATAGCTATCTGGCAGCTGATGACTATTATCAAAGGCAGGAAGAGGCGTTGCGCAAGTTGCTGAAGAAAATAGCGCCGCTGGAAAACACCCTTGACATAGGCTGCGGGGATGGGCGTTTTACAATGGTCATTAGTGAATATTCTCGGCAGGTTTGCGGCATTGACTTGTCTCCGATGCTGATCGAGCAAGCCGAGGAGCGACTTATGCTGAGCGCGTCAGGTAAAAACACGTGCTTTAAAATCAGCTCGATAGAGGAACTGGATGGGGCTGCTAATTATGATCTTGTGTCCTGTATGGGGGTCACCTCGGCGTTGGTCGATGAAGCGATTTTTGACAGGGCGGTTGCCAATATGGCCGGGGCAACATGTTCTGGCGGACACCTGCTTTTGAAGGATACGCTTTCATTGTCTGGCGAGCAGATAAAAACTGTGGGAAACTATGTGGCGATCTACCGAGATTTGAAGGCTTACCGCTCCACTTTCCTTGAAGCGGGGTTTAGTTTTGATGAAGATATCGAATTGATGCACACCGACGGTAATATGGTCAATCACCTGTTCTTGCTTACTCGTCAATGATCCTTCGTCAGGGATGCAATATTGTGGCATTCATGGTCGTTTCAAACATTGCTGCGCGGCGTATCAGGAATGGCGACTGGCTGATCATCGCCAGTAATCGCGAGCCCAGAAATGCTTTGCGCAAATTTCGCAAGAGATGGGCGATCGAATGTCTGTTTGGCGACACTAAAACCCGTGGGTTCATCATCGAGGATACCCGCATCACCAATCTGCAGAAACTCGACCTGTGGCTGGCCATCATTGCCTTGACAATGAGTTGGACCTACCGCTGCGCCACCCAAACCACGGGGCTTTCCGCAATCCGGAAAAAGACCCACGGATACAGAGGAAAATCATGGTTCAGAACCGGCCTTTATCAACTCAGACGATGGATAATATACCAACCAGACAAGGCAGCAAAAATCTGGATAATGCTCCCTTGATAATCTCCCACACCCGGACATCACCATGCAAAAATCTTGAAACGGTATTTGGTAATCCACACAAAATGATAGCGATGATAAAATGTACTGTGCTTGCCTTTTTTAGTATTGAATTGATGTGTTCCCGTCTGGAAGGCGGGGGAGCTAACCCAAGGAAGTGGAACTTAGAAAAATCCCCTCAGCGTAACCTCGCCACATCTCTTGAGAACAATCTTTGTCGGCAGTTTGAAACGCGCTTTTGTCTCAATGTGTTCTCTTGAAGGTAAACCAGCAGGCAAATAAACTGTTGTATTCACTGTCATCCGCCCCGTGTCAGCCTGAGGAGAAAAGTTGCTTGTTATGGAGGAAAACCTGACCCAGAAATCTATTTCTTCCCCCGTTACTGTGACGCATCTGGTACTTACGTTAAACCCACGCAAATCCTGAACATCGACGTTCCGGACCCTGACATTCAGCCACATTTCTCTACCTTCAATATGTGTTGAATATTCTTCAATTAAAAGAGGAGTCACACTTGCACCAATAGCGGAATATAACATAAGAAACAAACTAAGAACGGCCACATTGATCCGCAACATTCGTTGGCTCTCCGACCCTCCAGAAAAAAACAATACAAGTATCAGCTTGACTCTTGATTCCTTGTCAAGTCAAAGTTAGTTTTTTACTAGTCAAAGTTAGTTTTCCACTAGAAGAGGGGGTGTGTAAAGTGTCGGTTTTCTCAACAACTCTCCAAAATTTGATTAACAGTTTAAAAATGCCCGCAGGAACTACCGCCACCATGACGGGTGATTTCACTGCGTTTGGCCTGTCAAACAGCTCTCTTGCAGGGTTCTCAGGTGATTTCTTCGATCCGTTCCTGATTATGTCATCAGGTGTTGCAACAGATGTAATCAATGCCAATACCAGTGGCTCTCAGGGAACTGATCTGGGAGCGAGCGGTGTATCGGGAGATACGATAACAATCCAGTTCGTCATGCCTCGCCCGGTTGATGCTGCCAGCATATCATTTGATTTTACTTTCCTGTCAGAAGAATACCCGGAATTTGTAGGTTCCAGCTTTAACGATTTTTTCTCTGTTAAAGTGGATGGCGTGGAAGCGGCGCGAGATACGAGTGGAAACCAGATTTCTGTAAACAATGACTTTTTTTCCGATACACTTTCACCTGTTGGCACAATGTTTGATGGTCAGACCCCACCTCTGCATATCGTAGCCCCTCTTGTGGGAAATGCAGGAACTGTCACCTTAACGGTTTCAGTCGGAGATGAAGGTGATGGAATTTATGATAGTGCCGCTTTTATAAAGGCCATCAAGTTTCTCGAACCGCAAATTGTTTTTGTTGACTTTGACGGCTCCACCTTCGATTTTCCGAATCTATTGTATTTTAATTCAAACGTGACACTTCCTGATGCAGGTTTGACGACCACACAAGAAACAACCGTTATCTCGTCGCTCAACTCAATATACGGTGAATACCTTATTGAATTCACCACTACCGAACCGATAACAGGCGAATATTCTACGATTCATGTGGGCGGTGTTGTCAGTGATCTTCCGGCATTGCTGGGGGCTCCAGCTGGTCTGCTTGGTCGTGCTGAGCACATCGACTATGGCAATAAAGATCGGTCCGATGAAGCGTTTGTTCTGTCCGGTTCTGCAACTGGATCAGGTGGTGGAGTTGATATTGGTCTTTTGACACAAGTCATTGCCCATGAAGGCGGGCACATTTTTGGCTTGCGACATGTGCTGCCTTCAACTGAGCTGATGTATCCTTATGCTGGAGCAACCCGCACGAATATTGGTGGCGCTGAGCCAATGGCAGAAATTAATCAGACTACAAAAATTGTGACAGCGTTAGTACCGGAGACAATCCAGGACAGTCATAATGAACTGGTCAAAAACTTGGGCCTGAGAGACTCAACGGATTTGAATGTTGGAGTGAGTTTCTTTGACAAAGTCTTAAAGTTCTTCAGTTTTAGCTTCGATTCCAGTTTGCCAATTCTCTATAATGTAACGGTTGCTGTTGTGAATGCTGAAGGTGAAGTACTCTCCATTGAGAAGCTTGGCACCGTACTCAACGCCAGTTCTATTGACGTCCTCGCCCCTGCCACCGCGAGCGATAAAATCCTTATCTTTGCAAGTAGTCAGGAAGGCGGGCCTTTCAATATCTTCATCGGGCCTGATGGTGGGCTCACAAGTTTCGACCCTGTGACTTCAAGCGAAGCTGAATTCATCAACGGGTTTGGTATTAAGGTTGAAGATCTGGGCACCGAAGCGCTTACTGTTTCCGTCGCTGAAAACAACGGCGATCTCACTATAGTTGGCTCTGTTGCAGCCGACAAAACAGATGCCAGCGGACTAGGAGCTACGGATGGCCTGGATGTGATTTATGGCGATGGGAATAATAATACGCTTTTTGGTCTTGATGGCAACGATACGTTGTTCGGCCTTGATGGTGCTGATATTCTGTACGGTGGCAATGATACTGACTTCCTGGTTGGTGGACTTGGCAACGACAAGGTCAATGGCGGCAATGGTGCAGATATCCTGTTTTGGGATGTGGGAGCGGATGAGCTCAATGGTGGTATTGGTATCGATTATGTCACATATGACATCTCACCGGACCCCGTAAATATCAACCTTTTAGATCAGTCAAAAAATAGCGGCGGTGCACAAGGTGATACGTATACTGGTATTGAAGCTTTTTTCCTCAGCAAGGGCGACGATTCATTCATCGGAAGCGCCACTTTCAGCTTTGTCTTTGCTGGTGAAGGCAATGATAATATCAGCGCGGGAACGGGCGGCAATATTGTTTTTGGTGAAGGAGGAGATGATGTTATCATTTCCGGTGCGCTCTCCGACATTTTCAAACTTGGCCCTGGAGCTGATACGCTCTACTATTCTATCAATAATGTACAACAGGATCAGGTGCTTGATTTTGTCGTAGGAGAAGACAAGTTCGCGTTTGACAGTGTAGGATTCAATATGACCGGACAGACGCTAGCGGCAGGTGAGAATTTCATTTCCACCACCTCAGCGATAGGTGCTTCCTACGCTGCTGGCACGTCAGCACTGATATTCTATACAGATACCAATCAATTATATGCTGATACTGACGGAGCAGGTGGTTCTGCTGCTAACCTACTGGCAGTTTTTGCCAATGACATCGATCTTCAGGTAAGCGATTTCTTATTCATATAAATAGCATTGCCTCTCCTCCATGAGCACTGAAGTCAAACATCTTGAAAAACTCGGTGATTTCAGAGTAATGGCTATAAGATGTGACCCAGCCCCCTGAATTCCGGCCAGATTGGTGTTAGTAATCCGTCTTTGAAAGGATGGACTATGAAGCGCAGATTTACGGATGAACAGATTATCGGAATAATCAAGTGACGTGCTCCCCTGAAAGCTCCTCGATTTTAAGTTAGTCTGTTTTCAATCAGGAGACGGACAATGAAGCGATCACGGTTTAGCGAAGAACAGATTATCGGAATATTGAAAGAACATCAGGCTGGCATGACGGCTGTT
>JAJFHS010000055.1 GCA_021775475.1 Hyphomicrobiales bacterium
AAAAGCCACAACTTCACCGCCGCCAGCTTCACCAAGAACCCTGGTAATCGCTGCTGTTAGCGTCGTCTTACCATGATCAACATGCCCAATCGTTCCAATGTTACAATGGGGCTTATTACGTTCAAACTTCTCTTTCGCCATGATGGCTCTCCAATCTTCTTCTTAAATAACTATGCCAGCTTGGCACGAACCTCATCAGAAACTGCCTGAGGCACCTGCTCATAATGATCAAAATGCATGGTATACTGCGCCCGGCCCTGCGACATTGAGCGCAGATTGTTCACATAGCCAAACATGTTGGCCAACGGTACCATGGCATTAATGACGGTAGCCACACCGCGCTGCTCGGTTCCGCTGATTTGTCCGCGACGTGAATTCAAATCACCAATCACATCACCCATATAATCTTCAGGTGTCACAACTTCGACCCGCATGATCGGTTCCAGCAATTTGGGACCAGCCTTCTGGGCTCCCTCGCGAAAGGCCGCACGCCCGGCTATTTCAAAAGCCATGACCGATGAATCAACATCATGATAAGCACCGTCATTGAGAGTGACTTTAATATCAAGCATTGGAAAACCAGCCAAAATACCGGCACCAAGTACACTTGCCACACCCTTTTCAACACCGGGGATATATTCCTTGGGAATATTACCACCCACAACCTTGCTCTCGAAAACAAAGCCCGAACCAGGCTCGCCCGGCTCAATGGTCATTTTAACGCGGGCAAACTGGCCCGAACCACCGGATTGTTTCTTATGGGTATAATCAATGTCGGTGGCGCGCGTAATGGTTTCGCGATAAGCCACTTGCGGCGCACCCACATTGGCTTCAACTTTAAACTCGCGCATCATGCGATCAACAATAATGTCGAGATGCAATTCGCCCATGCCTTTGATGATGGTCTGACCACTCTCATTGTCAGAAGAAACCCGAAACGATGGATCCTCCTTGGCCAAGCGCGCCAAAGCTATACCCATCTTTTCCTGGTCAGCCTTAGTCTTGGGCTCAACCGCAACCTCAATCACCGGATCAGGAAACTCCATGCGCTCAAGAATAACCGGCTTTAGCGGATCACACAGTGTATCACCGGTCGTGGTGTTTTTAAGTCCGGCGAAAGCCACAATATCACCAGCGCGCGCTTCTTTTACATCTTCGCGCGAATTGGCGTGCATCTGCAACATACGACCCACACGCTCGCGGTTGTCCTTAACCGAGTTCATAACACTTGAACCGGTCTCAATGACGCCGGAATAAACCCGGGCAAAAGTCAAAGACCCGACAAACGGATCATTCATTACCTTGAAAGCCAAAGCAGAAAAAGGCTCATCATCAGATGATTTGCGAAAAACCTCTTCTTCGGTCTTTACATCAATACCGTTAATGTCAGCCACATCCGTAGGGGCTGGCATATAGTCAATGATGGCATCAAGAAGCGGCTGAACACCTTTGTTCTTGAAGGCAGAGCCATTAAGAACAGGAACAAAACTCTGCTCCAGCGTCCCCTTGCGGACAAGACGTTTAAGCGCGGCCTCATCAGGCTCGACGCCTTCGAGATAGGCTTCCATGGCATCATCATCAAGCTCAACCAGAGCCTCGACCATCATGGTGCGATATTCATCCGCCCGATCTTTCAGATCAGCTGGAATATCAAGATACTCAAATTCAGCGCCAAGACTTTCATCCTTCCAGACAATCGCCTTCATTAAAATCAGATCAACCAGCCCCTTGTATTCAGATTCAGACCCAATCGGCAACTGCGTTACCAGCGGCACAGAACCAAGCCGGTCCTTGATCATCTCGACACAACGGAAAAAGTCAGCACCAATGCGGTCCATCTTGTTGACGAAACACATACGCGGCACATTATACCGATCAGCCTGACGCCAGACTGTCTCAGATTGCGGCTCAACACCGGCAACAGAGTCAAAAACGGCCACTGCCCCATCTAAAACACGCAACGACCGCTCAACCTCAATGGTAAAATCCACATGACCCGGCGTATCAATAATATTGATACGGTGATCATTCCAGTAGCACGTTGTCGCAGCCGACGTAATGGTAATGCCGCGCTCCTGCTCCTGCTCCATCCAATCCATGGTGGCCGCACCGTCGTGCACCTCACCGATTTTGTGGCTGACACCGGTGTAATAGAGGACGCGCTCGGTTGTTGTGGTTTTACCCGCATCAATATGCGCCATGATACCAATATTGCGGTAATCGGATAAGGGTGTAGTACGTGCCATGATATTCAAATGCCTTTAGAGTTTCTAACCAGAAAAGTCCGTTACCAGCGGTAATGGGAAAAGGCTCTGTTTGCCTCCGCCATCCGGTGCGTATCTTCTCTTTTCTTGACTGCAGATCCCCTGTTGTTGGACGCATCCAGCAATTCTCCACTCAAACGTTCAATCATTGTGCTCTCGTTGCGCGAACGAGCAGCAGCAATAATCCAGCGAATGGCCAACGCCTGGCGACGCTCACTACGAACCTCGACCGGCACCTGATATGTCGCCCCACCGACACGGCGCGAACGCACCTCAATAGCGGGAGCAACATTTTCCAAAGCCTGATGGAAAGTGCCGACCGGCGCCTGGCTGGTCTTTGCCTCAACCTGATCAAAGGCGCCATAGACAATCCGCTCCGCAGCAGACTTCATGCCGTCCCTCATTAAAGAGTTCATAAATTTAGTAATCACCAGATCGCCATACTTGGCATCAGGGATGATATTTCGCTTTTCTGCGCGATGACGTCTAGACATGTCTAATTCCTACTTCGGCCGCTTGGCGCCATACTTCGAACGCCGCTGACGACGATCCGACACACCTTGAGTATCCAGCACACCACGAACAATGTGATAGCGAACACCCGGCAAATCCTTCACACGACCACCACGGATCAGAACAACTGAATGTTCCTGAAGATTATGACCCTCACCCGGGATATAGCTCGTGACCTCAAAACCGTTGGTCAGGCGCACACGAGCAACTTTACGCAAGGCTGAGTTAGGTTTCTTTGGTGTCGTTGTATAGACCCGCGTACACACGCCGCGTTTTTGCGGACACGCTTCCATAGCGGGCACTTTATTGCGTTTGACCACCTGCTTGCGCGGCTTGCGGATCAATTGGTTGATAGTCGGCATATTTCGGCTTCTCTTACCTGTTCGGACACAATCAAGACACTTGGGATCACCCGATACCCGCCAGACGCTTTCATGCTAACCATGCACAAAAAGCGCCAATGCAACTTTATTTGTTGCAGGGCACTGCACTTTTCAGAGGACCGCTTTTGCGGTCATGATCCAGTCGTGTCTTCTATAGTTTTTTGCGCCAGTGTTTAGGGTTTAAAGAAAACCTACGACCTGCCGCGGAATTTGAGGCAACATACGGAGGCTTGTTGCATGCGTCAACCCCTGTTTTTGTTATATTTTTTGTTTTTACTTAATCACCTGCCAACTTCACACCATTTAAAAGCGCTTCAATAAAAAAGGGCCGAACCCCGTTGGAATTCAGCCCTTTTTAAAACTTTGCTTTAATTATGCCGGGGCATCTTCTCCGCCGTCATCCGCTTTGTCCTCATCTTTAGACTCAGATTCAGCCTGTTTTGCCGCCTGTTTGGCTTCAGCCGCTGCTTTTTTCTCGGCAATTGCCGTAACTTTTGCGCGCTCGGCGAGAATCAGCTCATCACGATGATCAGCAACCTGCTTGAACTTGTTGAGCGTACTGCCCGTTCCTGCCGGGATCAAACGCCCAACGATGACGTTTTCCTTAAGCCCATCGAGTGTATCCCTTTTACCATGAACCGCTGCTTCGGTAAGAACACGCGTGGTTTCCTGGAAGGAGGCTGCCGAAATAAAGCTCTTGGTCTGCAGCGAGGCTTTGGTGATGCCCAGCAAAACATGCGTGCCGGTTGCCGGGGTATTACCTTTGGCGGCGACACGTTCGTTTTCATCAGCAAAATCAAAGCGGTCAACCTGTTCACCGATCAGGAACTTGGTATCACCAATCGAGGTAATTTCCATTTTCTGCAACATCTGACGCACAATAACTTCAATATGCTTGTCATTGATGTTCACACCCTGCAGGCGGTAAACCTCCTGGATTTCGGTTGTCAGGTAAGACGCCAGTTCCTCAACCCCCTTAATGGCAAGAATATCATGGGGAGCTGGATGGCCATCGAGCAGATATTCGCCCTTTTCGATGAAATCACCTTCTTGCACCTGAAGATGCTTGCCCTTGGGTATCAGGTATTCGACGGTTTCCTGAGTTTCATCTTCCGGTCTGATCGAAATCCGGCGCTTGTTTTTATAATCGCGGCCAAATTCAATAAACCCGTCAATCTCGGCAATGATGGCACAATCTTTTGGCCGGCGTGCTTCGAACAGTTCAGCCACCCGTGGCAGACCACCGGTAATATCACGTGTTTTGGCACTTTCCATCGGAATACGCGCCAACACGTCACCGGCACCAACTTTAGCCCCGGGATCAACCGAAAGGATCGCATCGACCGACATCAGATAACGTGCATCACCACCTCTTTTGAGCTTGATGACTTCACCTTTTTTGTTTTGAACAGCAAGTGCAGGGCGCAAATCGGCACCACGCGGCGTTGCCCGCCAGTCGACGACAACACGATTGGTAATACCAGTTGCTTCATCGGCCACTTCGTTAATCGAAACACCTTCGACAATGTCTTCAAAATCAACAACACCGGCAGTCTCGGTAATAATCGGGCGGGTGTACGGGTCCCACTCGGCCAGACGGTCGCCACGGCTGATTTTGTCACCATCATCAACCCGCAGGCGTGCGCCATAAGGCAGCTTGTGCGCCGCATGTTCCACACCATCCTCACCAACAATGGTCAGCGTTGAGTTTCTCGACATGACAATAAGCCGTTTGTCACTGTCTTTGGCAGCATTGCGATTAACAATTTTGGCCACGCCTTCATGATTACTTTCAATGAAACTTTCATTGACCACCTGAGCCGTACCACCAATATGGAAAGTACGCATGGTCAGCTGGGTTCCAGGCTCACCAATCGACTGCGCGGCAAGAACACCCACCGCTTCGCCCAAGTTAACCTCGGTGCCACGCGCAAGATCGCGACCATAACATTTGCCACACACGCCGGAGCGTGATTCACACGTCAGAACCGAGCGGATTTTAATCGCCTGCACTTTTGCCACATCAATCAGCTCCATATCTTCTTCACTGATTTCATGGCCTTTGGCAATAACCACTTCGCCGGTTGCCGGGTTCAATATATCCTCGGCTACCGTCCGGCCCAGAACACGTGCCGACAACGCCAGAATAACCTCACCTGAATCAACCACAGCGGTTGACTGAATACCTCTGTCAGTGCCGCAATCACGCTCGTTGATAATTGAATCCTGAGCCACATCAACCAGACGTCTGGTCAGATAGCCCGAGTTGGCTGTCTTCAACGCCGTATCAGCCAGACCTTTACGCGCGCCATGGGTTGAGTTGAAATACTCAAGAACCGTGAGGCCTTCCTTAAAGTTGGAAATAATCGGCGTTTCGATGATTTCACCCGATGGCTTGGCCATAAGACCGCGCATACCACCCAATTGTTTCATCTGGGCCGGAGAGCCACGTGCACCGGAATGCGCCATCATGAAGATCGAGTTGATCTGCTTTTCGCGGTTGGTTTCCTCATCCATCTGCACCGATGAAATACGCTTCATCATTTCGTCGGCAACCGTATCGGTACATTTGGCCCAGGCATCAACCACCTTGTTGTATTTTTCACCACGGGTAATCAGACCATCAATATACTGCTGCTCATATTCCTTGGCGAGCACGCGTGTTTCTTCAACAAACTTCTCTTTTGTATCAGGGATAACCATGTCATCCTTACCAAACGAGATGCCCGCTCTAAAGGCCCGATTAAAGCCCAGAGCCATAATCTGGTCACAGAAAATCACTGTTTCCTTTTGGCCGCAATGGCGATAGACCACGTCGATCAATCCGGAAATCTCGCGTTTGGTCATGACCTTGTTGACAAGATCAAACGTAATGTTGGGGCGCCTGGGCAAAAGATTGGCAAACATCAGGCGGCCCGGTGTGGTTTCATAGACTTTACTAACCTCTTCGCCGTCTTCATTGACGCCTTTGAATCGGCCCTTGATTTTCGCATGAAGGGTGACGGCACCGGTATCAAGTGCTTGTTCGATTTCAGCAATGCTGGAGAGCATCATGCCCTCACCCGGCTCGTTCTCCTTCATCAGCGAAACATAATACAAACCCAGGACAATATCCTGTGAAGGTACAATAATCGGCGAGCCATCAGCTGGATGCAAAATGTTGTTGGTCGACATCATCAACACCCGCGCTTCCAGTTGCGCTTCGAGCGATAACGGCACATGAACAGCCATCTGGTCACCATCAAAGTCAGCATTAAAAGCAGCACACACCAGCGGATGAAGCTGAATGGCTTTACCTTCAATCAGCATCGGCTCAAACGCCTGAATGCCAAGTCTGTGCAATGTTGGTGCCCGATTGAGCAGAACCGGATGTTCGCGAATGACTTCATCGAGAATATCCCAGACTTCAGGCTTTTCGCGTTCAACCAGTTTTTTAGCCTGCTTCACTGTTGATGACAGGCCCTTGGCCTCAAGTCGCGAATAAATAAACGGCTTGAACAGCTCCAGCGCCATTTTCTTGGGCAGCCCGCATTGATGCAGTTTCAGCTCCGGTCCCACCACGATGACGGAGCGGCCAGAATAATCGACGCGCTTGCCCAGCAGATTCTGGCGGAAGCGGCCCTGTTTACCCTTGAGCATGTCGGAAAGGGATTTCAGTGGCCGTTTGTTGGCACCGGTAATGACGCGACCGCGACGGCCATTATCAAACAATGCATCAACGGATTCCTGCAACATCCGCTTTTCGTTACGGATAATGATGTCAGGCGCACGCAGTTCCATCAGGCGCTTCAAGCGGTTGTTACGGTTGATGACGCGGCGGTAAAGATCATTGAGATCAGACGTGGCAAAACGACCACCATCCAGCGGCACCAGCGGGCGCAACTCCGGTGGAATAATCGGCACAACGGTGAGGATCATCCATTCCGGGCGGTTGGTCGAGCCAATAAAGGCTTCAATAATTTTCAGGCGTTTAGCAAGCTTTTTGGGCTTGAGTTCAGAAGTGGATTCAGCAATTTCGACGCGCAGATCATCCCGGATTTTCTCCAGATCAAGCGCCATCAGCATTTCGCGAATAGCTTCAGCACCAATGCTAACGGTGAAGCTGTCTTCACCAAAATCATCCTGAGCCTGGTGATATTGTTCTTCGGATAAAAGCTCATGCTCCTTCAAGGACGTGAGACCCGGCTCGAGAACAATAAAGTTTTCGAAATACAACACACGCTCAAGCTCTTTCAGCGTCATGTCGAGCAAAAGACCAATGCGACTTGGCAGCGATTTCAAAAACCAGATGTGGGCCACCGGAGCAGCCAGATCAATATGGCCCATGCGCTCGCGGCGTACTTTCGACAAGGTGACTTCAACACCGCACTTTTCGCAGATAACGCCTTTAAACTTCATGCGTTTGTATTTACCGCACAGGCATTCATAGTCCTTGATCGGGCCAAAAATTCGCGCACAGAAAAGACCGTCACGCTCCGGCTTGAAGGTCCGGTAGTTGATGGTTTCGGGCTTTTTGATCTCGCCAAATGACCACGACAGAATTTTCTCCGGACTTGCCAGTGAAATTCTGATGCTGTCAAAAGTAGTCTGCGGTTGGCCTACTGGATTAAATACGTTCATGACCTCTTGGTTCATGAGTTTTTCTCCTTTAATCGGCTGCATTCAATTTCAGTGAAAATTCATCTGAACTGAACGAAGCACCTTGATCTTCTACTATCTAACAAAACTTATACCGGGACCTGGACTTAATCTGACTGAGAAGACGGTTGTTCCAGTTCCACATTTAGTCCGAGCGAGCGCATTTCCTTGACCAGAACATTGAAGCTTTCGGGAATACCGGCTTCAAAGCCATCGTCGCCACGCACAATTGATTCGTAAACCTTGGTACGACCAGCGACGTCATCAGACTTGACTGTCAACATTTCCTGCAAGGTATATGCAGCCCCATAAGCTTCCAGTGCCCACACTTCCATTTCACCAAAGCGCTGACCACCAAACTGTGCCTTACCACCCAGCGGCTGCTGGGTAACAAGGGAGTATGGGCCAATCGAGCGGGCATGGATTTTATCATCAACCAGATGATGTAGCTTGAGCATATAAATATAGCCCACTGTCACCATGCGGTCGAAAGGCTCACCGGTGCGGCCATCGCACAACTGACTCTGGCCCGAGGCATCAAGACCGGCAAGTGTCAACATCTCATTGATGTCGCTTTCATGCGCGCCATCAAACACCGGCGTTGCCATCGGCACACCTTTACGCAGGTTACCACCAAGCTCAACAATCTCGTCATCACTCAGACTTTTGAGTGTTTTGTCCTCACCATAGATGGCATTAAGTCTGGTTTTAAGCGTATCAAGCTTGGCAATTCGGCGATATTCATCAACTGCCTCGCCCACCTGACGGCCCAATTGCGCACACGCCCAGCCCAGATGGGTTTCCAGAATTTGCCCGACATTCATGCGTGAGGGCACGCCCAACGGGTTAAGCACGATATCCACGTGCGTGCCATCTTCCAGATACGGCATATCTTCAACCGGAACGATCTTGGAGATAACACCCTTGTTGCCATGACGGCCGGCCATTTTATCACCAGGCTGCAGCTTGCGCTTAACGGCGACAAACACTTTGACCATTTTCATCACACCGGGCAGCAACTCATCACCGCGCTGCAATTTGTCGACCTTGTCAACAAACCGCTGCTCCAGCAAAGATTTAGCTTCATCATATTGCCGCTGCATGGCTTCGACTTCAGACATCGCCTTGTCGTTTTTCAAGGCAATTTCCCACCACATCTTCTTGGGTAGATCTTCCAGAACCGACAAGGCTACCTTGGCGTCCTTGACGATACCTTCAGGACCACTTAGAGCCTGCTTACCGACTAAAAAGTCGCGCAAACGACCATAGGCGTTACGATCCAGAATACCGAGTTCATCATCACGGTCTTTGGCCAGACGTTCAATTTCTTCACGCTCGATTGCCATGGCCCGTTCGTCTTTATCGATACCGTGACGATTGAATACCCGCACTTCAACCACAGTACCGGCAACACCGGGCGGCAGCTTGAGGGATGAATCACGTACATCAGAGGCTTTTTCACCAAAGATAGCGCGCAAGAGTTTTTCTTCCGGCGTCATTGGGCTTTCACCCTTGGGCGTAATCTTGCCTACCAGAATATCACCGGGATGCACTTCAGCACCGATATAGACAATACCGGCTTCATCCAGATTTTTGAGGCTTTCCTCACCCACATTGGGAATATCGCGGGTAATATCTTCAGGCCCAAGCTTGGTATCGCGGGCCATGACCTCAAATTCCTCGATGTGGATCGACGTAAACACATCATCACGCACAATGCGTTCGGAAATCAGGATCGAATCTTCAAAGTTATACCCGTTCCACGGCATGAACGCGACCAGCACATTGCGGCCAAGGGCGAGATCGCCCATGTCGGTTGACGGACCGTCAGCGACAATATCATTGGCAATCACCCGGTCCCCCACATTCACCAGCGGACGCTGGTTGATGCAGGTGTTCTGGTTGGAGCGCTGGAATTTCTGCAGGTTGTAAATATCAACCCCGGACTTCGATGAGTCCGTCTCATCCGTTGCCCTGATAACAATGCGATTGGCATCAACCTGATCAACAACACCGGCGCGGCGTGTCACCACGGCAGCACCTGAATCGCGTGCCACAACCGCTTCCATGCCGGTGCCAACCAGCGGCGCTTCGGCTTTCACCAAAGGTACAGCCTGGCGCTGCATGTTTGAGCCCATCAAGGCGCGGTTGGCGTCATCATTTTCCAGAAACGGTATGAGTGCAGCCGCAACCGACACCAGTTGCTTGGGCGATACATCCATAAAATCAACGCGCTCCGGCGCCATCAATTCCACATCATGCATATGGCGACAGGGCAGCAGATCACCTTCGAGCTTACCCTTCGACGAGATCACCACGTTGGCCTGGGCGATGACGTTCTTCGATTCTTCCATCGCCGATAAATAGACAATCTCATCAGTAACCATGCCGTTCTTGACGCGGCGATACGGGCTTTCAATGAAGCCATACTGGTTGATGCGGGCAAATGTCGCCAGCGAATTGATCAATCCGATGTTTGGCCCTTCAGGCGTTTCAATCGGGCAGATACGGCCATAATGGGTAGGATGCACATCTCGCACCTCAAAGCCTGCACGCTCACGCGTCAGTCCACCGGGGCCGAGCGCTGATAATCTGCGCTTATGAGTGATTTCAGACAGCGGATTGGTCTGATCCATAAACTGCGACAATTGCGATGAGCCGAAAAATTCACGCACCGCTGCAGACGCAGGCTTGGCGTTAATCAGATCATGCGGCATGACATTATCGATTTCAACCGAACTCATCCGCTCTTTGATCGCACGTTCCATACGCAACAAGCCGATGCGATACTGGTTTTCCATCAATTCGCCTACCGAGCGCACACGCCGGTTGCCAAGATGGTCAATATCATCAATTTCACCCTTGCCATCACGCAGATCCACCAGCGTTTTGACAACGGCCAGAATATCTTCCTTGCGCAGAACCCGCACCGTGTCTTCGGCATCAAGGTCAAGACGCATGTTCATTTTCACCCGGCCAACAGCCGACAGGTCATAGCGATCACCATCAAAAAACAGACTGTCGAACAAGGCCTGAGCAGTTTCGCGCGTCGGCGGCTCACCGGGACGCATCACTCTGTAGACATCGAACAAAGCCTGCTCATGGCTGGTACATTTATCAATGGCGAGCGTATTGCGAATAAAAGCACCGGTATTGATGTGATCAATATCGAGAACGTTGATTTCTTTTATGCCTGCGTCGCGAATAATCTCAAGCGCTTCAGGCGTCACTTCATCGCCCGCTTCCACATAGATTTCGCCGGTCTCCATATTAACCAGCTCTTCGGCAAAGAAATGGCCGCACAACTCATCATCTTCGATCAGAAGATCCTTGAGACCTTCTTCCTGAAGTTTTTTGGCCAGACGTGGCGTAATCTTGCGACCGGCTTCAACCACTGATTTACCATTTTTGGCATTCACCAGGTCTTTGACAGGTTTAATACCACGCATTCTTTCAGGCACAAACGGGGTTTTCCAGTCACCCTTCTTGGTTTCGATGTATTTAACCTTGTCGTAAAATACTTCTAAAATTTCTTCGGCGTCCAACCCTAAGGCACGTAAAAATGTCGTCACCGGCATTTTACGGCGGCGATCGATACGGCAGTGGACAATGTCCTTGGCGTCAAACTCGAAATCAAGCCAGGAACCGCGATAAGGAATAATGCGTGCGGCAAACAGCAACTTGCCACTGGAATGGGTTTTGCCGCGGTCATGATCAAAGAAAACACCAGGTGAGCGATGCATCTGAGAGACGATAACGCGTTCGGTACCGTTGATGACAAACGTGCCGTTTTTCGTCATCAGAGGCATATCGCCCATATAGACGTCTTGTTCCTTGATGTCCTTGACCGAACGTGCGCCGGTGTCTTCGTCAACCTCAAACACTATCAGCCGCAGGGTAACTTTCAGCGGTGCCGCGAACGTCATGTCGCGTTGCTGGCATTCTTCCACATCATATTTGGGCTTGTCGAATTCGTAGGATACGTATTCGAGCGAAGCAATATCGGCAAAATCACTGATCGGCAGAACAGATTTAAAAACCGCCTGAAGCCCCTGTTCGAGTCTGCCACCTTCCGGAATTTCCATTTGCAGGAATTTATCATAGGAAAGTTTTTGAACTTCGATGAGGTTTGGCATTACTGCAGAAGCAGCAATTTTTCCAAAGTCCTTGCGAATGCGTTTGCGACCAAGAAATGATTGCGACATGTTCGTCCCTTCAAGCAACCACGCAGACATGGATCCACGTGTTTAAAAAATTTGTAACTTTAACCTGAACTAAGCAAGCGGCTAATTGGGTTAAACTCTTGAATACATGTTAGAATAACGACCTGTGAGGGTCTTTTGATGGTCCGGAAAAGTAGCAAATCTCTCCCGGACCACCTGTATCATTGTCTGAACACCAGACTTACTTAAGCTCGACAGTTGCACCTGCAGCTTCGAGTTTTTCTTTAACTTCGTTGGCTTCGTCTTTGGTTGCATCGGCTTTAATGTCAGACGGCACAGCTTCGACGAGGTCTTTGGCTTCTTTCAGTCCAAGACCGGTGATGGCACGAACTTCCTTGATGACATTGATTTTCTTTTCGCCAAAAGATGTCATGACAACAGTAAATGAGTCTTTTTCTTCAGCAGCAGCTTCGCCGCCACCAGCACCGGCTGCAGCAACCGCAACAGGAGCTGCAGCAGAAACGCCCCATTTTTCTTCCAGCATTTTTGAAAGCTCAGCAGCTTCCATAACAGTAAGCGCGGACAGATCGTCCGCAATTTTTTCCAGATTAGCCATTTTATTTCACTCGATTTCTATAGTTTGAACCAAAAATTATCTCAAATGCGGGCAATTAAGCCGCTTCACTCTTGGAGGCATAAGCACCCATAACACGGGCAAGCTGTCCGGCCGGAGCCTGCAGCACACCTGCAACTTTGGTCGCCGGAGCATTGACAAGGCCAACAATTTTGCCTCTCAACTCATCCAGCGATGGCAAGGCTGCAAGCGCCTTAACACCGTCAACATCCAGCATAGTCTCACCCATGACACCGCCGAGAAGCACCAGCTTCTCATTGCTCTTGGCAAATTTGGCAGCAATCCTGGGGGCTGCAACCGGATCGTCTGAATAGGCGATCACAGTCGGGCCGACAAACAGGTCTGAAATCCCGCTAGCGGGTGTACCTTCAAGAGCAATCTTTACAAGGCTGTTTTTGGCTACTTTTAAAGTAGCACCAGCCTCAGCCATCTGGCAGCGAAGATCAGTCATCTCCGAAACCGTCAAGCCTTTGTAGTGGCTCACAACGATAACGCCTGCATCCGCAAACACACCGTTGAGAGAGGTAACGAGCTCTTGTTTTTGGGCTCTATCCACTTGCTCTCTCCAATTTATGTGGAAAATATATTCCACGATGGTTACACCATGCTGCAAAACAACCAGCCGACAAGGGGCTGGCTCAATGCAGCTCTTATCTGCCGTTTCTTCGATCAGCACCTAAATGCGCATCAAAGAAAATACGAGGTTCAAACCGAAAGTCAGGACACAAACGCTTAATAATTCAAAGCACTTCCTAAAATCCGTTTCTTCCCTTGTCTCATGCAGGCCCTGTTTTAGTGGCTTAAAGCTGAAGTTTCGTCTTAAAAACCTCAACCACCCGCAATCTCGGACAGGTCAAAACCGGCTCAACACCCCAATCGTGAAATCAGAGCGCCCAACCGGTTTCTCATTGCCGGACATCCCAAACTTGAGAAGCCCGGCAAAACTCAATTCACCCTCAAGCGCTTAAGCTTGAAGGGTCAACTTTCACACCAGGTCCCATGGTGGAACTCAGCGCTACTTTTTTAACAAACGTTCCCTTGGCGCCAACCGGCTTTGCCTTCATCACGGCACTGCCAAAGGCTCTGATATTACCAACCAGATCGTCTTCTGAAAAGCTCAACTTGCCAACGCCGGCCTGAATGATACCGGATTTTTCAACTCTAAATTCAACCGCACCACCCTTGGCAGATTTCACCGCTTCACCCACATCTGGCGTCACAGTACCAACACGCGGGTTTGGCATCAAACCGCGGGGACCGAGAATTTTACCAAGCTTGCCAACCACTGCCATCATATCCGGCGTGGCAATACAGCGATCAAAATCCACTTTACCCTTCTGGATCAATTCAGCCAGATCTTCAGCACCGACAATATCGGCACCGGCAGCCTTGGCTTCATCCGCCTTTGCATCTCTGGCGAACACCGCAACCTTGACGGTCCGGCCCGAGCCATTTGGCAATTGACACACACCACGGACCATCTGGTCTGCATGGCGGGGATCGACGCCGAGGTTCATGGCAATTTCGAATGTTTCATCAAATTTTGCGCATGTGTTATCTTTGATCAGCTTGACGGCTTCTTCCAGCGAATAGACTTTATTGCGATCTATATTAGCCCGAGCTGCTGTAATCTTTTTTCCTGCTTTTGCCATTGTCTTTATCCTTCAACCTCGTAGCCCATGGAACGGGCGGAGCCTGCGATAATCTTGGCTGCCGCATCAATATCATTGGCGTTGAGATCAACCATTTTCAATTCGGCAATCTCACGCACCTGGGCCATCGAAACCGTGCCGCCAACTTCGCGACCGGGCGTTGATCCGCCTTTTTCCTGCTTGGCAGCTTTCTTGAGAAAGTAAGACGCCGGTGGTGTTTTGGTTTCAAACGTGAACGACTTATCCTGATAAATCGTAATAATAGTCGGTATAGGTGAACCTTTATCCATATCCTGCGTGGCGGCATTGAAGCCTTTACAGAATTCCATGATATTGAGGCCACGTTGACCAAGCGCTGGTCCAATTGGCGGAGACGGTGTTGCAGCACCTGCCGGTACCTGGAGCTTCAAGTAGCCCTGAATCTTCTTTGCCATTTAATATCCCTTTCGTTTCATTTGCGTAGCGCCCTTTTTGAGCGTTACATTTAAGGGGTCGTGGTACAGTTAGACTGGCGGCAATTCCAGCTTAACCTCCCACATCTAACCAGCACTCAATACTAGAGCTTTTCGACCTGGCCAAATTCGAGTTCGACCGGGGTTGCCCGGCCAAAAATTGAGACAGCGACTTTAAGCCGTTCTTTTTCTTCATCCACTTCTTCAACACTGCCGTTGAAGGAGGCAAACGGCCCATCGGCTACGCGAACCTGCTCGCCAATTTCAAACGAAATGGTTGAACGCGGTCGCTCCACACCTTCTTGAACCTGATGCAGGATGCGATTGGCTTCCTCATCGGAAATCGGAATAGGTTTGCTTTCCGTTCCTAAAAATCCAGTAACTTTGGGTGTATTCTTGATGAGATGATAAGCCTCATCGGTCATATCAAGCCGTACCATGACATAACCTGGGAAAAACTTACGTTCGGACGTCACTCGGCGACCGCGGCGCATTTCAACCACCTCTTCGGTTGGCACCAGAACTTCTTCAAACAAATCAGCGATGCCAGATGCATCGGCTTGTTCTTTAATAGATTCAGCAACGCGCTTTTCGAAATTCGAATACGCCGTCACGATATACCATCTCATGCTCATAAAATAACGCTCACGTTAACTTCCTATGCCCAACACGAGACCAACTCCCAAACTGAGAACCTTGTCAGCCAGCAAAAAAAACAGCGAGGCGAGTGTTACCATGATTAAAACCATCACGGTGGTAACAACGGTTTCGCGCCGCGTTGGCCAGGTCACCTTGGAGGCTTCCGCGCGCACCTGCTGTAAAAATTCAAATGGATTTGTTTTTGCCATTTTATTGTGTCCGTAAAACTTCAGTTTTCATCAAATGCAGCTAACATTGTGTCGCAACCATCTAAACTCAAGTGCCACTGCCTCGATTTTCAAACAATTCCGCGCGATGCTCGCATCTTACCTGCTGGCAGGAGTGGAGGGACTCGAACCCACAACCCCCGGTTTTGGAGACCGGTGCTCTGCCAATTGAGCTACACTCCTAAATACATGACCAAAGCTTTTGGTTACCAAAACAAGCCGCAACCAGCACCAAGATCATGATGCTGGCTGAGGCTTTAATCAAAATTCAACTTTACTCAATGATCCCGGCAACGACGCCAGCACCAACGGTGCGGCCGCCTTCACGGATGGCGAAACGGAGTTTCTCCTCCATGGCGATGGGAACAATCAACTCAACTTCCATCTGCACATTATCACCCGGCAT
>JAJFHS010000056.1 GCA_021775475.1 Hyphomicrobiales bacterium
AGTGAATCACAGAAATCCCCGTTACGCAAATTGCAAGAAAACTACCTGAAGGAACCTAAAAACTTGCAATAACGAATACTGGATCAAGCTCGTTATTTAAACAAAATCAACGCCTTGAGAATTCTTCACAGTCGACAAGATAGAGCCTTTTGCCCGAGAGTATTGAGGAATGGTTCCTCGGGTCAAGCCCGAGGATGACGTATGGAGGGGTATGAATACCAATGAACGCCACTTGCTCTAAGCTGCACCCTGAAGCCAGCTTAAGAGTATTTCTGATTGCGGGCTGAGGATGCTTCTTTTCGGCCAGACCACATAAAAACCCTGCCCGACTTCATAAGGACTGTCCATCAGCTTCACCAGCACCCCCTGGGCTACAAGTTTTTCGACAATATGGTGCCAGCCCGAGGCAACACCCTCTCCGGCTATAGCGGCTTCAATTACAAGCGCGTAATCATTGAGCCGCAAGCCACCACCCGTATCATGATAGACAATCCCCTGAGCTTCAAACCAGTCCGCCCATCCCGGCCGCAAGCGGAAAGGTTCTTCCAGATGTATCAGGGCATGGTCAAGCAGTGCCGTTGCATTTTCAGGATTACCGTGACTACCTAAGTACCCCGGACTGGCGACGGGATAGAGACGTTCTTGCGCTAACTGCACCGCATGAAATCCGGGAAACTCACCACTTCCCCGCCGCACCGCCAGAGAGATGTTTTCCTGACTGAATTCAATATCACGATCTGTTGTCTGCACTCTGATTTCAATGCCGGGATGTTTTTGCCGAAAGTCAGCCAGACGCGGCACCATCCAGTAATGCGCAAAGGCCGTGGAACATGACAGCGTCACATGCTGGCTGGATAATTTGATGGCGATGCTTTCAGCCGAACGCAATATATGCATTAATCCATATGATATATCGGTATAAAAGCGTTCACCGGTCTCGGTCAGTTGAACCCCCCGGTTACGGCGTTCAAACAAAGCCACACCCAAAGCGCATTCAACTTTCTTGATTGACTGACTAATGGCGGGTTGTGTGACGTTTAGAGCTTCTGCCGCTTTGGTGAAGGAGGACAATCGCGCCGCGGCTTCAAATGCCAACAGGGCCGCTGGCGAATGAACATATTTATACAATTTATGCATAACTACAACTAATGAAAAGCAATAGTATTTGCAACCGTCAAATTTGGCCGCAAGTGGTCTATCTTGTAATCTCAGGCGATTACGGGAATACATAAAATGCCGGACAAAGACCAAAGCTCCAAACCATCGCGGCCACGCGGTCGCAAACGCAGAGAGCGTGTGGTCGTTGCAGCACCGGCGTATGTAACCCGCGCAATCCCCTTTTACGAATTTCTCGGCGAGGAAGGTCTGATGCGTCTTGAAGATCAGGCCGACTGGTTGATGCAGGAAGTTGGTCTCGAATTTCGTGACGATCCCGAGGCTCTAGCCATCTGGAAAGCTGGCGGAGCCGATATTAAGGACACCCGTGTGCGCCTGCCAAAAGGAATGGCGCGTGAATTGTGCAAGACAGCACCGGAAAAATTCATCCAGCATTCCCGTAACGCCCATCGAACAGTGGAAATCGGTGGAAAAAGTACGGTTTTTGCTCCTGTATATGGCTCGCCCTTCGTGCGTGATCTGGAAAAGGGTCGACGTTATGGATCGCTAAAGGATTTCATCAAACTGGTCAAATTGACCTATATGCTGCCACAGCTGCATCATTCCGGCTTTGTTACCTGCGAGCCCTGCGATATTCCGGTTAACAAGCGCCACCTCGACATGCTGTATGCCCACATGCGCTGGTCCGACAAACCCATGCTCGGTGCCATAACCGAAAAATCTCGCGCAGAAGACAGTGTGGCCATGGCGCGCATTCTCCATGGCGATGAGTTCATGAAGGATCATTGTGTCATCATGGGCAACGTCAATACCAATTCGCCATTACTGGTGGACCGGGTGGTGACGGAAGCCATCCGCACCTACTCCGCCGCCAATCAGGGCATGATTGTCGCCCCCTTCATCCTTGGTGGTGCCATGGGGCCGGTGACAACCGCAGCTTCAATTGCGCAAGCCCTGGCTGAAGCGATGATGTGTTGTGCATTTTCGCAACTGGTCAAGCCGGGATCACCGTTTATTTTAGGCAATTTCCTCTCCTCCATCAGCCTGAAAAGTGGCGCGCCAACTTTTGGTACGCCTGAACCCGTGGCCTCCAACTACATCATCGGCCAACTGGCCCGGCGACTTGGCATCCCCTTACGCTGTGGCGGCTCTCTCACTTCCTCCAAGGTTGCCGATGCACAAGCCGCTGCCGAAAGTGCCGATTCCATGCATTCCACCGTCATGGGCGGGGCCAATTTCGTCCTGCATTCAGCCGGTTGGCTCGAAGGCGGGCTGGCAACCGGCTTCGAAAAACTGATAATAGATGCCGATCGTCTGGGAGCCTATCAGACCTTACTTTCCGGCATTGCACTTGATGATAATGCGCTTGGGCGCTCGGCTTATGATGATGTGGAACCTGCCGGTCATTTCCTCGGCTCAGCCCACACAATGGCAAATTACGAGACCGCATTTTACGATGCAAAAATGTCAAACTCCGATAGCTGTGAGCAATGGGAAGAAGCCGGTAGCAAAGATACCGAGGCCCGCGCTTATGAGCGCTGGAACCAACTGCTCAAAGATTATGAAGCACCGTCACTGGACCCGGAAATTGACGAAGAACTCAAAGCCTTCGTCACCAAACGCAAAGAGAGCATGAAAGATGCCTGGTATTGAGCACCGAAGAAAGGAATGTCATGAACACCAATAAAAAACTGCCTACCCACGCAAAAGTCGTCGTCATCGGTGGCGGCGTTGTCGGCTGTTCAATCCTGTTTCATCTGGCTAAATTCGGCTGGAAAGATGTTGTGCTGTTAGAGCGCGATGAATTGACTTCGGGTTCATCGTGGCATGCAGCCGGGCAAATTCACACCATTTCATCCGATCCCAATATCTCGCGCCTGCAAGGCTACACCATCAATCTGTACAAGGAGATTGAGGAGACTTCAGGTCATTCCGTCGGCATGCATGCCACGGGCGGGTTTTATCTCGCCTCCAACCAGACCTGGTATGATTATCTCAAGCGCGAGCGCTCAAAAGCCCGCTATATGGGCCTTGATCAGGAATTTATTTCAATCGAGGAAGCCGCTCACCGCCACCCGCTGATTGACCCCAAGCATTATGTTGCAGCTCTTTGGGACCCGCTGGATGGCGACATTGACCCTTCCGGCGTCACTTACGCCTATGCCAAGGCGGCCCGTGTGCACGGAGCACAATATTTCACCCACACACCGGCAATTGAAACCCGTCAGAAAAAAGACGGCTCGTGGGATGTGGTCACAAAAAAAGGTACCATCAACGCCGAGATGATTGTCAATGCCGCCGGCCTGTGGGCGCGTGAAGCCGGGAATATGGCAGGTCTTCATTTTCCAGTGCAACCAATGGAGCATCATTACCTGATTACCGAGGATATTCCCGAAATTGCTGCCCGCGACCGCGACGACAGGCTGCCCGCCGGAATTGACTATGAGGCCAATATCTATTTTCGCCAGGAGCGCAACGGCTTGCTGCTCGGCACCTATGAGCCTAAATCAACACCGTGGAAAGTCGACGGTACACCGATGGATTTTGGCCACGAACTGCTACCACCTGATCTCGACCGGGTGGCCGACCGGCTTGAGCTGGCTTTCGAGCGCATTCCCGCCCTCGCCAACGTCGGTATTAAAACCACCGTCAACGGCCCCTTCACCTTTGGCCCCGATGGCAACCCGATGATTGGCCCGGTCCCCGACATGACCAACTACTGGGCAGCGGTCGGCGTTATGGCGGGCTTCTGTCAGGCTGGCGGCGTTGGCCTATGTCTGGCTGAATGGATGATCGATGGCGAGCCCTCTATTGATGTCTGGGCCATGGACATCGCACGATTTGGCAATTACGCCACGCCTGACTGGGGCACGGTCAAATCATCGGAAAACTATGAACGCCGCTTTGTTATGACCTTTCCCAATGAAACCCTGCCCAAAGGCCGTTGCCAGAAAACCACCGCACTCTATGATCGGCTGATAGCAAAAGGTGCGGTCATGGGTGACAGTTTTGGCCTCGAACATGCCTTGTGGTTCGCCGACGGGCCCGATGATGCTCACGAAGAACCAACGTTTAAACGCTCGCGCGCTCATGATTATGTGGCAGCAGAAGTCAAGGCCGTGCGCGAAGCAGTGGGTGCTATCGAAATCGCCAATTTTGCCAAGCATGAATTTACCGGGCCCGGTGCGCGCGCCTTCCTCAACCACATCATGGCAGGTCGTGTACCAAAACCCGGACGCATGGCGTTATGCCCAATGCTGACACCAAAGGCCAAGCTTTACGGTGATCTGACAATTTCCTGCCTCGATGAAGAAACATTCATGCTAATTGGCTCAGGTGCTGCCCAGGAAATGCATCGGCGCTGGTTCGAGCAGCATTTGGGCGATTATGACGTTACCTACCGCAATCGCTCGGATGAGTATCACGGCATTGCCATTTCCGGCCCAAAATCGAGAGACCTGCTGGCTCGAATTAGCCGTAATGACGGTATGAAATTCATGGATATCAGACGCACGTTCGTTGGCGGCATACCGGCAATTCTGGCACGCGTTTCATTTTCCGGTGAGCTTGGCTTTGAGATTTACTGTGCGCCGCAATTTCAACTCAAACTCTATGAGGAGATTGAAGCCGCAGGTGCCGACCTCGGCCTCAAATGGTATGGCGCGCGCGCCTTGATGTCGCTGCGGTTAGAGAAAAACTGGGGTGCGTGGACGTTAGATTTTCGCCCCGATTTTACCGCAACCGAATCAGGCCTTGATATGTTCATCGACTGGAAAAAAGATTTTATCGGCAAACAGGCAAGCTTGACTGAGAAAGAAAAAGGCCCCGCAAAAAAGCTTGTCACACTGGTGATTGAAACCAGCGATATCGACGTCGTCAATGATGAGGCCATTGTCAAGGATGGCAATTGCGTTGGCTATATCTCCTCAGGCGGTTATGCCCATCACGTAGATAAATCCATGGCCATGGGATACGTACCGCCTGAACTGGCCGCAGACGGAACCACGCTTGAGGTCGAAATCAACGGCGAGTTCTATCCCGCCACTGTCACCGCCCAACCGCTCTATGATCCCAAAGGTGTCAAAATGCGGTCTTAAAGGACACAAGCAGCCCCCATCCCCGCACCGTCCCGGCCTTGAGCCGGGACCTGCTGGAGACAACAACCCCTGGCCGTAGCCCAAGACGGTCCCGGCTCAAGGCCGGGACGGTGCGGATGTCTTGCTTTACCGCATGACAAACGGGTTTGGCGTATCTGTCGCAGTCGAAATCCACACGCTTTTTGTGTGCAGATATTCGTTGATGGCTTCCTGGCCGTTTTCGCGTCCCAGGCCCGAACGCTTGTAGCCACCGAACGGTGTGGTGAAGCTGACGGCGCGGTAAGTATTGATCCACACGGTGCCTGCTTTCAGGCGTTTGGCCATGATAGTGGCGCGGGCGAGGTTTTGTGTCCACACGCCCGCCGCCAGACCATACATGATGTCGTTGGCGATTGAGATTGCCTCTTTATCGTCCTTGAACTTGATGATCGACAGGACGGGTCCGAAAACCTCTTCCTGGGCAATTCTCATATCGTTGGTGACATTGCCAAAAATTGTAGGTTGCACAAACCATTCCCCCGCCCCTTCCGGTCCTTGCGCCGGGCCGCCGCCAAGCAAGCATTCGGCTCCCTCTTTTTTGGCAATATCAATATAGCTCAGTATTTTTTCATACTGCCCCGGTGTCGTCACCGGACCAACTTGTGTATCTTTATCACTGGGATCCCCCAGCCGCGCGGTGGCAGCAAAGCTCACCAGTTTTTCAACAAACTCATCATAGATGCTCTCCTGCACCAGCAATCTTGATCCCGCTATACAGGTCTGGCCGGTGGCAGCAAAAATTCCCGATATTGCCCCCTTGACCGCGTTATCCAGATTGGCATCTTCAAACACGATATTGGGCGATTTGCCGCCCAGCTCCAGCGTCACCGGCTTTAGTCCGGCAGCAGCGGCCTCATAGACTTTAATGCCGCCAAATTCACCACCGGTAAAGGCGATTTTGGCCACCTTGGGATGTCGCACCAGCGCTTCGCCGACGTCAGCTGCCCCGGTGACAACGTTGATCACTCCGGGCGGAAACCCGGCTTGCTCCACCAGCTTCATTAATTCAAGTGTTGAAGCAGAGGTATATTCGGAAGGTTTGATGACAGCGGTGCAGCCCGCCGCAAGTGCGGGGGCAAGCTTCCATGTGAGCAGCATCAGCGGCGAATTCCACGCCACAATCATCGCGCACACACCCACAGGTTCGCGCAAGGTGTAGTTGAAGGTATCAGGCTTGTCGGTGGGAATAACCGCACCCTCTATCTTGTCAGCAAGCCCGGCATAATAATAATACCATTCAGGAATATAAGCCGTCTGCCCGCCCATTTCAGCAATCAGCTTGCCATTATCGCGCACTTCGGTTTCTGCCAGTGACCTGGCATTTTCCTCGATCAGCGCCGCCAGCTTGCGCATCAACCGCCCCCGCGCCGTCGCCGACATACTCGCCCATTCACCATTTTCAAAGGCGTTTGAAGCAGCCTCAACCGCCCGGTTGACATCATCTTCACTACACGCTGGGATAGCCGCCCACGGTTTGCCAAGATATGGGTTCTGGCTTTCAAAGTATTTGCCTGAACTTGGGTCGCGCCAATTTCCATCAACGTAGATTTGGTATTTTTGAAGATTATTCATATGGTTTACCTGTTTTACCTGCCGCAAACTCTTTGGCCAGCGTGATTTTGGTTTGAATTGCACCTGTGTTTCGATGGATGCCAAAAGTCGAATTGGACGCAGGTTATTTCAATACATCAGGTTGAAAATTGCAACAATTGCTGTTGGAAGGGTGAAATTAATTTCTTGCTAATTGATATGTCCCTAGTATTACATATTTTGAACCCCGCCAATTTTTTTTCGACCCCACCCTAATAGCCAGTATGCGTCAGCCAAAAATTCTCACAACTATTAAAAACTACAGTTGGTCACTCTTTGCCGCGGACCTGACCGCAGGTGTGACTGTGGCCATGGTAGCGCTACCGCTTAGTATCGCTATTGCCATAGCTTCGGGTGCCGACCCCGCGAAGGGAATTGTAACCGCCATCATAGGCGGCTTCATGATTTCGTTACTTGGCGGCAGTCGTGTACAAATTGGCGGTCCGACAGGGGCCTTTATTGTCGTTGTGTTCGGCGTTATCGCACAATACGGATATGATGGCCTGGTTTTGGCAACATTCATGGCAGGGATAATCCTGCTTGTTGCTGGCTATTTTCGTGCCGGCCGCCTGATTGCCTTTATACCTGAAGCGGTTGTTAATGGATTTACAATCGGTATCGGTATCATCATTGCAACAAGCCAGCTCAAGGATTTTTTCGGATTAAAGGTTGAAAAACTTCCGGCGGAATTTTTTGAGAAAATCACCGTACTTTGGCAGGCCATTGACACACTAAACTCTCAGGCTTTGATCATTGCAGTCATAACACTTGTTTTAATTGTGCTTTTACGGCGTCTTGCTCCGCGTTTTCCCGGACTTATCGTAGCTGTTGGTATTGGCTCTGCTCTGGTGGCACTATTGCAGCTTCCTGTTGATACTCTGGGGTCGCGTTTTGGCACGCTCCCCAGCCAACTCCCTATGCCTACGCTTCCCGACCTGTCTATCACGCGAATTGTCGAGCTTTTCCCTTCCGCTATCGTCATCGCTTTTCTCGCCGCCGTTGAATCTCTTCTGTCCGCCATGGTTGCCGATCGTATGATAAAAGGGCAACACCGGCCAAATGCCGAATTGACGGCACAAGGAGTTGCAAACATAACCTCGGCACTTTTCACCGGTCTGCCCGCAACCGGCGCAATTGCACGAACTGCAACCAACGTCAAAGCAGGTGGAAAGACACCGGTTGCAGGTATCATTCACGCACTCGTAATCTTGTTGGTAATGCTGCTTGCAGCCCCAATGGCCGGCTATTTGGCTATGCCAACACTTGCAGCTTTACTGGTTATTACGGCCTGGAATATGAGTGAACCGCATAAATGGCTTGAACATGCGAAAGCACCGGCAAGTGATAAGGCGCTGTTGATTCTCACCCTCGCGCTTACTGTTCTTGTTGATCTGACAGTGGCCATCAGTGTCGGAGTATCGGTTGGTCTGGTTCTACGTCTGAGCCGAAGAAAGTCTGTCGAGAGCGACTGGGTACCGCCTGAAAGATAGGTGGTAAATATCCATTCCGAACAAATTGTATGAGAGACTTTTACCTGTCTGTTTATGCGACTGCCTTTTGAAACTTGGCCTGCAATCTCATTCGCGGTTCGGGAAATTTTGTGCGCCGTGGGTTGTATATGTGTTGTTGGAGGAAATAGCCGGTAAGACGGAAACCTTCGGCAATGTCGTGTTTGGTTATTTCATTGCCGTGGGACTGCGCGGTTAGAAAAGCCGGCAGAACCAGCATTTTACTTTTGTATGGTTGACCTGCATCAGCGCTCACTGCCCTGCCCGATTTTGGTGAAACGTAAATCAGGTTTTCGTGGCTGCCAGTGGCGGCACAGGATTTCAGATCAAGGCCGAAACCCAGCTCTTCGAGCAACCCCAGCTCCCACCTGATCATCAAGGCAGGCCAGACATTGTCGTTTTCCAGTGCATCAATGACGATTTCAAAGGCATCATGGAGTTGTTCGTGAGGTTCGCGCTCAGGAATGAGACCACTCAACGCACACAACGATGAAAGTGCCGCCAGTCTTAAAGGGTGGTCCATTAAAACTGCTGCTCGCAGCTTGACCGGCTCAACTGTAAACGCTCCCAGGTGTTCGGGCAAACGTGCCCGCCAGGTGGCAATGAGCCGGTTTCCCGGTTGCAACTGGCTGCGCATGCGCTGCGAGCGCCCGCCCCTCACCAGGCCCAGATGACGACCATGTTGCGACGTGAAAAATTCCAGCAACGTGCTGGCTTCACCATGTTTGCGAAGTGAAAGTACTGTTCCTTCCTCACTCCACTGCATGTTCTAAAGCCTTTATTTCTTTTTTCTGCCGGGAAAATTGAGACCCATTTCAAAATAGCGTTCGGGATCTTCCGTCCATTTATCGCGCACTTTGACGAATAAGAAAAGATGCGCTTTTATGCCGAGGCTTTCCTGAATTTCAGCACGGGCCAACTCGCCGATTTTCTTAATCGTGCGCCCCTTTTCACCCAGCACGATGACGCGCTGGCTTTTGCGCTCAACATAAATCACCTGCTCGATGCGGATCGAGCCATCGCGCAGTTTTTTCCACCGCGCGGTCTCGACCGTGGAGGCATAGGGTAATTCCTGATGCAGACGCAAAAATACCTTTTCACGGGTAATTTCAGCGGCCATCTGGCGCACCGGTATATCGGCAATCTGATCATCGGGATAATGCCACGGACTTGGCGGCATCATACCCGCCAGATGGGTTCTCAGATCATTGAGACCATCGCCGTTCAGTGCCGAAATCATGAAGGTAGCCTCAAACGGAAATTGCTCGTTACACGCTTGCGCCAGTTTCAGCAGCTTTTCACGCGGCAGCAAATCAATCTTGTTGAGAGCTAAAACGCATTTGCGCGATTGTTTGTTCAGGTGTTTGAAAATTGATTCCACATCTTCTTCAATACCGCGATTGGCATCTATCACCAAAACGATGGTATCGGCATCCCCGGCACCACCCCAGGCAGCCTCGACCATGGCTTCATCGAGCTTGCGGCGCGGCTTGAAGATTCCCGGCGTATCAACAAAGATGATCTGCGCCTCGCCTTCAATACAAATGCCACGTAGGCGTGACCGCGTGGTTTGCACCTTATGGGTGACGATGGCGATTTTGGCGCCAATCAGCCCGTTCAGCAGGGTTGATTTACCGGCATTGGTGGGTCCGATAAGGGCGCAAAAGCCGCATCTTTGTGGGCTGGGTTCTTCGCTCAATCGTCTTCCTTCCAGATTTCTTCGCGTAGCAAAAAAGCCTTGGCTGCGGCCTGTTCGGCATTGCGCTTGGCTGAGCCTTGACCCGACACAGGTGGCCGGTCATCAACTTCCACCGAAATAATAAAACTGGGCGCATGATCAGGACCGCTACGCTCAATCACAACATAGCGAGGTGTCGGCAGTTTGAGGCCTTGCGCCCATTCCTGCAAGGCGGATTTTGCATCTCTTGGCGGCTCTTTCAGATTTAACAGTCGTGTCCGCCAAAACCGCTCAACAAAACCGCGAGCGGCATCAAACCCGCCATCAAGATAAATCGCAGCGATAACCGCTTCACAGGCATCACCCAGAATTGACTTGTTTTTGCGCCCACCCGATTGCGCTTCGCCTGCGCTCATAAGAAGAACAGCACCCAGATCAAGCTCTACCGCCACCTCGGCACAAGTCTCCTTGCGCACCAGTGCATTGAAACGCAAGGCCAACTCGCCTTCATCGGAGTTGACATAGGTCTGCAATAACATATCAGCCACCACCAGACCCAGCACCCTGTCGCCCAAAAATTCCAGGCGTTCATTTGATTTTGGCACCTGCTCCCTGTCACTGGCACTTGAGTGCGTCAAGCCGCGAACAAGTAGGCTTTGATCGGTAAAATCATAACCCAGTCGCTGACACATTTTAGTTAAATTATGGGAGTTCTCTGAAGCCAATCACTTAACCGGACTAAACAGTCTGCTCCAGCGAATTGCTGTTGGCCAACGCCATATTTCCCAGAATTTAGCAGTATTATTGACAGAGAAAAACAAAACTTCGGCACGTCCGACCAGATTGTCAAACGGCACATAGCCGACATCATTGAGAACGCGGCTGTCGGCGGAATTGTCCCGGTTATCCCCCATCATGAAATATTTCCCGGCAGGCACTTTATAGACCTGTGTGTTGTCGAGATAACCGTTTCTGCGCAGATCAAGGGTTGTATAGGTGACACCATTGGGCAGGGTTTCTTCAAACCGGGCAATCCGTCGCACATTGCCAAAAGGATCAGTCTCGGTGAAATCATCGACCCGCTTGCGGGGCACCGGTTTGCCATTAATGTTCAAAATGCCGCCGATCATCTGGATTTCATCGCCGGGAAGTCCAATCAGCCGCTTGATGTAATCTACCGACGTATCCGTGGGCTTCTTAAAAACCACCACATCGCCACGTTTGGGTTGTTCGGCCCAGATACGACCGCTAAACAGATCCAGATTAAACGGAAACGAATGGGTTGAGTACCCATAACTGAATTTTGAAACGAACAGATAATCTCCGACCAACAGTGTCGACTTCATTGAACCTGAAGGAATATTGAAGGGTTGATATAAAAACGTTCTGACCACAAGCGCCAGAATGAGAGCATGAATGACAACGCGGACAATCTCGCCAATGCCGCCTTCCTTGGATTCATTATCGCTAATTCGATTGGTATTATCAGTCATCTTATACGTATAGCCTGTTTCAGATTGCCAATATGACGTTTTATGCTTGCCTGTACAAGGCGTGTTTCGACCTCGGAAAAAACCGGGTGCAGCTGCGTGAATTTACCACCGGCAAACTCATGTCGCTTGAATAATTACAAATGCTTCAGCCAAAGGATACTCATCTGTTATCGTGAGCTGAATGTCAACGGTAGATGCAGGTGGCGTAATTTCTCTCAAGCGAGCCAGTGCGCCACCGCTAAGTTGCATGGTTGGCTGGCCTGAAGCCAGATTTATCACTCCCATATCGCGCCAGAACACACCTTTGCGAAATCCGGTACCCAAAGCTTTTGAACAAGCCTCTTTTGCGGCAAATCTCTTGGCGTAGGAAGCTGCCCGCAATTTGCGCTTATCGGATTTTTGTCGCTCTATATCGGTAAAGACGCGGGTCACAAAACGGTCGCCAAATTTCTCGAGCGTACGCTCTATGCGGCGAATATCTATCAAATCACTGCCAATGCCAATAATCATCTGCGTCCAACATGCCCTAGGTTTAACATCACAGAATCTGAGTGTTTTTTGGTTTTTGCGGACGCCCGGCCTGATAGGCCTCAATAGCGGGGCGAATCAGAAAATAACTGAGAGCGGCGGCAGCAATACCTGTGGGCACACCAGCGACAACCATCGGTTTCACGATCATCCAGATGTTAGCGTAGGAATCGCTGAACAATCTCGCCCAGTCCCAATCAAATTCCACTGTATCATGGCCAAGAATGCGGGTGCCGACACTTAGCGTAAACCACCAGATAAAGGGAAAGGTTATCGGATTGCCGACAAATGTTCCCAAGGCGGAGGCCACTAAATTACCGCCGAAAATCCAGGCAACCACAAAACCAATTAAAAAATGAAAGCCGATAAACGGGGTGAAAGAAGCAAAGACGCCGGCCGCAAAACCCAGCGCAATAATATGCGGTGTTCCCTTAAGCCGCCAAACGCGACGCCAGACATAGCTCGCCGCCCGCTTCCACCCGTTTTGTGGCCACGCCCAAGCCTTCAGGCGTTGAAAAAAATTCAGTTTTTTGCGGCGAGCGAACAGCATAGTAAAACTTAACCCGGAACCCATCAATTAACGCAACTTGGTCATCCAGAATTACCGGATGGCCCGATTTATAAACCCGTGTTCCAATCAGATTATATAAGAATGGTAACAATATTTAGTGAATGAATTGTGGCTGCACGCTGATTTTATCAGAAGGCCCAGCTCAATTCTATCATATTTGATGGCATATATTTTAATATGACGATTGCAGTGAAGAAAATCAAGGGCTCTAGCCGCTAATTCGTGTGATTGAACTGACAATCGGCAAGGCTCTGATACCGGCAATAATCCGGTTGAGATGCTTCAAATCACGTACGCCCACATTCATCGTCATTTCATAAAAATCCGCTTCACGCACCCCCATGGCCAGATTTTCAATATTTCCGTCGTTTTCTCCAATTGTCTGGGCGATCTGAGCCAGGGTGCCGACTTCATTTATGGCAGAAATCGAGATTTTGGCGGGAAAGCGTTCGCGGGAGTTTTCGCCCACATCCCACACCAGGTCAATCCAGCGCTCAGGATCATCTTCAAACTGCTGCAAAGCCTGCGCATGAATGGGATAAACCGTGATGCCTTCATCAGGCGTAAGTATGCCGACAATACGATCGCCCGGCAAAGCACCGGTATCGGGAGCAAAACGGATTGGCAAATTCGATCGCTGGCCGCGAACCGGCAAAGGTGTGGCTTTACCGGGCATAGCCACCGCTGGTTTTTCTTCGTTTGGTTTTGAACTTCTAAACGGCCGCAACCGGATAAACCTGCCCAGGTTAAACCAACGATCCGTGGTTGACTTTTCGTCATCGGCAGGAGTGTTCTTGGGCTTTTCCTTCGGCGCCAGCGCCGCGATTACATCACTCACCGGCAATTGTCCCCGGCCCACAGCTGCCAGAACACCCTCAAGAGAATTCTGGCCGAGTTTTGGCAGCGCGGCACTCAGTGCGTCGTCAGAATATTCATTTTCATATTTGCTGAGATCACGTGTCAGAATTTCCCGTCCCAGACCGGTATATTGCGCGCGCACGGCATCGCGTGTGGCCCGGCGAATGGCCGCACGCGCCTTTCCCGTCACCGCATAACCTTCCCATGCCGCCGGTGGCACTTGCGAGGCAGAGCGGATAATCTCCACCTCGTCGCCATTATTCAACTTGCCAATCAATGGCGCATTGCGGCCATTGATCCGGCAACCGACACAGCTGTCACCCACATCCGTGTGCACCGCATAGGCAAAATCAATCGGTGTCGCACCACTGGGCAGCGGGATTAAAAGTCCTTTGGGGGTGAAACAAAACACCTGATCCAAAAACAGCTCGAGCTTGGTATGTTCAAGAAATTCCTGCGGGCTTTCACCTTCAACCAGCATATCAACAAGTTTTTTTAACCATATATAGGGATTGGAATTATTGTATTTTTTTGCCAGGTCTAATGTCGCCGCACCATTTAGCTTTGCGCCGTTATCTCCCTCGCGCCCCGGAGCATTGATGCCATCAATATCCTTGTAGAGCGAATGAGCCGCAACCCCGTGTTCGGCAACATCGTGCATCTGTGTGGTTCTGATCTGCAATTCAATCCGTTTTTGTCGGGGGCCAACAACCGTGGTGTGAATGGAGCGGTACTCATTGCCTTTAGGCGTCGAAATATAATCCTTGAACCGGCCAGGCACGACACGCCAGGCAGTATGCACAACACCAAGCGCGCGGTAACAGTCTTCAATCGAATTGGCCAGAATGCGAAACCCGTAAATATCTGATAACTGCCCCAGTGACACGGATTTACGTTCTATTTTGTTCCAGATCGAAAAGGGTTTTTTCTCCCGCCCGCTGACGTCGGCCTCTATATTGTTTTCTTTTAGTTTAGCGGTGATTTCCGCTTCAATTTCACCAATCAGATTGCCGGCATCTTTGCGCAAAACATCCAGGCGCGAGGTAATCGACTGGTAGGCTTCAGGATAAAGCACCTCAAACGACAGGCCTTCAAGTTCTTCGCGCATGTGCTGCATGCCCATGCGTCCCGCCAGCGGTGCATAGATATCCATGGTTTCCTGGGCAATGCGCGTGCGCTTGGCCGGCTTCACATGTTTGATCGTGCGCATATTGTGCAAACGATCGGCAAGCTTTACCAGCAACACGCGAATATCATCAGAGATCGCCAGCAGCAGTTTACGCAGGTTTTCCGCCTGCGCTGCTTCCTTCGAAACCAGATCGAGCCGCTTGATCTTGGTAAGACCTTCAACCAGATGGCCAATTTCGGGGCCAAACATCTCGTCTATTTCGGTTTTCGTGGCCCCGGTATCTTCAATGGTGTCATGCAGAAGGGCTGCAACAATGGTCGCTTCATCCAGCTTCAGATCGGTGAGAATGGCAGCAACTTCGAGGGGATGGGAAAAATATGGATCGCCTGAGGCCCGCTTCTGGGTGCCATGGGCCTTCATGGCATAGACATAAGCCTTGTTCAGCAAGGCCTCATCAGCACCAGCATCATAACTGGTAACCCGTTCAACAAGTTCATACTGACGCATCATACCAAAAGCTCACAGCAAATCACTACAGACAGCGATTATGCCATCTGAATTCGTAAATGCCTATTAAAAGCTACAGGTTAGAGTACCTATCTGCGGTAGCCGGAACCATTTGGTGATTCCAGTGGTGCCAGCCCCTCAAGTCCACGCAACAGATCTTCTTCTGACATGCGATCCATCGGCAGATCCATGGCGCCTTCATCTTCAGCACGCAGCGGATCGATGGTATGGCCTTCGGCTGTGATCAGCGGCACTGCATCGGGCTCGGGCTCGTCAACTTCAACGAGTTTTTGCATCGAATGCACCAGATCTTCATGCAAATCGCCTGAATCAACGGTTTCATCAGCTATTTCGCGCAAAGCGACAACCGGGTTTTTGTCATTGTCACGATCAACCGTGAGTGGTGCACCTTGTGAAATCGAGCGCGCCCTGTGGCTGGCCAGCAACACCAGTTCAAACCGATTGGGTACTTTTTCGATGCAATCTTCTACGGTCACACGTGCCATAGTCTAATCTCCACAAATTTCCGGAATTTTTAAATCTGGCCTCTATGTATGCTGCCTTGCGGCATTTGGCAAGTACACATGCGCCCAAAGTCGTTGATTTTTGCTAATTTTTCGCTAATTCATCCAGCATCTGCGTCACAGTCTTGCCCGAAACCGGATGTTGCCACGATGGATTGAGTTCGCGCACCGGTAACAACACAAAGGAACGATGGTGCAAATCATTGTGCGGCAACGTGAGATTGAGGCTGTTGTCACCCCCGTTCATAATAACATCGTCATAGGCGATGATATCAAGATCAAGCGTGCGCGGCCCCCATTTTTCCCGGCGTTTGCGCCCGGCGGCAATCTCAATACCATGCAGCATCACCAAAAGTTCTTCAGGTGGCAGCGTGGTTTTGATTTCAATTGCCCCGTTAACAAAACCAGGCTGATCGCTGACGCCATAGGGTTTTGTTTCAATCCAGCTTGAGCGCGCCAGAACATCTGCTCCGTTGGCAGCGATCTCTTCGACTGCGCGGTCGAGAGTTTCAGCCGGACTGCCCCAGGGGCCGGTAATATTACTGCCAAGAGCGATAAGTATCATGTGAAATTCCTGTAAGCCACTGCTGGCAATTGGTCGCGGAGGTTGTATAGTAAAATTCAGAACTTAAATCTTTATTTTTCAGCCGCCAATTCATTTTAAAAAAATCATTTTTTCAATTCCAAGGAATATTTAAATGGGTATTTATCCCGACGAGCGCCTTGCCCTGTTTATAGACGGAGCCAATTTTTATGCCGCAGCGCGCGCGCTTGACTATGATATTGACTACAAAAAACTGTTAACACATTTCACCTCCCAGGGCCGTTTGATCCGCACGCTCTATTACACCGCCCTGCTGGAGGATCAGGATTACTCGCCCCTGCGACCGTTGATCGACTGGCTCGATTACAATGGCTATACAATGATCACCAAACCGGCAAAATCTTTCACTGACGCCGCAGGAAATCGTCGCATAAAAGGCAACATGGATATCGAGATTGCCGTTGATGTACTCGAGCTGGCACCCCACCTCGACCACATCATACTGTTTTCAGGCGATGGTGATTTCCGCGCGCTGGTTGAAGCCGTGCAGCGTCAGGGCAAGCGCGTCACCGTGGTGTCCACAATGAAATCCAGCCCGCCGATGATTGCTGACGAACTCAGGCGTCAGGCCGATGTTTTCATCGAGCTTAAATCAATCCTCAGCGAAGTTGGCAGGCGCCATAATGAACCTGCCGAACATCCTGTGCCGCCAATTGATGAGTTGCTTGAATATGGTGATGAAGACAGTGTCGACCTGTAATCCGCCAGCCAATTGCAGGCTGTGTGACCGGCTTAAAGCCTTTCGGCTCGACATAAAAAAGGACCATCCCGACTGGTTCAACGCACCGGTACCGTCATTTGGTAACAATGATGCTGAAGTGCTGATTGTCGGCCTCGCGCCCGGCATCACCGGTGCCAACCGCACCGGTCGCCCCTTCACCGGCGATTATGCCGGAGACTTGCTCTATGCAACCTTGCTGAAATTCGGCCTTGCCAGCGGCACCTATCTCGCCCGCCCAGATGATGGCCTTGAATTGCCCGGAGCAATGATTACCAACGCTGTTCGCTGTGTGCCACCGCAAAACAAGCCGATTGGCGCGGAAATGACCGCGTGTCGTCCCTTCCTCAAGGCGACGATCGAACAAATGCCAAATCTGCGGGTAATTCTGGCCCTTGGCCTTATTGCCCACAACAACACGCTCAGTGCTCTTGATGTCAAACGCGCACCCCACAAGTTCGCCCATAATTCGGCCCATGAAATTACTGGCAATCTGACGCTGATCGACAGCTATCACTGCTCACGCTACAACACCAATACGCGGCGCTTGACCACACAAATGTTTGAAGACGTTTTTGTTCATATCGGCGAAAAACTGTCATAGGGTCAGGCAGAGGAGCGTACCAAGCATGAAAAAACCCACCCTGCGCAACTTAACATCTGGTCTTGCAGCCCTGCCCGTTGCGATGGCTATGGTGATAGCAGTCTCGCCAAACGCCTTAGCCGCAGTCGAGAAAATAACCGTGTTCGAATGCGGTCAGGCTATCACATCTGACAAGTCGATTTTCTCACCCGGTATTGAGGCGGACGTGGCTTCCGACATTGCCATTAACTGTTATCTCATCACCCACGACAAGGGCCTGATGATATGGGACACAGGCTTAGCCGACGGCCTTATCAACAAACCTGAAGGTGTCAGCCTTGCTGGAGGAAAACTCAAAATTTTCGTCAAGAAAACTTTAAGTGCGCAGATGAAAGAGATGGGTATAAAGCCGGATCAGGTGAAGCACATGGCTTTTTCACACATGCACCCGGATATCACCGGCAATTCCAGCGCGTTCACATCTGCTACCTGGTACGTTCAAAAGCCGGAGTTTGATGCAGCCTTCAGCAAAGACCCGAAAAAATACCGTTTCAATCCCAAAACCTACAGCGGGTTAAAGAACAACAAGACGGTAAAGCTGGACGGCAAGCGCGATGTATTTGGCGATGGCTCGGTGGTTATCATGCCAGCCCCGGGACATACGCCAGGCTCCCAGGTGCTTTACGTTGAATTGCCCTCAGGACCGGTCATCCTGGCTGGTGATCTGTGGGCGTTTGAAACCAACCGCATCAACAAATCCATACCGGAAAATGATTTCGACATTGAGGCAACCCGTAAAAGCCGGGTTAAAGTCGAAGCGCTGGCAAAGAAAACCGGTGCAAAAATATGGGTAATGCACGATCCCGGCCAAAACGCCACCATGGCGCATGCCCCACAAAGCATGCGTTGAATTAACAATGACAGCAAAAATGAAAGCCGCTGTGATTTATCAAGCTGGCGGACCCGAAGTCCTCAAACTGGAAATGCGCCCCGTTCCCAAACCAGAGATTGGGCAGGTTCTGATCCGAATAATGGCCTTCGGACTTAATCGCTCGGAGCTTTTCACCCGCCAGGGACATTCGCCAACTGTAAAGTTCCCGAGAATTCTCGGCATTGAGGCCACCGGTCTTGTGGAAGATGCACCGGGCGGTGAGTTTTCCAAAGGCGACGTGGTCGCCACGACCCTGGGTGGCATGGGTCGGCAATTTGACGGTGGCTATGCTGAATTTGTGTGTGTCCCGGCAACCCAGATACAAAGGCTTGAAACGCAACTCAGTTGGGAGGTTCTGGGCGCTCTGCCCGAAATGCTGCAAACCGCATGGGGGGCACTGTTCAAATCGCTCCAACTGAAAAAAGGTGAACGCCTTTTAATTCGCGGCGGCACCACCTCGGTTGGATTGGCAGCCGCTGCCATTGCCAAAAAGCATGGTGCGGTGGTCGCCGCAACAACGCGAAATCCGGCAAGCGAAAAGCTCCTGCGCGACAATGGTTGTGACCAGGTCTTTATTGATAGCGGTGAAATAGCGGCTCAGGTGCATGAGGTATTTCCCGGCGGCATCCATAAAGCGTTAGAGCTTGTCGGCACAACCACCCTCGAAGACACCCTGCAATGCACACAAGCCAACGGCATTGTTTGCATGGCGGGAATGGTTGGCGGCCAATGGTCGTTCGACAATTTCTCACCCATGGCCTCAATCCCCACAGCCGTCTGTCTGACCATTTATTCCGGCGGGCCAGAGGAGTTCATGGCCACCCCGTTTCAGGACATGATCACCCAAATCGAAGCCGGGAGATTTAAAGTGCAGGTTGGTGAGATTTTTACACTCGACAAAATCGCCGACGCCCATTGCTGCATGGAGGAAAACGCAGCGCGGGGAAAAATTGTCGTGTTAACTAGTTAGGCGGCTGCGCCTTGATCCAGGCGATGACCACCTCGGCGTGGGTGTTTGGTGGAAAGATCGGATAAAACACATGTTCAATGATCCCGCCGTTGACGACAAGCGTCAATCGCTTGATCAAGGTGAGACCATTGACGTCAAAGGTTGGCAGATTGAGCGCGCTTGTCAGTTCCAGGTTTTCGTCGCTCAGAATTGAAAATGGCAAATGCAGGCGGCTCACTGCTTCGCGCTGAAATTCAGTGTCTTGAGTGCTTAGACCAAACACCTCGGCACCCAACGCTTTGAGCTCATTATGATGATCCCGAAACCCGCATGATTGCGGCGTGCACCCACGTGCACCGGGAATAGCTTCCCAGCCTTCATAAAACACGCCCTCATCAGGATGCCCGGTACGCGGGTAGGCATAGATGATCGCGCGTCCGCGTAAGGTTGAAATATCCACCCTGGCACCATCTGTTGCGGCCAAAGTGATAGCAGGAAATTTGAGCCCGGCCAAATGATCACAAGCCCCGTCATCTACCGGAACAGGCAAATCATCGGGTATTTCGGTCAGATTTTTATCCATCATTTCCTCAATGCTTCTCACGCATAATTCTGGCCTTATCGAGCTTCCAGGTTCTGTCTTTGTCAGACTGGCGTTTGTCATGCAGTTTTTTGCCGCGCGCTGTCGCCAGTTCCACCTTGGCGATACCGCGATCATTAAAATACATCGATAGCGGCACAAGGGTCATGCCGTCGCGTTGATTGGCACCAATCAGCTTGGCGACTTCACGACCATGCATGAGCAGTTTTCGCGGCCGCCGGGTTTCATGATTATTGCGGTTTCCCGCTTTATATTCAGATATGTATGAGCTGAACAACCACAATTCGCCGCCTTTTTCACCGGCATAGGCATCATTGAGGCTGGCCTTGCCTTCGCGCAGGGCCTTGACCTCGGTGCCCACCAGCATGATGCCAGCTTCAAACACATCTTCTATCATGTAATCGTGGCGTGCCTTGCGGTTGGCCACGATTACTTTTTGGCCGGCGGATTTAGCCTTGTGGCCTCTTTTGGTTGCCATGGTGTTTCCTGATGCCAGCCCTTAATTCAGCAGACCCGCATGCACCAAAGCAGCCTTTACCTGGCTTTTGGTGCTGTCTACCACAGGAACCAGCGGCAGGCGCGTTTCCTCACTGCACAGGCCCAATAACGAAGCTGCATATTTCACCGGCCCCGGACTTGCTTCCACAAACATAGCGTCATGCAAAGGCATAAGCCGGTCTTGCACTTTCAGTGCGGCAGCAAAATCTCCACTTAAACACGCATCTTGAAACTCCCGGCAAAGAGCCGGTGCCACATTGGTCGTCACTGAAATACAACCCCTGCCGCCATGGGCATTAAAGCCCAGAGCCGTTGCATCTTCACCCGACAGCTGAATGAAATCTTCGCCCATGGCCTGGCGCTGCTGGCTCACCCGCGACATATCAGCGGTTGCGTCTTTAACGCCGACAACGTTTTTAAGCTTGTACAGGCGCGCCATGGTCTCAACCGACATGTCAACGATGCTGCGACCGGGAATGTTATAAATCAACAGCGCAATATCAGCACTGTCATGAATGGCTTTAAAGTGCTGATAAAGCCCTTCCTGAGTGGGTTTGTTATAGTAAGGTGTTACCACCAGAATTGCATCCGCACCGGCTTTAACCGCGTGTCTCGCCAGCATAATGGCTTCGGTGGTATTGTTTGAACCCGCCCCGGCAATAACCGGAACGCGGCCGTCAGCCACTTCAATGGTTATATCAACCACCGCCATATGTTCCTCATGGCTCAATGTCGGGCTTTCACCGGTGGTGCCTACGGGCACAAGTGCGTTGGAGCCTTGTTTTATCTGCCAGTCGACAAAAGATTTGAGTGCTTTTTCATCAATACTTCCGTTGCTCATGGGCGTGATAAGGGCGGGTATTGATCCTTTAATCTTGTCGATGGTCATTTCTCTAACTCCAAACCTAAACCGTTTTATTGATAATTTCTCAAATGCTTTTGACGAAATCGCAGCTAACCTAGCGCCAAGGTGATGCGACTGCAACAACGTTTGTCTTAATATTCCATGCCAACACCGCCAAAACCCTGAACGGTTCAAACGTATTACCTGTTGTTTCGACACCCATTCGTCCCCACTTATCCCGGAATGGACTTTTTGATGACATATTAACTCTTTACTGGCTGGGGTTTGCTAGAAAGATTACATGCTTCGACATACCGACTCGCGAGTATTGTTTTTTGCAGAAAATGGAGGATTTTCAATTGCGGTCATTTAAGGTTTCCTTTCCCCATCGCAGCTTGAAAACCCTGTCAGCTTTTATCGCAATTTTTGGCCTGCTGATTGCAGAACCTCTCAGCGCCAACACCCTTCAAAGCAAAATCCCCCTGCCAGCGCCACGGCCTAACGATTTTACTGCCAACATCAAGATCAGCGCTCCTGTCAATATTAAACGGCGGCCGGCTATTGTTTTGGCATCGTCGTCGGGGTCTTTATCGAGTTCGCAACTCAAATTGCTCGACCGCGCCATACGCTTTGCTGTCAATGACCAGTTTACCTCAGCATTTAAAGAAAGCGAAAACCTGCCGGACCCGGCCGCCCGGATGTTGATTGAGTGGCTTTATGTATTGTCGCCCAAACTTGAAGCTGGCCCTCAGCGAATTTCGCAATTCATAAAATCAAATCCCGAATGGCCACGCAAATCGATTATGCGTACCCGGGCAGAGCAATCCCTGTTTAAAACCCGTCCCTCACCTAAAGTCGTTTTCAGATATTTTCGCTTCCAAAAGCCTAAAACTGCAGAGGGAAAGCTGGCTTTGGCCCGGGCTTACCTGACCACTGGCAACAAATCAAAAGCCCGCCGGTGGGTACGTGATGCATGGCGCGAAAACAAAATGGGTAAAAGCCAGGAACGCGCAGCTTACAAGGAATTCCGCAAACTGTTGAGCCATGCCGATCTGCGCGCGCGCATACAGTTTTACATCTATGCCCGCAAATTAAAAGCAGCCCGGCGAAATGCCGCCCGTCTGGGTTCAAGCTATGTTAAAATGGTAAAGGCTGCTCAAGCCTACCTCAGCAAATCGAGAAAAGCCCGCAAGGCATACTCAGCTGTACCGGCAAAGTTGCGCAACGATACGTCTCTGCTTTATGCCCGGGTACGCGGCCTTCGGTTAAAGAAGAAAATTGTTGAGGCCCGCCGCCTGATTGCCAAAGCACCAAAATCACGCGGCAATCTTAAAAGATGGTGGATAGAACGGCGGCTATTGGCCCGCGAAGCACTCGCCTCCGGTGCCAAAGGGGAAGCCTATCGCCTGACCTCGGCACATGGCCTGCCCCTCAAATCCAGATACATCAATGATTATATAGATGCTGAATTCATGTCCGGCTGGATTGCTCTTAGATATCTTAAAAAAACCAGCATAGCCCTCATTCATTTCAAAAGGCTTGAAAAAGCCGCTGATGGTCCGCGCAGCAAATCTTCCGCAGCATACTGGCTTTCGCGCACCTATAAAGCCAGAGGTAACAAGGCGCTTGCAAATAAGTATCTTGAGCGCTCGGCATCAAGACCGCGGACCTATTATGGCCAGCTTGCCCTTGATGCGCTGGGGCGCAGCCCGATGCCAATTTCTTTAGGCAGCACTCAACCCACAGCCCCGGGCCGTCTTAAGTCGTATAATTCGGTTCGCGCTCTCATGTATCTCAACAAACTGGGCTTCACCTCCTGGGGCAACAGTTTTTTCAGCCAACTGCCCTATGCCATGAAAAAGCCCGGTGATCTCGCCGCACTTTCAGCCCTGGCAACAAGTTATGGCCTGCCCCATGTGGCTTTGCGTGTCGCCAAACGCGCAAACAGCGTTCACGGTTATGATTTCGGCCGCTTACAATATCCTACCAACGTTTTGCCGCGCCTGAAGAAGATCGGCAGGCCAGTTGAAATGGCACTGGTTCACGCCATAATCCGCCAGGAAAGTGAATTTAACGGTGCAGCACGCTCTCCGGTTGGTGCCCAGGGGCTTATGCAGATGATGCCCGGAACCGCGAAGATTACCGCAAAGAAATATAGCCAGAGATATAGTCGCAAGCGCCTTTACGACCCCTCCTACAATCTCATGTTGGGCACCGCCCACATTGGTGATCTGATTTACCGGTTCAGCGGCTCATACATCATGCTTATTGCCGCCTATAACGCTGGTGGTGGCCGGGTAAATGAATGGAACGAGAAATTTGGCGACCCCCGAACCGGTGCCATTGATCCGATTGACTGGGTTGAAAGCATTCCCTTCAACGAAACCCGCAATTATGTCAAACGCGTTATGGAGAACATGCATGTGTATCGCTCCGCTCTTAATGGTGGCAGTAAATTCACCATGACCGCTGATTTAGCCCGCTTCTCGCCTATTGCCAAAATCCCGGTGCGTTCACGCGCAAGCTCCAACGGTTGCATTGCTGTATCCGTTGACAGCACCGACGATGTAATCTGTTAAATTCAAGTTGACCTTATGAATAAACCAAACCGGTCTGCCTCCTCCACAATCACCGCGGATAGTTGGCAGGAAACCTTCACCACGTCTAAAGACGGTCTCAGATTATATGCCCGCGACTACGGTGACCGGCTAAGCCCCTTAACACCGGTTGTGTGTTTGCCCGGCCTGACGCGCAATTCAAAAGATTTCCATGAACTTGCCGAGCACTTAAGCCCGAAACGCCGGGTGCTGTGTCTGGATTACCGCGGTCGCGGCCGTTCTGATTATGACCGCAATTACAAGAACTATACGCCCCTAATCGAAGTTAACGACACACTTGATGTCATGACGGCGCACGGTATCGCTCATGCAATTATTGTGGGAACATCACGCGGCGGTATTCTGGCCATGATCATGGCCGTGTTGCGCCCCACAGTCCTGAAAGGCGTTGTGCTCAATGATATCGGTGCCGAAATCGCCATTGAGGGAATTTTACGCATAGCCGGTTATGTCGGAAACCTGCCGGATCCCAAAAACTGGAACGAAGCCGTGCTGACTTTGAAGAAAGTAGCCCAGGCCCACTTTCCAACGCTGCCCGAAGATGAGTGGATAACATTTGCCCGCAACACGTTTCGCGATGAAAACGGCAAACCCAAAAGCGATTATGACCCGGCCTTGCGCCATACACTGCCAAAAATAATTTCTTCCAGCGATGCCAAAATACCGCCGTTGTGGCCTTATTTCAATGCACTGAAGAATATCCCGACATTGGTTGTTCGCGGAGAAAACTCAGATCTTCTGACCGCTGAAACCTTGCAGAAGATGCATGATGCCCACCAAAACATGGTCAGCCTCACTCTGAAAAACCGAGGTCATACACCGTTTTTAAATGAAATTCAGGCCATCGCTGCCATTAACAGGCTTATAGAACAGATTGATAAAGGTTAAGCCAAATGCGTTTCGCATTTAATAGAACCCCCTCTTTGTCATCCTCGGGCTTGACCCGAGGATCCATAGCGTTGCGCTTTCGAAAACACAGAAACTGCCATTAGGCCGAGAAAATTGAGGAATGGTTCCTCGGGTCAAGCCCGAGGATGACAAAGAAGGGTGGAGTGAACAACCTGTCGAGACTCCACATCTAATCGTCCATCAGCTTTTTTGCCTGAGCGATCCAGTCGTCACGCTCGACGCGGCCTTTGAAGCTTAAAAGGTTATCCACTTCGCTAACATCTTGGGCGCTCCAGCCGGCGATTTGTTCGTAATGGAAAATCCCCAGACCGTTAAGGGTCCGTTCGAGCTTGGGGCCAATACCGCTAATGACTTTCAAATCATCAGACTTACCACCAATTGCCGCATCAAGACCACGCGCCTGAACTGGTTTTGGCTCCGGCTTTGCAGCCGGTGCCTCTTCAGCCACAGCGACAGGTTCTTCGGTTTTGGCGCTCTCCATGACTGGTGATACCGGTTCGGGTGAAGCCTGGCTTGCGCGCGGTTCTGGCGATTTCACATCTGCTTCAGATGACGGGGATCTCGTCCATCGACGCAACATGCAACCGATAAAAGCCCCCAGCAGCAAGGCCAGAAGGAGCATAAAAAACTGCGATACATATTCATATGTCATATTCAATTCCATTCCTTACCGGCAACGATTGCACGTACATCAGCTGCATTTGCACGTCAGCTGCATTTGCACGTCATCCATGCAAATGCAAACCCGATAGCAAACATTCCAATCAACCATAACTCCAGATTATTTGTAACAATCTCCATATGCTCTGCCCTTTAATGATTTCAAGCACCGAAACTTGTGGCAAAATATGCCACTTGTGTACCGGGGACAAGTAAGACGTTTCGAAAAATTAAAAAAATATGCGATTTCTACCATGTAATTATCGACAACCATATTTAGACACTCTAACATCATAACACATAAAATACATACAGCAGAGGCCACTGACAAATTGAAAAAGTTGAGTATAGTCCCCGTCCTCCTGGCTGTTGCAGGCTGCACTTCGGTTGCAGACAACGGCAGGTCGATCGGATTGTCTCAAAGTGTGCCGGTGTCATCATCGGCCTTTCTTAAAGATGTGAAAACCATCGTCAGCGAACGTGATTACTCATATGTATCTCTGGCCGTTTCAAATCCGATAAACACCTCTCACCCCCTACCGCCCACCATAGAAATTACCACCGGCAGCGGTTTCGTCGTCGACAACAATGGTTACGTGGTGACAGCTGCTCATGTTGGTGTCGCGAAAAACCGGGTGGTTATCGCCACCGGTCCCCAAGGTAAAAAATACCGCGGGCGCGTTGTCGCCGTCCAAAGAATTGGTGATATGGCTTTGATAAAACTGGATGATCCCAATCCGTTAACACCGGTAAGTCCCGTTAGCAGTCCCTGCATCACGCCGGGAGCTTCAATCCTGTCGCTGGGAAAACCGGGGTTACGTCGCGATATTGCCCGGGTGGGAACCTTGTCTGAGTTGCGCTTTGGCAAACCGGTTCGTTATCTAAAATACGGTTATGATGAAGCGATGGTGCTTAACCTGCAAACCCGGCGCGGTGAATCCGGCGGTCCGGTATTTGACAATTCAGGTGCCTTGATGGGCATGATTGTCTCCACACTTTCGTCAGCGGCAGGAACCTACCTGAACCTTGCCCATGCCATTCCGACTCCAGCTCTGGCAAAGTTCATCTGCACCAACACAAAATGCCAGCCCGCATGGCGCAAGCTCATTAAAAAGAAACTGTCGGCCTGCCCCGCCCCGGTTGTTGCATCCTTATCCAAAAAATCTTAAGCTCCTGAGATTTACGCCCGCAGCGCCAGGGCGAAACTCAGAACAAAAATACCCGACATGAAGCTCCACAAGGCACAAATCAATGTGCTGAGCGCCAGCCAATGTCCAGGGCGATGCTCGATGAACTGGGCTTTAATCGCATTGCGCATGACAATTATCGGCCCGGCAAGCACCAGAACCATGGCGGTGAATACAACAATCGGGCCACCTTCCATCAGGAGTTCAAATTTAATTCGCTTCCCCGTCACCAATTGAAAAAAGCTTCCAATCACCCCGCCAAAAACAAACCCGGTGGTAATTGCATATATATAAACCAGCAAATCATGATACATTTTACTCAACGCCTACTAAAACCCGCATCCGGGCTGTTACTCATTTAAATTCGATGGCTTAAAATTTGCCGGTGAACGTCACTAATCCCCTTGTTAAGCAAACACCATACCAACCCGAAATAGCCTCACCGTTTCATTATTGACCAATCTTGCCGTGGCGGGCAACCGTTTACCTCTCGTTAACCATAAAATAATAGCTATATCGTAGGATTGTTTGAGCTTTGGCTTTCCGGCAGCATTTTCTGTCTCAAAACAGCACACATTTATAGCAATGGTCATGCGCAACATGTTGTCACAAGATAATTATCCCTCCCCGGCCTCGGTAACAAAACCTCAGTCTCGCGTTTTGATTGCCGGTCTGCTTACAGCGACACTGGCCATATTGGGATTAATGGCGACGACAACTCAAGTGCAATGGAGGTTGCCGGTTTTCGACAGTGATGGGGCAACACCTGCCGCGACAGCCTCAATCCCCACCCTTCCAGCAAAGATGGCCCCACAGCTCACCATCGCTCAGCCTGGCAACAATATTATCATTGAAAAACTGCCGGCCGATTATGGATTTCCCATAACCGGTAATGGCATGCCGGAATTCTATAAAACCATTTTGGATTCGATTGGCAAGCCAACTGATCTTGGCCTGACACTACGCCAGGCGCGAACCGGTTTTGGTTACGACGGGCAGGATATTTTTGTAGCAGACATATCAAGTGGAGCGTATGTTTTACATTGTCAGCGCCGCAACAAAACGACCTGGCGTGCCATGTGCTGGCGTCAATTGGCTGTATCTGGCAATACCTGGATACAATACCGTTTTCCGCGTTCGCAGCTAATATACTGGCGCCAGATCGAACAAACGGTTCGCGCCAGTATCAGCTAGAATCAGCCTTTTTATCTGCTTCACCCGTTTCGCCCCCGGCCCCGGTTTCCAGCCTGTGCTGTTTCATCAGCTCACCATATCGCTTCATGGAAAAAGGTATGGAAACAATATAGGCCAGAGCCACAAATGTCAGCACGTACCACGGATAACTCACCAGCACGGCGGCAAAGAGCACAATCATCACCATAATGGGCAATACCATGTCACGCGGTATATGATTGCCGATGAGTTTACTTGAAAATGTCGGCACCGGACTCACCAGCATTATCGTCACAAGTGGCGTGTAAAAGACCAGAAATTTTGCCGCATCAGGCCCTTCAAAAAACCCGAGAAAACTTAAATACATCGGCAGCAGCAAAAGCCCTGCTCCCGCAGGTGCTGGAATACCGGAGAAATATCCGGCCGTCCAGGCCGGTTTGTCAGGATCTTCAAGGGCGACATTAAACCGTGCCAGCCGCATCGCCATACACAAGGCGAAAGCCAGAATGGTAATCCAGCCAAGGTTGTTTAAAACGTGCAACGACCACAGGTAAATCAGCACGCCGGGAACCACGCCAAAATTGACAAAATCAGCCAGGGAATCGAGTTCAGCGCCAAATTTGGACGTGCCCTTTAAAAGTCGTGCCACCTGCCCGTCCAAAGCATCCAGAACCGTGGCCAAAATGACGGCGGCGACAGCCAGCTCAAACCGGCCATCAAAGCCCAGCCTGATGGCGGTCAATCCACTGCCTACTGCCAGCAGGGTAATGATATTGGGAATCAACACCCGAATGGGCACGCGGTTAAATTTAATCCGGCGCTGGCGATGTTTTTTTCGCTTTACTGAGGTTTTAAGGGGCTGCTTACTCAACTAACTGGTTCCCTTTTACTGTTCGAACTAAACGTCAACTGGCGCGATATTCACGCGCAGCCTCTTTCGAGGCAATATCGGCCAGCACTGTTTCACCGGCAATTGCGCGCTGGCCAACACCGACAAGAGCCTTATGGCCTGCCGGCAGATAAACATCGACCCGCGAGCCAAACCGGATAAGACCAAAGCGTTCTCCAGCACCGATAGGCTCGTTTTCACTGACAAAGCCAACAATACGCCGCGCCACCAGTCCGGCAATCTGAACCACGCCAAAACGTTTTTTTGACGCTGTTTCAATGGTCAAACATTGGCGTTCATTATGTTCCGAGGCCTTGTCAAGTTCGGCATTGATGAACTTTCCCGGTACATAGACCATTTTAACAATGCGACCGGCAACCGGTGAGCGATTAACATGACAGTCAAAAACATTCATGAACACAGAAATTCGCGTTAATGGTTTATCGCCAAGATCAAGTTCGGGCGGCGGCATCACCTCAACAATGAGACTGACCCTGCCATCAGCCGGGGAAATCACAAGCCCTTCGCGCAAAGGCGTTACGCGAACCGGATCGCGGAAAAAATAAACACACCACAAGGTGGCGATAACCCCGAGCCAGCCCAGCGGTTGCCACAGAAAAAACAGCAACAGGGCGAGAACAGCGAAAATACCGATAAATCGATAACCTTCGCGGTGAATGGGTACAAAAATCGAGAAAATAGATTTAATCATTGTCATCGCCTCGTTGAGCCAGCAGATTGTCAGCGGCTTCAGCTTCAAGTGTTCGTTTCAATTGCTCGCGGGCTTTTTCCAAATCCTGCTGACGCTGCCACATACCGGCATATAGTCCTTGTTTCTTCAAGAGCTGCTCATGTGAGCCACGTTCTATTATCACACCTTTTTCTAATACAATAATCTGATCTGCATCCACAACCGTGGATAATCTGTGCGCAATAACCAGGGTCGTGCGCCCTCTTGACACCAGTTTCAGAGCTTCCTGTATTTCGCGCTCGGTATAGGTGTCCAGAGCAGATGTTGCTTCATCAAGAATTAAAATCGGTGGAGATTTCAGTATTGTGCGGGCAATGGCAATCCGCTGTTTTTCCCCACCGGATAATTTTAATCCCCGCTCCCCCACCATGGCATCATAGCCATCGGGCAGATCCATAATGAAATCATGAATTTGGGCAAGCTTTGCTGCCTCAATAACCTCTTCATCACTTTTGCCCGGGTGGCCATAGTGAATATTATAGCCGATTGTATCATTAAACAAAACCGTATCCTGCGGCACCATGCCGAGGCTTGCACGCAGGGATTTTTGTGATACTTCGCGAATATCCTGGCCATCAATCAATACAGCTCCGGCAGAAATATCATAAAACCGGAACAGAATTCGCGATATGGTTGATTTACCAGCACCGCTGGGACCAACGATGGCCACGGTTTTGCCCGCCGGAACCTTAAAACTGACATCTTTCAAAATCGGACGCAAAGGATCATAGGAAAAACTCACATGATCAAACTCGATCTCGCCCTTGTCGACCTTTAGTGCTGGTGCATTTTTTTGGTCGGCAATTTCCGGGTCAACGCTAAGCACATCAAACATGGTTTCTATATCCAGCAATCCCTGTTTGATATCGCGATAGACCGAGCCGAGAAAATTCAGGGGCAAATAAAGCTGTATCAAAAACGCATGCACCATAACAAAATCACCGATCGTCAACTTGCCCGCGGCAACCCCCTGGCCCGCCAGCACCATGGAAATAACCATGCCGGTGGTGAATATAATAATCTGACCAGAATTGAGAAACGACAAAGACGTCATTGTTTTCGTGGCCGCTTGCTCATATCGCGCCATTGACACATCAAACCTGTCGGTTTCATATTGTTCATTGCCAAAGTATTTTACGGTTTCAAAATTCAGCAGACTGTCAACAGCCTTTCCCCCGGCTTCATTATCAGCCTCATTCATCCGCCGCCGCAACTCAATACGCCACTCGGTTGCTTTATAGGTGAACCAGATATATAAAATAACAGTAACAGCTGTAACTAACGAATATAAGATACTGAATTTTAACCACAAAACAACACAGACAAATACCATTTCCAGTAATGTTGGAAAGGTGTTGAACAGGGAATACCGCAATGTAATTTCGATACCCTTGGTGCCACGGTCTATTACCCGGCTCAATCCGCCGGTGCGTTTTTCAAGATGAAACCGCAATGATAACTGGTGCAGATGGGCAAATGTCTGCCGCGCCAGGTGCCGAACCGCATTTTGACCGACCTTGGCAAAAATCGCATCACGTATCTGAGCAATTGCCACCATCATGATGCGGGAAATCCCGTAAATTAAAATGAGGGCAATGGGGGCAACAATTACGGTGATTGCTGTAGCCGTAGTGTTGGCAGGGGCCAGTTCGTTGATTATTTCCTTGTAGAAAAACGGTGCGCTGATCGTCGCCAGTTTGGCCAACACCAGGGCAATGATTGACACCACCACGCGCTGTTTTAGGTCCGGGCGGTCTTCCATCCACAGATAGGGTAGAATTGCTCGTGCTGTGGCAATGTTTCCACCACCGGTCTTTATCGGACGCGGGGAATGAATGTCACTTTTCACTGTCGGCAACCACGCACAGCGATTGAGCAAAAGAACATGTAAATAGTCAAAAGATACCCTTTATTGCGGTGGCGACCACTGAGGTGGTGAAGCTGGTTCAATACGTGTCGGCGGGTTGGCATCTGGTGCAAATATAACCTGCCCGGGAAAAATTTTTCGCGGGTTTTTAATAATATGCCGGTTGGCCCGATATAATTTCTGATAATAGCGACTTGAACCATAAATTGATATCGCCAGGTCCCATAATGTATTTCCCGGCTGCACCACCACCATACCTTTGCCCAGGCTGACTGTTAACTCGGGTTTGCCGGTTTTGGAAGTTTTTTCTTTATCCTCGGTATCCATTGTATCTGCGACCGCAACTTTTTTTGACACCTGGACGCGCGGGCTTACCTGTTGCGGTTGACTGTTGCCCAACCACGGTTTTGGTATTGCAGTTTCGGTTTTTCGAGTAATTTTGCCATTGGTTAGGTTATTCTCCGCTGTACCGTATTGCGGAGTTGCCAGCAAGGGACCATCATCAATCAACAGTTTTGGTGACAGGCCGCTTAGAGGATTAACATCACGCCGAACTGTTTGCGATTGCGCCAGCTCCGCCAGTTTGGAAAACCCCGGTGATGGTTTACGTAACCGTTGTTCAGGTAGATTGTCTGCCGGGTCTTTTTTGGAAATCGTCACTTCTGCGATTTGTCTTGACGCCGCCACAGCTGCAATTTCGTCCGCTCCCGCCTTGACAAAGTTCATTACCACAATCGTTCGCGGGCGCGTTTCCTGCGCCGGGACCGACACTTCCAGCCGGTGGGGACCAGGTAGAACCTCTTTCGACACCACAAGTTTCCAGACACCGTCCGCCTTCAGGCTTTGTGGTGCTGTTTTTACCCCATCAATGAAAAAATCCAGTTGCACACCCGGCGCAGCATTCCCCATCAACATCAGTTGACCATCCATCTGGTATTCAACATTTGTTATAGAAATCGGAGTTGGCGCAGTTGTTTTTTTCAACTGGGGAGCTTTTGCGATTTGTCTTTTGCCGGGCAGACTTATGCGCTCTACCAGCTCCGTCAAACCATTCAGCGCGTCAGGCAATACTGATGCCATTCGCACCACCTGTTCACGGTGGCCGACGAATGCGAGATAAAGCAGGAGTGATGTAAAGATTGCCGCAAAAGCAATCCACAAAGCTCTACCCACGGGTGCACCCTTTTACCAATCACGAAACAAACCGGCAGCGGCAAGATCAGATATCTGCCGGACAATTTGTCGTTTACAACATTAAAGTAATCTCTAATCTACTCCCCACAGGGGCGAATAGCAAATTCCGAACATCACAAAGTTAACGCAACTCTTTGTGTTGTTTAATTTTTTTGATAACAACCACCTGCAACAACAGTGATTGGCATAGGTCGAAAAAATGACGGAATTGAGAAAAATTTGCGTTTACTGCGGTTCCAGCCCCGGGGCAAACCCGAATTATTTAACCGCCGCACAAGATTTTGGCCGCATTTGCGCCCAAAACAACATTGGTATTGTCTATGGCGGTGCCAACATCGGCATCATGGGGGAAGTGGCCAGCGCCACCTTAGAGGCGGGCGGTCATGTTACCGGTGTACTACCCAAATTCTGGTATAAGTCCACCTTGATGCATGATGGTTTGAGCGAACTCATTATCACCGAAAACATGCATGAACGCAAACAGACCATGCATGATCTGTCAGATGGGTTCGTCGCCTTGCCCGGCGGCATCGGCACGCTGGAAGAACTGGTGGAAATGATGACCTGGAGCCAATTGAACCTGCACACCAAGCCCATTGTCATTGCCAATATAGACAAGTTCTGGCAACCGCTGATTTTTCTGCTTGAACACATGACGGCAGATGAATTTATCCGTGATGGCTTAAAAGTGCCGTTTCAGGTGGCCGACACCGTCGAAGACATACTGCCTAAACTACAAGGCATTTAGTATTATGGTGGCGGGGCGCCATCACGGTGAAGTTTATAGGTGACACTGTCGATGAGCGCATGGAAAGACGCATCGACGATATTGGGAGAAACCCCAATCGTAAACCAGCGGTTGCCCTGATCATCACCGGATTCAACCAAAACCCGCGTCACCGCATCGGTGCCGCCGGTGAGTACGCGCACCTTGTAGTCAATCAGGGTCAAATCGGCGATATAGCGCGAGTATTTGCCCAAATCCCGGCGTAACGCCATATCGAGCGCGTTGACCGGACCATTGCCCTCCCCAGCTGAAAATGTAACCTCCCCATCAACCACAGCTTTCACCGTGGCTTCAGAAACTGTGACAAGCTCGCCTTTGGCATTGTAACGGCGCTCGACCATGACGCGATAGGAGGCGATTTCGAAATATTCCGGCACGCTGCCAAGTGTGCGCCGCGCCAGCAATTCAAACGAGGCTTCCGCCACCTCATAGGCATAGCCGATGGCCTCACGCTCCTTGACCACCCGCAGCAAGGTTGAAATGCGCGGGTCATCTTTTTCGACCGCTATGCCCAAGCGTTCAAGCTGCGCCATGATATTGGAGCGCCCAGCCTGATCCGACACCAGCAAACGGCGCATGTTACCGATTTTTTCCGGTGCCACATGCTCATAAGTATCCGGGTTTTTCATTATGGCTGAAGCATGAATACCGGCACTGGTAGCAAAGGCGCTGGCGCCCACGTAAGGGGCCTGAATTTCCGGTGAACGATTGAGCAATTCATCAAACGCGCGTGATACTTGCGTCAAACCGGCCAAACCGTCAGCTGAAATATTAAGATCAAACCTGTCGGCATATTCAGATTTCAACATCAATGTCGGAATAATCGAAATCAGATTGGCATTGCCGCAGCGTTCACCAAGTCCGTTAAGTGTTCCCTGTATCTGGCGCACCCCGGCGCGCACGGCTGCCAGTGAATTCGCCACCGCATGTTCGGTGTCATTGTGGGCGTGAATGCCCAAATGAGTGCCGGGAACAACCTTGACCACTTCTGACACGATTTGCCGCACTTCATTGGGCAAAGTACCACCATTGGTGTCACACAGGACCACCCAGCGCGCACCCGCATCAAACGCTGCTTTGGCACACTCAAGCGCATATTCAGGGTTGGCCTTATAACCATCAAAGAAATGCTCACAATCGAGCAAAGCTTCTTTTCCAGCAGCAATTGCCGCTTTGATCGACTGGCTTATGCCGGTCAAATTGTCTTCATTGGAACATCCCAGAGCCACTCGCACATGATAATCCCAGGCCTTGGCGACAAAACAGATGGCATCGGCCTTGGCGTTGAGAATTTCCTGCAATCCGGGATCATTTTCAACCGAGCGGCCAGCACGTTTGGTCATGCCAAACGCTGTAAATTTAGCTTTGAGATTATGCTCTTTGGAAAACAACTCGCTATCACTCAGATTAGCTCCGGGATAACCGCCTTCGATATAATCAACTCCGAGACCATCCAGCATGGCGGCAATTTGCAGCTTGTCTTCAAGAGAAAAATCAACGCCTGCCGTTTGCGCCCCATCTCTCAAAGTCGTATCGAACAGATAGAGGCGTTCCATACTCATCGCTTAACCTCCCACGATGTGCCCTCGGGGCTATCCTGGATCACCACGCCCATATTGACAATTTCATCACGCAGACGGTCAGCCTCGGCCCAATTCTTCTCAGCCCGCGCCGCCAGGCGCTGTGAAATCAATTCCACAATCAGGCCTTCATCAACTTCACCAGTTGCTTTAGTCTTTGAGTTTAACGCTTTAATATCAAGAGAAAATCCCAGCAACGACAAAGTGCCCGCCATTGTCTCAGCATCCTTAATCTGATGGAGTTTTGAAAAAGCCAGCGAAGTGTTTAAATCGTCACTCAACGCTGCAATGACATCTTCGTCCACCTGACCAACCTTTGCACCCTTCACCTGATCATACCATTTTTCCAGGTTTTTCTGGCTTTCCCGCAACCCTTTCACGGTCCAGTCGAACGGTTGTCTATAGTGGGTTTTGAGCATCGTCAGGCGCAAAACTTCGCCGGGCCAGTCACGCAACTGGTCATTTATGGTGAGGAAATTGCCGCGTGATTTCGACATGGTCTCGCCTTCGACCTGAAGGTGACCATTGTGCATCCAGTATCGCGCCATGGTTTTGGTGCCAAAGCAACAGCGGCTCTGGGCAACTTCATTTTCATGATGGGGGAAAACCAGATCAACACCACCTCCGTGAATATCAAACTCCTCACCCAGATAGGCTTCCGACATGGCCGAACATTCAATATGCCAGCCCGGTCGCCCGCGGCCCCACGGACTGTCCCAGCCCGGCAGGTCATCGCTTGAGGGTTTCCACAAGACAAAATCCATGGCATCGCGCTTGTAAGGGGCAATTTCCACCCGCGCACCGGCCAGCATATCATCCGTAGAACGGTTGGAGAGCTTGCCATACTCAGGCATTGAAGGCACATCAAACAAAACGTGGCCTTCAGCTGCATAGGCATGGCCCTTGGCAATCAGTTTTTCAATCATCGAGATCATCGCGTCCACATGATCGGTGGCACGCGGCTCAACATCGGGCTCAAGCACGCCTAAAGCTGATATATCTTCATGAAACTGTTTGATGGTGCGCGAGGTCACTTCCTCAATAGACACACCTTCTTCAGCAGCACGCGCATTTATTTTATCATCCACATCGGTGATATTGCGCACGTAGGTAACTTTGTGGGCGGGTGCCGGGTACAGGTGTTTCAACAATCGGTAGAGCACATCGAAAACGATAATCGGTCGGGCATTGCCAATATGCGCATAGTCATAGACCGTCGGCCCACACACATACATACGTATATGAGCCGGATCGAGCGGCTCGAACAGCTCTTTCGAACGAGTGAGGGTGTTATAAAGCGTTAAAGCCATAGTTTCCTATCCACAAAATATCCTGTGCCCCGGCGCATATAGATCAATCAAATTTTTGGAAGTAAATGAAGAACGTTCGCACCGATAATTGTCTCAGGCGCAAATAATTAGACCACAAATAATAATATGCCGTTTAGGTATCATCGTTTTCATAGGTGCGACAATGCACAGGTTGTGCGCCAAAGGTCAAGTTCTTAGAGCTTTAGAAAACCCTGTCTTCAGCCAGGCCCTCAGGTTTCATTACACGCAGCACCAGTGGCCCCAGCAACATGATCAGGCCCATATGGCCGAAAGCAAGAACAAAGCCAAACGTGCTTTCACCACCACCAAGATCAAGCATCAAACCAAACATCAAAGGCCCCATGATCGAGCCGGGCTTTTGGTTTCACAGCGCAGAATTTGAACCACCAATACCCACAGTAAGGGAGAGCTTGAGGAGGGGGGCGAGGGACACGTCCACAGCCAACCTTCTGAAACAGTTTATCAAACGGCTGGGTGAGAAAGGCAAGTGAGGATTTCAAATATTTTTGATTTTGTGGTAATTTTTGTATCCATACACAATGCCTCTCGTCCGTCTTTTTAACAATTATTAGCACCTAACCCCTGCGAGGTTTGGGGACTCAGAATGCAATCAGTATAAGAACTCTTGGATTTGCGAACAGGCTTTGAAATTATCTTTGATTTTACAGCTTTCTTGGATTTACTGATCTTTGTTTTCCTGACCTTTGGCGGTGTCAATTTAGGACATATGCGCGAGCGTTGTTGTTTTACTGCATCAACCACTTCGGGTGAGATATCCTTGTATGGCAATGTCAGACTTGCATAACGCTTAAAAAGCGCCAGGGCTCGCCTGCCTTTTGCACCCCATTGGCCATCAATCCGGCCTGGATTGCAGCCAACACGTGTTAGTTCCGACTGTAACAGAATTGTCAAATCATAGGCAGGCATAGACGCTGTAGGTGTAAAAATCTCAGTAGGACCCGTTTGCAAGCTGGCCAGTCGCTGCTTTTTTGAGATTTTTAGTGCTTCGAATTTTGACGCAGCGATGACGGAGAAATTACCCTTGGGATAGCGCACCAGGTAATCTTCGAAAACGGCGGGGTTATTGCTCGACTGAATGGAATTCCAGAATGAAAGCTCCATAGCTTTGGGAGCCATTTGTTGCTGTCTTACAAGTGCTGCTGACCTGAGTGATATTTCATCTGTTTTGGCCTTTTTTGATGCGGCCTGCTTCTCTGCCAGGGTGGCGCGGGCATAATCGGCATATATGCTTTCTGGGTGACGTTTGATAAACGCCTTTAATACGGCCGTTGACTGAGTGTTCTGGTTGGCTATCCATTCTTTTTCAGCCTGATCAACAACGGGTCTGGCTACAGGTTTTGGTTCCGGGTTTTTTGGTGTGAAGAAAAAATCACCGCGCAAAGACGATTCTTCCCACGGAGTTTGCTGTTTACTGGTCTGGGCTTCAACAGAAATGCGCACGCGCTTGAACATCTGCTCGACTGAAAGTCCCGGTATTTGCATGGCCTCAACCAGGGCGGCTGTATAGGGTGAGTTTTCGCCAACCCCATCAGCAGCGACCTGTCCGGGACCAGCGGCAAAAGCTACCAGAGACCCTGATGCTGCATTCACCCGGGCCAAGCCACGTGAGTTTGAGCGCAATTTCCCCTTGTAGGGATTGTTGCGGCAGGCGTCCAATATAACCAAATTCAGCGAATTGCCTGCAGCCTCCATTTGCGCCAGCACATCAGAAGCGCTGATAGCTTCAATATCAAGGTCTGGTTCCTCCTCAATCTCTGCACCCAGAGGTATGAGGTAATTCTCGCCGCGAGCTTGAACACCGTGGCCAGCATAATAAAACAAACCAACAGTGTCTTTACCGCCACTTCGCAGAGCCTTGCCATATTTCCGCACAGCGCGACTAATGGTTATTCTATCGGCATCAACCGCAGAAATCACCTCAAAGCCGAGTTTTTTCAAGGTGAGAGCCATTAGCTGGGAATCATTTTTCGGATTGGTCAGAGTTTGCAACTGAGTGTAGTTGGAATTACCGATCACCAAAGCAATGCGCTTTTGCGCCAATGAAGGTGCAGCGCTCCAAAATAATGCAACCAGACATATAATGAAAACCCGGCTTATTCTGTTCATTCGACAACCTGTCATGCTGGAATGTTAATCTGATGAGTCTGTTTGATGGCTCAAGAATGACATGAGAGGCACCTTTATGCAAGTTAGGGGTTTTTAAGTCTTCACCGCAACGCCCTCCGCCAGCCGGCCTGCAAAGCCTCATTCTCAGTACAAAACCACTCACCCTTGGCCTCGTTTAGCCAACACACGCGCAACCCACGCCCTTCCTGCATCGTTTCTTTCTGTTAATGCAAGAATTGCCACAAGCCTTGCCTTTTCGACATGTCTTACAGCAGCCAGCGTTCATAGATTACACTCACGAACTTTCCACACCGTCCCGGCCTTGTGCCCGGACCAAATGGTGCACCATCGTAATTTCAGCAGGTCCCGGCTCAAGGCCGGGACGGTGCGGAGAGTTGGATCTAAATCCCATTTATCCGGCTCCCTATCAGGGAGGGTCAATTAGAAAACCCTGTCTTCTGCCAGGCCCTCAGGCTTCATCACGCGCAACACCAGCGGCCCCAACAACATGATCAGGCCCATATGGCCGAAAGCAAGAACAAAGCCAAACGTGCTTTCACCACCACCAAGATCAAGCATCAGACCAAACATCAAAGGCCCCATGATCGAGCCGACAAAGCCGATGGTTGAGTGCATCGCCATGGTAGCCCCTCTCAAGCCCTTGACCGAATTGCCAATGGCACCTGCGGTAACCGTTGAGCTTTCTGAGGCAACGGTAAATCCATGCAGCATGACAACAGCAGTGGCCAGCACATAAGATATTGCTGAGGTGAATCCGACAATGAAGCATACAATTGCAGAGATACTCATGAAAACAAACGTCATTTTACGGCGACCAAAACGTATGGCCATCTCATTGCCCATGATACTTGAAGGCATGCTGAAAAAGGTGAAGACGGTAGCAATAGCAATCGGGGTAATCCAGTACGTATCGCCACTTGTATTGCTTTGAGTGAAAATCAGGAAAGTTACTACCCAGGTGCGCAGGCCAAAAAGCTCCCAATTGTGGAACATGTAGCACAAGGTATAGGCCATTGATGTGCGGTTTTGCGCAACCGTCTTAAGATCGCTCCACGACCACCTTTGCGATGCATCCGGGTGATCCTGCCCCGCCGGCAGAACCACAAAGGCAATCAGCAAGGCCACCAAACCGGCCACGCCGGAGCTGAAAAAAACTGTTGAAGGACTATAGGCTTGAGCAATGACATCGGTAAATACATAGGATAATCCGGTACCGACACCAAAACTTGAGGTGTAAAAAGCTGTTGCCCGCGACAAATACTTATCGTCAATATGATCACTCAGGGCTTTCAGGCCCGGCATATACGTGCCCGCCAGACCAACCCCGATCAGGGCATGAAAAAACAACGCACTCCACAGTCCTTGCGCCAACCAGGCAAAGCCAAAACTGGCGAAAGCTCCAAAACCCGCACTCAGAAGGTAAATCTTCTTGGGATCCTTACGATCCGTCAGGCTTACGAGAAAAGGCACCGCGACCGTGTACCCGGCAAACAACATGGCGCTGATCCAGCCGGATTCTGTATTGTTGAGTTGCCACAGCTCACGATAATCCGGCAGCAGGGCTGCAAAAATTGAGATACTCAAAACCAGAAGAACCTGGGCAACGCACATTAACCCAATAAGAACCGTCGCGGGCAGACGCAACGCCATGGTGATTATCCTTCAGATTATAAGCTCAGGCCGATTGGCCCTGCAGACGCGCAAACGCTCGTTTACGCCCGATGAGCGGTAATAATGCTCTTAATTCCGGTCCGTGATCAAGCCCCGTCACTGCCAAACGCAAAGGCATGAACAAGGCTTTGCCTTTTGCACCTGTTGTTTCCTTAACTTGAGACGTCCACTGCCCCCAGGTGTTTTCATCCCAGTCCCCTTCAGGCAACAGTCCCGCCGCAGTTTGGCAAAAAGACCGGTCTTCAATTTTCGGCTCAATTGGTCCTTGAACAATATTCCACCAGTCGCGAACTTCACCCAGCTTTTCAATATTACCCCTGATCGCCAGCCAAAAGGCTTCCCCGCCACCAACATCAAGTGATTCTAAATCTGAACGAACGCGGGCAAAGTCGCGTTCATGTAGGCTTTTTGCATTTAGCGCAACCAGCTCACGTTCATCAAAGCGAGCCGGAGCGCGGGACAATTTGGCAAAATCAAAATTGTCAGCCAACGCTTCCAAAGAGGCAAAAGGCGCAACAGGATCAGAGGTTCCAATAGTTGAAACAAAACTGGTCACCGACAAGGCTTCAAGCCCACTTTCGCGCAAACCTTCAACTGACAATGACCCGATGCGTTTGGATAATCTGCCACCATCAGCCCCCACCAGTAAATTATGATGGCCAAACTCTGGCAAGTGATCCCCAAGTGCTTCAAACACCTGAATTTGCGCACCCGTATTGGCCACATGATCCTCACCCCTGACAACGTGGGTAACGGCAAAATCAACATCATCAATAACACTTGGCAGTGTGTAGAGGTAACTACCATCGCCGCGAATGAGGATAGGATCAGAAAGTGAACTGGCTTCAATCGTTTGAGACCCACGCACCAGATCATCCCAGGCCATGGTTTTATCTTCGAGAAAAAACCGCCAGTGTGGCTTGCGACCCTCGGCTTCAAAAGATTTCTTCTGCTCATCGCTCAAACTCATCCCGGCACGGTCATAAACCGGCGGAGCGCCGCGCGAAAGCTGGCGCTTTCGTTTTCTGGCAAGCTCATCAGGCGTTTCATAACAGGCATATAGCCTGCCCTCGCCCTTAAACTTATCAGCCACCTCATCATAGCGCGCAAACCGGTCAGACTGGCGTGCAAACAGATCATGGGTTAGCCCGAGCCATTCCAGATCGCGCTTGATCCCATCGGCAAATTCCTGGGTGGATCGCTGCACATCCGTATCATCCAGCCGCAACATGAATTCGCCGTTAGAGCGTTTGGCAAACAGCCAGTTGATTAAAGCGGTACGCACGTTGCCTACATGAATGCGGCCGGTGGGACTGGGGGCAAAACGGGTTATGACACTCATGGATCAGACACCTTGTCGCGGAAGGAATTGGTAATGGGATAACGTCGGTCGCGGCCGAAGTTTTTAGACGATAGTTTGACACCGGGTGCGGCCTGACGCCGCTTGTATTCGGCAATATAAAGCAGATGCTGAATACGGTTGACAACGTCCACCTCATGCCCACGCGCCACAATCTCACTCACTGGCATTTCTTTTTCCACCAAACAGCGCAAAATATCATCGAGAACATCATATGGCGGCAGATTGTCCTGATCGACCTGACCTTCGCGCAACTCTGCCGTTGGTGGTTTGGTGATAATGTTTGGTGGAATAACCACACCAACTGGACCTTTCAGTCCGGCGGGCAAATGCGCGTTGCGAAATTCTGCCAACGCAAACACCTGCATTTTATAGAGGTCTTTAATCGGGTTAAAGCCACCATTCATATCGCCATAAAGCGTGGCATAGCCCACGGATACTTCAGATTTATTGCCGGTGGTCACAACCATGGAGCCGAATTTATTCGACACCGCCATCAACATCATCCCGCGAATGCGCGATTGGATGTTTTCTTCGGTAACGTCTTCTTCTGTGCCCGCAAACAGCGGCTCAAGCGACGTCAAAGCCCCTTCAACTGCAGCACTAATGGGGACAATATCGTAACGCACCCCCAGAGCCTGCGCGCAAGCCTTGGCATCATCCAGGCTTTCATCGCTGGTATATTGATAAGGCAACATGATGCAGTGAACTTTATCCGCTCCAAAAGCATCAACCGCCATCGCCGCGCACAGCGCACTGTCAATACCGCCGGAAAACCCCAGAACAATACTGGGAAAACGGTTCTTCTCAACATAATCCTTAAGACCAAGAACACAGGCGCGATAGAGATTTTCATCTGCACTGGTAGCGGCAACAATCTCACCCTTGTCACAGACCCAGCCGTCACCATCGCGTTGCCAGTTGGTAATTCTGATATGCTCCTCAAAGCCGGGAAGCTGGTGGGCAAAAGTCCTGTCCCTGTTAAGAACAAACGAGCCACCATCAAAAACGATTTCATCCTGGCCGCCGACCTGATTGAGATAAATCAGCGGCAAACCGCTTTCGGTCACCCGTGCCACCACATGGTTAAGCCGGATATCGACTTTGTCAGCCTCAAACGGCGAGCCATTGGCGACAATCAGAATTTCAGCGGCGGTTTCTTCCAGGCACTCAACAACGTCATCAAACCAGATATCTTCACAAATCGGCAGGCCCAGCCTGACGCCGCGAAAATTCACCGGTCCCGGCAGCGGTCCGGGTTCAAACAGCCTTAACTCATCAAACACACCATAGTTGGGCAGACAAACCTTGTGGCGTATGGCTTCAATTTTGCCATGATCCAGCAGCGCCATGGAATTGTAGAGCTTCCCATCTTCCACATACGGCAGGCCCACCAGCAAAGCGGGGCCACCGTCAGCGGTTTCTTCCGCCAATGCTTCCACCGCTGCAAGGGCTGCTTTTTGAAACGATGGCTTCAACACCAGATCTTCGGGCATGTAGCCACAAATAAAAAGTTCCGAAAACACCACGAGATCGGCATTGCCGCGGGCTGCAATCTGGCGGGCATCACGAATTTTTTGTGCGTTTCCCGATATATCGCCAACTACAGGGTTGAGTTGAGCGAGAGCAATCTTTAACTGTTGTGTCATATTAGGGTCTAAGTTCCCATGTGAAATGCAATCGTTTTACCAGACAATCAAAAGCTCGTATAAGAAATCTCAACTTGATGCAAGGAACAAGAGATTGCCAGACATAATCCATTCTACACACAAGCCCTTTTTCTATCCGGCTTTGTTGATGCTCACTCTAACACTTTTTATTCCGGCAATTTCCATGTCCAGCCCTGTATTGGCGCAAGATTCCAAAGTCGGTCGCTTTATAACCAACTATGGACCTTTGATATTTTTTCAGGGTAACGACAAAGGTCTTGCCGGTTTTTATTACTACAAAGGCCAGCCCGCCCACCTTTTTCTCAATCGCAATAAAAACGGTAGCTACAAGGGCTACTGGGTACAGGCGTTCTCAGAAAAGAAATGCGCCAAAACCAAAAATGGCTCGCCTTACTGGGGAACCATTGATGCAGCCTTCAAGGGCAAAAACTTTCTCGCCTTATGGAACTTTTGCAACGATCCTCTGATCAATCAAAAAAACCGCCAATGGAAAGGTAGATCGCATTAGCAGCACGTTACCTTTAATCAAACCCACTCCATTCGTCATCCCTGGGCTTGCCCCGGGGATGACGGATTAGGTGGGTTCGATTATATGCGACACCAATTTTCCTCTATAATCCAATAATGGCCGCTTTTTTCTCAACGCCATTGTTGTTTTGATCGCGTTCTTTTTTCAGTTTTTCAGCTACCAGAAAAGCCAGCTCCAGCGATTGATCGGCATTGAGACGCGGGTCACAATGGGTGTGATAGCGCGCGGATAGATCGGCTTCCTTAACGGTGTTTGATCCGCCTATACATTCAGTTACATTCTGCCCGGTCATTTCGATATGCACGCCACCTGCATGAGTGCCTTCGGCGTGATGCACATCAAAAAATTCTTCGACTTCCTGCAATACCTGGTTGAATGGCCGGGTTTTAAAGCCGTTGGATGCCTTGATGGTGTTGCCGTGCATTGGATCACACGACCACACAACTGTGCGCCCTTCGCGTTCAACCGCCCGGATCAATTTTGGCAGATGTTTTTCAACTTCGCCCGCACCAAAGCGTGCAATCAGTGTCAGGCGGCCGGGAATATCATCAGGGTTGAGAATATCAATCAACCGGATCAGATCATCGGCTTCCATGCTCGGACCACACTTCAGGCCCAAGGGATTGCGAATGCCACGGCAAAACTCCATGTGCGCATGGTCAAACTGGCGGGTTCTGTCACCAATCCAGATAAGATGCCCCGATGTGGCATACCATTCGCCTGAAGTTGAATCGACGCGTGTCAAAGCCTGTTCATAGCCCAGCAGCAAAGCTTCATGGCTCACATAAAAATCCGTATTGCGCAATCGCGCAGTCTCTTCGGGCGTAATCCCGCAGGCCCGCATGAATGCCAGCGCTTCGGAAATCCTGTCAGCCAGTTCGGCATAGCGCTCGCCTGCCGGTGTTTCGGCCAGAAATCCCACTGTCCATTGATGCACATGATCAAGATTGGCATAGCCACCTTGAGAAAATGCCCGCAACAGATTTAAGGTTGCCGCAGCCTGCCGATAAGCCTTTATCTGCCGGTCCGGATCGGGAATGCGTGCTTCCGGCGTAAATCCCATACCATTGATGATGTCCCCCCGGTAACTCGGCAATGTCACATCACCTAGCGTTTCATTATCAGATGAACGCGGTTTGGCAAACTGACCGGCAATCCGCCCCAGCTTGACCACCGGCGAAGATGCCGCAAAGGTTAAAACCACGGCCATCTGCAAAAACACTTTGAAAAAATCACGAATGTTATCGGCGTTATGCTCGGCAAAACTTTCTGCACAATCACCACCCTGGAGCAAAAACCCTCGCCCTTGAGCAACTTCACCCAAATTCGCTGTCAGTTTGCGAACTTCACCTGCAAATACCAGCGGGGGAAATGTTGCCAGTTCAGCTTCAGCATTTTCGAGAGCTGTTTTATCTTCATAATGCGGCACCTGAAGGATCGGGAGGCCGCGCCAACTGTCTGGAGACCAGGATTTTGCCATTACTTAACGCCTTGATTACAAAAGTGTTACATACGCAGCTGAAACAGGTTCCAGCCATAATTCCAGTCTTATACACGAAGGTTGAGGCAAAAGGGAAGGGTTTGCGAATCCTGCTGTTTTTAAGGCCGCGGCCAGGTGCCTTCAAACGGCGTTGCCAGGGCACGCTCAACCATCATCAATCGGTCCTGACCAAAGAACATATCACCATCGACAAAATATGTAGGTGCACCAAACACCGAACGCTCTATGGCCTCCGCCGTATTGGCATCATAGATTGCCTGGATTTCCGGCAAAGCCGCATCATTGAGCAAAGGTTCGGGATCAATGCCGGCTTCTTTTCCCAGTTGGATCAATGTTTCCCTATCGGCAAGATCGGCATCATCGACCCAATGTGCCTGCAACAGGCAATGTGCCAATTGGTCAACATTAACTCCGCGCTCCTGCCCGGCAATCAGCATGCAGTTGACCAGGGTCATATCATTATCGTGGTGCGTAGGTCTTGCTGTCATCAACGCAATATTGCGCCATTGCGCCCAGCGCTCCATTTCGCGGCCATAAAAATAGGCGCTGCGCTGGGGCGTGCGCCCGCTGATTGGCCCCGGCCCTGTTACCTCGGTCGTCTTGCGCAAATCAAAAGGTTTATGAATGATCGGGCAATCGACAGCCTCCGCAATTCGCATTAACTCTGCCGAGCCAAAATATGAATAAGAAGAATGCGCGGAATAGAAATACTCTAGTTTGGTCATTTTATTCTTTCACGGGTTGCAAGGTTATTTGGCGCGGCTGCACAAGTGCCATTCCCATCAACATAAGCGCCAGTGCCGCCCACACCCAGATGGAATAAGTTTCATTGAGAGCCACGGCGCTAATCAAAACACCGGCAATAGTTACCACATAGGCAATTTGACTGGAGAACACCACACCGGCAACACCCACCAGCCAGATGTATCCGGTATAGGCAAACGTATGCATCACTGAGGATGCCAAAAGCGCCCATTCCGGCGCCTGCCATTCTATACTCAAATCAATCCAGCTGCTGGAGAAATATGCCAGAGGGGCGACGATAAAAATGCCCAGAACCGACGCGCCCAGCAAGGTCATCGCCGGGTCAAGCTGTTTGGGTGCGCGCAAAGCTATATAGCTGCCTTCAAAGCCATAACTGACCGGTGCCAGCAGAGCCACCAAAACGTAGATGGCTTTTTCAGGGTCCGGCAGACTGGTTTTGGGACCGATGAGTAAAACCACCGCAGCAGCGCCAGACAGAACGCCAATGATGCGAATTGCCGCAGGTTTTTCGATGCCCAGCGCCAGCGCGATAATCAGGGCAAACATCGGCACAGATGCGATCACTATGGACATCACACCAGCCGGCAGTTGGGCAGCTGAAAAATAGGAAAAGCTGTTGGGGACCAGGGTTCCCAGCAGGACAATCACCAGAAAGAACACCAACGTCTGCAGGTTCAAAGGGGACTGTTTGGCCGGTCCAGATTTCAACCGGCGCACAAGGGCTATTGGCGTGAGCACGATGGTGGTGAAAATCAATTGCCAGAAAATCAACCCAAGCGGCTGGTAGCCGGTGGAAACAACAACTTTGGTAAGCGGGATTGTCGCCCCCCAGACGATGCCCATCACCAAAAGAACTACCAACACACCAAACCGTCTCATCAGCCCGATACCAATCATGAAATGAAATGAAAGTGAGCACTTTCCGCCCCTGTCCGCCATCACTATGTGGGCAAATCCGGCCATTTGGCAAGCAAATTGAATGCTCTACATCAACGACAACAAAGTGGCGGTCTTTTCCATTTCGAGCCAGCGCCGCGCCCGGTGAGCTGCGGCATCTTCATCATGGCCCCATTGTTCAATCTGCCAGTCTTCATCCACATGAGCACAAATCCAGGCATTTTCAGCATCAAGATGACCATCACCAACAGAAAATGCCAAAACGGCAGACCCGGTCAGGGTGGTTAAATTGTGCATCGCGGCAAGCATCATAGCCGACCGCTGTCGTAAAATTACCGCAAGCTTTTCTAACGCCTCCCCCGATTGCGCCTGATGCATAACACCACCGACACACAACAGACGCACGCCATGGGTGTTATCAAACCAGTCCAGCACCGGATCCCAACTCACATTTTGGCGCTTCACCAGATCATCAGGTTCAAGCGCGCGGTAACACAGGAGGTCTGTTCCGGCATACTCACAAATCTCGGCAATCACATCTTCAGGGTTGGGAGCAATACGATCGATAGCGGTATTGGTAACCTTGGTGGTATACATGGCTTCAAGGTCGATGAAATCTCCCTGTCGCTCCCAATCAGCGGCAATTGCCGCGGCTATGCTTTCGCTTTCCACTTCCAGCAGATTTTTCGCCGGTGTTTTTATCGATCGACCATCCAGTTCGACACGATAACCGTTGGCTGATTTTTCCACGCCTACGTTTTTATAAAACCGTCGCGGCAATTTACGACCGAACATGTCGATCTTGTCTTTGTCATCACTAGGCTCGCTCATCAATCTTCTGGCTCCAGTGGCAAATCATCGCCGTCGCGCTCATCAAAGCCGAGAAATTTCCAGCTATCGGCAATGTGGCCAATAAGGGGCGCTTCAATTTCAAACATACCGCCATCAGGATGGGGGATTTTCAGTGAACGTGCGTGCAAATGCAGCTTGCGGCTCAGGTTACCCGTAGGCTGGGCTTCTTCGCCACCATACTTTCCATCACCAATAATTGGATGGCCGATAGCGGCCATATGAACCCGCAATTGATGTTTGCGTCCGGTGATCGGCACCATTTGCAGCCACGACAACGTGCGTCCCGCAGCCGATACAGTGGTGAAGTGAGTGACGGCGCGCTGGCCGTTCCGGTTGCCCGCGCCTAAAGCCACGACCTTTTCAACCCCACCCAGCAGTTTTTTCTCCAGCGGCAGCTTAATCGTGCCTTGAGCGGGTCTGGGAATGCCACTCACCAGCCCCCAGTAGACTTTTCTTGTGTCTCTGTCCTTAAAGGCTTTCGTCAACTTGGCAGCGGCGTCGCGCGTTTTAGCGGCAATCAGCACACCGCTGGTGTCTTTGTCGAGCCGGTGCACCAGTCTCGGGCGCTCACCATCGCGGGTTGCAAAAGCGGCCAGTAGTCCATCCATATGGCGAAAAGTTTTGGACCCGCCCTGCACTGCCAGTCCGGCTGGCTTGTTAAATGCAATGAGGGCGTGATCCTGATACAGCACCAGCGATTGAACAAATTCAACATCGGTGTTTGAAAGGGTCGCTTCACGACCGCGATGTCCGGTGTCGCCTTCGTTAGCTTTGGCCGGGGGCATGCGAACAATCTGCCCGCCTTCCAGTCGGCTGTTGGCTTTGGCCCGACCGCCATCAACGCGAATTTGCCCGGTCCGCAACAATTTTTGTAAATCACCATGACGAATGGCGGGGAAATGGACCTTGACCCAGCGGTTCAGCCGCATACCATCTTCATCGGCACTGACTTCAAGTTTTTGCACCAAACTCATGCAAACCACACACGCGCCAGCCGCAGGCCGATAAACAAGACCGCAACGCTAAGCGAAACCGAGCCAATAATATAAAGCGCACTCATCATATAATCCTTACGCGCCACCAGCACCGACACATCAAGAGAAAAGGCGGAAAACGTCGTAAAACCACCTAAAATACCCGTCATTAAAAACATCCTGATATCGGTTGAAACCTGCATCCGGTGGGCAAAAAATCCGGCCAGCAATCCCATCACCAAAGAGCCTACAACGTTCACCGTCAAAGTGCCCCAGGGAAACCCCGGCCCGAACAGGCGCAATGCCTGCATTGCCACCAAATATCGGCCGGCAGCCCCAATCGCACCACCCATTGCCACCCAGAAGATTGTTATCATGGCGCGAACATAGCGGTGCCGCCTCTGATTTTCCAATAAAAAATCGTATTTAGTTTAAAGACCGAGAATTGCAGCAACTTCGAGAAAAAGCAGATAGCTTACCCCGTCATACCGGCAAACGCCGACATCCAGGCAGCACGGCATGAGCCTGGAGCGCTGGATACCGGCGTTTGCCGGTATGACGGGGTAATTTACCTTAATCCAGCGCAGATTTTCCGCGCAAATTACCCCAATAGGCCAATCTCTTTTCAATTTCACGCTCAAAACCACGTGAAACCGGTTGGTAAAAATCTTGCCGACTTATTTCTTTTGGAAAATAATCCTGCCCGGAAAAACCTTCCAGCGTATCATGGTCATAAATATATCCCACACCATATCCCTGCTCTTTCATCAGCTTTGTCGGCGCGTTCAAAATTTCCGCTGGCGGTGGATGCGCACCACCGGTTTTGGCCGTTTTCATCGCCGCTTTAAAGGCTGTGTATACCCGGTTGGATTTGGGTGCGGTGGCAAGATAAACCGTCGCCTGAGCCAGCGCCAGTTCACCCTCAGGACTGCCGAGAAAATCATAGGCATCTTTAGCGGCATTGGCCTGAACAAGAGCTTGCGGGTCAGCCAGTCCAATATCTTCAACCGCCATACGCACCAGCCGGCGGGCAATAAACAACGGTCCCTCACCGCCAACAAGCATTCGCGCCAGCCAGTACAAAGCCGCATCGGGGTCCGAGCCGCGAATGGATTTATGTAAAGCCGAGATAATATTGTAATGTTCATCGCGCGATTTATCATAAAGTGGTGCGCGGCGTTGAATAAGGTTTACAAGTTTCTCTGCCGATATTTCCTCCTGGCCGGGTACAGAAATAAACACCTGCTCCACCAGCGTCAGAAGATAACGCCCATCACCATCAGCCAGAGAGATCAACGTCTCGCGGGCATCTTCATCAAGCGGCAGTTTTCGTTGCTCATGGGCCTCTGCCCGCTCCAGCAGAACTGACAGGGCATCTGCATCCAGCCGTTTCAGTGTTAACACCTGCGCCCGCGACAACAACGCCCCGTTAAGCTCAAACGAGGGGTTTTCAGTGGTTGCCCCGATCAGGATGATCGTGCCTTCTTCCATATGCGGCAAAAAGCCGTCCTGTTGCGCCCGGTTAAAGCGATGGATTTCATCAATGAATAATAAGGTGCCACGGCCCTCCTCGCGTCTGGCACGTGCCGCATCAAAAATTTTACGTAAATCCTGAACACCGGAAAATATCGCCGACATCTGCTCAAAGTGAGTGTCACTCTCTTGGGCAATCAGGCGGGCAATGGTGGTTTTACCAGTCCCCGGCGGTCCCCACAAGATCAGCGAAGTAAAGCGTTTGGCGTCAATCATCGCCTTTAGCGGCCCGTCGGCTCCGAGCAAATGCTCCTGCCCGATAACATCTTCCAGTGACTGCGGCCTTAAGCGATCCGCCAGCGGGCGCGGCGCATTTTTATCGAGACCGGCTGCTTCAAACAGCGATGCCACCGCTCAGTTACCTATGCGCCAGTTAAACACTTTAGGCCCGCGCTGCACGGTTATCTCCCAATAACTGAAAGGTTTCTTCAAAAGCTTCACCAGCCCCCTTACTCCGGTAACTTCGGTCCCTTGAACAGCGGTTATGATGTCACCACGCTTGAGCCCATAGCGTCCGGCCAGGGTGCGCCGGGAATCGACAATCACAACCCCGCGCCTGGTGGTCATTTTCATCTGCATTTCTTCTGTTACCGCAGGCGAAAGATTGGCTACCTTAACCTGGGAAAGCGGGTGGTTGCCCCTCAGCCGCGTTAATCTCGCCGGCGGATCTTCTGGCGGGGATATCAATCTGATGCGCGATGATCTTATTTTGCCACGGCGCTGGAATTTAACATCCACATTTTGCCCAATCCTCAAAGTGGCAAAACGAAAATTAAATTCTGTTGGCGCAAATACATCATAGCCATTAATCGATAAAATGATGTCACTGCGCTTCAGGCCCGCTTTTGCAGCAGGTCCTCGGGGATAAATATTGCCGACCAGAACACCGGCAGGTTTGTCGAGACCAAAAGATTCGGCAAGTTCTGGCGTCAGTTGCAACAATTGCGCGCCCAGCCACGGCCGCTTGACACGTTTGCCCACCCGTGCCGCCTCAACCACAGACCGCACCATATTGGCCGGGATGGCAAACCCGATACCGTTGGAGCCACCACTGCGTGAGAAAATGGCGGTGTTGATACCCACCAGTTCACCATTTACATCAATTAAAGCCCCGCCGGAATTACCCGGATTGATAGCGGCATCGGTTTGTATGAAAAACTGGTAGTTGGTAATGCCCACTTGCGTGCGGGCCAGAGCTGAAACAATGCCACTGGTAACCGTCTGCCCAACCCCAAAGGGATTGCCGATTGCCAGCACCAGATCGCCGACTTCAAGTTCGTCGGAATTCTGGAATTTAATAAATGGCAGTTTTTTATCGCCGGTATCAATTTTAAGAATAGCCAGATCGGTTTTTTCATCAGCGAGAATGATGCGGGCTGAAAATTCGCGACGATCCGCCAGCACCACCTGAATTTCAGTCCCCCCTTTAACCACGTGATTATTGGTAACAACAATGCCATCGGCACTGACGATAACGCCTGAACCAAGTGACTTTTCCACCCGCGCGCGTGGCAAACCCTGGTTGCGGCCAAAAAACTGGCGAAAAATCGGATCATCCAGAAAAGGCGATGAGCGCCGCTTGATGACGCGCTTGGAAAACACATTGACGACAGCTGGAGCCGCTTTTTTGACTATAGGAGCAAATGACAGTTGAACCTGAACCGACGAACCAGGAACCGTCTTTTGCGCCTGAACGGTTACGGTGCTGAAAATCAACAGCAGGCTAAACCCAATGAGCTTCAAAATCGAGATCATGATACAGGACCTTTTTTCAAACCATCCCTTGATATAGCGATTGAAACCGCGCTCGCCAACCAGCAATAGCTCTCATACATCACAAAAAAACGGCAGACCTGCAACAGGTTGCCGTTTTTTAAAATCATTGACGGGTAGAAAAAGTTTTATGCCGCAGCACTTGCCGCTTCTGTTGGCACATCATCATCCATCATAACCGGACCGGAATCCTTACCCTTGGCTTCGGGATCGCGGTCAACAAATTCGATTACAGCCATCGGCGCACTGTCACCAAAGCGGTATCCAGCTTTCATGATGCGCGTATAGCCGCCATTGCGCTCGGAATAACGCGCACCAAGCGTATCAAACAGCTTGGACACCATGTCCTTGTCCTGCAGGCGGCTAAGCGCCTGTCGACGGGCGTGCAGATCACCGCGCTTGCCCAATGTAATCAGCTTTTCGACGATCGGACGCAACTCTTTTGCCTTGGGCAAGGTTGTTACAATCTGCTCGTGCTTAATCAACGCAGCTGCCATGTTCTTGAACATCGCCTTGCGGTGACTTGCTGTCCGGTTGAGCTTTCTGTGCGCTTTACCGTGTCGCATATTCTTAAGTCTCCAATTTAACGCTTATACACCGATACAGGATTAATCCCGCACCGCTATCTAACAGTTTTAATAATGATCTTCAAACCGTTTGGCCAGATCTTCAATGTTTTCGGGTGGCCAGTTTGGCACTTCCATACCCAGGTGCAGACCCATCTGCGCCAGAACTTCCTTGATTTCATTCAAGGACTTGCGACCAAAGTTAGGTGTGCGCAGCATTTCGGCTTCGCTCTTTTGAATGAGATCACCGATATAGACGATATTGTCGTTCTTCAGGCAATTGGCTGAACGCACGGACAATTCAAGTTCATCAACCTTTTTAAGCAGGGCTGCATTGAACTCAAGCTCCGGACCTTTTTCTTCAACGACTTCGGCTTTAGGCTCTTCGAAGTTGACGAAAATCTGCAATTGATCCTGCAAAATTCTGGCTGAAAAAGCGACGGCATCTTCCGGCGTCACCGAGCCATCAGTTTCAATCTGCATGGTCAGCTTGTCATAATCGAGAACCTGGCCCTCACGGGTGTTTTCAACCTTGTAAGAAACCTTGGTAACCGGGCTGTAAAGACTGTCGACAGGAATAAGACCAATCGGTGCATCTTCCGGGCGGTTGCGTTCAGCGGGCACATATCCCTTGCCGGTGTTGACTGTGAACTCCATGCGGATATCTGTTTTTTCGTCCAGAGTGCATAGAACGTGTTCAGGATTGAGGATTTCCACGTCCGCTGTTTCTTCGATATCACCAGCGGTCACTACACCAGGGCCTTCTTTATGCAGGATAACCCGGCGCGGGCCTTCCACATGCATGCGAACGGCAATTTCCTTGATGTTGAGAACGACGTCCGTGATATCCTCGCGAACGCCTGAAATTGTCGAGAATTCGTGGAGAACACCATCAATCTGGACCGAGTTGACAGCCGCGCCCTGAAGCGACGACAACAACACGCGACGCAGCGCATTACCAAGTGTTAGACCAAACCCTCTTTCCAAGGGTTCGGCAACCACCGTACCCAGGCGCTGACCGTCATGTCCAGCGCTGATGTTCAGTTTGGTCGGTTTGATAAGCTCTTGCCAATTCTTATGAATCACCTTGGGAACCTCTATCCTGCAAAGCTTGCTTTCCGAATTCGCGAGATTGGGAAAACAGCAATAGTTTTTAAATAAAAATACTCAAGACAGCGCAGCCGCCTTGTTACTAACGATATTTAAGTTAAACCCGGCGACGCTTGGGCGGGCGGCACCCATTATGCGGTATCGGTGTTACATCTTTAATCGTCGTGATCTGGAAACCGACAGTCTGGAGAGCCCGCAAAGCGGATTCACGACCAGAACCTGGTCCCCGAACTTCGACTTCCAATGTCTTCATACCATGTTCCATAGCCTTTTTACCGGCATCTTCTGCCGCCAGCTGTGCTGCATATGGCGTCGATTTACGTGATCCTTTAAATCCCATCATTCCAGCTGATGCCCAGGAAATGGTATTACCTTGAGTATCTGAAATGGTAATCATGGTATTGTTAAACGTCGCATTCACGTGCGCCACACCGGTGGCGATATTCTTACGCTCTTTACGCCTGACTTTGGTTTTTTCCTTGGCCATACTTGATGCCTAATGCTTTCTTTAAAGTGTCGCTGTTCTATCGTCTGAAAACGGCTGGATAATTAGCAGCCAGATTATTTCTTCTTGCCTGCAATCGCTTTTGCCGGACCTTTGCGGGTACGTGCATTGGTGTGTGTTCTCTGGCCACGAACCGGAAGCCCGCGCCTGTGGCGAAGTCCGCGATAACAGCCAAGATCCATAAGGCGCTTGATGTTGACCGCTGTGTCACGTCGCAAATCACCTTCCACGAGGTAATCGCGTTCAATGACTTCACGAATCTGGATCACTTCAGCATCAGAAAGTTCATTGACACGTCTTTCGCGCGGAATAGAAACCTTTTCACAAATCTGCTTTGCGTGCGCTGGACCGATACCGTGAATGTAGCGTAACCCAATTTCTACACGCTTACCGGTTGGAATATTAATACCTGCTATACGAGCCACAATTTGGCCTCCAAGTTTTTTTAAATTACAAGGGTCTCAACAACCGCTTCGACATCTATTTTGCATAGCTAAACACCGGCCACTGTCCTTTTTCGCGAGAATCGCCTCTCAGGTCAGTGCCGTTTAAGCCAGATATAAAGATTGGGGACTTTTAAAGGATTCCTATAACCTTCGTCAACAGCTTATATGCGCAATCGTAATCAAAGTTAGCGTTGTTTCAACACCTCCTCAATCTGTTTACTGACTTCATCAACATCGGCCATGCCGTCAATTGACTTTAAAACACCTTTGTTGTGATAATATTCGATCAAAGGTGCGGTTTGTTCATGATAGACAACAAGGCGATTTTTCAGACTTTCCGCATTATCATCTTCGCGCGGTCCACCTACGGTTTCACTTGCGCGTTTTTCAATTCGGTTGATCAAAATGCCATCATTAACGGCTATTTCGACAACAGCGTCGAGCTTCAGGTTTTTATCGGCAAGCATCTCGTCGAGAGCTTCAGCCTGGGCAACATTGCGGGGAAAACCATCAAGGATAAAGCCATCGACACAATCAGGCAGATCAATTCGCTCGGAAATTATTTCAACAACGACATCATTGGGAACCAGCTCGCCGCGTGCCATTAAATCTTTTGTCTGAAGTCCTATTTCGGTGCCAGCAGCAACAGCTGCCCGCAACATGTCTCCGGTGGAAAGTTGAATGTACCCGTGGTTTTCTTCCAGACGTTGCGCTTGTGTGCCTTTTCCAGCTCCGGGAGGCCCGAGCAAAATCAGCTTCATCGCCGCCGCCCTCCTCTCAATTTGGACTTTTTCACCAGGCCTTCGTATTGATGCGCCAGCAAATGGCTTTGTATCTGCGACACTGTGTCCATGGTCACTGAGACCACAATCAACAAAGATGTACCGCCAAAATAAAACGGTAACGCCAGGTTGGCTATCAGCAGTTCCGGCAGAAGGGAAATGGCGGCAAGGTAAATCGCGCCAATAACCGTAATCCGGGTGAGAACATAATCGATATATTCGGCAGTGCGCGCACCCGGTCTGATACCGGGAATAAATCCACCATATTTTTTCAGATTATCCGCTGTGTCCTTGGGATTAAAAACAATGGCTGTATAGAAAAAAGCAAAAAACACGATCAATGCCAGGTAAATAACCAGAAATCCCGGCTGGCCACGGCCCAGCAGCGCTGTGAGCGTCACCGCCCAATCCGGCATATTCGGTGACAGGGCTGCGACAGTTGTCGGCATCAACAGCAATGATGAAGCGAAAATAGGCGGTATCACCCCTGCCGTATTCAACTTTAACGGCAGATGCGAGCTATCGCCCTGATAGACCTTATTGCCCATTTGTCGCTTGGGATACTGCACAATCAGACGTCTTTGGGCGCGTTCCATAAAGACGATTGCCGCTATAACCAGAATAGATATTACAAGAATGGACAGGATCAACACGGTGGATAATGCACCCTGGCGGCCAAGTTCAAGCGTGCCGACAATAGCGGAGGGCAACTCTGCGACAATGCCGGCGAAAATAATCAACGAAATACCGTTGCCGATACCGCGCGCGGTAATCTGCTCACCCAGCCACATCAAAAACACCGTACCGCCAACAAGCGTAATCACGGTGGCGGCGCGGAAAAACAAACCAGGGTCGCTGACAATTGTCCCAGCACTTTCCAGCCCCGCGGCAATACCATAGCCCTGCAAAGCCGCCAGAAAGACAGTACCATAGCGGGTATACTGGTTTATCTGCTTGCGACCTGCTTCGCCGTCTTTCTTGAGTTGTTCAAGGTGCGGTGAAACCGTTGTAAGAAGTTGAATTATGATAGACGCCGAAATGTACGGCATGATGTTGAGGGCAAAAATCGCCATGCGGCCAACCGCACCACCGGCGAATGTATTGAAAAACGCCAGCATGCCACCCTGATTTTGACTGAAAATATCAGCCAGGGCATCCAGATTGATACCAGGGATGGGAATGTATGTTCCCAACCGATAGACCAAAAGCGCCCCCAGCGTGAACCAGATGCGCTTCTTTAACTCGGTCGCCTTGCTAAAGGACGCAAAGTTTATATTGGCGGCAAGATGTTCGGCAGCTGAGGCCATTTGTTATTCTCCTGCACCGTGGGAAAACGGCGCGCAGATTCTAGGTTAATCGATAATACCCAAATTTACGAAACATCTTTGGATTCGTCAGCATTTTTCGCTTTCGCAACAGCTGACTTCACCCGCGATTTCCCTTTTGTCTTGGGCTTGTCACTTGGCGCAGGCTCAACGCGTGCAAGTTCAACAATACTAACGGACCCCCCGGCTTTTTCCACCGCTTCAATCGCCCCTTTCGAGGCTCCTGTCACTTCAAGTTTGATTTTGGTTTTCAATTCGCCTTTGCCCAGCACCCGCACACCGTCATTGACGCGGCGAATGATACCAGCTTCCAGCATGGCATCAACGGTGATGGTTTTCTTGGCGTCCAGTTTTTTGGCATCAACTGCCAGCTGGATACGGCCAATATTGACTTCGTTGAAATTCTTGGAAAAAATATTTTTAAATCCACGCTTGGGCAAGCGGCGATGAATAGGCATCTGCCCACCTTCAAAACCCTTGATGGCGACACCGGAACGCGATTTTTGACCTTTGACACCACGACCGGCCGTCTTTCCGGTACCCGATCCACAGCCGCGACCTACGCGTTTGCGATCTTTTGTGGCGCCGTCATTGTCTGATAATTGATTGAGCCGCATTATTCGAACTCCCTTAGAATACAAAGATTACGTCTGTCTATTCGACGACGCGCACAAGATGGGCAACTTTTCTGATCATGCCACGAACCTGTGGCGTATCTTCCAAAGTGCGGCGTCTGTGCATCTTGTTAAGACCTAGACCAACGAGGGTTGCGCGTTGATCCGCGGGGCGGCGAATTGGGCTGCCGGTCTGTTCAACCGTAACCGTTTTACCCACCTGTTTTTTCTTTTCAGCCATCAAACAAATTCCGTAATTAACTATCTAGGAACGCTTACATCCAATTTCCAGACCTAAGCCGTTTCTTCAGCCTCTTTTGCGCCATCACTTCTGCGCGAGACAATTTCACTAACTTTTTTACCGCGGCGAGCTGCAACCATACGCGGGCTGTTTTCACGCTTTAAAGCATCAAACGTCGCTCTCACCATATTATACGGGTTTGAGGTGCCGATGGACTTGGCCACAACATCCTGCATGCCCACAGTTTCAAACACGGCACGCATTGGGCCACCGGCAATAATTCCGGTTCCCGGAGGTGCTGCACGCAGCACAACCTTGCCGGCGCCATGGCGGCCCTTGACATCATGATGCAGTGTACGGCCTTCACGCAACGGCACACGGATCATGTTGCGCTTGGCAGCGTCCGTGGCTTTTTTGATGGCTTCAGGCACTTCACGCGCCTTGCCATGACCAAAACCAACACGGCCTTTTTGATCACCCACAACAACAAGTGCTGCAAAGCCAAAACGACGACCACCTTTTACAACCTTGGCGACGCGATTGATGTGGACCAGCCGGTCAACAAATTCGCTATCGCGTTCTTCGCGGTCTCTACCACCCATATATGCCATCTATAAAACCTTTATTATAACTTCAGACCGGCTTCACGAGCGCCGTCTGCGAGTGCTTTGACACGACCGTGATACAAATATCCACCGCGATCAAAAATAACCTCTTTAACACCGGCTTTGGTGGCGCGTTCCGCCACCAGCTTGCCGATTGCAGTCGCTGCATCTCTGTCAGCACCTGTTTTCAATTTCTTCTTCAGGTCTTTTTCCATACTTGAAGCGGACGCCAGTGTGACCCCGTTTTCATCATCAATCACCTGGGCATAGATATGCTTGGATGAGCGGAAAACCGACAACCGCGGCCGACCGTAAGCCGACTTTCTTAATTTGCGCCGCACGCTGGCTTTGCGCCGGGCAGCTAATGCTCGTAAAGATGCCATAATATTGCTTCTACTTCTTCTTGCCTTCCTTGCGGAAGATATATTCATTTTCGTACTTGATACCCTTGCCCTTGAAAGGCTCAGGCTTGCGGTAGCTGCGGATTTCCGCTGCCACTTGTCCGACTTTTTGTTTGTCGATTCCAGTTACCACTATCTCAGTGGGTTTGGGCACATCAATGGTGATGCCCTCAGGAACATCATACAACACGTCATGACTGAGGCCGATAATCAGCTGCAGTTTACTTCCCTGCATCGCTGCCCTGTAACCAACACCGTTGATTTCAAGTTTCTTGGTGTAGCCCTCATTCACACCCTGCACCAGATTGGCGACAATCGTGCGTGACATGCCCCACATTGAATGTGAACGCTTGGTTTCAAACCGGGGCTTAACCCGAACCGAACCCTCTTCCATGCTCACCAGCACATCATCAACCAGAACCGCCGAAAGCTCCCCCTTGGGACCTTTGGCAACAATGGCCTGACCATCAAGGTTGACAGTCACTCCACTTGGCACCGGTATCGTTATTTTTCCTATACGAGACATTATCTTATCCGTTGTTCTTAATGCAAAAAGTCAGTTTCTGATTTTGCATGCTAGAATACTCTACATAGAATTTCGCCACCAACATTCTGGGTGCGCGCTTCACTGTCAGACATAACGCCCTTGGAGGTAGAAAGAATGGAAACCCCCAATCCGTTATGTACACGCGGCAAATCGCCTACAGAAGAATAAACCCGCCTGCCCGGCTTTGAAATGCGCTTGATTTCCTTGATGACCGGCGAGCCATCATAGTATTTCAACTCGATTTCAATCTCGGCTTTACCGCCATCATACTCAACCTGAGCGTAGCCGCGAATATAGCCTTCGGTTTGAAGGACATCGAGAACATTTTTTCTGATCTTAGAAGCTGGTGTAGATACTTTACCCTTACCCCGCATTTGAGCGTTGCGGATGCGGGTGAGCATATCACCAAGTGGATCTGTCATTGTCATTTAAGACTTCTCCTTACCAACTTGACTTCACCATACCGGGGATTAACCCGGCAGATGCGTAATCTCTGAGTGCAATACGTGACATTTTGAGTTTGCGATAATAACCGCGTCCTCGACCGGAAACCTCGCAACGATTGCGAACCCGCGTAGGAGATGAGTTTCTCGGCAATTCAGCCAATTTCAGCCTCGCTGAAAACCGCTCCTCATTGGACAGTGCGCTGTCATCGGCAATCGCCTTGAGACGCGCACGTTGGGAAGCAAATTTTTTCACCAGCCGCCGCCGCTTCTTATCTCTTTCAATAATACTCTTCTTAGCCATTTTAGTCCTTCCGATAAGGTCATTACGACCGAATGTCGGTGTTAAACCCTATTTCTTGAACGGAAAATTGAAACCCTTGAGCAACGCGCGGGCCTCATCATCAGTTTTAGCCGATGTACACACAACGATGTCCATTCCCCAAACTTCATCAATCTGGTCGTAATTGATCTCAGGAAAAACAATATGTTCCTTGAGACCCATGGCGTAATTGCCATTGCCATCAAAACTTTTTGCATTGAGCCCGCGAAAATCCCGTACCCGTGGCAGCGCAATCGTCACCAGGCGGTCAATGAATTCATACATCTGCTTGCGACGTAGCGTTACCTTGACACCAATCGGCATACCTTCACGCAACTTGTACGTGGCGATCGATTGGCGCGCCAATGTAATCACCGGGTGCTGACCTGAAATCAGGCCAAGATATTCAACAACCGCTTTAATTTTCTTCGAATCCGCGACAGCTTCACCGACGCCCATATTGAGCACGACTTTTTGCAACTGCGGGATTTCCATAACGTTTCCATAATTGAACTGCTTTTGCAGATCAGCCCGGATCACATCATCATAACGGCTTTTAAGCCGCGCTACTGTAGTCGCCTCAGACATCGATTACTTCTCCTGAGCGTTTGGCGAAACGAACCTTACGGCCATCCTTTAAAACCTTATATCCAACGCGCGTGGGCGCACCATCTTTAGGGTCCTGGATACCCAGGTTCGAAATATCAATGGATAAGGCCTTGGCAATAATGCCGCCTTCCTGTTGAGCCGTCTGTTTGGTATGGCGCTTGACCATATTTACACCCTGAACCACAGCACGATTTTCTTTCGGGATCACTTTGAGCACGTCGCCGCGTTTTCCCTTGTCTTTGCCGGTGAGAACAACAACTGAATCACCTTTGCGAATTTTCAATTTGACCACCATTTACAGAACCTCCGGTGCCAGCGACACAATTTTCATGTGATTTTTCGCTCGCAACTCTCGTGTGACAGGGCCAAAGATACGTGTACCAATGGGCTCACCCTGCGGGTTGATCAATACAGCAGCATTGCTGTCAAAACGAATGGTGCTGCCATCAGCACGCTGGATGTCTTTGGCTGTACGCACAACGACCGCCTTCATCACATCGCCTTTTTTAACGCGGCCGCGCGGAATTGCTTCCTTGACAGAGATCACAATAATATCTCCCACGGAAGCATATTTACGTTTTGAGCCACCAAGCACCTTGATGCACTGCACTCTGCGAGCGCCGGAATTGTCGGCAACTTCTAGATTCGTCTGCATCTGGATCATAATTCACCATCTTGCCGTGGGCTTTTTTAAACTTACGCCCACAATTAAACTGTTACATCACCAGCATTTGTTCCAATGAACGCCTGCTCTTATTTTGCGTCGGACAATATCGTCCAGCGTTTCTGCTTCGAAATAGGTTTGCATTCCTCAATGCGAACCATATCTCCCACCTTGGCTGTATTGCCCTCATCATGGGCGTGATAGCGTTTGGTTGAGCGAACCGTCTTTTTCATTTCGGGATGCGCAAACCGGCGCTCAACCCGAACAATGATAGTCTTGTCGTTTTTGTCGCTAACGACTGTTCCTGTAAGAATACGTTTTGGCATTGTTAGACCTTTTAAGCGCTTTTTGCGGCGAGTTGCTTTTCATTTCGGATCGTCTGAACCCGGGCGATATCGTGTCTGATGCGGCGCACTTGAGCCGTATTCTCCAACTGTCCACTGGCGCGTTGAAAGCGCAGATTGAACTGTTCTTTCTTCAGCGCAATGAGCTTGTCGCCAAGTTCATCCGGTGTCATGTCTCTAACTTCACTTGCCTTCATGGCATCATCCTCAAACTTAATCGCAGGGTTTCAAATCTGCTAAATCTAATCACCCAGACGGCGTACAATCCGCGTTTTAATCGGCAGCTTGGCGGCGGCCAACTCCAGCGCCACTTTAGCAACTTCTGGCGACACACCGTCAATTTCAAACATTATGCGTCCGGGCTTTACCCGAGCTGCCCAAAACTCAACCGAGCCCTTACCTTTACCCATGCGCACCTCAGTCGGCTTTTTGGAAACCGGAACATCAGGGAAAACCCTGATCCATACACGACCCGCGCGCTTCATGTGACGGGTGAGCGCACGCCTGGCTGCTTCAATCTGGCGCGCAGTAATACGGTCGGGCTCCATCGCTTTGAGGCCAAAGGCACCGAAATTCAAATCAGTTCCGCCCTTGGCTTTACCTTTGATGCGGCCTTTGTGCATCTTGCGAAACTTGGTCTTTTTAGGTTGCAGCATTTAATGCCTCACTTAACTTGTTCTATTTATCGGCGCGGACGACGAGGTCCGCCATCACGGCGACCTGCTTGTGGCGGCCGGCCACTTTCCTGTGCCTCAAGGACGCGACGTTCCTGAGCCATGGGATCGTGTTCCATGATTTCACCTTTATAAATCCATACCTTAATGCCGATGCAGCCATAGGCAGTCGCCGAAGTGGCAACACCATAATCAACATCTGCACGCAATGTATGCAACGGCACCCGACCTTCGCGATACCATTCGATGCGGGCAATTTCAGCACCACCCAAACGGCCACCGCAATTGATCCGAATACCTTCAGCACCCAGGCGCATGGCGGATTGAACCGCACGCTTCATGGCGCGTCTGAAGGCGACCCGGCGTTCAAGCTGCTGGGCGATGTTTTCAGCTACCAAAGTTGCATCAATTTCGGGTTTACGCACTTCAACGATGTTGAGATGAACATCGGACGAAGTCATAGTCGAAATTTTCTTACGCAGCTTTTCTATGTCCGCACCCTTTTTACCGATGACAACACCGGGACGCGCGGAATGAATGGTCACCCGGCATTTTTTGTGCGGACGCTCGATAACAATGCGCGAAATGCCTGCCTGCTTCAACGTCTTGTTGAGCATTTTGCGAATGGCAATATCTTCATGCAGCAAAGAGCCATATTGATCGCCTGTGGCATACCAGCGCGAATCCCACGTGCGGTTAATACCAAGGCGAAAGCCGATTGGGTTTACTTTTTGACCCATTATGCTGACTCCTGAACTTCTTTGAGGACAATGGTAAGTTGACTGAAAGGCTTCAAAATTTTGCCCACCCGTCCACGTGCACGCGGTTTCCAACGTTTCATAACCAGGTTTTTACCAACGAAAGCTTCTGAGACAATCAGCTCATCCACATCAAGATCATGATTGTTCTCGGCATTGGCAATCGCTGACTGCAAAGTCTTTTTAACATCCTTGGCAATACGGCGGCGCGAAAATGTCAGATCAGCCAACGCTGTTTCAACTTTTTTACCGCGGATCAAGGCAGCGACCTGGTTGAGCTTTTGCGCCGAGGTGCGTATCTGTTTGGTAACAGCGCGCGCCTCATTGTCTGCCAACTGGCGTTCTCTCGATTTCTTACCCATAGGGATTACTTCCTCTTTGCCTTTTTATCGGCTGTATGGCCGTAATAGGTACGTGTGGGTGAAAACTCACCGAATTTATGACCAACCATGTCCTCACTTACCAGTACGGGAAAATGCTTGTGCCCGTTGTGTACAGCAAATGTGAGACCGACAAACTGCGGCAGGATCGTTGAGCGTCTGCTCCAGATCTTGATTGCCTGATTGCGTCCTGATGTTCTGGCTGCTTCTGCTTTTTTAAGCAGATAACCATCAACAAACGGACCTTTCCAAACTGAACGTGACATGGGTTATCCTCTAACGTCTTCTCTTCTTGCGCAGATGACGACTGCGAAGAATGTATTTATCCGTCGATTTATTCGACCGCGTTCTTTTACCCTTGGTTGGCTGGCCCCACGGGCTCACCGGATTACGTCCACCAGAGGTTTTGCCTTCACCACCACCATGGGGATGGTCAACCGGGTTCATGGCCACACCGCGAACCGATGGGCGCTTGCCCAGCCAGCGGTTACGACCAGCTTTACCCAACTTGATATTGCCATGGTCCGAATTTGATACAGCACCAACAGTGGCCATGCATTCGGCACGAACCATGCGTTGCTCACCAGAATTGAGGCGAATAAGCGCATACCCCTGATCACGGCCAACGAATTGTACGTAGGCACCGGCTGATCGTGCCAACTGTCCACCCTTGCCGGGCTTCAGTTCGACATTGTGAACAATGGTACCAATCGGCATGGATGCCAATGGCATGGAATTTCCGGGCTTGATATCCACGTGTTTACCTGAAATCACCTTGTCACCGGGCTGCAAACGCTGTGGTGCCAGAATATAGGACTGCTCGCCATCTTCATATGTAATCAGCGCTAAAAACGCGGTGCGGTTGGGATCATATTCCAGCCGTTCGACGGTAGCTGACACATCAAACTTAATGCGCTTGAAATCGACCAGACGATACGAACGCTTATGACCACCACCGCGACGACGCGCAGTTACACGACCAAGATTATTGCGTCCACCCGACTTGGTTAAACCTTCCGTCAATCGTTTGACAGGCTTGCCCTTCCACAAAGCGGAGCGGTCGACCAATACCAGTCCACGTTGGCCCGGCGAGGTTGGTTTATATTTTTTTAGTGCCATAGATCAAACTCATCCTTCAATTGAAACTGCCCAAGCCTAAAGGCCGGTGGTAATGTCAATTGCATGACCCTCTTCCAATGTGACAATAGCGCGCTTGAAATCGCTCTGCTTGCCAATTCTTCCCTTAAAGCGCTTAACCTTGCCCTTGCGAGTAAGTGTATTCACCGCTTTCACCTTGACCGTGAACAACCGCTCAACCGCTTGCTTGATCTGCGGTTTGGTTGCTGTGCGAGCGACATTAAACATCACCTGATTGTATTCTGACGCCATCGTAGCTTTTTCGGTAATTACCGGGCTTCTCAGGACATCATAAAGGTCTGCTTCCTTCATGAGAAACGTGCCTCCAGTGCGACAAGAGCATCTTTGGTAAGCACCAGCTTATCACGACGCAAAATGTCATAAACATTAATACCTTGAACCGGCAGCACATCAATATTAGCGATATTGCGGGCAGCCAGATCGAAATTCTTTTCCACTTCTTCACCAGAAATAATCAGGGCTGAAGTAAGCCCCAGCGTGGCAAGTTGTGTTTTAAGCGCCTTGGTTTTTGGCTCTTTGATCTCAGCTTTGTCGAGCACAATCAAATCTTCCGATTTAACCTTGGCAGATAGTGCGTGCTTGAGTGCCAAAGCGCGAACTTTCTTCTGCATCGAAAATCCATGATCACGAAGAACCGGTCCATGAGCCTTACCACCGCCTCTGAAGAGAGGTGCTTTTTTGGTGCTGTGCCGCGCCTTGCCGGTGCCTTTTTGCTTATACATTTTAGCCATGGTACCATTGATTTCCGCACGGCCCTTGGTTTTTCCTGTACCGGCACGGCGCTTGGCCAACTGGTAATTCACCATGCGGTGAATGAGATCACTACGCGGCTCTAGACCAAAAATCTGATCTGGAAGCTCGACCGTTCCCGCTTTTTTAGCGGCCAGTGTTTGAACATCCGCTTTCATTACGCATCACCCTTATCTGCATCAGCTTTGCCGGCATCAGCTTCAGCCGGTTTGGCTTCTGCTTCAACTGGTTTAGCGTCCGCTTTTTTATCACTGACTGCATCATTAGCAGCAGTCTTGCGAAATGCTCCCGGCAATGGTGCGCCTTCCGGCAATGCTTTTTTAATCGCATCACTCATGAACACCCAACCACCTTTAGAACCAGGTACGGCACCGCGAACCATGATCAAGCCGCGCGCTACATCAGTGCGGACAACCGTCAGGTTCTGGGTTGAGATCCGGGGGGCGCCCATATGGCCAGCCATTTTCTTGCCCTTGAAAACATTACCCGCATCCTGACATTGCCCGGTTGAGCCGTGACTTCTGTGAGAAATCGACACACCATGCGTTGCCCGCAAACCCTTAAAATTCCAGCGCTTCATCGCCCCGGCAAAACCTTTACCGATACTGGTTCCGCAAACATCGACAAATTGACCTTCAACAAAGTGATCCGCAGTAAGCTCAGCGCCCACTTCAATCATATTGTCTTCGGAAACCACGAATTCCGCCAGCCGCCGTTTTGGCTCAACATTGGCAACAGCAAAGTGACCGCGCATGGCACGTGTGACATTTTTCACCTTGGCTTTACCGGCACCAAGCTGCAACGCCACATAACCATTTCTCTCTTTTGTCTTGTGGCTGACAACCTGACAGTTGTTAAGCTTCAAAACAGTAACGGGAATATTTTCCCCGGCATCGGTGAAGATGCGGGTCATGCCCATCTTTTGTAATATAACACCGGAACGCATAATCGCTGCTTCCTACAGTTTAATTTCAATATCAACACCAGCCGCCAGATCGAGCTTCATCAAAGCATCAACGGTCTGTGGTGTAGGGTCTACAATATCCAGCAAGCGCTTATGAGTACGTATCTCAAATTGCTCACGGCTCTTTTTATCAATATGCGGCGAACGGTTAACAGTAAATCGCTCAATCCGGGTCGGCAGCGGAATAGGTCCACGTACCTGAGCACCTGTTCGTTTGGCGGTGTTGACAATCTCCTGGGTGGAATTATCCAGGATACGATGATCAAATGCCTTGAGCCGTATACGTATATTTTGGCTTTGCATGGGTTGCTCCAATTACGAAGGCGTATCGCTTAATTGCGAAACGCCCTCAATTCAACTTTACTCAATGATCCCGGCAACGACGCCAGCACCAACGGTGCGGCCGCCTTCACGGATGGCGAAACGGAGTTTCTCCTCCATGGCGATGGGAACAATCAACTCAACTTCCATCTGCACATTATCACCCGGCAT
>JAJFHS010000057.1 GCA_021775475.1 Hyphomicrobiales bacterium
GCCTGAGCCTGAGCCTGAGCCTGAGCCTGAGCCTGAGCCTGAGCCTGAGCCTGAGCCTGAGCCTGAGCCTGAGCCTGAGCCTGAGCCTGAGCCTGAGCCTGAGCCTGAGCCTGAGCCTTCCAAGGGAAGCCCGCAAACTATTGAGCAGACATCAAGTGTTGAATTGGTTGAGCAATCTACCGAAGCTGAACAGCCAGAATCAAGTGGTTGGTTTGCCCGTCTTCGTAAAGGCCTGTCCAAATCATCGCGCTCTTTAACCACCGGCATCACCGAGATATTCACCAAGCGCAAGCTTGACAGTGACACGCTTGAACAACTCGAAGACATGTTGATACAGGCCGACCTTGGTATCGAAACCGCCATGAATTTCACCGCGGCTGTCGCCAAGGGTCGTTATGACAAGGAAGTAACCCCGGAAGAAGTCAACGCAATCCTTGCTGAAGAAATTACCAAAGTGCTGCGCCCTGTAGCCATACCATTCGAGTTTGATGACAGCCAAAAACCCTTTGTCATTCTGGTTGTCGGTGTTAATGGCGCTGGCAAAACCACCACCATCGGCAAGCTCGCAGCAATCGCCGCGCGCGAAGATTTTTCAATAACAATAGCCGCTGGCGACACTTTCAGGGCGGCGGCAATTGACCAGTTAAAAGTATGGAGCGAGCGCGTTGGTGCCGATTTTCTCTCCCATAAAGTAGGGTCCGATGCAGCCAGCCTGGCCTTCGATGCGATGAAACAGGCCAAAGCCAACAAGACCGACATTTTGATGATTGATACAGCGGGACGATTACAGAATCGCACCGAACTCATGGATGAGTTGGAAAAAATTATCCGGGTGCTCAAAAAACAGGATGAAAGTGCCCCCCACAGCGTTCTTCTGGTGCTTGACGCCACCGTCGGCCAGAACGCATTATCACAAGTGGAAGCCTTTCAAAAAGCCGCCGGCGTCACCGGCCTGATCATGACAAAACTCGATGGCACTGCACGCGGTGGCATATTGGTGGCACTAGCGGCAAAGTTCGGCATTCCTATTCACGCAATCGGTGTTGGCGAACAGGTGGATGATCTCCAGCCCTTTAATGCGGAAGAATTTGCCCAGGCCATCGTCGACGCCAATCCTTCAGATCAAACTTAATACAAGAGCAACCATGAAAACTTTTCTCAAACCCGTTATCGAAATCGGACCCCTGGTTTTATTTTTTCTGGTCAATGCCAAAGCTGGAATTTTTGTTGCCACGCAGGTTTTTATGGTGACTATCGTAATTTCCCTGAGCCTGTCTTATTATCTCGACCGTCGCATTGCCATCATGCCGCTGGTTACCGGCATTGTCGTGCTGATATTCGGGGGATTGACGATTTACCTTGAAAATGACCTGTTCATCAAGCTCAAGCCGACCATCGTCAACTCACTGTTTGCCATCATTCTTCTCGGTGGTCTCGCCTTTGGCAAATCATTCCTTTCAACTCTGTTCAATGAGGTTTTTCAGCTTCAGCCTGAAGGCTGGCGCATTTTGACCTTAAGATGGGGGCTGTTTTTCATTGTCCTTGCCATCATCAACGAAATTGTCTGGCGCAATTTCTCTACCGATTTCTGGGTCTCTTTCAAACTGTTTGGCATGATGCCACTGACCATGGTGTTCGCTCTTTCCCAATTCAGGGTTTTAAGCAAGTACCAGATCACACCGGATGATGAGTAGATTTAAAGTTATTTAGTCTCAACTCAAACCCCACACTCACAGACTTGTGAAAACTTAACGATTGATTTGTTTGCCTGAAAGTAAGTTATAAAGAACGCAGGGGCAAGATGGTCTGAAGTTCTTTCGAGACGAATCCACTTCATCTTAAATATTTTCTTCATCAACCAGATTCAAAAACCAACCGTCTTTTGATCAAACTATGGTTTCAAAATCATGCGTTCACCGAAATTAATAAAAAAACTCGAAAAATCAGTTTACCATCTAATTCGGCGGGCCGGGCAGTTTGGTGCCGATATTTACGCTGTACACAAAAATTCGAAAGATCTGACACCGCGGCAGTTCGCGGTTCTTTTAACGGTTGCCCAAAATGAAAGTATCAGCCAGATCGGGCTGGTCGAAAAAACCGGTATTGATCGCAGCACTCTGGCTGATCTGGTCAAACGCTTAAGCGATCGCGGGTTGCTTCAACGCCGCAGAACCAAGGAAGATGCGCGGGCCAATGCTTTGCGCATTTCCGCTAACGGTCGCCGTGCCCTCAGTTCCAGCCAGACCGCCGCTGCCCGCGCAGATGCCGCCATACTGGCCGCACTGCCGGTTGACCGGCGCAAAGGTTTCATGGCTGATCTTGAACTGATTTCCGTGGCTCTCGATGAACTTGGACAAAACGAAGGCATCAAGAAACCGGCTAAACCCAGGCCACCGCGCAAGACCAAGACAAAACGGCTATAATATCTTTCTGCAGTCACATCAGATCACTGATCTATTGGAATCTTTTTGGAACCCTTGCGGGTAACCAGAAACACTGCTGTCATTATCAAAAAAAGTGCGGCAAGCGCATTTGCCCTTAAGCTTTCACCCAGGAAAATCACACCAAAAATGGTTCCCCCCAGGGGCACGACAAAATTTATCTGGGACACACGTCCAGCGCCAAGCCTTGGCACCAGATAGAAATATATCAAAGTGGCCAGGGCTGTGGGAAACAACCCGAGATAAAGTGCGGCAATCAGGGAGCGTGAAAATACGGGGAATTCTTGCGGTGGCGTTTCAAACGTATAAGCCAACCCTACAATCACAACAGTACCAGTCAACATGGAACCGGCAGCCATAACCAATGCGGGCAATGCTGCAAAGCGGCGTACAAAAAGTGTTGTAAAAGCATAACAAAGTGCTGCACCGAGGATTGCCGCCTGCCCACTAAGTTGGCTACCCAACCCTTTAAGAGCTTCAGGTCCAATCAAGACCACCAGCCCGAGCACCCCGATTGCAATCCCGGCAATTGCTCCAAGGCTCAATTCTTCATCACGATGCACCAGGGGAGCAAACAACACAGTTGCAACAGGTGCAATCCCCATCAAAAGTGCCGCAAGCCCACTGTCCACATTAAGTTCGCCAAAGCTGATAAGCGAGAATGGTATGATGTTACCCATCATTCCACAGACAAAAAGAATACCCCAGGAACGCATGTCCTTCGGCAGCGACAACGAAAATGAGCGCAACACAATCAACATGACACTTGTGCCAATAACCATGCGCACAGCTACAAGAGTGAGCGGCCCCATGGTTTCGATGCCCACTTTGATAGCCAGAAAGGAAGAACTCCAGATAACAACCAGAACAATCCACAGCAGTATATTTTTTGTCATGGCTTCCTTCAGATTTGAACAATTTGCTAAGCGTGGATACGCCCTTACCCAGGCAGGACATGAGCTTTATAGCCATCTCGAACCCTTGGGCGCATGGACCAAAAACTGGGCGAGAGAAATACTCTAGATCTGAATGTTAAGCCGACTGCCTAAAGCCACATCCCGGCCCTCACTGCCAAGCGGTGCTTCGCGCCGCCCCACACCTTCATTGAACGAGTTGTATGAGGATTCGGTCGTTGACGATGCCACTTTTCTTGCCTCAGTCGGTGCTGCTTGATTGCCGCCATCGAGAAGCCTTTGTGCAGCCAGACTCAATTCAATCGAAAAAGCCGGTGCAAGCCTTCTGTCGCTAACAGCTGCCCGGACCGGCTTTCTGTTTTCTGCTGTATCAGATACTGCCGCACCAGTGTTGGTCGGCTTTACCCCAGGGGTATAGGCACGCGCAGCAATACCACCAAGATCAATCATCCCGCTCACTAATGTAAAAACCCTCAAACCAACGGCATATAGCCGGTAAGATTACGTTAACCATAATCTAGAGCCAAGGCCTTAGCGATAGGTTAATTTTTTCTAAAAAATCAGTTCGAAATAGGACGGCGGGCTTTTTCAATCTCTGGCAATATTTTTGCTTTCAGAAACTCAAAAGAAATCGGGCCGACATATTTATATCTGATTTTGCCTTCGCCATCGACGACAAAGGTTTCCGGCAATCCATATACCCCCCAGTCGATTGACACCCGACCGTTACGATCAACACCAACGGCAGAATAAGGATTTCCAAGCTCATCCAGAAACTTCTGGCTCTTGACCGGATCATCTTTTTGACTGATGCCGACCAGCTTGACAATATTCATCTCTTTGAGACGCATTAAAACCGGATGTTCGTAGCGACACGGCGGACACCAGGAAGCAAAATAATTCACCACCGTCACCTTGCCTTGTTTCAGATCCGCCGTCTTCAGTCCCGGCAAGGTTGAATTAACATCCTTATCATCACCCAGACTGGGCAACACAAATTCCGGCACTGATTTGTTGATCAGTGCCGAGGGAAGAATATTAGCAGGGCCGGAAAGCAGTGAAATTGCAAAAGCGGCTGCAAGGCCCGCAAATAAAAGCACTGGAATCAATCTGAAGAAAAGCTTCAGATGTTTATTAATACCACCGGCTTTAACTTCTTCGCTGTCAACACTCATTATCAGCTTCTCCCGTTTTTCAACAACGATTATAGTTTATTTCCAGCGCTGTTTGCCGGTTTCTTTTTCCAGCGCTCGTAATATCCGCCATTGTTTGTTCAAATCAAGGGCCAAATAAAGGCACAGAGCACCCAATACGGTAAATGTAATCCCATATGAGACGACAATGAAACCGATATTGGCATCTTCGCCAAACAATTGTGCCAGCATAATTAGCCAAATCCTTCAATTTTAGCCATGCGAATAGAGCGAATGCGACGGCGGATAACCTCGCTGCGCATGGCCACCAATAATAACACCGAAAACAGCAAAGTGAAACTGAGTATCATCACCAGCAGCGGCCACAGTATTGAAATATAAATTGCCGGACCATCCGCCCGCAGGATACTAGCCGGTTGATGCAGAGTATTCCACCAGTCAACCGAAAATTTTATGATCGGAATATTTACAAATCCCACCATTGCCAGAATGGCTGCCACCCGACCGGCCTTGATCGGTTCTTCAATTGTCTGCCATATGGCGATATAGCCGAGATAGAGAAAAAACAGAACCAGCATGGAGGTCAATCGCGCATCCCACACCCACCATGCACCCCACATGGGCTTGCCCCATAAGGACCCGGTAACCAGCGCCAGAAACGTAAAACATGCCCCGATTGGCGCTGCCGATTTCGCCGCCACGTCAGCCAGCGGGTGTTTCCATACCATACCAACCAGACTGGCCAGCGCCATGAAAGAATACGCCGCCATTGCCATCCACGAAGCAGGCACATGCACAAACATAATACGCACCGTTTCGCCTTGCTGATAATCCGGCGGAGCAACCCACAAGCCGCCATAAAGACCGATGCCAAAACTGGCCACGGTCAAAACCAGCAGCCACGGCAACATCGCCTTGGAAAGTGACATAAATTGCGTCGGATTGGCATATTTAAAAATCACACTACCATTCATAACGAACTACCTTCATTCTTACATTCATCGCAAATGCACACGCAGTGCGGCCGCCGCTGCAAAAGGTGCTAATGCTGCACTGCCAAGTGTCAGCGCACCCAGAATCATCATTGTTTGCAGGCTGCCGGAAGGCCCCGTCAGACTTGATTGTATCGCACTTACGCCAAATACCAATATGGGCACATACAACGGCAATACAATCAATGACAACAAAAGTCCTCCGCGTCTGATACCTACGGTCAATGCAGCGCCCGCGGCACCAACAAAATTCAACGCCGGTGTACCGATCAGCATCGACAGCACCAAAACGCCAAATGCCTGTTCATCGAGATTTAAAAACAGGCCCAAAATCGGTGTGGCTAAAATTAGTGGCACGCCGGTGGTCACCCAGTGCGCCAGCACCTTGGCCACAATTATCACCTCCAGCGGTGCGCGCGATACCACCAGCTGTTCCAGCGAGCCGTCTTCAAAATCAGCCTGAAACATGCGGTCCAGAGACAACAACACCGACAACAGCAGCGCTATCCACAAAACACCTGGGGCCACCCGAGCCAACAGCTTTAAATCTGGCCCGATGCCAAAGGGAAACAGGGAAACAACAATCAGAAAAAACCCGATGGCCAGCCCCAGCCCGCCGCCCTGAGCTGCCGCCAGGCGCACGTCGCGCTTGAATACTGCAATGAACTCAACCATGCCCCGCCTCCGCTGCACCTGGTTCACGTGCACTCAGCTCAAGGGTTTTATTGAGCGGAATATCAAATTCCGTATGGCTGGCGGCAATCAACATGCCGCCGGCATCCAGATGGGCCTGCATAATTTGTGACAGGGTTTTAACCGAGGCTTTATCGAGCGAGGTTGCCGGTTCATCCAGCAACCAAATGGGCTGGCTGGCCAGAGCCAGTCGCGAAAGCCCCACACGTCGGCGTTGACCCGCAGACAACATTGCCACCGGCACATCCTTTATTGGCGTCATTGAAAACGATGATAAGGCAGACTCCACGTCACCACCGCCAAACTCTGCCCAAAAGGTAATGTTTTCCAGCACACTCAATTGCGGCTTGATGGCATTTTGATGGCCCACGTAGAGACAAGCTTGCGACAAATCATCATCAGGCACAGGTTCAAGTGTGAGGCTTCCACCGGTAATTTCCCCAAAACCTGCAATCACGCGCAACAGTGTGGTTTTACCCGAACCGTTTGGCCCACTCAACATCATTCCATCGCCGCGCCCGAGCGAAAACGAAAGGTCAGACACAACCGGCCTGCCTCCTCTGGCACAACATATTTTGTCAGCACTTAGTTTCATCACCGACGTTCATATAGTAATTCATGTTCACACGCATATTTATTCAACTTTAAGGTTCAAGTCGTATAGCGGTATATGCCAAAAGAGGCTATACACAAGATGAACATTTTAAAGCCTCACAACATTTTTCAGATGACCCTTGCCAACGAAGGACGATCATGACCGCTACAGCTCCCACTTCACTTGACAGTTTTAAATCCCGCAAAAAATTGAAGGTAGGCTCCAAGACCTATGAATATTTCAGCCTGAAAGCGGCTGAGAAAAATGGTCTGGAAGGAATTTCGAAACTACCGTTTTCACTCAAAGTGTTGTTGGAAAACCTGTTGCGCAACGAAGATGGCCGCACGGTCAAGGCAGCTGACATCAAGGCGATGGCAACCTGGCTCAAGCGCCGCAAATCAAAACGCGAAATTGCGTTTAGACCAGCCCGTGTCCTGATGCAGGATTTTACCGGCGTACCTGCCGTAGTCGACCTTGCCGCCATGCGTGATGCGGTTGAAACTCTTGGCGGCAGCCCGGACAGGATCAACCCTCTGGTGCCTGTCGATCTCGTCATAGATCATTCGGTCATGGTGGATTTTTATGGCAAGGCGGGCGCATTCAAGAAAAACGTCAAGATGGAATTTGATCGCAATGGTGAACGTTATACGTTTTTGAAATGGGGCCAGGGTGCGTTTGACAATTTCCGCGTCGTCCCACCGGGCACCGGCATCTGCCATCAGGTTAATCTCGAATATCTTGCCCGCACCGTGTGGACAAAAAAACAAAAGCGCGACGGTAAAACCATCGAAGTGGCCTATCCTGACAGTTTGGTTGGCACCGACAGTCACACCACCATGGTCAATGGCATGGCGGTTCTGGGCTGGGGTGTGGGCGGAATTGAAGCTGAAGCTGCCATGCTGGGCCAACCAATCTCCATGCTGATCCCCGAAGTTATCGGCTTTAAACTTACCGGCAAACTCAAAGAAGGTCTGACCGCCACCGACATGGTTTTGACAATCGTTGAAATGTTGCGCGCCAAAGGCGTCGTGGGGAAATTTGTCGAATTCTACGGCCCTGGCCTCAATCATCTGTCCCTGGAAGATCAGGCAACCATCGCTAATATGGCGCCGGAATATGGCGCCACTTGCGGATTTTTCCCAATAGATAGCGAAACCATTGGATACCTCAAATCCACCGGCCGCAAGGCTTCACAACTGGCTCTGGTCGAGGCTTACGCCAAAGCGCAAGGTATGTTCAGAACCAACCGCACGCCGGATCCGACGTTTACGTCAACGCTCGGACTTGATCTTGGCACAGTCGTTGCCAGTATTGCCGGGCCCAAACGTCCACAGGACCGTGTGACACTGGGTGATGCGCCAGCAAGCTTTGCTGCAACACTTGATAATGAATACGGCAAGGCTGCCGAAAAAGACAAACGTTTTGCCGTTGCCGGTAAAAAATATGATCTCGGTCATGGCGATGTTGTCGTAGCTGCCATTACCTCATGCACCAACACGTCGAACCCTTTTGTTATGATTGCCGCCGGTCTGGTGGCCCGCAATGCTCACGCCAAAGGCCTCAAGGTAAAACCCTGGGTCAAGACCTCGCTGGCACCGGGCTCACAGGTTGTGACCGAATACCTCAAACAGGCCAATCTTCAAGATGACCTCGACAAGATGGGTTTCAACCTGGTTGGCTACGGCTGCACCACCTGCATCGGCAATTCCGGCCCTCTGGCCGAAGAGATTTCGGACGTTAACATCAAAAATGACCTTGTCCTTGCTTCTGTGCTGTCGGGAAACAGAAATTTCGAAGGCCGCATTTCGCCTGAAATCAAGACCAATTATCTCGCTTCCCCGCCTCTGGTTGTCGCCTACGCCATTGCCGGAAACATGAATGTGGACATTACCAAAGATGCACTCGGGACCGATAAACAAGGCAAACCGGTCTACCTCAAAGACATCTGGCCAACATCTGCTGAAGTGGCAAAAACCGTGCGTAAATCGGTTAAACGATCACAGTATATTTCGCGTTATGCCACCGTATCTGACGGTGATGCCGCCTGGCGCAAAATCAAGGTTGCCGACAGCAAAACCTATCAATGGCAGCCAAGGTCAACGTATGTGCAAAAACCACCTTATTTTGACGACATGACCATGGAGCCTGAACCGGTAAAGGATATTATCGAAGCGCGGATTCTATCGTTGTTTTTAGATTCGATTACCACCGATCACATATCACCAGCCGGCGCCATCAAGCAAGATGGACCAGCGGGTGAATACCTGCGCGATTTTCAGGTCCGGCCCTCAGATTTTAATTCTTACGGCTCAAGGCGCGGCAATGATCAGGTGATGGCACGTGGTACTTTTGCCAACGTGCGCATTAAAAACCAGATGGTCCCCGGCGTTGAAGGCGGTTACACCATTCATCATCCATCGGGCGAACAGATGACGATTTACGATGCCGCCATGCGTTATTTAGAAACCGAAACACCGCTGGTGGTGTTTGCGGGCAAGGAATATGGCACCGGCTCATCGCGCGACTGGGCGGCCAAGGGTACAAGATTATTAGGCGTGCGTGCGGTCATTGTTGAAAGCTTCGAGCGTATTCACCGCTCCAACCTGCTCGGCATGGGAGTTTTACCTCTGGTTTTCAAAGACGATCAATCGTGGAAAGGCCTCAAGATTACCGGTGAAGAACTTGTCACCATTGAAGGCATATCGTCAGGTATGAAGCCGGGCATGACACTCAATGCCACCATCACTTACAAAGGCGGTAAAAAAGTCAATGTGCCGCTTCTCAGCCGCATTGATACGGAAGACGAACTTGATTATTACCGCCACGGTGGAATTCTGCAATACGTCCTGCGCCGCCTTGCTGCCTGATTAAGGCTGTTTCTCCCACATGGAAAGTCTGAAGCCAGCCACTCCCCCGCCCAACCACCCGATGAGGATACCCTGGGGGTGGTTGGGCGGGGGAGTGGCTGGCTTCAGGACTTTCCACGTAGATACCAAAACAGTCTATAAAAGCCTCACCCCAAAGTGACTGGTAATTGATCTGCATAATTCATATTGTCTGGACCGAACAGATTTCAGGTAATTTAGAATGAAAATCAATCTCCGACAGAGGTTTTTCGGAATTGCGGGTGCTTTGGCTTTTCTGGCCTCAGCCAGTTTTTTTGTCTCTCCCGCAGTGTCCGCCAACCCAACCGTAGTCGAGCTGTTTACCAGCCAGGGGTGTTCGTCATGCCCACCGGCTGATGAAATCCTCGGCAAGCTCAAACTCCGTGATGACGTCATTGCTCTCACTTTTCCAGTTGATTACTGGGATTACCTTGGCTGGAAGGATACTCTTGCCAGCCCTGCTTTTTCAAAACGCCAGCGCGATTACGCCCGCGCTCGCGGTGATCGTCAGGTCTATACACCACAAATGGTTATAAATGGCCGCATACATGTGGTTGGCAATCAGAAAAGTGCGGTGGAGCGCGGCATTAAAACGGTTGCCCGCGATGAGAAAATAACACTTTCCATGAAGGCGGATGGTGATGCCATAAGGGTATCCGCAACTATTGACAGTGCCGCCAAATCAACTTCATCCGGCAAAGCCACCTTGTGGCTGGTTTTATTCAAGGGTGCCGAGACCGTAAAAATCGGTCGCGGCGAAAACAGCGGCAACACCATTATCTATAGCAATGTAGTTCGCCAAATGGCGCCCATAGGCATGTGGGAAGGCAAACCAATGACCATAAACCTGCCAAAATCACAATTAATTGCTCAAGGCTATGATGGCTGTGTGGTCTTGTTGCAACGTGACGACAATCGGGAAATCATTGCCGCTGCGATGATGGATAATCTGAAATAAAGAATTTAGATCACACCGGTCTTGCAAACACCGTTAATTTGTTGATGATGATCGCCTTACCTTTTTTGAGGGCAAACTCATCATGATGTATTCATCAGCCTTTTTTTATATAGCTGCAGCAATTGCCGAGATTGCCGGATGCTTTGCATTTTGGGCCTGGCTCAAGCTCGATAAATCAATTTTTTGGGTTGCACCGGGAATGCTCAGCCTTGCCGCTTTTGCCTATTTTCTCACCCGTATAGACGCAGCCTATGCTGGTCGCGCCTATGCAGCTTACGGCGGCGTTTATATTTTATCCTCGCTTATGTGGATGTGGGCCATCGAAGGCCATAGGCCTGATCGCTGGGATGTAACAGGCGGTCTTATCGCCATCACCGGTGCCGCCATAATTCTGTGGGCGCCACGCCCTGCATAACAGCTTGTCTGAAAAAACCCGATGCCTTAAAGTTTCACCACTTTTTCAGGGCAAAACCATTGCTTTTCCGACAAGATAGACGAATTCATTTATATGCTCAGCGTTAAACTTACCTATTAAATTGAGCGCCTCACCATTGTTTTTTCTAAATCGCTTACCTTGTGCGGGACTGTCATAGTAAATGACGACAACCTCGTCAGGCGTTGGCATGCCCGAAGCATGGGTAACCCTGATAAAAGATTCCGTGACGTATTTATCAGAAAGTTTAGATACGCGCTGATTAATGTTGGCAAGTGACTTTGAGCGGCCATCAATATCCTTGTTATTATAATAGCTGATTTTGAAAATATATTCCCGGTCCTCAATCTTTCCCTCCCCAATATTGTCGGCTAGATCGACTATGGGGCCTTCAAGGATAACATTCGCTTTTACCTCCCCGGCCAAAGCATTAAACATAGCGTGCCTACCAATATCCCTCAAAAGTGAGCCGTCACAATTAAGAAGCACAAAACGATTTGGCTGATCGATACTAATGTTACCTTGGGCGCCCGCGATAACACCCTGCCGTTTAAGCGCGCAACCAAGGGAGCTAATCTTTCCTTCATCAAAACGAACCGCTGTTGGTTTTTCAGCTTTATAAAGCCCCAGAACTCCGATGGGCTCTTGCGCCAAAGCATTGCCGCTCATCGCCACGACCAAACTTAAACCGCCTATCATCGCAAAAACGATTTTCTGGCTTTTTACCGCCGTTGTTTTCATATCAATCATCGGTATTCTCCTTTAAGCGCTCAGGTCAATTGTCACGCAATGATCCTTAAATACATCTGTCGGCAGTGCATGATCTTCGGTTTTCAAAGCCCACATGGCCGCGATTGTTTTTTGGATAAATATGGTTGGGTGGGCCGGCACAGGAAGGCTGGGCGCGTGCCCATGAAAAACTGCCGTAAATTGGTTGTCATTCCAGTGATATTCCAGCTCGGCTTTCTGCTCGCCTTCATAAACCAGCCCCAACCGAAACTCACCGTTCATTGGACCTCGAATGTCGGCATTTAAAAGAGTTATTTCATATGTCAATTCTGTATCTTTCAATTCAGCACTTTTCCAAAATATGTTGTACTTGCACCGTCGATATTGTTCCTGCTTCGATATTGATAAATCAAATAGACCGGCCTATAAAGTCACCATCAATGTAACGTTTTGGATGAAATATGTACCATGGAGAATTGGGATAATTTTCGAATTTTTTTGTCTGTCACGCGCAGTGGCTCAATTCGCGGCGCTGCAAAAATGCTTGGTATTACGCACGCAACGGTATCGCGTCGCATCAAGTTTCTTGAAGACACTTTGGGAAGCTCGCTGTTTGAGCGCAAACGCGAGGGACAGTGCCTGACGCCACTTGGGCAGCGTATTTTACCATTGGCAAAAACTATCGAAGGAGGCTGTGCCGAGGTAGACCGGTTGGCATTTTCCGCTGATACCGGGCTTGCTGGTACTGTAAAACTATCGCTGTCTGAAAGCCTGTATTCAGGGCTGCTGCATGCCCCCATTGATGATTTTATGCAGCGCTATCCGATGATAAAACTGGACATCATCGCTTCTGACCTGATGAGTAATCTGGCGCAGCGAGAAGCTGATGTTGTTATTCGGATCACGCGCAATCCTCCCGATACTGCATATGGCCGCAAGGTGGCAAATAGCCCTCTAGCGCTTTACACATCGCACAAGTATCTTGCAAACCGCCCGGCGCCGGACCGGTGGATAGCGATGGACTACGCGCCTGCCAGAAAACCCGTTATACCCGCGCAGGTAGTAGCTAATGCTAACTCGCCAACCCTGGCGGCGCAATTGATCCGGTCAGGACGCGGTATGGGTTTACTGCCGTGTTATCTTGGTGATACTGATCCGGAACTCGAACGTGTGAGTGAAGTGGGCTTGATCTCAGACATGCAGGTCTGGGTGTTAACGCATGAAGATATCAAAGTGAATCCCCGCGTCAGAGTGCTGATGGACCATCTATACCAGGTCTTCGAAAAATATCGCCCTACCCTTGAAGGGTTGAAAATGACCGCTTCTGTCTGAAGCGCGATTGAACAACCGTAACTCCCGAGGTAATTGCGGCTCAAGACCGGGAGTTTGCGAAATATCTTACATCACTTTAAGCATCAGGCTGGACAGCCGTTGAGCGAAAGCTGCCGGATCGCTGACGCTCTCGCCATCCATGATCCGCGCCTGATCGAACAAAAGCCGGGCACTGTCGTCGATATCTGTCGAAATACCGCATTCTTTCACCTGGGCTGCGAGCTTCTTGATCAGTGCGTGACCGGTATTTATTTCCAGAACCCTGGCCCGCCCGGCACCCGTACCGTCCTGTTGTTGCGCCAGTATCTTTTCAAGAGCAAGGTCAGGGCCACCGGCATCTGCTACCAGGCAAACCGGGCTTGTGGTCAGGCGTACTGATTTGCGCACATCGACAACATCATCCGCCAGGGCTTTTTTCAAAGCGGCAATCAATATTCCCGTGGCACTTTCATCCTCGTCGTCTGATTTGTCTTCTTCTTTAGTGGTGTCTTCAACCGGTTTGATGGCGTCGAGATCGGCTTCACCCTGGGTGATTGATTTAAACGACTTGCCCTCAAACCCCAGCACCATGGTGGTCCAGAAACTGTCAACCGGGTCAGACAGCAGCAAAACCTCAATATCACGCTCAACGAACCCTTCCAGCTGCGGACTGGATTTGAGTTGCTCGCCATCTTCACCGGCGATATAGTAAATCGCCGTCTGGTTTTCTTTCAGATTTTCGACGTAGGTCTTGAGGTTACGTAATTCACCATCGGATTTGGTGGTCTTGAACATGGCCAGTTCCAGCAACTGATCACGGCGCTCATGGTCTTCATACAGGCCTTCCTTGAACACCTGACCAAACGAGTTCCAGAATGCGGTAAATTCTTCCGGTTTTTTAGCACTGAGCTTTTTAAGTTCACTGAGGATACGATTGGTGACAGCCTTGCGGATCGACGCCACAATCGGATTGTTCTGCAACATTTCGCGCGAAATATTAAGCGGCATATCCTCGCTGTCGATCACCCCTCTGACAAAACGCAAATAGCCGGGCAAAAACTCTGCATCCCCGGAGATGAAAACACGCCGCACATACAAGGAAATCTGGCTCTTGCGTGATGGCTCAAACAAATCGAAAGGACGCTCTTTGGGGATAAACAGCAACACGGAATATTCATGCCGACCTTCAGCGCGATAGTGGATGGTTAATTGCGGATCACCAAAGACACCACCACGGGATCTGAAAAACTCATTATACTGCTCTTCACTGATATCAGCTTTAGGACGCGTCCATAAAGCGCTGCCGGTGTTGACCTTCTCATAATCCGACTGCTTGCCATCTTTGATTTCGGCAAGCTCGATCGGAAAGGAAATATGATCTGAATAAGCGGTAATGATGCGTTTCAACTCAGATGCATCGAGGAATTTTTCTGCATCTTTCTTTAATGACAATAATAACCTTGTGCCTCTGAAACCTTCACCAACCAGGCCTTTTTGGGCTTTTTCCACCGTGTAGGTTCCTGCACCATCTGAAGTCCAGACGTTAATATCGCCGGTTCCAGCTGCAGCACTGATCACCTCGACTTTATCTGCCACCATAAAAGCTGAATAAAACCCGATACCAAACTGGCCGATCAAGCCGATATCTTCGGCCTTGTCAGCTTTTTCCATGAAAGCAAGTGTTCCCGAATGAGCAATCGTGCCAAGGTTTGAGATCAGCTCATCCTTGCTCATGCCGATGCCATTGTCCTCAATGGTCAATGTTTTGTTTTCGCCATCAATGAGAATGCGGATTTTCAGTTCACTGTCACTGGCAATGAGGTCCGGCTTGGTGACAGCGGCATAGCGCAATTTGTCACAGGCATCAGCGGCATTGGAAATGAGTTCACGCAAAAACACTTCGGTTTCCGAATAAACTGAATGCACCATAAGCTGAAGCAGGCGGGCAACTTCGGCCTCAAACTTGTGGCTTTGGCTTTTAGGTTTTTTCGCCGTTTTGGGTTTTTTGGTTTTCTCTTTGTCGCTCAACGTAACAGCCCTCGTAATTATCAATCCAGTCTGTCTCAGATAGGGATAGTGACAGCGATAAATCAAGAGTTAAATCGAAGTTTTTGGGAAAAATTGCGATTGTGTTGCCTAAGATTCAAATTGATGGACGGGTAGGCTAAGTCGAGGGAGACTGGAGTTTGCCGACCCATCCATCGATGTAATTTGATACCAAAAAAGAGTGGTCCGGCTTATATGTTTGATCTTAGGGGGCTGGGGGGCAGAGAACCAAGATCACCATCAAAAGCCGGACCATAGAGGCAACAATGACTTTATCGACAATTATTGCGGCACCCAAAGGGCTGAACTGGGGCAAAAATGTGATTTTTTCGTTTTTTTATGTCTTGCCAATTGTGGCAGAGGGGGGGAAGATATGACGAAATACAGGCGAAAGACCAAAAAGGAGGCGCAATTGAGCGAAACAGAACCAATAGCCATGCCGCGCTCGGCCCGATCCGGTAAGTCGAGCGTTGTGCACCTTCACCACAATAACCGGATAGCCAGACAGACAAGCTTTGATCGCCATGAGCTGCGTCAAATACTGAATGTGTACTGCACCAGAGTTGCTGCCGGTGAATGGCGTGATTATGCTATCGACACGTTAAAGGAAAGAGCCGTTTTTTCCATCTTTCGCCGGTCTTCTGAAATACCATTATATCGTATTGAAAAACGTCCGAAAATGGCCCGTAAACAGGGTCTTTACTGGATAATCAGCGCCAGTGGAATGATCCTGAAACGCGGACACGATCTCAACCAAGTGCTCAAGGCCATCGACAAAAAACCAAAATTATCGCTGATTTAGGTCTTTTATAGAGCAGACACAAAAAAGCCCCCGCAGACATCTGTCGCGAGGGCTTTTTATTGAGTGTTACAAGATCAGTTGCGATTGCCAAACAGGCTCAGCAACATGATGAACATGTTGATGAAGTCGAGATAGAGCCGCAAGGCACCCATAATCGCCTTGCGTCCGGAAGCGGTTGCACTGTCACCTTCGTAATACATTTCCTTGATCTGCTGGGTGTCATAAGCGGTGAGACCGGCAAACACCAGTACACCGATGACAGATATAGCAAACGTGAGCGCGGTACTGCCCAGGAAAATATTGACCACCGAGGCAATAATGATACCGATCAGTCCCATGAACAGGAACGAGCCCCATCCTGAAATATCTTTCTTGGTGGTATAGCCATAGAGGCTCAAGGCACCAAAAGCCGCCGAAGTGATAAAGAACACCCGGGTAATGCTGGTGGATGTATAGACCAGGAATATAGAGGACAGTGAAATTCCCATCAGCGCAGCAAACACCCAGAATGCTATCTGGGCGCTACTCACACTCATAGTGGAAATTTTGGCACTGAGGAAAAACACCAGACCTAACGGTGCCAGCATCACCACCCATTTCAGCGGGCTGTTAAACAGCATGGCACCAAAAGACGTAACCATAGTGCCATTCGCCAATTGGCCAACCGACAGACCTGGATCAGACGTCACAGCCATCATAAAAGCACCATAGGCAGCTATGCCGGTGATCCCCAGGCCAATAGCCATATAATTATAGACACGCAGCATGTAAGCGCGCAGGCCCTCATCAATTTCGTGCGATGCAGACCGGGCGACAGTCGGTTGAGCGCCAGGAAAACCTTGGTTTCTTAAATCAGACATAATTTATACTCCCTTTTGGAAGCCTCAATTTGTTCATACGATACACGGGTGAAATATGGGGGTTAAGCGTGAGCTTTGCAAGACCTATGCAAAACAATATTAATCCCGGATATCCTGAACTCCAAGCCATTAGAGCCACCTGTTGTAACTATTTAGCCTATACTAGTTTTGTGACCGTAAAATGGCCGCTGGCCGTTCTCCAAGTATGCGCCATGAACTGATCAACCCCACCGCCACGGTTCCCAATGCTGCCAGTAAAACTGTGACCAGGGCGAGACCGGGGAAGAATACAAATTTTACATCCAGCACATGCTCCACCACCAGATAAGCACCAAGACTGCCGACGCCTAAGGCAAAGATCCCCGAACACAGCCCTAGTATCCCATATTCCAGACAATAACTTCGCACCAGCATTTTGCGCGTGGCACCGAGTGTTTTCAATACCACAGCATCGTAAGTGCGTTGTCGCCTGCCCGCGGCAATGGCTCCAGCCAACACCACAATTGCTGCTGCAAAGGACAGGCTGCTGGCTGCTCTGATTGCCACAATCAGGTTTTCTAAAATTGAATTAACGGTACTAAGAACTTCACGAACTCTGATCGAGGTTACATTGGCAAATTTCGAACTTATTGATTTCATCAACGTCAACTCGTTTTGTTTCGGAAGTGTAACTGTGGACAAAAACGTATGTGGCGCTTTTTCCAGCGTGTTGGGCGAAAACACCAGAACAAAGTTGATGCCGAAGGAACGCCATTCAACCGCCCGCGTATTCGCAATCTTTGCTGTAATATTTCGGCCGAGAATATTCACCGTTATGCTGTCACCAATCGACAGCCCCAGTTGGGTTGCCAGACTATCGGTAAATGAAACCAGAGGTGGTCCGGCATAGTCTTCCGGCCACCACGCACCCTTGATCAGGGTTGAGCCTTCAGGCAGGGTCCGTGCGTAGGTAATACCGCGATCCCCATGCAGCACCCAACGCGCACTAGCAGGGGCATCATATTCATCAACATTAATGTTCTTCATGGCCATGATGCGACCACGCAACATTGGCACTTTGGAAAAAGCACTAACCTCGGGTGAGCTTTGAACCAATGCCTCAAACGGCTCCATCTGCGCGCGCTGGATATCGACAAAGAAAAACGACGGCACTTTGTCGGGCAGGTCTTTGCCGAGCTGTTGAACCAGGTTTTTATCAATCAGCATCAACGTCAACAACAGGGTCAAACCAAGCCCCAAAGATAAAACAGCACTGACGGTGGCAGCACCGGGTCGATGAAGATTTGAAATGGCGAGGCGCAATTCCAGGGTTTTAAACAACGGCAATCGCTTCACCACAGCCATCAAAGCAATCGCAACCAGTGCAAGGGCTGCAAACCCCACCGTTGCACCAGCAACAAACATGGCCGATACCAGGCGTTCACTTGAGGTAAAAACCAACAATGCCCCCAAAGCCAGACAGGTTACAAAAAACAGGGATATGTATAACGGCTTTGGATATTGTTTCGCTGTCGAAACTAAATCTCTAAACAACGCCGATGGGGCAATCTGGCGTATACGGCCGAGGGGCCAGGTGGCAAAGGCAAAAGACGTAAGCAGGCCAAACAACGCTGAGATCGCCAAGGGCTGGAAAAAGACGGTCGTTTTTGCCGGCACCGGCAACATATCTGCCAGCAAGCTCAGGCCGATGTATGGTATCAACGCGCCTGCCGACACACCGATGCCAATACCCACAGCCGACACCAGCATGATTTGCAGCAAATAAACGGTGGTGATGAAATTGCCCGTAGCTCCCAGACATTTATAGGTGGCAATCACCGAGCGTTTGGCATCGACATAGCTTTTAACCGAATTGGCAATGCCCACTCCGGCCACCAACAGGGTGGTAAAACCGACAAGGGTCAAAAAAACTGCAAGGCGATCAACAAAATTCCTTATGCCGGGTGCTGCATTGGCGCGCGTGGTTATGTGCCACCCTGATTTGGGAAATTTCTGGTTTACCGCAGCAACGGTTTCGTCGGCATCTGTGGAACCGGTTTCAGGAAAGCGAATTCGATAGCGCCAGCGCACCATGCTCCCCGGCTGGATAAGGCCGGTTTTATCGAGAGAGGCCCGGCTCATTAACACGCGCGGACCAATCATAAAGCCACTGGACATCCTGTCGGGTTCATTTTGAATTACTCTGCCGACTACAAAGATCTGGCTGCCAATCTTTACCTGCCCGCCCGGTTCCATCTGCAGGCTCGCCAGCAATGATGAATCAACGCTGATTTGAGGTAGTTTCGTATCCGAAACTACCTCAGCACTTGAACTGGTTTCTGGTCCAAAAACCAACTTGCCAAATAATGGGTAGCGCTCGTCAACAGCCTTGATCTGAATGAGGCTTTGCGCTTGCCTGCCCGGCACCGTTAACATGGCGCGCAGGGTTGCCACCTCAGAGACCAGGCCATATTGATCAAGTGCTGAGCGCTCGTCACCGCCCGCCTGGCGATAAGACAGGGCAAATTCCACATCGCCACCAAGCAATACGCGCCCCTCTTCAGCCAGACCGGATTTTACCGCCTGGGAAAATGAACCAACAATTGCAATGCCGCCAACACCAAGTGCCAGACAAAAAAGAAAACCGGCAAACCCGGAAAATCCCGACCGCAATTCCCGGCACGCATATCTAAAACTTAAACCCAGTGACTGCCCGGATTTCTTTTTCATCCCCTCCATCACAAGCCGCTTCCAGCAGCACCAGAGATCTGCCCGTCTTTAAGCGTGATGATACGCTCGCAGCGCGCCGCGATGCGGGCATCATGGGTGACCATCAACAAGGTAGTGTTGCGCTCAGCCTGCAGCGAAAACAGAAGGTCGATGACATGGCCGCTGTTTTGGTCATCAAGATTACCCGTAGGCTCATCAGCAAGCAAAATAGGTGCGCCGCACACCACAGCCCGGGCAATTGCCACGCGCTGCTGTTCACCCCCGGACAATTGTCCGGGATAATGCTCCACACGATCGGCCAGGCCGACCAGCTTCAACTCTTCACGCGCACGTCGGCGCGCATTTTTCTGCCCGCTCAACTCCAGTGGAACAGCAACATTTTCCAGCGCCGTCATGGTGGGGATAAGGTGGAAGGACTGAAACACAATGCCGATGTGCTCACCCCTCATGAGGGCGAGCTCATCTTCGTCAAGATTAGCCAGCGAGCGCCCGGCAATCTCGACCACACCACTTGTGGGAGCCTCAAGACCGGCGATCACTGACAGTAAGCTGGATTTGCCCGAGCCCGAAGACCCCACCAGGCCAACAGTTTCACCTTGTTGAATTTCAATATCTATGCCTTTGAGAATATTCACCGGCCCCGCCAGACTGGTCAAGGTGAGTTCCACGGCTTGCAGATGTATCATTAAATTGTTATTTTTTTCCACTACCTTGCAATCCTTTGGGTCAGCCGCCATATTTTTCATCATGTTCATTCGATATGTCACACTGAAGCTTAAATTCAAATCACGATTTATCTATTCCCTTGGTTTTTTTTCCTGCCTTTGGTTGGGTTCTGGCCTCGGAATAATGACGGCCTCCGCCAGCCAGTACACCTATCAACTGGCCGCCCTGGGAGATAGTTTGACTGCAGGTTATGGCCTGAAAGGTTCAAATAGTTTCCCTGCGCAGCTACAAAAAATGTTTAAAAATAAAGGTTATAACGTTACCGTACAAAACGCGGGAGTTTCTGGCGACACCGCCGCTGGTGGCCTTGCCCGGCTAGACTGGTCTCTTGGTGAGGATGTGGACGGCGTCATCATTGAATTGGGTGCCAATGACGCTTTGCGTGGGATTTCTCCCGGCTCAACCCGCGCATCTTTGGAGAAAATAATAATCCGCCTTAAACAACGAAAAATCGACGTGCTGCTGACCGGCATGTTGGCGCCACCAAATCTGGGGCCGAAGTATGGTAAATCCTACAATGCCATTTTTCCCGATCTTGCAAAAAAATACAACCTAGTGTTTTATCCGTTCTTTCTTAAAGATGTGGCCGCTATCCCTTGGCTGAATCAATCCGACGGTATCCACCCCACCGCTGTCGGAGTTGAGATAATCGTCCGCAACATTTTACCAAAAGTAGAAGAGCTGCTCAACAACAGCGATCGATTTCGCCAGAAAAAACAATAGATCAGTTACGGAATAATCTTCAAAGGGACATAAATGGAATATCGACAATTGGGACGCACCGACATTAACGTCAGCGCCCTGTGCCTGGGCACCATGACCTGGGGGCAGCAGAACACCGAGCGCCAAGGCCATGAACAGATGGATTATGCGCTCGCCCACGGGATAAATTTCTTCGATACCGCCGAGCTTTACGCCATCCCCCCCAAAGCCGAGACCTATGGCCGCACTGAGGAGATCATCGGCACCTGGTTTGCTGAACGAAAAAATCGCGATAAAATCATCCTGGCCACGAAGGTCGTCGGCGCTTCTGACAATACCTGGTTTCGTAACAGTGGTGAAAAAGCTGTATTAAACGCCGACAACATAAATGAAGCCGTTGATAAAAGCCTCAGGCGGCTGCAAACCGATTACATAGATCTTTATCAGGTCCATTGGCCCGATCGCCCCATGCAGCTTTTCAAAGAGCTGTCTTATGTGCACAAGCAAGGCGAGGCCTGCTCAATCAATGAGACGTTGTCCGCTCTGGCTGATCTGGTCAAGGCAGGAAAGATCCGGCACGTGGGCATATCAAACGAAACGCCCTGGGGCACCATGAGTTACCTCAGGGAAAGCGAGATAAATAATTTTCCACGCGTTCAGTCAATCCAGAATAGCTATAATCTCCTCAACCGGAGCTTCGAAACCGGATTATCAGAAATTGCGCACCGCGAAGATGTCGGTCTTTTGGCCTACTCCCCTCTGGGTCAAGGTGTCTTAACCGGGAAATATTTAAACGGATCGCTACCGAAAGGATCGCGTAAAGAATTGTTTAATCGTATCGACAGGTACGAAACACCCAATGCGGAAACAGCGATTGCCGCTTATGTCAAACTTGCCCGAGACCACAATATCGATCCCGCCCAGCTGGCCTTGCAGTTCGTGACTACACGACCGTTTCTTACGTCAAATATTTTCGGCGCAACCACTATGGCGCAACTGAAAAACAATATCGACAGTCAAAACCTTGACCTCACGCCAGAGCTGCAACAGGCAATTGAAGACATTCATCTGATCTATTCAAACCCATGCCCTTAAACAGTTTCAGGAATTGATCATGGCTGCCAGATTGAACAACGCTGAACGCAGCGCTGCCTTAAAGCAGGTGCCGCAATGGAAGCTGGCCGAAGACAGCAATGCCATATTGCGCCAATTCAAATTCGGAAACTTCAATCAGGCCTTTGGCTTTATGACCCAGGTCGCCCTGCAAGCTGAAAAAATGAACCATCACCCCGAATGGTTCAATGTCTATTCCACCCTCGATGTTAAATTGACCACCCATGATGCCGGCAGCCTTACCGAACTCGACATTAAGCTGGCGAAATTTATGGACAAGGCTGCAAAGAGGTTTTTGGATTGAAAACGAATGTTATTTTGGTGCCAGCCGCAAGGCGCCATCAAGGCGAATGTTTTCACCGTTGAGCATGTCATTGTCGATAATATGAAGCACCAGAGAAGCAAATTCCTTCGGATTTCCCAATCGCGGTGGAAAAGGAACTCCCGCCCCTAAAGCTTCTTGCACCTCTTCAGCAAGGCCATCAAACATTGGTGTGTGAAACAATCCCGGCATAATACTCATGACGCGGATACCTTCGCGCGCCAGATCACGTGCCATAGGCAGGGTGAGGCTGGCCACACCGCCTTTAGAGGCAGCATATGCCGTTTGCCCCACTTGTCCATCAACAGCGGCGATTGATGACGTGCTGACAATGATGCCGCGACCACAATCAGGTGATACCATGTCAAGTTCCATCATGCCGGCGGCACACTTTGAACTCATGTGAAAACTGCCAATGAGATTAATGGTGATCACCTTGGTAAAAGCCGCAAGATCATGCGCCCATGTTTCCCCGGTTTCACGCGACCTGCCCGCTGTCCGCGAGCCAGTGACAATACCGGCGCAATTGACCAGTAGGCGTTCCTGCCCATGCCGCTTGCGCGCATTCGCCAGCCCGTCGTCAACGCTTTCCTCATTGGTCACGTCAACGTTGCAGTAAAGACCACCAATTTCCTCAGCCACCGCATTTCCCTTGTCCTCATCAAGATCAAACAAGGCGACTTTGACACCATGCCGGGCGAGCGCTGTGGCTGTTGCGGCTCCCAGGCCTGAGGCACCACCGGTGACCACGGCACTTCCTATTTCATCTAAATTCATGCCAGCTCCTTGCTGTGGGCGACGGATACGTCAAACTTCATAAGGTTTAATACCTCTTGCAGTCTATGGTTTAAACCACCAATTAGAGGTGGGACAGAATTTTATGCAAAATCAGGAGTTGGGCAATGGAGGATACGGGAAATAATGATTTCACATCCGATACAAACGTTAATCAGTATCAGCTTCCTGTGGTTTTCGAAAAAAATCAAAAAACCGTCAAAAAGAGTTTTTGGAGAAAATTCGGCAGAGTCGCCGGTTTGATTCCTTTCGCTCCCGAACTCCTGTCAGCCTATTATTGCTCAATTGACCCGGAAACACCGGCGCGGGTACGGGCAATCTTGCTGGCTGCCCTGGCGTATTTCATCCTGCCTGCCGACCTTATCCCCGATTTCATCATCGGTCTGGGCTTTTCCGACGATGCCACAGTTTTAACCGCCGCCATCGGCATCGTTGCCGGTCACATAACAGACGCGCATAAATCCCAGGCCAATTCGACAATAAAACAACTGGCCGAGCAGGACGTTTGAGCTTTTAGAAATTATCACGCATCAGGGATAATAACAGCTTTGCCTTTGACTTCACGGTTTGCCAGGGCTTGCAAGGCGTCGGCTGTTTGATCAAGTGTATATTCGCGATGAATATGGGGGGTGAGCTTGCCTTCCTGCACCCATCGCAATATCTGCGCCATATTGGCCTGTTCTGCCTGCGGGCAGCGCTTGGCAAAGGCTCCCCAGAAAACACCAACTATCTGGCATCCTTTCAGCAACGTGAGATTGAGAGGGATTTTCGGGATTTCACCGGCGGCAAAACCAACCACCAAAAATCGTCCCTGCCACGCGATCGCCCGTAACGCCTGCTCGCTGTATTCAGCCCCCACCGGATCATAAATGACGTCGACCCCGGTGCCGCCCGCCAACTCCTTGAGCCGGTCTTTTAGATTTTCCGTGCTGTAATTGACCAGATCATCGGCACCGATTGACCGACAGAATTCGAGTTTGTCATCTGATGATGCAGCGGCAATGACCCGCGCGCCCATCACCTTGCCCAGCTCAACCGCTGATTGCCCGACACCACCGGACGCCCCCAGCACCGCCAGGATCTCACCGTTCTGCAAGTCCGCCCGGTCTTTAAGGCCATGATAGGTGGTGCCGTAGGTAACCGTCAGGCCCGCTGCGATTTTAAATTCAATACCATCGGGAATTTTAACAAGTTTTTCTGCCGCTACCGCCATTTCTTCCCGGCACCCGCCCCAGGCCACATAAGCCATAACCCGCTCGCCAATTTGAAATTCTGAAACGCCTTTGCCGATCTCAAGGATTTCTCCGGCAATCTCGGCACCGGGCGAAAATGGCAGGTCAGGTTTAAACTGATATTTATTTTCAATAATCAGCGTATCGAAAAAATTAAGCGCGGTAGCCTTGATCGCGATCACCACTTCACCGGCACCGGCAACAGGGGACGCCAAATCTTCCACCACCAGCATAGAGGGCGGTCCAAATTCTTTACATAAAACTGCGCGCACTGTTTACCCCTAAAAATCGATTTCGACGATCAACGCGATCATGGTATCACTTTTAAAGACAATACAGCATAGGCAATCAATAAAACACAGCCTATGGATGAATAATTGACTTTTTGAAGGAGAGTGCGTTGAGAGGTTTTTTTGCGATTGGTGCCGAAGGGATAAGCAAGCCCATGAACCTTGGCAACCTGATGCGTTCGGCTCACGCCTTTGGTGCGAGCTTTGTTTTTACGATTGATGCCCATAAAAAGCTTGATGCACCGGGTTCTGACACCTCAAATTCGCCCATTCACATTCCCTATTATCACTGGCAGACAATTGCTGATATGGCGTTGCCGCAAAACTGCAAACTGGTGGGCGTCGAACTTCTCGACGAGGCTGTGGATTTGCCAAGTTTTCGCCACCCCCTCCAAGCCGCTTACGTTCTGGGCCCCGAACGCGGCTCCTTGTCATCTCAAATGGTGCAAAAATGTGATCATATAATCAAAATTCCAACGTCATTCTGCATCAACGTCGCCACCGCTGGTGCCATAATTATGTATGATCGAATAAAGACAATTGGCCGGTTCTCACAACCTCCGGTTTCCGCCAGCGGCAAGCCGGTTGAACTCAAACCCCACCTGCATGGCACGCCACCGATCCGGACAGCGTCAGATTAGTACAATTTTTATCTCGGTTTTTCCCCATTTAAGTCAATTTTTAGCAATACATTAACTAAATTTTGCCCCTAATGGACCCGAGCTAAATGTTGCCTTATTGATTTGCACATATAGGCATCGGGTCGGGGGCGTGATTCGCCACTTCCCATCGATAAAACAGCACAAACAGCGACGGATTGAGAATGATTTTCGTACCCAGAACACACAACTCCTGCAAAATTATTTTAATGGCAGCCGCACTTGGTTTCATCACACCGGCAATAGCCAGTGTCGACCCTAAACATCTGGGTGATTTCGGTGACTGGTCAGCCTACATACACAAAACCAAAGGCGGCAAAGTCTGCTTTTCGATTTCAGAGCCAAAAGAGACCCTGCCAAAGAAGGTAAATCGTGATTCGGTGTATTTTCTCATCACCAACCGTCCCAAAGAGAAAATTAAAAACGAAGTCAGCATTATTACCGGGTATCCATTTAAACCCGGCAGTGTATCCACTGCACGCATTGGTGATAAATCCTTCAAATTGTATACCAAAGGAGACGGTGCCTGGGTCGATAGCAACAAAAATGAAAAGCGCCTGATTAAAGCCATGAAGATGGGAAGTTCCATGATCGTCAAGGGAACCTCCAAACGCGGCACGGTTACCACTGACAAATATTCCCTCAGCGGTGTTACCAAGGCAATCAGCAGCATTGACAAGGCCTGCAGATAGGCATTACTTCTTTTTTGCTTTTATAATATTATGAAATTCCGCGCACAGCACTCCTGGCGGGGTTTAAAGTTTCAACTGCCGAAGCACTTTGTCATCAATTGATGTTAGCATCTCCAATTGCACTAATCATGATTTCGATTGAGCTTCAACAGCACAGAACATCTGACTAAGACATGATAAATCTCATCGGGCTTACCCGCGAAGAAATTGCGCATGAGTTGGAAATCAACACCGCAATTGACATACCCCAACGCCAACTCAGGATGCGGGCCAATCAGCTCTGGCACTGGATCTATGTGCGCGGCGGGCGCAATTTTGATGGCATGACGACCATAGCGAAAGAAGTGCGATCAGCCCTTGAGCCCGCGTTTTCTCTTGGGCGACCCGAGATTGTTACACAACAGATATCAAATGACGGCACGCGAAAATGGCTGTTGCGTCTGGCATCTTCAGTGCCAGGTCGGCCGGGCCCGGAAGTGGAAGCCGTCTATATTCCCGAAGAAACCCGTGGCACGCTTTGTGTCTCCAGCCAGGTAGGATGCACGCTCACCTGTTCTTTCTGCCACACCGGCACCCAGCGATTGGTAAGAAATCTGTCGCCCGGCGAAATAGTTGCGCAATTGCTCGTTGCCAAAGATGCGCTTGAAGAATGGCCGGATCCCGCATCAAAGCAAACACGCCTGATCACCAATGTTGTGCTCATGGGCATGGGCGAGCCCTTATATAATTTCGATAATGTCAAACAGGCCATTCACACCATGTCGGATGATGCCGGCCTGTCCATATCAAAGCGACGCATAACGCTGTCAACCTCAGGCGTTGTTCCCATGATCGAGCGTTGTGGCAATGAAATTGGCTCTATGCTGGCGATCTCGCTGCATGCGGTTAATGACGAGATCCGCAATCAACTGGTGCCGATAAACAAAAAATATCCGCTGAGCCAGTTACTTGATGCCTGCAAAAACTACCCCGGTGTTTCCAATTCCCGGCGCATCACTTTTGAGTACGTGATGTTAAAAGGCATAAATGACAGCCTTGCCGACGCCAAGGAACTGGTTAGATTGCTCAAGGGCATTCCGGCAAAAATCAACCTCATCCCGTTTAACCCGTGGCCGGGATCGCCCTACGAATGTTCTGATTGGGAGACAATCGAAAATTTCGCTGAAGTTGTCTATAAAGCCGGCTACGCCAGCCCGGTGCGCACACCACGCGGCCGCGACATTATGGCTGCCTGCGGCCAGTTGAAATCAGCCAGCATGAAATTGTCTGTCAATCAACGCCGCGCCCTGGAAAAAGCATCCGCCAATTCTTAAAGTATGCAGCATTTAGCTACATTCATCCTCTCCCTCTCGTCGTCATCCTCGGGCTTGTCCCGAGGATACATTCCTCAATACTCTCAGCCAAAATGAGTATCATTGTTTTCGAAAGCTCACCGGTATGGATCCTCGGGTCAAGCCCGAGGATGACGGATCAGGAGAACTCGCTTGAATACAACACGCTTCGGTAATTTTCATTTCCTCAAACCTTTTTTGCCCATAAAAGTAATGATTGCGCAGGCGGGCAACATGCCTATAGTGCGGGCAATTCATTCACCCCCCATTTTGCAGGAGTATTAAATGGCGGCTCAAGACAAGCAGATTAAAAAAGTAGTTCTCGCCTATTCCGGCGGCCTCGATACCTCTGTAATTCTCAAGTGGCTCAAAACCACCTACAATTGCGAGGTTGTCACCTTCACGGCAGACTTAGGCCAGGGCGAGGAGCTCGAGCCCGCGCGCAAAAAGGCCGAGATGCTTGGCATCAAGGAAATCTATATCGAAGATTTGCGCGAAGAATTTGTTGCCGATTATGTATTTCCGATGTTTCGGGCCAATGCGGTTTATGAAGGCGTCTATCTTTTAGGCACCTCGATTGCACGCCCCCTGATTGCCAAACGCCAGATCGAAATTGCAGCTGAAACCGGAGCGGACGCCGTCTGTCACGGTGCCACCGGCAAAGGCAATGACCAGGTGCGGTTTGAATTGTCCTATTACGCCCTTAATCCCGACATCCACATTATTGCACCGTGGCGCGAATGGGAACTTTCCAGCCGCACCAAGCTTGTAAACTTTGCTGAAGAACACCAGATCCCCATTCCCAAAGACAAGCGCGGCGAAGCACCGTTTTCAGTCGATGCCAACCTTCTGCATACGTCTTCGGAAGGCAAGGCGCTGGAAGACCCTGAAAATGAGGCACCGGAATTTGTCTATCAAAGATCGGTTTCTCCTGAAGAAGCACCGGATAAAGCCACCTACATCGATATTGAATTTGAAAAAGGCGATGCCATTGCCATTGATGGTAAAAAGCTCAGTCCGGCAACCATCCTGACACAATTGAACGAGTTGGGCGGTGCCAATGGCATCGGCCGTCTTGATCTGGTCGAAAACAGAGTTGTCGGCATGAAATCAAGGGGTATCTATGAAACTCCCGGTGGTACTATTTTGCTGGTTGCCCATCGCGGCATCGAAAGCATCACCCTTGATCGCGGTGCCGCTCACCAAAAAGACGAACTCATGCCGCGCTACGCCGAGTTGATTTACAATGGCTTATGGTTTTCACCCGAACGTGAAATGCTTCAGGCAGCAATAGACCACGCGTCCGAATTCGTCACCGGCACAGTCCGGCTCAAATTATACAAAGGGTCCGCAACCGTGGTTGGGCGCAGCTCGCCATACTCACTTTATGACGAAGACCTCGTGACCTTCGAAGAAGGGGCAACATCATATGATCATCGCGATGCCGAGGGCTTTATCAAGCTAAACGCCCTGCGCCTGCGCCTGCTCGCCAGACGCAACAACCGCATTTCGTAAATTGTTTAACTGAATTTGATATCTTCCTTTGTCGTCATCCCCGGGCTTGTCCCGGGGATCCATTCCTCCAGACCTTCAGCCAAAAAACACTATCTTTGTATTCGAAAGTGACCCAGCCCCCTGAATTCCGGCCAGATTGGTGTTAGTAATCCGTCTTTGAAAGGATGGACTATGAAGCGCAGATTTACGGATGAACAGATTATCGGAATAATCAAGGAATATGAGGCCGGTGTGAAGGCCTCTGAGC
>JAJFHS010000058.1 GCA_021775475.1 Hyphomicrobiales bacterium
AGATTAAACCGCACAAACCGGCCTGCTTCGCTTGAGCTACGCAAGGGCTCCACTCCGCAGGCCTTGACGCCAACCAAAATAACGGAAATAAACATGAACGGATTCTACACCTGAATAGCCCGGATCAGGGGGCCGGGTCAAGAGTTTTGTTAGCGTCCACCAAGCCACGCATCAGCGCGGCAGCATCGCCAATCTCTTTTCTTGTGCGTGCTGGCCTGATGTCCATTTTCATGTGCCCCTTTAAAAATGACAATATGCCAGATCAGACCCGCAATTGGCGAACTTTTCCTCTAACGGCACATAACAGGTGCAGTTGGTTGGTAATCTTGCACAAAAAAACCGGCAGCTGGGATACTGCCGGTTTTGTCACTTCTCCATTTGAGAAGTGATGCGCGCCTTTATTTTTGACGATCAAATTATCCGCATTTACATGCGGTTTGATCTAAAACAAACCTTCTACCTGGCCGTCTTCGTTGAGGTAGATTGAGTTTGCTGATGGCACGCGTGGTAAACCTGGCATGGTCATTATTGCACCGGCGACGGCGACGATAAATTCAGCACCAGCTGAAAGCCGCAACTCGCGGATGGGGATGGTAAATCCTTCGGGTGCGCCCTTGGCTTCGGGGTCGGTTGAAAAGCTGTATTGGGTTTTGGCCATACAAACAGGGAAGTGGCCATAGTCCTTCTGCAATTCTTCAAAGCGTTTTTGCACCGCCCCATCCATGGTGATGTCATCGGCACCATAAATGTTTTGGGCAATGAACCGGGTTTTTTCGATCAGTGGCATGTCATCGGGATAAAGCACTTTGAAGTTTGCTTCGCCGCTATCGGCCATTTTGGCTACATGAGTTGCGAGTTCTTCGGCACCTGCGCCACCGTTTGACCAATGGCTGGCGATAATCGCTGTGGTGCCAAAGCCTTCGGCTGTTGCCTTTACAGCTTGCAGTTCAGCATCTGTATCGGTGATGAACTGGTTGATGGCAACGACCACGGGTACACCAAAGGATTGGACGTTTTTGATGTGACGGGCAAGGTTTGAGCACCCGGCTTTTACCGCTTCAACATTTTCAGGCCCAAGTTCTTTCTTATCAACACCGCCATGCATTTTCAACGCGCGAACGGTTGCGACAATGACAACAGCGGCTGGTTTGAGACCGGCTTTGCGGCATTTGATGTTGAAGAATTTTTCGGCACCGAGATCGGCACCAAAGCCCGCTTCAGTGACCACATAATCCGCCAGCTTAAGCGCTGTTTTAGTGGCGATGACCGAGTTGCAACCATGAGCGATATTGGCGAAGGGACCGCCATGGATGAAGGCCGGATTGTTTTCTAAAGTCTGCACCAGATTGGGTGCAAGTGCGTCTTTTAACAACACCGACATGGGACCGGGGCCCTTGACGTCGCGGGCATAAATCGGTTCGCGGTTACGGTTAAAGCCGATGACCATATTGCCGATGCGGGTGGTGAGGTCTTTGAGGTCATTGGCGAGGCAGAAAATCGCCATGATTTCGGATGCGACCACAATGTCAAAACCATCTTCACGCGGAAAACCGTTGGGAACCCCACCAAGTGAATTGGTGATCTGGCGCAGGGCGCGGTCGTTCATGTCGACAACGCGCTTCCAGGTGACCCGGCGCGAATCGATTGCCGGCTCATGGCCCCAATAGATGTGATTATCAATCAGTGCGGACAGGAGATTATGCGCAATGCCAATGGCGTGAAAGTCACCGGTAAAATGGAGATTGATGTCTTCCATCGGCACAACTTGAGCATAACCGCCACCGGCGGCCCCGCCCTTCATGCCAAAGCACGGACCAAGCGAAGGTTCGCGCACGCAGATGGCAGCACGTTTGCCGATTTTATTGAGGCCGTCACCAAGACCAACCGTGGTGGTGGTCTTGCCTTCGCCCGCAGGCGTTGGTGTAACCGCGGTCACCAATATGAGCTTGCCATCGGGCTTGTCGCTCAAGGATTTGATGTACTCCATCGACAATTTGGCTTTTGATGGTCCAAATTGCAGCAATTCTTCGGCTGGAATATCCAGTTTTTCTCCGACTTCAGCAATCGGTATCATTGTTGCCTCGCGGGCAATCTCAATATCACTTTTGGGCATTATCCGTTTTTTCCCTGATTTGTTATATTATTTGCAAATGTCATAAATCCCCGTGGCGGTTCAGCCGCCCAATATAGTACCAATTTTGATCCTTTGGGAACCGGCAAATTCTCCTGCCGTGATTTTTTTCCCACCCTTGGGTTTCACACGGGCAACAATAATCTGACCGCCCTTTGCCGACACTGTAATGCTTTTTTCGTCAACCGCGGTCACTTCGCCGGGTTTGCCGTCATTTCCTGATGTTTTTTCACAGTCATAAATCTGCACCTCGAGATCACCGAGCGTGGTCCAGGCACCTGGTTGGGGATTTGTACCACGAATCAGGTTGTAGACATCATCAACAGATTTTGACCAGTCAATCTCGGCATCGGCCTTGCGGCACCAGCTTTCATAGGTGGCAAGACTATCATCTTGAGCTATGCGGGGCGGATTACCGGCGCGCACCAGATCGATTGCCTCGACAACGGCCTGAATACCGAGCGGGAATATCTTGTTGAAATAAACCGATCCCAACGTATCATCAGGAGTGATGTCGATCTCCTTTTGCAGCAGGATTTCACCTTCGTCCAGTCCATCATCTGGCCAAAAGATAGTCAGACCAGATTTTGTCGCCCCGCCAATAATTGGCCAGTTGATTGAACTCGGGCCACGATGTTTGGGCAATAAAGAGGGATGAAAGCAGATAGACCCATGGGTGGGGATATCGCGGGCTTCTTCAGGCACAAAGATAATCATGTAGGCCATGACACACAGGTCCGCATTAAACGAGCGCATTTTATCGAGCACGTCGGCGTCTTTGTAATTGGCGGGCTGCACCACCTCGAGGCCTTTTTCGAGAGCAAATTCCTTGATTGGATCGACAGGTCGGCCTTCCTTGTCAGGCGCACAGTAAACTGCCACCACTTCGTCTTCACCTTTTTCAAGGATGGCCTCAAGACAGGCCTTGCCAAAGGCCTGTTGCCCATTAACGATTATTCGCATCGATTATCTCCTCGTTATCTTGTGTATCTTATACGGCTCTGGAGCGGTTCGCCTTTGATTAGTTTCACACCACTCTCCTATTCGTCATCCTCGGGCTTGACCCGAGGATCCATACCGTTGAGCTTTCAAAAAAAGAAACTGCCATTAGGTCGAGAAAATTGAGGAATGGATCCTCGGGTCAAGCCCGAGGATGACGAATAGGAGTGGGTTCTATTAAATGCGAAATGCATTAAACCGCGCCAGCGGACTTGGCGGCTTTGATTTCTTCGGTTGAAAGCCCGAGGACTTCGCCGAGTATCTCGTCGGTATGTTCCCCCAGCAAAGGCGAACGCTTAACATCACTGGGGCTGTCGGACAGTTTTACCGGATTGCCCACGGAGAGGTATTTACCGCGTTCGGGATGGTCAACCTCGACAATTGTTCCGGTATCACGCAAGGATTGCTGCTCTGACAATTCTTTCATCGACAAGATAGGCCCGCACGGGATGTTGAGCGGATTACAGATTTCCATAACCTCGAATTTGTCTTTGGTTTTGGTCCATTCCTCGATGGCATCGAAAATAGCCGAGATCTTATCAAGGCGCTCCGCTGGCGTGGCATAACCCGGTGCTTCTTTCCATTCCGGCTTGCCGATAATGTCGCAGACATTGCCCCAGACGGCTGCCTGGGTAATGAAATAAACGTACGCATCAGGGTCGTTTTCCCAACCCTTGCATTTTAAAATCCAGCCGGGTTGTCCACCACCGGAATCATTACCGGCGCGCGGTGTCGCCTCACCAAAGGGTATGCCCTGCCCCGCCTGACTGTATTCATTCAAGGGTCCATGCGCCAAACGTTGCTGGTCGCGCAGTTTGACCCGGCACAGATTAAGCACACCATCCTGCATGGCAGCAGTAACGCGCTGACCCTTGCCTGAAGTCGTGCGATGAAACAGAGCTGTGACAATGCCAAAAGCCAGATGCAAGCCGGTGCCGCTGTCGCCGATTTGCGCACCGGTCACCAATGGCGGGCCATCGCGAAAGCCGGTGGTTGAGGCTGAGCCGCCCGTGCACTGGGCGACGTTTTCATAGACCTTGCAGTCTTCATAAGGCCCGGGGCCAAACCCCTTGATTGAGGCGTAGATGATGCGCGGGTTTATTTCCTGAATGCGTTCCCACGAAAACCCCATGCGATCCAATGCACCGGGGGCAAAATTTTCGACCAGCACATCGCAGGTTTCGATCAGCTTGATGAAAATCGCCTTGCCTTCATCTTTCTTGGTATTGAGCGTTACCGAGCGCTTGTTATGATTTAACATGGTGAAATAAAGACTATCCACATCGGGAATGTCTCGCAGCTGCCCACGGGTGGCGTCACCCACCCCCGGTCTTTCCACCTTGATCACATCGGCGCCAAACCATGCCAGCAATTGCGTGCAGGTGGGACCGGATTGAACATGTGTCATGTCCAGAATTTTGATGCCTTTCAACGCTTCCATTATTCGTTCCTGTTGAATTGTTTTTGCTCGGTCATTTTTTAGACACAACGCTTTGGGGATTGAGATTGCCGATGCGGCCACTTTCAGTGCCGGCTTGTTCGTCAATTACGGCATTGATCAGGGTTGGTTTGCCACTGTCCATGGCTTCATTCACCGCGCGGCTAAGATCGTCAGGTGATGTGGCATAGACGCCAACGCCGCCAAACGCTTCCATCATCTTGTCATAACGCGCGTCCTTGACGAAAACCGTCGTTGCTGCGTCGTCTCCACCTGATGGGTTTACGTCGGTACCGCGGTAAATACCGTTGTTGTTGAAGACCACCACACAGATGGGAAGATTGTAGCGGCAGATTGTTTCTATCTCCATGCCGGAAAAGCCAAAGGCTGAGTCGCCTTCGATGGCCAGCACCGGGTGGCCAGTTTCAACGGCTGCGGCAATTGCCGTTCCCATGCCAATGCCCATAACCCCCCAGGTGCCAACGTCAAGGCGCTTGCGCGGCTGGTACATGTCAATGATGGAGCGGGCGAAATCTAGCGTATTGGCCCCTTCATTGACTAAAATGGCATCGGGCCGTTCCTTGATGATGGTGCGCAGCGCGCCCAGTGCACCGTGAAAATCCATTGGCACATTATTGTTGCGCAACTTTGGTGCCATGCGGGCAACGTTGGTTTCAACTTTTTGCCGGATGGCGCTGGTCCATTCCGCCGGTGGTGTCGGCCAGTCGTCGCCAAGGCCGGAGAGAAGGGCCGAGACGCAAGAACCGATGTCACCAACCAGCGGAGCCACAATTTCTACATTGCTGTCCATTTCCCTGGGTTCGATGTCGATCTGGATGAAGCGCTTGGGTGTGGTGCCCCATGATTTGCCTTTGCCATGCGACAATAGCCAGTTGAGACGCGCGCCTATCATCACCACCACATCAGCTTCTTTCAAAGCCAGCGATCTTGCCGCACCAGCCGACAGCGGGTGGGTATCCGGCAACAATCCCTTGGCCATGCTCATGGGCAAATAAGGAATGCCGCTTTTTTCGACAAAGGCGCGAATATCCGCATCAGCCTGGGCGTAAGCTGCACCCTTGCCAAGAATGATCAACGGGCGTTTGGCATTTTTCAGTTCGTTGAGCGCTCGCGAAACTGCTTCAGGAGCAGGCAACTGGCGCGGGGCTGGATCAATCACTTTAACCAGAGATTTTGCACCGGCATCGGCATTCATCACCTGACCAAACAGTTTTGCCGGTAAATCGAGATAGACACCGCCGGGGCGACCGGAGACAGCGGCGCGGATAGCGCGGGCAATGCCTATGCCGATGTCTTCTGCATGCAATATACGATAGGCGTCCTTGCACAAGGTCTTGGCAATGGCCAGTTGGTCCATCTCCTCGTAATCACCTTGTTGCAAATCGACGATTTCACGTTCCGACGAGCCGCTGATCAGGATCATCGGAAAACAGTTGGTGGTGGCGTGAGCCAGTGCGGTCAAACCGTTTAAAAACCCAGGCGCAGACACAGTGAGGCAGATACCGGGCTTCTGGGAGAGGTAGCCGGCAATTGCGGCTGCATAGCCCGCATGCTGCTCATGGCGGAAGGAGAGAACGCGCATGCCTGCGGCCTGGGCATAGCGGCCGAAATCCGTAATCGGTATTCCCGGCACGCCATAAATTGTGTTGATATCGTTGAGCTTGAGTGCATTGATGATCAAATGAAAGCCGTCCGTTAGTGTTTCTGTATCGGTATCGGCGTTTGTGGTGGACATAAAGTTTTTCCGTTAATGGTTGCCAGGAGCGTATTCGCCCTTTTTAAAAATTACTGTTCTGTATTCAATCGAGGTTGGTGACGTTCTGTTTGACATGCTCGGCAAGGTTGAGCGTATGTTCCCTCACCAGCCGTTCAGCAAGTTCCGTGTCACGCGCCTCCAGCGCTTCTATGATATGCATGTGATCAACAATCGATTTGTTGAACCGGTCGCCTTCGGAAATGGTGCGTGAACGAATGGCGCGAACATGCATAAATAATCCTTCGGCAATTTTCTCGATAAGTGGGCATTTTCCCAGCTTGAGAATTGCCTGGTGAAATTTGATGTTGGTTTCCGAGTATTCGTCGATGTCTGCATTGGGGCCAGGATTTTCAAAGGCCGAGGCCATTTGACGCAAGGCGGCAATTTCGGCATCACTAGCATGCAAGGTTGCAAGACGCGCGGCCATGCTTTCCAGCGCCGCCCATACTGTTATCATTTCCAGAATTTCAACTTTGGTCCGGCGTGCAATAAAGACACCGCGACGGGGCATGATTTTCACCAGCCCTTCCTGCTCAAGTCGGGCAAGGGCCTCGCGCAACGGTGTTCTGCTAATGCCGAATTGCTCAGACAGTTTTCTTTCATCCAGCCGGAGATCTGTTGCATCATCATAAATATCAGCTGAAACAATCGCCTGCTTCAACGACGCGTAAATGCGCGACTTAAGACTGAAGTCTTCGGCAATCGGTTGAACTTTTAATCGGGTCTGGGTCATGGATGGTTCCGTAAAATCAATTCCACAATGCTAATTATCAATACTGGTATACTATATACCAGAAAAAATATCCATCATTTCAGCGATGTTTTACAACTTTCTTTAATATCCCCTGTTCGGCGGCAATCACCATTCAGGCGGCTGCCTTTTTTACTCTGACTTTATTGACGACAAGTTTGATCAAAGGCAGGAACAACAGGATAAGTGCAACAATCATAATTGGTGCCGAATAAGGCCGACTGAAAAATATCGAGAATGATCCATCATTGATTAAAAGCGATTGACGCAAGGCGGGCTCTGCCAATGGCCCCAGCACAATAGCCAGAACAGCGGGTGCCAGAGGATAGTCGAGTTTGCGCATCAAATAGCCGACAATGCCAAAGCCCACCATCAACCAGACATCATGCAGGCTTTGAGTGGGCGCGTACCCACCAATCAGGCACAGGACAAAAATGATCGGCGCCAGGATAGTGAAGGGCATTTTCAACACCCAGATAAACACCGGAATGAAAGCAATATTAATCAAAAGTGCAGCCAGGTTAGCAGCATAAAGGCTGGCAATCAGGCCCCAGACAAATTCCTTTTGCTCAACGAACAACAGCGGTCCGGGTTCAAGTCCCCAGATCACCATACCACCAAGCAGAATTGCAGTGGTGGGAGAGCCGGGAATGCCCAAAGTCAGCATCGGCAGCATTGATCCCGTGCTGGCCGCATTATTGGCAGATTCAGGGGCAACCACGCCTTCGAGAGCACCTTTGCCGAACTTGTCAGGATCCTTGGAAATCTGTTTGGCGACACCATAGGCCATGAGCGCACCAGGGGTGGCACCGGCGGCGGGCAGAATGCCAACAAAATAGCCTAAGAACGACCCCATAAGGCCGGCTTTCCACGCGCCCATAATTTCCCGCAGCGCTGCCATTGTGCGCTTGAATGTGACGGTGGCTTCGGAAATTTTCGCACCACCAGTGGCCCGGGTTTCTTCAATCGTCCACAGCATTTCGCCAATGCCGTAAATGCCAATAGCAAGAACAAGAAAGTTGATGCCGCGGAAGAAACCGGGAATATCGAAAAAGATAAGGCGGGGTTCACCGCTCATGATATCAAGGCCAACAGCACTGAGTACCAGACCTATACAGATGGAGAAAATGGTTTTGGCGATATCGTCGCCGCCCAAGCCTACAAAGGTGGCGAAGGCCAGCAACATCAGGGCAAATTCTTCGGGCGCACCAAACACCAGAGCGACGTGAGCCAGGGGGGGCGCAAAGAATGTAAAAAGAACAACAGAAATTGTGCCGCCAACGAAAGACGCCGTGGCAGCAGCAATCAACGCTTTGTCGGCATGGCCCTGAAGTGCTAACGGGCGGCCGTCAAATGTGGTGGCAACAGCCGTTGAGGCTCCGGGAATACCGAGCATGATGGAACTTACCGCGCCGCCATACATGGCGCCATAGTATAGTGCTGCAAGAAATATGATCGCCCCGGTTGGGGGTACTAAAAAGGTGATCGGCAGCAAAATGGCGACGCCGTTTACCGAACCAAGACCGGGCATCGCACCAATGATAAGCCCCAGGGCGCACCCAACAATAATGAGACCAAGGTTTAAGGGCTGCAGTGCAATTGCAAAGCCATCCATTAACAGACCCAAGATTTCCATAATTCCCTGCCGATTAATTAAAACGTGTTATGCATCGTTACGTGCTCTTTCAAGCAAACAATGCGAAAATTGGGTAAAAATACTCATCCGTCAGCCCTTTTGGCAGCGTTATCTTGAGTACAATTTCAAAAAAGAGAAATGTTATCACCGGTGTGATCACAGCCATGAAACCGGTGAAGGGCCACGAGTGCCCGCCTAAAAACCGAATATGAAAAATCAGGAAAAGCGGTAACGCTCCGTAAATTCCGATGTAATGAAACAACCCGACAGTGACAAGCAAAGAGCCCGCAACCAGAACAAAACCCTTGAGGGCTTCAGAATCCATGAAAATTTCAGTGGAGCGGGAAAGCGGGCTGGTTTTTCTGACCCATTTGTAGATTATTGACAGACACGATGCCAGCATGGCTGCGGCCAGCCAGAACGGCCAGAACCCGCCACCAGGGCCTTCATCGGGAATCCAGCCGATAGGTAGCTCCGCACTCTTCCACATCAGGTAAGCGGAGAAAATTGCCATCACAATCGCCATAACAAGTTCAGCTATTCTCATGATCGAAATTTTCCCCGCAATACCAGTTTGTTTTCTTATTGTTTTTCAAAATAGTGGATCAGCTTTTGATGACACCCATTTTGATCAGCATTTGACGATGTACTTCACGCTCATTTTTCCAATAAGCCATCAGACCATCACCGACCAGAAGATCGCCCTGCAGGCTTTTCTTGGTGCGGTACTTCTGCCATTCTGGTGTGTTGAACACTTTGGTAAACAGCTTTTGATAATAAGCTGCAGCCCCGGCACTCATGCCTGGTGCGCCAACAACGGTGCGTTGCATGAAGTAGACAAAGTCTTTGCCAAGTTCTTTAAAGGTTGGCGCATCCGGGAACAGTGGCAGTCTTTTGGGTGTGAATGCAGCAAGAGCCTTGGTTTTTCCTGCTTCATAAAAGCCGAGTTGTTCCGACGGGTTATTGACGGTTGAATCGGCGTTGTTACCTGCAAGCTGCTTGGCAACCTTGCCGCCGCCTTTGTAAGGCACATACTTCATTTCAAGACCATAGGCCTTGTTAAGGAAGTCGGTGAGCAGGTTGTCTTCCGAGTTTTTGCCGGTACCAGCCATGATCCAGGCTTTACCCTTGGCTTTTGCGGCTTTGACAAAATCATCAATGTTGTTGATGTCTTTGCGATCGGAATTAACCCACAGCAGGAATGTATCTTCGGCCATACGGGCGATGGGGGTGAATGTTGTAATATCGATACCCAGGCCAGGCTGGCGAAGTGGTGTTGTGTAGAAACTGTTCAAGGTGAACATGATGGTGTGATCATCACCATTTTTCTGTTTCATATAGACAAGCGCTTCCGCACCGGAACCACCAGGCTTGTTGACTGGTGTAAAGGCGTAAGGAGCCATTTTATTTTTTGCGATGATGCTCTGGATCAAGCGGACTGCTTTGTCAGCACCACCACCTTTACCGGCCATAACAACAAACTGGACCGGCTTTTTTGGTTTCCAGTCTGCGGCTGCAAAAGCCTTGTTTTGAGCAACACCTACGACAGCGGTCAGGGCCAACCCGAAGGTCATCCCAACACCGAAAGTGGTTTTAACTAAGCGACGCATTAGTATCCTCCCTAAGTCTGCGCTACGTTCAATGGTCATCGCGAATTTTGCTCGTCAGACCCCACGCGTAGTGCTTTTTTTCCAAAGACCGGAGCAATCTGCACAATCGCTTTTTGCTCCCATTCAGACCGTGGCCTCTGGTATACCAGTAGACCATAAAACTAAAAACACCGCCTGCCTAGTTTTTTTATAATTTTTGTGAATTTCCTGTCATGCTGTAGCAGCATTTCATTTTCATACAGAGGTTTAGTTTGATTTTTCATCCTATCTGGCATATGGTATACCAGCAAGTTAAGCTGACGCTAAACCCACCGCGACGGGAAAAAGCGTATAAATCCAGCACGGCAGGCAAACGGTCCTGAGGGAGGCGATTATGAATTTGCATGAATATCAGGCCAAGGAGCTCTTGTCCGATTATGGCGTCCCCATACCAAAAGGGGCCATTGCGCGAACGCCAGCCGATGCCGAGAGTGCGGCCACTAATATTGGCGGTGAAAGCTGGATTGTCAAAGCGCAGATACATGCCGGTGGACGCGGCAAGGCCGGGGGTATCAAACGTGCTGGTTCAGCTACTGACGTGCGCTCCGTTGCCAATGCCCTGCTTGGCTCAACACTCGTTACCGCCCAGACTGGTGCTGCAGGAAAAAGGGTCAATCAGGTATATGTTGAAGCCGCCTGCCAGATTGAACAGGAAATTTACCTGGCTGTTCTGGTTGATCGCTCAACCGCGAGAATCGCTTTTCTTGGCTCATCTTCCGGCGGCGAAGATATTGAAGAAATGGCGGCTGAAGATCCGAATAAAATTCACAAACTTGTGGTTGACGATGTTGACAGGCTGGACAGTGAGGCTCTCAACCAGTTCATCGCCGGGCTGGGATTTTCAGGAAACAGCGCTATTGAAGCTGTTTCCATTGCCCAGTCTTTATTTAATGCTTTCCGCGACTTTGATGCCAGCCTGATTGAAATCAACCCGCTGGCTTTGGCCAAGGATGGTTCACTTCTGGCCATTGATGCCAAAATGATCATCGATGATAATGCGCTGTTTCGCCATGGTGATCTGGAACAATTGCGCGACGAGAGCGAAGAAGATCAAGGCGAGCTTGAGGCCCGGAGGTATGAGCTTAATTTTGCCAGCCTGGGGGGCAATGTAGGTTGTGTGGTCAATGGTGCCGGCCTTGCTCTTGCAACTTTGGATCTATTGATCGACAACGGCGTAGCGCCTGCAAATTTCATGGATATTCGCCCGGTGGCAACCCGCGAACAGGTGGCAACCGGTTTTGAGATGGTTTTGAGCGATACCAATGTTGAGGCCGTATTGGTCAACATTTATGGCGGTGGTATTTTACGCTGCGATACGATTGCCGAAGGCATTGCCATAGCGGTGCAGCGCAAGGGGCTGAATGTGCCGCTTATTGTACGCGCTGGCGGCACCAATATGGAGCTGTGCCACAAGGTATTGACCAGTCAGGGTATCGCTACCCAGTTTGCCCGAGATATGACCCATGCGGTTGAACTGGTAAAAGCAGCGACATCGAAGGAGGCAGCATAATGGCCATTCTGCTAGACGCGAGTTCGCGCATTATCTGTCAGGGCATCACCGGTGCAACAGCAACCTTTCATTGCGAAAAATCGATCGCCTATGGCAGCAATCTTGTTGGCGGCGTGCGCCCAGGCAAGGGCGGCAGCAAGCATTTGAGCCTGCCGGTGTTTGATACGGTGGATGAAGCAAAATCAACTACCGGGGCCGATGTGTCTTTAGTGTTTGTGCCGCCACAAAATGCTGCTGATGCAATTATTGAAACGATTGACGCCAAAATTCCCTTGATCGTATGCGTGACTGAACGTGTGCCGGTGCTTGATATGGTGCGGGTGAGAAAGGCGCTGGAAGGATCCGCCAGCCGATTGATTGGCCCGAATTCTCAAGGCATCATAACCCCGGAGCAAAGCAAAGTCGGCGTCATGCCCACCCATCGCCATTTCGCCGGGCCGATTGGTGTTATTTCCCGCTCGGCATCTTTAACCTATGAAGCGATTGACCAGCTTTATTCGGTGCGTCTGGGCCAGTCTACCTCCATCGGCATTGGTGGCGACGCGGTTTTCGGCATTGATTTTGTTGATTGCCTCGAGCTTTTTTTAGCCGATGACAAGACCGAAGGCATCCTGCTGATAGGCGAGATTGGCGGATCGGCCGAAGAAGAATTGGCCGATTTCCTCAAACACAGCTCAGTCAAAAAACCGGTTGCAGCCTACATTGCCGGCAAACATGCGCCAACAGACCGGCGCATGGGTCACGCTGGTACGGTCAATGTTTTTGGCACCGGCAGTGCGGCAGAAAAAATCGACGCCCTCGCCTCAGCCGGTGTCCACATGGCAAGCTCAGCCGCCGTGATCGGCACAACCATGCGTCTGGCGTTGGGGCGGTAAGCCTTTCAAGAAGGTGCATTTGCCTTTTATTGCGATTTGGGTAACGCTGGTTTTGAGCGATGGTTTTTATGGTTGTGTGATTTGAATTAGCGCTGGAAAACTATAGAGAGCTGATCGACTGCCAGCCCCTTTATCAAGCACAGTTAGAAGGCCGTGCTCGGCTAATCGAGTTGCAAATTTTTGTGCGGTTGCTTCAGGGACGCCACTTTCTTTTACAAACTGTGCGTTTCTAAACACTGGCTTGGCAAAAATATAGTCCAAGGCCATAATCGAAAACTTGGAATTCAGTGTGCCCAAAAATTTTATTTTCATGTCTTCGTATAGTGCGGTTATCTGTCGTGATTTATTAATATTTTTTTCTGCTTGCGATTTAATCGCATCCAGAAAAAACAGTATCCAGTCAGTCCATTCACCGTGAGACGACACTCTTTTCATCAAATCGATATACTGATCCTTATTGTCATCGAAATATTCACTGATGTAGAAATGAGGCGCGGAAAGTACCCCTTTTTGCCATAGGTACAAAGAAATCATCATCCTACCAAGTCTACCATTCCCATCTTTAAAGGGATGCAATGCTTCAAACTCTACGTGACCCAATCCGACTTGAATAAGCGGGTGCATGTCCGATTTCGACATGAATAAATCAAGTCGCTCAATTCCCTGGGTCAAATGATCAGGTGAAATTGGTGTGAAGAGGATTTTCTTGCCTGTCCTATCCACAATATAATTTTGTTCGGTTTTGAATTTTCCTGGGGTTTTGTTCGCGCCCCTTCCGATATCCAGAAGCTGTTGATGGGTAGTTCTCATTAACCATTCGTTTATTTCGTACCCAGCATCTATCATATGCCGAGCATAAATCATTGCTCTTGTGTAGCAAATAACTTCCAAAACCTCCCCGCGGAAGGTTTGCTTGATCTCTTGTCCCTCATCAGCTTCAAAGCGCAATATTTCATCAAGCGTTGTAACAGTGCCTTCCATTCTCGAAGATATAACCGCTTCGGTGCGGCGCAATGGTGCCAACAGCAATTCACTATTATTCAACCCTTCCAAAACACCATCATATCGACCTATTGAAAGAGATGCAGCTCCCATGGCTGTCGCCAATCGTTCGTAGTCCAGTTTTGGTGGAAACGCGCCTTCGTGATAGTTGACGTTTTCAGAGTAATCCATTTTATCCTTGACAGATCGTGTTGTTTGTGAAGCGCATCGCTTGTAGTAACGGTTACAGATAGTAATGACGATGATATTAGCAAGTAGTGTACGGCAAACAAAATGATTTGTTTGTAAAAAATCACCATTTGCTACAAGAGATGTAGTTGGCCAAGCCCTTAAAACAATCGCCTATAGAATCTTAAAAATAATGTTGACTTGAGGATCATCTCTTGAACGCCATGCAGATAACGCATGGGTGCATTGCACAATAATCTCTTCAAATATTTGATTTATTTGCTATATTCATGGTGTGGTATACCACATGCCACAATCTTTAGGTGCGACGCAACAATGCTGCATCGCAACGTGAAAGGAGCAGAACCATGACTGCACCCACTTTTGAGCAAACCTATATCAAATACCCATTTGCACCGCTGGTCACTTTGGCGCTGAATATTTGTGCATATTTTGTTGAACGCAAGAAGCATGGCGACAACCACATTGACCTCAGCAACCACACACCGCACTCAGCATAAATAGCTGACTTGTGATTGAGCCGGAGGTGTTGGCTAGCCTGGGTTGACCAAAGGCAGACCGCGTGCAATCCAGCCGGGGCCAGCCTTGCTTCCAAGCATTCCTTCGGCGACATCGATAACATTTGTATAGCCGCGTTCAACCAACGCTGTTTGCATCCGGTTTGAGCGGTTACCTCGGGCACAGATCAGGGCAATGGTTTTGGATTTATCACCACGCACGACTGCCTTTATTTTATCAAAAAAACCGGGACGATGCATGGAAATGGTACGGGCAGACGCACCAATGCCGGTCTTTTTCCACTCGGCTGGCGTGCGCACATCAATCAGAATTATGTCACCACGATTTGAAAGCTCATAGGCCTCGCTGGCGCTCAATCGCGTGGTCTGGCTCGAGGCGGGCAAGGCTGACACAGCGATGAAGAAGATTAAAAACAGAGCTTGTGCAGAAAATTTTCTTAAACTCATCATGGGATATGATTACTCGTTGATGGAAACAGCTTCAAAGACGCGAATTGTCTAACATAAGCTTTGATCAACATCATAATCATAATTTTGCGAGCGCGCATTTGTCGCATCACTGATAGGTATCACCGAACCATTTTTCAACAAATTACGGCTGATCGTGTCAACAGTTTTCGATCCCTTAGCCGGGGCAGTGTTGAAGCCGAAATAACTCCTATCAATCTAAAATCAGAACTTCGCGGTGAAAAACATGGGCCTAATTGAGTGGTACGGTGAGATTGACACCAAAGTTAATGGCATTGGCACCCTGGCCAAACAGGCCAAAATATGTGACACCAATTGAGGCTTTTATGTCTCCGGGAAAATTGAACTGGGCACCACCGCCGATTTCGCCATTGAAGCGGCTATCGTTGACAATCAATGTGGGTGAAATCGCCAGATTGCGTTCCTTGTTAAAAGCATAGTTCAAACGCCCGGTTGCATAGGGTTGCCAGGAGACGAGTCTTTCACCACCGTCAAAGGTGCGCGAAATTGTCAGGCTGGAATTGAAATTGCCGTTTTTGGTGGTCTGGCCGGGTACAAAAACAGCCGTAGAATCAGTGTAACTACTCAGTTTAGTGCTTGAATAGGTAACAGCAAGGCCTGGTTGCAACACATATTCACCGGATTGGAATGTACCGGACAGGCTTGCATTGGCCCCAAAATCATCAGAATTGAACGAGCCCGTGGCCCCGGCCAGAGAGGTATCAAAGCTGCCACGCTCATAAGAGCCGCTAATGGAAAAAATAACTTTTTCGGTGATGGCAAACGCTGCCGAAAGCGCGAGACCAACGCCTTTAAAATCTGTATTTGATTGCAATTGGTTGATATCGACCTGACCTGAACGCGCAGTCAATTCAACTGCTAGTGCAATTTTGTCGGATATTTTTCTGGCCGCACCAAAAGATACATTACCAACATAGCCCGAACGGTTCGCGCTTGAGCCATCTTCAAGAATAGACACTTTTCCGGCAAACCAGATGTCAATATTCTGCGGCAGAACAGGCACATGTCCTGCAGCGGGCGAGACCATCGCCTGTTTGAGGTCCACAACAAAACTGGCCGCCTTGTCACCCTTTCGGGTCAGGCGCAAAGCCCGGGGATCGCTAATTGGGCCTGTTCTTGCTGGAAAGCCTGCCGGAACGAATACGCCTTGGACTTCATCGCGCACACTATGGACCTTGCCCTCCTCCTCGTTCAATTCAAATAACTCATCAATGAAAGCCTTCTCGCTCTTATCGATCTCTTCCAACTTTTCGTCTAAATTTTTGATATACTGACGATAGCTTTTGAATTCAGGTTGGGCAATTTTGTTCTTCTCATTTAAAATTTTGATTTTTTCTGCGGTACTTTGATCGCTTTTCTTTAAGCCATCCAGCCCTATCTGGTAGTTGCGCTCGAATGATTTCAAACTCCTCTTGACGTGTTCCCTTTCCGCTTCAAGCCTTTCTTTCTTTTTTCTTAATTCGGCTCGTTTTTTCTTGATTTCTTTTCGGCGCTGAGAGATTTCATCCCGGCGTTTGAGAGAAACAAACTTCGTCAACTCTGCATATAGCTTTTCCAATCTTGCGGTTTCCTTGAGATCAAACCTCCGTTCCGCTTCGTCTTCTTCTTCCGATGTCAAGTGGGGAGAGAACGCGGGGGTTGAATAGGTTTTTCTATTATCCTTAAAAAACTGGATTTTCCCGTCTAACGCCACTACTTCCCTGGCTTCACGCTCCAATTCCTCTTCGAGAGTTTCCTGCTTTCCCGTGAGCAGGAATGCTGCTCTGGAGCCACCCACATATGAACGCGATCCACCGAGAATAAGATCTGCGGCAGACTTGTTGAGGTTGCTGCGTTGTTGGGCCGGGGTCAGAGCTGTTGTGCCGCCGCCGGTTCCACCCGTGCCACCGGCTGGTGGCGGAGGTGTAGTTGGTGCGGGCGTGCAGGTAACGACAATTTGAATGACAAGCGGCACGCCGGAACCGGGCACACCGCCGTTGAGCAAATTTTGGAGAAATGAAATATTCGTAACAGATACATTTTGTGCCTGGGTGAACGTGGCCGTCAAGGTTGTAAATTCCGGGATGGCTTGATCGAAGATGGTGTGAGCAGATTGGTTATTCGTAATACCTGCGGGTTAGCAGGGTTGCCATTGGTCTGAGAAATAGCAAATGTCAGCTTCTCTCCCTGTTCAAGCGCAAAATTTATTGTGGTAAAATCGCCCTGATTGAGAATAATCGTTTGACCGCTTGAGGCACAGAATGCGGATACGGCAAACGCTGGTGTAGGGACGCCTAATGAAGATGCCGCAATCATCACCCCGCCAATAATCGAAGCCCTTAATCCCCTCGCCAACCCCATCAAACATATCCCTGTTATTATGTTTCTCTGACACGGTTTATTATTTTTGTTCTTTGCAACGTATACTAAAAACCTGTCTGCTCGCTAGCTGTCTGTATATGTATAAGAAAATGTGTGCTAAAAAGACCACAACAAAAATGGGCGTTGCAAAGTCTCGTGTTTTTCCTGTGCCGACACTAACTTCGGTACTTTATTCTACTCCCCTATAAGCGGTGACATTCTGCCTTTGCTCGCCCAGGCCTTCAATACTCAAATGCATTTCATCACCGGCTTTGAGCCAGGCTGGTGGCTTCATGCCCATGGCGACACCCGGCGGTGTTCCGGTGCAGATGATGTCGCCGGGCTCAAGGGTCATCCATGAGCTTATGTCGGCGACCAGTTGTTTAACACCGAATATCATGGTTTTGGTGTTGCCATTCTGGCGGCTGTCACCATTGACTGTCAAAGTCATGGCCAGGTTCTGCGGATCGGGGATTTCGTCTTTTGTCACCAGCCACGGGCCTACGGGACCGAAGGTGTCACACCCCTTGCCCTTGTCCCACTGGCCGCCACTGCGTTCGACCTGCAACTCACGTTCTGATACATCATTGACGATGCAATAACCGGCGACATAATCAAGGGCTGCGTCTTGCGACACATATTGCGCGCGCTGGCCGATGACAATGCCCAGTTCAATTTCCCAGTCAACTTTGGTTGAGCCTTTGGGGATGATGACATCATCATCTGGTCCGGAAAGCGACGAGATGGCTTTGCTGAAAATTATCGGATCGGTAGGGATGGCAAGCCCGCACTCTTTAGCGTGATCGGAATAATTCAGGCCAACACCAATCAGCTTTGAAACCGCTCCCACGCAAGGACCAAGTCGAGGATTTCCTGTTATCACCGGCAAGGTTTCAATATCCAATCGCCCAAGACGTTCCAGACCGGCTACACTCAAAACATCGTGCGCAATATCGTCAACATGACCTGAGAGATCACGGATGCTTCCGTCATTATCGAGAATCCCGGGCCGTTCATTGCCGGTGGGTCCATAGCGCAGTAGTTTCATATTTCAATTGCCCATTATGCCAGTGGTTGGTGTGAACAGATACATTAATCAAATTTGCCCCGGCTTCAAGCCGGTCATTGAAACAAACCGGCTGGATCAAACACCGGCTTACTCTGTCGCAGTGATGTCTCTACCTTCAGCTTTCCAATTTCTCCGGGGCGAACATTCGGCAGGCAAGCGGGGAGTGAGCTTACAATTTTGAAAATTCCGGTTATACTGGTTGTGAATTAATCAGCATTTGATGACATTCAGGCCATCGTCTTTCATCATTGACGGGGATTTTGGGAAACTAAAATGAGCACATTGCCCGATCATGCAACACGAATTGAAACGGCTCTGGCAACAGGCAGTGCGGTTCGCGATGCTGTTGTTGCTTCCTGGCAGCGATCCAAAAACCTGTATCATCTCGACCCCGGTCGAATTTCTGCACCTGAAAGACTTTCAGCGGGTGAACTAAGCCAGGCACGTGAACGTCTGGGATCCTTCATTGAGACGGCTGATGCCAGTCTTGATCAACTGTATCTGGCGGTGGGCAATGCCGGGTGTTGTGTTTTGCTGGCCGATAAAAACGGCATACCGGTGGCACGCCGGGGCGCGCGCGCTGACGACCGGGTTTTTGATGAGTGGGGCTTGTGGACCGGTGCTCTGTGGAGTGAAGACAGCGAAGGCACCAATGGCATTGGTACCTGCATCGTTGAAGAACGCCCGCTGACGGTGCACAAAGACCAGCATTTTCATTGCAAAAATATCGAGATGTCGTGTACGGCGGCACCGATATTCGATCATGAAGGCAAATTGCTGGCGGCCGTTGATGTTTCATCGTGTCGCGCTGATTTGACAGCGGGGTTTTCAAATCTGATTTCAATCGGGGTTGTTAATGCAGCGCAAGCGATTGAAACAGCACATTTTCGCCAGTTTTATTCAACCTCGCGCATCCTGCTTGCCGCCCCTGCAAACAGGGTCGAAACTACCGGCCCTGCCCTGATCGCTGTTGATCGCGACGACCTGGTAATTGGAGCCACACGGCAGGCACGGCACATCTACGGGCTGATTGACAAGGATTTTAACAACCCTGTGCCTTTATCAACGCTTTTTGGCCACGATGTGGATGAGGCAGATGATTATACCAAGGCCGGGCGCAGAACCGTTTTGCTGGCTCTGGCACGCTCGGGCGGGAATGTATCGGCGGCAGCTTCTTCCATGGGTATCTCTCGCGCCACCCTACACCGCAAGATTAAGCGACTGGGCATTCAAACCAGGTCGAATTAAGCCTGAACTGTCGCATATCTGCGACAGATTGCTCTTGCCCCGGGGAGACAGACATTCTCAAGGTGCAATTTTTAGTTTTATTATCGTTTAAAACTGGAGTAGCCTTCATAATATCGAAGGCTGGACAACAAATGCTGCGCTCGAGGCCATCTGACTGACGCATTTTTTGTCCACATAACATACAGCCAATCGTTGGCTCGTTGACAAGAAAAAACAGCGCAAACCATTTATCAAGCTGTCTTGGGAGGAGGCTAAATGCAAAAAACATTAGTAATTGATCCGGGCAAATGCACCGGCTGCAAACAGTGCGAACTGGCATGTTCTTATGTCAAGGAAGGGTCATTCAATCCTTCAAAATCACGCATCCGGGTATTTGATTTTCACACCGAAGGACGCTTTGTTCCTTACACCTGCACCCAGTGCGATGAAGCCTGGTGCCAGCAGGCGTGTCCGGTGGATGCCATTACCACCGACCCTGTTTCGGGCGTCAAACAGGTGCATGAAAACCTGTGTGTCGGCTGCAAGGTCTGCACCATTGCGTGCCCGTTTGGTACCATCAACTACAATGTGGCAAGCGGCAAAGTAGTCAAATGCGATCATTGCGGCGGCGATCCTGAATGCGTCAAGGCGTGTCCTACGCAAGCCATCCTGTATAGCGATGTTGAGCAGGCGGGATATGATAAAATGCAGCAATGGGCCGGTAAAACCGATAATGCTGCGCCAGCAAACTCAGCTTAATTGAACAGGAGGAATGAACTATGGCTTGGACAAGAAAAATCCTTCGCGTCAATTTGACTGAAGGCACATGTGTTTCTGAACCGCTAAATATGGACTGGGCTTTGAAATATCTCGGCCAGCGCGGATTGGGAACCAAATATCTGATGGAAGAAATCGACCCGAAGGTTGATCCGCTTTCACCTGACAACAAAATGATTTTTGCAACCGGCCCCTTGACCGGCACCTGTGCGTCAACCGCCGGTCGCTATTCGGTTATTACCAAGGGTGCGTTAACGGGTGCAATTGCGTGTTCAAATTCCGGTGGTTATTTTGGTGCCGAGCTGAAATTTGCCGGCTGGGACATGATCATCTTTGAGGGCAAATCGGAAAAACCGGTTTACCTTTGTATCATTGATGACAAGGCTGAATTGCTCAGTGCTGAAGGCCTGTGGGGCAAATCTGTCTGGGATACGGATGCTGCCATCAAGGCAACGCACCAGGAGCCGATGATGCACATTGCCGCCATTGGTGTGGCGGGTGAAAAAGGCAATATGTACGCTTGTATTGTCAATGATCTGCATCGCGCCGCCGGACGTTCCGGTGTTGGCGCGGTGATGGGATCTAAAAACCTCAAGGCGGTTGCTGTTCGTGGCACCGGCGGGGTCAGTGTTGAAGATTTCGGTGCCTTCATGAAATCAACCGAGGCCGGCAAGAAGGCTTTGGCGGAAAATGCTGTTACCGGCGAAGGCCTGCCCGCCTATGGCACGCAGGTTTTGATGAATGTCATCAACGAAAGTGGAGCCTTGCCGACGCGCAATTTCCGCGATGTGCAATTCGAAAGCGCCAACGATATATCGGCTGAAGCCATGGCCGAGCCACGGCGCAGTGACGGCAAGCCCAATCTGCTGACTAATCAGGCCTGTTTCAGTTGTACCATCGCCTGTGGCCGCATTTCGCAGATTGACAAAGATCACTTCTCCGTTGTCAACAAGCCGGAATACTGGGGCGCTGAAGGCGGGCTGGAATATGAAGCTGCCTGGGCTTTGGGCGCGGCCACCGGGGTCAAGGATCTCGAAGCCCTGACCTATGCCAATTATATCTGCAACGAACAGGGCTATGACCCGATCTCGTTTGGCTCCACCCTGGCAGCCGCCATGGATATGTATGAAGAAGGTGTTCTGACCAAGAAGGATACCGGCGGGGTTGAGCTTAAGTTTGGCTCGGCTGAAATGTTAACGAAAATGGCCGACTTGACAGGCACCATGGAAGGCTTTGGAGAACAGTTAGGCCTTGGCTCCAAACGCTTGTGTGAAAAATACGGCCGACCAGAACTTTCGATGACAGTTAAAGGCCAGGAATTTCCGGCGTATGATCCGCGTGGCATTCAGGGCATGGGGCTCACCTATGCCACGTCAAATCGTGGCGCGTGTCATTTACGCTCATACACAGTATCATCTGAAATTCTGGGTATTCCGGAAAAGACCGATCCCCTGTCAACAGACGGCAAGGCCGGTCTGGTCAAGGCGTTTCAGGATGCAACAGCCGCGGTTGATTCAGCGGGCTTGTGTATTTTCACAACCTTTGCCTGGACACTGGAAGACATCGCCCCTCAGGTTGATGCCGCATGCGAAGGCAACTGGACCCCGGACACACTGATGGAAGCCGGTGAGCGCATCTGGAATATGGAGCGCAATTTCAATCTTGCTGCTGGCTTTAGCGGCAAGGATGATGAGTTACCCAAACGCCTGATGAAAGATGCCGCCAAGACCGGACCGGCAAAGGGAATGGTTTCCGGTCTCGATAAAATGCTGCCGGAATATTACGAAGTGCGCGGCTGGAACACCAAAGGTGTGCCGACCGAGGAAACGCTCTCTCGTCTGGGCGTATAGTAAAATTGTCGAGCCGGTGGCCAAACAGCCACCGGCCGACATTTTCGCAAACTGGCAAAATGTGAGTTGAACATGAAACACGTCATCATCGGCGCTGGTCCAGCCGGGGTCGTTGCTGCAGAAACCTTGCGCAGGCACAACGCCAAATGCAGCATTACCCTGATTGGCAATGAAGGTAAACCACCCTACTCGCGCATGGCCCTGCCCTATCTGCTGATCGACAGGATTGCCGAGCCCGGCACCTATTTGCGCCAGTCACCGGGCCATTATGACGATCTAAAAATTGAATATGTCCAGGCAAACGTGGCTGCTGTTGATCCTGACAAAAAAACAATCACTCTCGATGAGGGTGCACCTTTGGCCTATGACAGATTATTGCTGGCCACTGGCGCTCATCCCATCAAACCACCGATCAAGGGACTGGATTTGCCCGGCGTTCACACCTGCTGGACCCTGGATGACGCTGATGAAATAGGCGCGCTGGCAAAGTCCGGCGCCCATGTGGTGTTGATGGGTGCTGGCTTTATTGGCTCGATTATTCTTGAAGCTCTGGTTTTAAAAGGTGTGACGCTCAGTGTGGTTGAGATGGAAGATCGCATGGTGCCGCGCATGATGGATGAAGTTGCCGGCAACATGCTCAAAAGCTGGTGCACATCCAAAGGTGTCAACATATTGACGGGCACAAAAATCACCGAGATCAGCCAGGGCGACGACGGTCTCAATGTTACACTTGATAAGGGCAACATCCCCGCAGCCCAGCTAGTGGTGGTGGCAGCGGGTGTGCGCTCTAACATCGATTTCCTCAAAGGCAGCGGCGTTGAAACCAAAGAAGGCGTTATGGTTGATGATCACCTGCAAACAAACATTGAAGGCATCTATGCTGCTGGCGATGTAGCGCAGGCCAAAGATCTTTCAACCGGTGACTTCAATGTGCTGGCAATCCAGCCCACAGCGGTGGAGCACGGACGCATTGCGGCTATGAACATGGGCGGGCTCGATACACCCCATCGCGGCTCTTTGTCGATGAATGTGCTGGATACGCTGGGATTGATTTCCAGCTCGTTTGGCCAGTGGATGGGCGAAAAAGGCAGCGACAGCGCCACCATGGTGGACAAAACCAATTATCGATATTTGCGTCTGGAATTTCAGGGCGACTGCCTGATTGGCGCCCAAAGTGTGGGGTTGAGTGAACACATCGGCATGTTGCGCGGTCTTATTCAGTCGGGCACACATTTGGGCAACTGGAAACAGATACTGATGACATCGCCGCACCGTATTTCTGAAGCCTATGTTTCAACCCTGCATAAAAACGCGAGCTGACTCACGTGAAAATAACCTTAAAGCTCTACGCCTCTCTGGCCAATTGTTTGCCTGCCGAAGCCGTCAAGAATCAGGCGGAAATTACGGTTAAATCCGACATCACCGTTCGTGAGGTTCTGGATGCCCACAATGTGCCGTTTGACAGATGTCATCTGATTTTGATCAATGGCGTTTTTTCACCACCGGCGACAGCCAAGCAGGCAACCTTGAAAGACGGTGACGCGCTGGCAGTATGGCCGCCGGTCGCCGGGGGCTAGGGTGTGACCAAGACAATAGTCAAACTCATGTCGATGTCACGCCGTGAGTTCCTTCACAGTTTCAAAAAATTCGCACCCGATTATCGCGGCTCGATGGACGCTTCCAGCTTCGAACTAGCTAGCGGCAAGGGCACTGTCACCATTGACATAGAAGTGTTGCCTGACCGTGCCATCACCAGCCTGTTTATCCTGCCCCAATCCAACATAACCCTGACCATGAATGGATTGTCCAAAGACGAGCAGCAACATTTTCTCGAACGTTTTGACATCTCATTTCAGCGTGGCGGCGGGTAGCTTTAGGCGTATTGGTCAGTCGACTGTGAAGAATTCTCAAGGCGTTGATTTTGTTTAAATAACGAGCTTGATCCAGTATTCGTTATTGCAAGTTTTTAGGTTCCTTCAGGTAGTTTTCTTGCAATTTGCGTAACGGGGATTTCTGTGATTCACTGCTCCAAATGATGATTTGGAGGGTG
>JAJFHS010000059.1 GCA_021775475.1 Hyphomicrobiales bacterium
AGCAGTGAATCACAGAAATCCCCGTTACGCAAATTGCAAGAAAACTACCTGAAGGAACCTAAAAACTTGCAATAACGAATACTGGATCAAGCTCGTTATTTAAACAAAATCAACACCTTGAGAATTCTTCACAGTCGACTATTTATCGTCACCTTGTCGAATTAATATTTGGTTAAGCATAGATTGTGAATCTTGAAATCGCTTGTAGGGGTTACGCTTGCTATCATCGACAAAAACCTGCAGTTCTTCTGGCGTTCTTTCATCTGCTAATTTTTTAATTCCACTAATAATATCTTTGCATTTCAAGCGCACTTTTGCCACACGCTCGCGCCGGTTTTCATCTGACATATCCTGTTGAATGGGATATTGTTGTTCAACTCGCTGACGAATATCTATACATTTTGGTAGATGGCGCTTCTTTAAAGCAATGGCATGATGCTGTATCAACGCATCTTCAGCTTCAGCCATCATTGGCAACGCCCCCCAAAAAACCGTGTCATCCAATTCTAACGCATAATCTAAACTCGTAGGTTCTTCGGCAAACCGAATAAATGGGTGATTAAATGGCAACCCCACCTTTTTATATCCTTGCTCTCGGACCAACTCGAACAAGCGAATCATTAAGTTGGTGAACAGCTTTTCCGCTGCGATTGTGGTTTTGTGAAAATAAACATTTGGATATAGTTGAAAAAGAGATAAAACATAATTTTCTGCTGCATGGTATGCTTTCGGCCCCAAAACAAGTGTATTAACCATCACTGATTTTTCATTATCAGAACTAGATGGAACTTCGCCAATTTCCAAATTCGCCATCAGCCAAGTTGCATCAACCCCACTACTTTGAACACCTGTCATTAGTCGATCACGCTGCATGTAATCCAGTCGATCAGCATCAAATTGGCTGGATACAATCGAATCATAAAGAGAACGTGGTGCTTTTTGCTTGAGCAGGTCAGCAACTTGACCCGAAAACCCTTTGCCAAATGCTTTTTCAAATACCAGTGAAATTTCATCATCTCTAATGATGGCTTCACTAACATCTTCATGCCTAGCCATCTTTAAATCAAGCTTTTGTCCTATTTTTTCGAAAGCGTGGCTAAACATTCCATGCCCCACATCATGGACAAGTGCAGCCGCCAACGCCACTTTCGAATGATGATCTTGATTGTCGTCCCCAAGGCCTCGTTCAACAGTTTGCATCAATTGTCTTGCCGTATGGAATACTCCAATCGAATGCGCAAATCGCGTATGTGTGGCGCCTGGAAACACAAACTCTGAGAATCCTAACTGCTTAACCCGTCGAAGGCGTTGGAACGGTCGCGTTTGGATAACACTCCAAAGTGTTCTTTCAAGTTCTTCATTCCTGAACTCGATTAGATTGTGGAGCGGGTCACGAATTCTTTGCAGTTTCAAATTACATGCTCTGTAAATATGGCGAATTTTAAATCAAATCGAATTACTTACGTCTGTATAAGAATCAGATACCTATTTAATCTATCAGTTAGATTGGCACTATTCAAATTTTAGCATCGTCATTCTGTCGGCCTTTATCAAAAAAGCCCGGAGATTGCTCTCCGGGCTTTTGTTTTTTGTTGCTCTATCGCTGGCGCTTACGAGTAGCGGTATGGTGCGCCGGCTTTGTTCATGACGTCTGAATATTCTCTGAGAATTTTCACAACCTTGGCACTTCTTTCGCTCTTTGTGGCGATTGTGTCCCAATATTTTGAAGCCGCTTTTTCAACAGTTGCCCATTCTTCGGCCGGGATTGTAGTCAATTCAAGCTTGCGACCGTTTTCTTTGGTGAGCGTACGCAGTTTGGCTTCACCACCCCAATACCAATGCTGGCGATAGTAATGTGATGAATCCATGCACAATCTGAACAGCTGTTGCAGATGTGGAGGTACTTCATTCCAGCGTTCGGAATTGGCAAAGAACGAGCCAATCCAGGCGCCAGTGATGTTGTTGGTCAAGAAGTAATTGGTAACATCGGCCCAACCCACAGTGTAATCTTCGGTAATGCCAGACCAGGCCATACCGTCAAGCTCACCGGTCTGCACTGCGACTTCAGCATCTTCGTAAGGGATACTCACAGGAATGACGCCGAACTGTGTCAGGAACTTGCCCGCTGTCGGGAAGGTGTAGACCCTCAGACCTTTGAGGTCTTCAAGGCTGCGGATAGGTTTTTTGGTATTCAGATGACATGGATCCCAGGAACCAGCACTGAGCCAGGTGACGTTTTCAACTTCTGAATAGGCATCTTCCCAGATTTCTTTCAAGCCATATTGTTCAAACAATACCGGCACATCAAGGCTGTAGCGGGTTGCGAACGGGAAATAGCCGCCGAAGATACCCACATCAACCGGAGCAGCCATGGAATCTTCATCGCTTTGCACCGCATCAATTGTACCTTTTTGCATGGCGCGGAAAAGCTCGCCTGTAGGTACCAGCTGGTCAGCGGTGAAAAGTTTGATTTCCATTTCACCATTGGCCGCTTTGTTAAAAGCGTCAATCGCTGGCTTGATAACATGCTCTGCCAATGCAGGACCCGCATAGGTCTGCAAACGCCAGGTGATTTTGCTTTGTCCCAGAACGGCTGGTGCAGCAAGTGTCGTTGCCCCCACCGCAGCGGTGGTTGCCGCTCCTGCTTTTTTTAGAAAGTCACGTCTATTAGTCATTTTTACTCTCCCATTTTTGGTGTCCGTTCGGGCTACGAAACACCGTTTTTGGGTTCTTCAACAAGTAGAAGAACCTCGTCATTTCAAATTTAGTGCCCTGTCATTCTTTTGTCTCCACATCGAAAAAACCTATCGCGCATAATACCAGTTTGGCAGCCATAAGGCGATATCCGGAAATATCATCACTAAAAGCAACGCCAACAACATCACACCGACAAAAGGAACAATGGACTTGTAGATATCGGAAATGGTTATTTCCGGCGGTGCCATTGCCCGCATCAAAAACAGATTGTAACCAAAGGGTGGTGTCATATAGGCGATCTGGCAGGTAATTGTGTAGAGTACGCCATACCATACCAGATCAAATCCTAACACTTTGACCAAAGGCACATAAAGCGGGGCGACAATAACCAACATGGCGGTATCGTCGAGAAACATGCCCATTATCAAAAAAGAAAGCTGCATCAAAATCAAAATCTGCCACGGGGTCAGCCCCAAATCGGACAGGAAAAACTTTTCAATCGCCTTGACTGCGCCCAGCCCGTCAAATACCGAACCAAAAGCCAGTGCAGCAAGAATAATCCACATGAACATGGCTGAAATCATCAGGGTTTTTTCGACGGTTGTGTGAATTACCGGAAAACTTAACCGGCGACGCACGAGGGCTGCAATCATTGAGGCAACAGCGCCAAATGCAGCACTTTCGACCAGGCTGGTAACGCCGGTGAAAAACAGGTACGTCATCGAAAAGAATATAAACAGCGGTACCAGACCCGCACTTAGCAAGGCTATCTTTTCGCCCATGGGAACATTGCGCTCTTCTTTGGGCAGAGCCGGGCCCAGTGACGGGTTTATTTTGCAGCGAATGGCAATGTAAAGGACAAAAAGTGCGGCCATCATCAAGCCGGGAAACACACCGGCCAACCACAGCTTGGTTACTGGCTGGCGCGCAATCATGGCATAGAGCACCAGCACAACACTTGGCGGCACCAATATGCCAAGTGAGCTGCCCGCCTGAATGACACCGGTGACCATAATCTTGTCATAGCCACGCCGCAACAACTCCGGCAAAGCGATGCTGGCACCAATCGCCATGCCGGCAACGCTGAGGCCATTCATGGCGGAGACCAGAACCATCAGGCCAATCGTACCAATAGCGAGGCCGCCATCAATCGGCCCCATCCACACATGAAACATACGGTAAAGGTCGTCCGCGATGCCGGATTCCGACAGCATGTAGCCCATAAACACAAATAATGGCAGGGTTAACAGCGGATACCACTTATACAGTTTCATCGCCGCGCTGAAACCCAGCTCCGAGCCCCCATCGCCCCACAGGAAGAAGGCTGCAACAACGGCTACAAAGCCGATGGCGCCGAATACCCGCTGACCGGTCATCAACATCAACATCATTGATGAGAACATCAAGATGGCGATCATTTCGTAACTCATGATATTTCCCTGTTCGTGGCCAGCGCCACGTTTCTAAAAAATGCCGCTATCGCCTGAAGCAGCATCAGGAAAATACCAACCGCCATAACAATTTTCACCGGTGCGAGGTAAGGCGCCCAGGCGGAGTTGCTCACTTCCTTATATTGAATGGAATAGGCAGTGCTAGAATAGGCACCATAGAGCAGAAACAACAGATAGATTATCAAGGTGATGACGGTGAATGAATCGGCAAAGGCCTTGGTTTTAGGTTTCCAGTCGCCATAAAACAAGTCCATGCGCACATGTGAATTCTTCTGCATGGAATAACCGCCGCCAAGCAGATAATACGCAGCCATCGTAAATTGCGCCATTTCAAGTGTCCACAAAGACGGCAAAAAGAATGTTTTTGACACGGAGGAATAGAACAATATCCCCATCATGATAAAAATCAAATACATGGAAAACAGTCCGATTACCCGATTAAAGGCATCGACCGCTTTGACATATTTTTTAATTATTTCCGGCATTCAGTCTTTCTCACTTAAAGTCCCGTTTGGTTGGTGTTTGCTTTCAATTTTTCCAGCACCCCGGATAGATGACGCGCCAGCAACTCGCCCATTTTTTGCTGGCTTTCCGGCGTGTTGATAATGTCATTGCGAATTTCAATCATGACATTCAACAACCCGCGTGACAGGCCATGTTGAACCAGTGTGTGGGTGACGCCGTCAGCTGGTCCATAGGGTTGATTGCGGGCCGTAACAAACTGTTTTTCGCGGCCCAGGCTGATTAAAAGCTCATCGGCAAATCGACTGTCGCTATCGTGCAAAATGCCGATATCGAGATTTCGCATCATACCATGATAGGTTGGTGTAAACGAATGTACAGTTATTAATGCAGGTGGCAGGATGCGTGTGGTGTGGCTGTCAATCTGAGCCGACAGGGTGTGCTGGAACGGCAGATAATACTGATCAATTCGTGCCTGACGCTGGGATTGTGACAGATCAACATTACCGGGAACATCAAAAATCTCACTTTTCGCCGGCATGGCACTTTCGCTCTCGGGCGGACGATTGCAATCATAGACCAGACGCGAGATACGCTGGGCAACCAAAGGGGCATCGAGCCGGTTGGAAATTTCTTCCGCCACCCCAAGTGCGCCGGGATCCCAGGCAACATGGCTTTCCAGCACATCTTGCTCAAGCCCGAGATTATCAAACTGAGAAGGTATAAAGCGGGAAGCATGTTCGCACACGAGCAGAAACGCACCGCGACCGGATGAATTAATAACTTCCACCACCTCATCTTGTGAGGGGTTGTTTGCCTGTGCCAAAGCAGTCATTGTTGAGTGGCGCTCCCATTTTCCCTTTTTTGTGAATACATAGTTTCAGATCGAACCAGTCTGTCAAGTAAATTTCTTGAGAATTTTCCTTGTATCAATCTATTATGTGCCAAAGCACTATTGCTGGCTTTGGGATCTAATTGGGGATGCAGGAAAAAGAACTATGGAAACAGGGCAAAACCCCACGGTAGCCGAGCGCATTCGCAACAGATTTGAAAGTCTGACGCGAGCTGAACGCCAGCTTGCCAATGCCATGCTGGAAAACTATCCGGTTTCGGGTCTGGGCAGCATCACCACCATTGCTGAAGCTTCCAGCGTTTCCACGCCAACGGTTGTGCGCATGGCCAAAAAGCTTGGGTATCGTGGATTTCCGCAGCTTCAATCAGCCTTGCGCGCCGAGCTTGAAGCGACAATATCCAATCCGATTGCCAAACATGACCGCTGGGCACAAAATGCACCAGATGCCCATATTCTCAACCGGTTTGCGGATGCGGTAACGGACAATATGCGCCAGACTTTGCGCCAGCTTGACCCGGAAGTTTTTAATGCGGTGGCCAAACTGCTGTGTGATCAAAGCGGGACAATACACGTGGTTGGTGGACGCATTACGCGCTCAATTGCGGATTATTTTTTCACCCACATGCAGGTGATTCGAAATCATATGATGCTATTGGCGGAAAATTCAAACACCTGGCCGCATTATGTCTTGAACATGCAGCCCGGAGACGTACTTGTAGCCTTCGATATCCGCCGTTATGAACACGACATTTTACGTCTGGCAGAAATGGCCAAGGAAAAAGACGTAACCTTGGTGTTGTTCACCGACCAGTGGGGCTCCCCGGCGGCCAAACATGCTACCTACAGCTTTCATAGCCGCATAGAAGTACCTTCAGCCTGGGATTCATCCGTCGTCACCCTGTTTATTGTTGAAGCGTTAATTGCCGCCATTCAAACCGAAACCTGGGACGAAACCAAAGACAGAATGAAAACTCTGGAAGGACTGTTCGACCGAACCAAACAGTTTCGCAAGTTTACCTAGAGTCAAAGGGCCGAAGCCCTTTGACTTGATTCTCTACAGATTGCCTTTGCTCAATTCTGCTGCCAGATGTTCAGCCTGGCGAATGGCAAGTGAGACGATTGTCAGTGTCGGGTTTTCGCTGCCGCCGGTTGTAAATTGACTACCATCCGAGATATACAGATTATCAATATCATGGGTTTTGCCCCATTTATTGACCACGCCATCGCGCGGGTTTTCCGACATCCTGTTGGTTCCCAGATTATGAGTTGAGGGATATGGCGGGGTTGGGAAGGTGCGGGTGGCACCGACGGCATCATAGACCGCCTGACCCTGTTTATAAGCGTGCTTGCGCATGGCAAGGTCATTGGGGTGATCGCTGAAATTGACATTGGCTACTGGCAACCCCCACTTGTCCTTGACGTCTGTGTTCAGGGTTACACGATTTGTTTCCTGTGGCATATCTTCACCCACCAGCCACATGCCAGCCATATTCTCATAACCATCAAGAGCTGTGGTAAACTCACGGCCCCAGGCACCGGGATCAAGGAAAGCTGCCATAAATGGCAAACCAAGCGAGAGGGTTTCCATTTCATAGCCCCCCACAAATCCACGGGCAGGATCATGGCGTGATTCATCGGTTATGATGCCTGCCATGGTGGTGCCACGCCACATTTTTACCGGCTTATCAAAAACCGCATAGACTGAACCGGTCATGTGACGCATGTAGTTTTTACCGACCATGCCGGAGCTGTTGGCCAGACCATCGGGAAACAGGCTTGAGCTTGAATTAAGCAACAGGCGCGGGCTTTCAAACGAGTTACCGGCCACGCAGACGACTCTGGCTTTCTGCCGCTGGCTTTTACCGTCTTTGTCAAAGTAAACCACAGCGGTAACTTTACCGGCCTTGTCATGTTCAATCTTGGCGACGTGGCAATTTTCCCGTACTTCCATATTTCCGGTAGCCTCTCCACGCGGAACGTCTGTATAGGCTGAAGACCATTTAGCCCCCCATTTACAGCCCTGAAAGCAAAACCCTGATTGCTGGCACGAATTTCGATTATCATATTCCTGGCTGTTAATCGCCATGCGGCCGGTATGAACTTTGGTGTAACCTATTTTTTTCGCACCGGCTTCAAACACCTTATAATTGTTGCAAGGCGGCAGACCGGGGATGCCATTAGTGCGGGTCACACCGAGTTTTTTCTCCGCCAGATCGTAGTATGGTTCCATTTCGGCCAGGGTAATTGGCCAGTCCAACAAGTTGGCTCCAGCCACATTTCCATACGTTGTTTTAGCTTTGAATTCGTGTTCCTGGAGCCGCAATGACGCCCCGGCCCAATGAACTGTTGTGCCGCCAACCGCTTTTACGATCCAGGCTGGAAGGCCGGAAAAGTCCTTGGCCACCCGCCAGTCACCACTGGTGGTGCGCGCATCCGTCCAGGCCAGTTGGCCAAAACTTGCCCACTCGTCCTGGGTATAATCTTCGGGTAGATAACGACCGCCAGCCTCCAGAGCTACAACGCTCACGCCTTTTTGGGCCAGTTCGTTGGCCAATACACCGCCACCTGCTCCGGTGCCAATGATAACAACCACATTATTGTCGCTTAAATCAAATGGAGCTCCCATTTTTATTCTCCTTTTTATAACCAGTTGATATCGTTAAATCCGCGATTTATATAGCCGCCCTTGGAATAGGATTCCCCTTCGTAACCAAAGACCGGCCACACCGCTTTCTGGTTATATAGTCCGGTGACCAGACCACCTCGGATGCTTTGGAAAAAGGCCGTATCCTCCATCTGACGCAGGACAGCAACACGTTGTTCTTCCCAACCGAGTTTCAGATAATCACCGCCTGCGCGTTTATCGAGATCGGCAATACCGGCTTCAATCGTTTTGACTTTATCCTCGGCATCGTACCCCTTGACTGCCAGAACATAGAATTCGTCACTGACTTTATCGTGGGGATAGATATCGCGTGCCAGTTGGATCAGTTTTGCCAGGGTGGGCGCTTTGAGAAATTTTGCCTCGACAGCCCATGCTGCATTCGGACTGGCAACGAAGCCTGCTCCAATAGCAAAGCTCGCTCCCAGCGCCAATGAATGCGTCAGCAATTCACGACGGTTCATTGATAGGTATGATTTTTTCTTACTCATAATTCCTCCCTCTTCCTGGTTATTGATAACGGCCAAATTTCTGCATAACTTCAATTTCATATCCATCGGGATCGGCAACAAAGAAAAACCGGGCAAATAATTTGCCCTCGCGTTTGAATTCGACAAGTTTTCGAGGGTTGAGGCCGGCAGCTTCAAATCGGGCATGCTCCGCATCAAGATCATCGACACAGACCGCCAGATGGCCATAACCATCACCCAGATCATACGGTGCGGTCTGATCTTTATTGACGGTTAATTCAAGTTCGAAATCAGCTTCATCATTGCGAAGATAGACAAGCGTAAACGTTTCAAAATCAATACGTTCGGCGACATCAAGGCCAAAGGCCTGACTGTAAAACGCCACGGAGCGCGCTTCCTCGAAGACACGCAGCATCATATGGATAGCTTTTGCCATGGACCCTCTTTTGTTCATATCTTCACATGTGAAAATATATTCTAAGAGCCTATTTCGGCGGCGTGGTAGTAGTCAGTTACTACAGATGAATTCTCTCGGCACCAAACGCTGTCACAGGTTTGGCTGAAGAGGCGCCGTTCTGGTCTATATGAATGAGGCAGGCACAGCGCAACAAAGACGTGAAATTTGGTACTTCACCCCGTAACTCAAGAACTTCAGAGTGGAGTTTGGAAATAAAAACCGGTGAAGACACACCTTCTTTTTCGGCCAGTTCGTCGATTATTTCCCAAAAGCTGTTTTCCAGCCTGATGCTTGTGCTTTGACCATTAAGACGCAAACGGCGGGTGTGACTTTCGTATCTATCGGGGTCCTGCCCTGCAAAAATCTGACACATTATTTAATCCTTCCGACTAAACTGTTCAGTCGTGAAAAAAACTCCTCTTTCAGGTTAACTCAAAAGTGAGCATTGGTCCAATGCGCTGGGATTTCACCCCTCGACCAGCAATAATTGCGGCCCTGTTTACCGGTTTGTTACCTGTTATGTTCGCAACAGGCGCGGGAATGGCGAAGTTGAACGATCGCAGGATAAATTGTTGCACACCAACGCCACTCCCGGTATCACTTCATTCATGAAATTATTAAAACTCAATGCTCTGGACAGTGATGATTTAGGTGTCTTATCGGCGCACCTGCAAGATGCTGTCATCAAAATAGGCGATATGCGCTATCTGGCGGAAGATCGGCAATTTGTCATGGTGCTCAACCGCTTCGACTGGGGCGATGCCCTGGCACCGGAACGACGCAAAAAAACTTATACCCGTATTCGTACCGGGCTTCAGTTCGGCCATGTGTTCAGTGTCAAAAAATCCAAAGTGATGCAGTCCAATATGGATGCTGTGATTGACCTGCTGGCGATTGAATTTACGGCAACACAGGCACCATCGGGCGTTATAACGCTGATTTTTGCTGGCGGTGGTGCCATCCGGCTTGAGGTTGAGTGCATTGAAGCGCGCCTGAATGATCTGGGCCTTGCCTGGCAGACCGGCAATCTGCCGGATCACGAGGAACAATAGTACGTCCAGAATCCTGAAGAGGAAAGAATGCCGCAATGGTGCTAATGCTTGATACATCACAGACCGGATTTAGGGACAGGTTCGCTCATCTTTTGACGATGAAACGCGAGACTTCTGTCGATGTGAATGCAACTGTCGCCGAAATTCTGGCGCAAGTTAAAACGCACGGTGATGCAGCCCTGATTGAGTATACCGCAAAGTTTGACGGTTTCGACGTTGAGACTTGCGGCCTTGCTGTTTCCAGTGATGAAATTGAGCAGGCATTCAAGGAGTGCGATGACGAAGTGATTGCGGCACTGGAGTTTGCCCTTGCCCGCATAGAAACCTATCACAAGCGCCAAAAGCCGGCAGATGACCGGTTTAATCAAGGTGAAGGTATTGAGCTTGGTCACAAATGGACAGCAGTTGAAACTGCCGGTCTTTATGTGCCCGGCGGACTGGCAAGTTACCCCAGTTCGGTTTTGATGAATGCGGTGCCCGCAAAAGTTGCCGGGGTCAAACGCCTGGTGATGGTGATGCCAACACCGGGAGGCAAACTTAATTCCGCAGTTCTGGTGGCCGCAAAACTCGCCGGGGTCAGCGAGATTTACCGTATTGGCGGGGCTCAGGCCATCGGCGCGCTTGCCTATGGCACCGACACCATAAAACCGGTTGCCAAGATTGTCGGTCCCGGAAATGCTTATGTGGCGGCGGCCAAACGGCAGGTGTTTGGCACAGTCGGTATTGATATGATTGCCGGACCATCGGAAGTTCTGGTGGTGGCCGACAGGCATAATGATCCCGCCTGGATTGCGGCTGATTTACTGGCGCAGGCTGAGCATGATAATGCGGCGCAATCAATTCTGATTTGTGATGATGCTGATTTTGCCGCGTCTGTTGAGCGTGAAGTAGAACGCCAACTTGCGAGCCTGCCAAAACGCGATATAGCGGCAAAAAGCTGGGCTGATTATGGCACCGTGATCCTTGTTGGCAATCTTGATGAAGCCGTAACCCTGATTGATCAACTGGCACCGGAACATCTGGAACTTGCAGTTAAGGATGCCGAACAACTGGCAGCTGATGTTACCAACGCCGGGGCAATTTTTATTGGCCGCCATACGCCTGAAGCCATTGGTGATTATGTCGCCGGCCCCAATCATGTTTTGCCCACGGCACGAAGTGCGCGGTTTTCTTCCGGCCTCAATGTGCTTGATTTCATGAAACGGACATCATTGCTGAAATGTTCGAGCGATGGTTTACGTCATCTGGCGTCAGCGGCAATTACCCTGGCAAAATCCGAAGGCCTTGATGCCCATGCGCGCTCAATCTCCATCCGCATCAACCCGGATAAAGGGGATGTGTGATGGTTGAGGTCTATGATGAAAATAAAAACCAGCTGGTCAATATAACTCTGGATGAAAAAACTCTGGCGCGGGCAGCCCCTGATGTGGAGCATGAGCGCAAGGTGGCAATTTTTGATCTATTGGAAGATAATTTTTTCAAACTTGAGAACAAAGACAACGGGCCTTATCAGCTGCATTTATCAATTGTTGAAGGCCGGTTGATGTTTGATGTTTACAATCAGGCGGAAGAGCATTGCACCGCCGTTATTCTGTCGCTTTCTTCCTTCAGACGGATTGTCAAAGATTATTTTATCGTCTGTGAAAGCTATTTTGCCGCCATCAAAACCTCAACACCGAGCCAGATTGAGGCCATAGACATGGGCAGGCGCGGCCTCCACGATGAAGGCAGCACCATCCTTAAAGAGCGGCTGGATGGCAAAATAGAAGTTGATTTTCCCACCGCCAGGCGCCTGTTTACGCTGGTGTGCGTGTTGCACTGGAAGGGTTAAGCGGATTGAATGAGGCACTCACAGAAGAAATGCCCGGTGCCGTTCTTTTTGCCTGCAGCCAAAACTCCATTCGCTCACCCATGGCAGCCGGGATATTGCGTCATCTCATGGGCCACAGGATTTTTGTTGAATCTGTCGGCGTGCGGGCCGGTGAAGTCTCCGGTTTTGCCACCGCCGTGATGGATGAAATCGGCATTGATATTTCCGATCATATCCCAAAAAGCTTTGACGAATATGCCGATACATCCTTCGATATTGTGATCTCGCTGTCGCCGGAAGCTCATCATACGGCAATTGAACTCACCCGCACCAATTCACTTGAAGCTTTTTACTGGGCAACGTTTGACCCGGCAAATGCTGTCGGCAGCCGTGAACAAATTCTCGATGCCTATCGCTCGGTAAGGGATGCTCTTTTGCAGAAAATCAAACAGCGCTTTGTTGGTGCCACAGCACCCAATGTTTAAGCGCGACGGGTTTTGAAACGGCGCGGCAACCTGTGGCCATTGGTCGGCACCAAGGTCAGGGCATCAGAATTGAATTGAAAATTATAGATAGAAGCGATTTACCAGTTACGAAGTGCTCCCCCCCTGTAAGGGGGAGCGTATTCGTAATTTACGGTTTCATCTTTCCCCCAGTAAAAAAGGAAGGTATCAACCACGCCTCACAATCGCAGAGAAACACAGTTTTCAAGCGAGCGAAAGGTACCTCACAGGGTTTTGAACGTTTGTTCATATTCTGGGATTCTACGTGATCTGATGTGATAACGTGTGATAATCTGGCAGGTTTATTGTGATAAATGCGGCACCCTAACCACTAGGTAACTCTTATTAAAGTTATTTAATCAACCACTTACAATAATCCGCTGATCACGACAACATCAATTCACCCCAACGAAACCAGTGTTGAAGCACGCAGATGTGGCAAAAATGCCTTGTCTCAATATGCCAACCGCTCCGTTAAAGCCGGGGTATTGTCGCTAAAATTCGCGATATAATTCATGCCGTTCATCCGTATTTTCGGCCTTCACCCGCAGCGATATTAAAAACCAATGTTTTAACCCTTGATTTTATTGCCATACCTGCGCATTGTCCGGCCAAACATTGATCGACCTGACCCTAAGGCAGGAATGCATGGCTAAAGAAGAACTATTAGAATTTCCCGGTATCGTTACCGAATTGTTGCCTAATGCAACATTCCGGGTGACACTGGAAGACAACGAACACGAAATCATTGCTCATACTGCGGGCAAGATGAGAAAGAATCGAATTCGCGTGCTGGCGGGTGATAAAGTGCTGGTCGAAATGACCCCTTATGACCTGTCCAAGGGGCGGATCACCTACCGTTTCAAGTAAGCTCATAGCGCGGATGATCACGGGAAGCAAAACCGGCCCATGAAGGAAAGTCTGTCGCATCTGATTTTAGCCAGCGCCTCGCCGCGTCGGCTGGCCTTGCTGGAACAAGTCGGGTTGCGACCTGAAATTCTGGTGCCAACCGAAATCGACGAAACCCCTAACCGGCGTGAATTACCCCGGAGTTATGCTCAGCGTCTGGCCAGAGAAAAGGCAAAAGCTGCCCTGTCGAGCCCGAAAATCGAAGACCTTGAAGGGGATTGCTATCTGCTGTCTGCCGACACTGTTGTTGCGGTCGGGCGGCGTATTATACCCAAACCTGAAATTGCCGCTGATGCTGCTGCCGGTCTGAAATTATTGTCGGGCCGCTCTCATCGTGTCTATACAGCTATTTGCGTGATCGGTCCCAACGGCAAACAAAAACACCGGGTGGTGGAAACTAGGGTCAGGTTTAAGCGCTTAAGCCGCCCCGATCTTGAAAGCTATCTCTCCACCGGAGAATGGCGCGACAAGGCAGGTGGGTACGCCATTCAGGGTCGGGCTGAAGCCTTTGTCATGAATCTGTCGGGATCATATTCCAATGTTGTCGGCTTGCCGCTTTATGACACAGTGCAACTACTTACAGGCGTCGGCTATCCGGTCCATTTTGACTGGCTCAACCCGAAATAATCGTTCCGGGTCGTAAAATTGTGAGGAGACTTTGAGATGACTGCAACAAATGTACATCGTTTTACCAGCAGAAAGTCCCGCCCCTGTCCGATGTGTAAAAAACCATCGACCGAGGCATTTCACCCGTTTTGCACCAAACGCTGCGCCGATGTTGATCTGGGCAAATGGCTGGGAGGAAATTACGCTATTCCAGCGGTTGAACCGGCGGATGATTTCGGCTCGGAAGCAGCGAAATTAGCCGAAAATGAAAACTGGCAATCAAATGATTCATCTTAGCAGTAATCATGGCACCATAAAGGTCGATACCACTCTAGACACAACGCAAATGATCGCCTATAACGCCGTTGCTTTTGAAAGTGTTGAAAGACTGATTGTCGCCAAATTTTAACACTGATCCAGTCAAAGATGCCCAGGTAGCTCAGTTGGTAGAGCAGCGGACTGAAAATCCGCGTGTCGGTGGTTCAAATCCGCCCCTGGGCACCATTACCCCCAAAACATCTTTCGCCGCCTGTATTGTGCCAGTCCTATTTTCCGGCAATCTCCAATACCGCTTTGACATTATTTCGATGCACCTGTTCATAGGCATCAAAATAAATTAATGCCCCACTTTCGATATCTGCAGCGACGAACTTGCGAAGTGTCTGGGCGCCAAGCTTTGGATCCTTGGGGCAGTGTAAAAGTTTGGCAACATAATCATGCGTTGCTTTGATGAAAGTGTCATCATAACCGCCACTGGCGATCCTTTCGGGGTCGCCGTGACTTGGTAAAATTGTGGCTATATCCCAGGTTGAAAGACGATCGAGCTCGGTTAAATGCACGTCAAGGCGTTGCGGTTCGTCCACATAGGTAACCGTATCTTCCAATGTATCAGCAGCGAGTAGTATCCCAGTTTCGGGCAGATAGAGTACCAGCCCGTCAAAACTATGGATTTCCAGCGGCCGCAGGGTGATTTCGATATCACCGACGTGCACTGTCTTCTCGCCCTCAAAAATTGTCGTTGGCATCACCAGCGGGTCAATAGAAGGCTTAACCGTAGCATAATCCTGCTGATTTTCCAGAAGTGCCTGTTCGGTTTTACGGCTGGCTATAATCTCACAATCTTTAAATGCCTCGTTTCCGGCCACATGATCATGGTGGTAATGGCTGAGAACAACACGAAAAGATGTGATGCCTCTGTTTTCAAGTTCTTGCCGGATGGCTTTTGCGTGCGCTATCGAGATATGAGTATCAAAAACAATCGCCTCATTGCCGTCATATACCACATAACTGGCGACACCGAGTGAGTAGGCACCATTGTCCAGCCAGTTCGGTTCGTCGCTATACAGCCGGGTACTGGCGATCCGGCCATCATAAAAAGCGACAATATGGGGTGCTGGTTCCAGCACCCGTAATGTTGAGATTGACGTGCGCATAGTAAAGTCCATTCGGTTTAGGCCCAGCCCGCATTCTCCGGATTTATACAACTTTAGCATCATAGACCCGCATTTGAGTGTATCCGCAACCGGACTCGTACTATTATCACCGCATTATCGAAAAAGATCTGCGAGGCTGGAGATGTCGGGGAGCAACATTGTTATAGCTGATGATCACCCGTTATTTCGCGGGGCGCTGCGCCAGGCGCTGAGCGATGTTGATGGGGATGTTTCATTTGCCGAGGCGGGCTCGCTTGAAGAAGTTGTGCAGGCACTTGAAGCCAGTGGTGAGCAGACTGATCTGGTTTTGCTCGACCTCAAGATGCCCGGGGTGCAGGGATTTTCAGGCCTGATGTTTTTGCGCGCGCAATATCCCGGCGTGCCGGTGGTTATTGTTTCGGCCAATGAGGATGCCCCGGTTATCCGGCGCTCTTTGGATTTTGGCGCTTCGGGATATATTCCTAAATCAGCTTCAGCCGTTGATATGCGTATCGCTGTTGAAACCGTGCTCAGCGGGGGTATCTGGGTGCCAACGGAACTTGATCTTGCCGAAGGAGAAGACAATGAAGCCCAGCAAATTGCCTTGCGGCTGGCAACTCTGACACCCCAGCAGGTGCGGGTTTTGATGATGTTGGGCGAAGGATTGCTCAACAAGCAGATCGCCTATGAACTCGGCGTTTCAGAAGCGACAGTAAAGGCTCACGTATCGGCTATTTTACAAAAACTGGATGTGGAAAGCCGCACCCAGGCGGTTATTGCGGTGAACCGGATTGAGGGTGACCACTGGCAGGGGATTGCTTGAAAAAATCTATGAGGGGTTTTAGAAGCTGCTTTTTTTAGTGGCGCAGTTTTTAGTGGCGCTCAAGCGGCGCGCAGCCTGCGGGCCCCTTGGGCCCTAGTCCAACGCTGCGCTCGTCCGGGTGCCATACGGATAGTCCGGCGCGGGATCGTTGGGTTCCATACGGAAAATTCGGCGTGCAGCCACCGAATTACACTCGAAAAATCTGTCGTTGTGGCACCGGAGGAGCGCAGCGAACGACTAGCGAGGAAGCCCGAGCGCAGGCTGCGCGCCGCTTGAGCGCCACTAAAAACTGCGCCACTAAAAACTGCGTCACTAAAAACTGCGTCACTAAAAAACGTTACAATCACCCAAACCCCCATTTATTCCGCTGCGAGTTTATGCACTCTGGATTGGGCGATCAGGGCGCGCAAGGCTGCCGGTTTTACCGGCTTGTTGAGAATTGCCACGCCTTCCAAACGCGCTTCATCGCGGCGTGCCTGTGATCTGTCTGCGGTTACCAGGATGGCGGGCAGATCGTGGTCAAGGGTGGCGCGCAATTGTTGAATGAGGTCAATGCCATTGGCGTTGGTGAGATGATAATCGGCAAGCAGAATGTCGGGGGCGCGACCGGCTTTTCGTATTTGCGTTGTTGCATCTTCAAGGTCCCTGCCCGACAGAACATTGCACCCCCACCCGGTAAGGAGGGTTTCCATGCCGTCGAGAATTGATTGTTCATTATCAATACAAAGCACGGTGAGACCTTCAAAGTCCGTGGTTTTGGTGCGCAAATCGGCCGTCTGGCGCTTGGCGGCGGGAACGAAGGCTGCCAGGGGTAACAGAATTGAAAACACCGATCCTTTGTCAGGCGTGGAATTCAGTAAAATGCGGTGATCCAGCATTTCGACAATACGTTCAACTATGGACAGGCCCAAACCAATTCCCGGGGTGAAACCGACGGCACTGTCAAGGCGCTGAAACTCACCAAAAATCAATGTCTGCTTATCTTCGGGAATGCCGAGACCGGTATCATAAACACCTATTTCAATCATGGTGCCGCGGCGGCGGCACCCCACCAGTGCCCTACCCTCAGGCGTATATTTGATGGCGTTTGAGATAAAATTCTGCAACACCCGGCGCACCAGACGACGGTCCGTGCGCACGGCAAGCGAGCATGGCATAAATTTGAGATCTATACCTCTTTCATCGGCCAGGGGTGAGAATTCAACTTCAAGAGCGCTGAGCAGTTCATCTATTCTAAAGGTGGTTCTTTCAGGTTTTAAGGCACCGGCATCAAGACGGGAAATATCGAGCAAATCACTGAGAATTTCCTCAACTGCCTCAAGCGATGCATCTATATTGCGGGTAAGCTGGCCTTCCAGTCCGGCCATTTGCCGTTCGCTCAGGCTGGTCGTATACAATCGCGCGGCGTTGAGTGGTTGCAGAATATCATGACTGGCGGCGGCAAGAAATCTGGTTTTGCCAATATTGGCCTGTTCGGCATCGCCCTTGGCCTTGGCCAGCGCCACATTGAGACTGGTCAGTTCCCTTGTGCGCTCTTTAACCCGCCGCTCCAGGGTTTCATTGGCACGCTTCAGAGCTTCAGCGGCTTCAACGCGCTGGGTAATGTCGCCATATGTCATCACCAGGCCACCATCGGGCATGGCATTGGTGCGGACCTCAACCACGGTTCCACTGGTGATGACATGTTCCTGAAATGTCTCCATGGTGACCACATATCTCTGGATACGGTCAGACACGAGGTCTTCAACGTCCCCTGGACCAAGGTCGCCGTTTTCGGCACTGAAGCGGACTATTTCCTGCAACGGCACGCCCACGCGACCGATATCCTGAGGCAGGTTGAGCAGGTCGCGAAATTGACGGTTCCAGCAGATCAGACGCAAGTCCTTGTCAAACACGGAGATGCCCTGACCGACATGGTCAATGGCTGATTGCAGCAGGTCACGATTGTACTGGATCGCGGCAGATGCATCATCAAGCAGTTTCATCGCACCGCTGGTATCGAGACTGTTGCGCTCAATCAGCAATGCCAAAATTAGGCGTGATGATGGCGCGCCCACGGCACTCGCCAACAGATATTCGGCAAATCGCAAAACGCGGATATCGGCTTCAACCGTGGGAGTAAGGACAATATTGTGTTCGGCAGCAAATTCCTTGAAGGAACGTTCGGTTCTCTGCTCGCCGAGGTATCGCGCCACGGTTTCCTTAAGATCGTGAACAGTAATGGCTGTGCGCCACAACCTGAACCCCGGCGCGCCCGTAGGCATATCGGCATTAACAAAAATATTTGCCTGCAGACGCTCAATCGGCAACGGTTTGCGCATCAGCGAAAAGCTCACGTAAGCGACGAAATTTAACACCAGACTCCACAGGACACCGTGGGTGAGCGGATCAATATTCGGGCCCAGCAGGGTTTGAATATTAAACAGATGCTGCGGCCGAAGCAGCTCAATTCCAAAGGGGCCAACGGCTAAAATTTCGGCAGAAAACCAGCCCGAATTTATAAACGACGGTAACAGGAGCGTATACGCCCACACGCCAAAGCCGGTCATAATGCCGGCGATTGCTCCGCGTGCAGTTGCCCGGCGCCACACCAGACCACCAAAAAATGCCGGGGCGAACTGGGCAATGGCAGCAAAGGACAACAGGCCGATGGAGGCGAGCGCAAAGGTTGAGCCAATCACCTGATAATACAGGTACGACAGCAGTATGATGCCGAAAATGGCTGTGCGGCGAATGTTCAACAACAAGCCGCCCATGTCCTGGCGCAAAACGATGCCTAAGGGTTTGCCACGCAGAACGATAGGCATAACAAGGTCATTGCAAACCATAATACTCAAAGCCACCGTGGCAATAATAACCATGGCGGTGGCAGCTGATAGTCCGCCGATGAAGGCAATCAGTGACACCGCATCCTGACCGGCCAGCGACGGCAGGGCGACCACAAACATATCGGCGTCCACACTGCCTGAGGGAAACGATAACAGGCCGGCAGCAGCGATCGGAACCACAAACAGATTGATGGCAATGAGATAGATCGGAAACAGCCAGGCGGCTTTTTTAGTGTCATTTTCATTGTCACACTCCACCACGGCGACATGAAACTGGCGCGGCAGTAAAATTATCGCGACGATGGATAACAGCGTCATTACTGTCCATTTTGAACTAACGAAACCCTGGTTGAATATATTGGCAATTTCAGGACTGCTTTGAACCTGAGTCACCAGATCACCGACACCGTCAAACATTGAATACGTGATGAACATGCCAACGAAAATGAAGGCAAAAAGCTTGACGATTGATTCCGTGGCAATGGCCAGCATCAGGCCTTCTTGATGTTCGGTGGCATCAATATGCCGGGTGCCAAACAGGATGGCAAAAATCGCCATGCCAACGGCGGTAATAAATGCGATATCACCAAACAGGGGAATGCTGGAAATCGCCCCAAGATTTCCTTCAGCATCACCAAACAATGTTGTTACGGAGGCGGAAACGGCTTTCAACTGTAAAGAAATATAGGGCACGGTTCCCAAAACCGCGATGACAGCGACAATGGCGGCAAGCGCCTGATTTTTGCCATACCTGGCGGCAATAAAATCGGCAATAGAGGTAATATTCTGCTCTTTGCTCAGACGCACAATCCGGCGCAGGATTGGCCAGCCGAGGCTTAAGGTCAAAATCGGGCCGAGATAAATCGGCAGAAAATCATAGCCGGTTTTGGCGGCCAGTCCGACACTGCCGAAAAACGTCCACGAGGTGCAATAAACCCCAAGGGTCAACGCATAAATTATCGGGCGCCCGTGTCCAGCCGGGCGTTTAAGTGCCAGTTTGTCGCCGTAGCTCGCAATCGCGAACAAAAAACCGATATACGCCACGGCAACGGCGATGACGGTCCAACCCTGAAGCATGGTATATTCCCAAGTATCCAGGCAAAATATAAGTCTGTTTATTGCCGGGATAAAACAAGGTTTTAGCTCACCACACCTCAACACATTTGTCCACTATGTGGACGAAATGGACGATCGCTTGCGAATCCGGGCCTGATTGTTTTTGATAAGGGAACGGCTGCACGAAAGGGGATTTTATGCTTAAAGAATTTAAAGATTTTGCCATGCGCGGCAATGTTATGGACATGGCCATTGGCATCATAATAGGCGGTGCATTCGGGACAATCGTCAAGTCTTTGGTGAGTGATATTATTATGCCGCCAATCGGGATTTTGTTGGGTGGTGTCGATTTCACCAATATTTTCCTGACCCTGAAAGGCGATACTTTTGACACTCTGGAAGCGGCCAAGAAAGCCGGTTCCGTAACCATGAACCTGGGCGTTTTCATGAATGCCGTCATCTCGTTTACGATTGTGGCTTTTTCTGTGTTTTTACTGGTGAAGGCGATGAATTCGGCAAAACGTGAAGAAGAAAAAGCGCCCGAGGCCCCAAAAGCACCGCCGCGCAATGAAGTCCTGCTGGAAGAAATTCGCGATGCTTTGGTAAAGAATTCCAAGTAGGTTATTTAAAGCATACTTTAAATAAAAGCTTCTTCGGCAGACCACAAACGGCTGAAGAAACTTTTTTTAATCGCTAAAACAAGAAGAAAAATCACCGACTGGTTTTAACAATGGTAAAACCAAGTTGGTGACTTAATTTCTTTTAGCCGACACAGTCCGTTGGTTAGTTTTAGGTGGAAAACCGGCATTTTGTATCATTCTTTATGAATTTCAAAACATTTACGTGATGTGATTTGTGATAAATTACTTGATGGACGGGCAAAATCCCTGTACCCGGTAACTGTCAATGGGCGGCGTTGGCATTGTAATGCAATGGGAGGCTTCCATAGACATCTGACATGGTGTTACGTCCAAACCACACGTGTTTGGACGTGCAGTTCATGCTGATTTTAACGATCAAGAAATGCGTAAGGACAAAAACATGGCTACTGGCACGGTAAAATGGTTCAACCCGACAAAAGGATTTGGCTTCATCGAACCCGATGGAGGTGGCAAGGACGCATTTGTTCACATTACAGCGGTTGAAGCTTCAGGGTTGACCAGCCTTAACGAGGGTCAACGCGTGCAATTCGAGTTGGAAACCGGCAGAAACGGTAAAGAAGCAGCATCGAAAATTACGATTGTTGAATAACTCCCCGGGCCGAAGGAATTTCCCGTAAATTCCCGAAGACTTTGGTTGAAAACAAAAACCGGTAGCGAGTGTTTGCCTGTCCTGCTGGATGGCGCACTCGTGCCGATGGCGTCGCTCTGATTGCAAAACAAAGCCTACCTCTCCCAAAAACCTGTAAACCTGCGCTCACTTAACTGTGTGATGATGAATGCTGTCGATTAGGGCATATTCCCCAATCAATCTGAAAGGGATTTAGAATAATGACCACCACTGCTGCACTATCGTCAGGAATATCAAGGCCAAATCGCCCGGTAATTATTTTGGCTTGCGCTCTTTTAGCGTCGGGCGTGCTGTTCATCAAGGCTGATGTAAGTGCGCAAAAATCAGCGCTATACGTCATAGGTGCCGCCCTGGGCTTTGTACTCTATCACGCATCGTTCGGTTTCACCGCAAGTTGGCGTTCAATCGTTGTCGACCAACGCGGTGCCGGAATTCGCGCGCAAATGTTAATGCTGGCGGTTGCCACGGCCATTTTCCTACCGCTCATTGCTGCTGGCGGTGCTTTCGGTCAACCGGTTATCGGCGCCATAGCACCTGTGGGCATGTCCGTTCTCGTGGGGGCTGCGGTTTTCGGCTTTGGCATGCAGCTGGGCAATGGCTGTGCCTCGGGCACGCTTTATACGGTCGGCGGCGGGTCGGCGCGCATGGTAATTACGCTGGTGTTTTTCATCATCGGCTCGGTCATCGGCTCAGCTCAACTGCCGTGGTGGTTCAACACTCCCAATATCGGCTCGGTGGCACTGGTAAATACGCTTGGTGTTGCTGGAACAATCGCTGCACAAATAGCGATTTTCGCAGGAATAGTTGTTGTCACCATTATCATCGAACGTAAACGTCACGGAAATATTTCAGAACGTATCCCCGCAACCACAGCGGCAATTCCCCTCACCCAACGCCTCATCAAAGGCCCGTGGCCGCTAGTTTGGGGCGCACTTGGTCTGGCTTTGCTCAATGTGGCAACCCTGATGGTGTCGGGCCATCCCTGGACGATCTCCTTTGGTTTTGCCCTGTGGGGGGCGAAGGCAATGAGCGCGGTTGGGTTTGATATGACCACCGTAGAATTCTGGACCTGGCCCTATCCCGCCCGCGCGCTGGCCGGATCGTTGTTTGCCGAAGATACTTCAATCATGAACTTTGGCATCATCGTCGGTGCCGCAATCGCAGCGGGATTATCTGGCAAGTTTGGTGCCGTCAGAAAAATCCCCCTGCGTTCATTTGTGGCGGCTGCCATTGGCGGCATACTCATGGGCTACGGCGCACGCCTCGCCTTTGGCTGCAACGTCGGCGCCTTCTTCAGCGGCGTCGCTTCGGGTAGTCTGCACGGCTGGTTGTGGCTGGTTGCCGGATTTGCCGGCAGCTATGCGGGCATTAAGATGAGACCCATGTTTGGTTTGAGTGGGTAGAGATTGCTGATCCACAACAAATCCGCGTTGAAAAATGCTGCCAGCAAGAATGCCCGCCCACCGGCAGCATACATTTATCCAGCGATGAGGACTTTAAGCAGCCTCACTCCAGGTGCCCGATGCTGCCGCGACACGGCAGAAATCGGCGAAATCACGGGGCTTGCGATTGAGGGCACGTTGTACCCCGTCGCCAAGATACTCGTTGCGGCCATCCAGAGTTTCGCGGCAGATGCCAGTAAAGACATCTGCAATGAACTCGCCACCAATTTCGGTCATGGATGCGTGAAACTCATCAAAGGTGATGGGAATATAGCGGACAGGCCGGCCGATGGTGGCTGAAAGTTCCGCAGCCGCTTTATCGAAACTCATCAGCCGTGGTCCGGTGACCTCGTAGAGCTGTCCGGAATGGCGTTCCTCGGTCAGCGCAGCGACTGCCACGTCGGCGATATCGTTAACATCGATAATTGGCTCACGCACATTTCGTGCCGGCAGTGCAATTTTACCATCGAGAACCGGATCACGAAGATATCCCTCGCTGAAGTTCTGAGCAAACCAGGAGGCGCGAATAAGCGTATATTCGAGACCACAGGATTTAACAATGTTCTCACAGTTTTGCGCGTGGGTTTCGCCACGGCCAGAGAGCAGAACCAGTCGCTTGACGCGAGCTTTAACGGCAACTTTTGTTAAGGCTTCGATTTTCTGTGTTGCGCCGGGAAAGGCGAGATCTGGAAAGTAGGAGACATATACAGATGACACACCTTCCAGCGCTCGCTCCCAGGTTTCGGGTTTTTCCCAATCAAACGGTATATCAGCGTTGCGTGATCCGTGACGGATTGGAAATCCGCGTTCGTTAAGGGCAGTGGCAATTCGGGAGCCGGTCTTTCCGGTTGATCCGATAACGAGAATGGGTTGGTCTAACATGGTTTAACTCCTTTGGCTGGTTGAGTGTCATTGCAGAAGATTACGCTTCCTTTTTACTTGACATGGTGTAAACTTATATTTTGACAAATAGGAGTTACTTTACACAATGTCAAGTGGAAATCCCAAAACCAGAAAAAAAATCCTCCATGCATCATGGCAGTTGCTTGAAGCTGCTCAGGGTCGCGAAGTGCGAATGTCCGACATCGCCAGAAACGCAGGCGTCAGCCGCCAGGCGGTCTATTTGCATTTTCCAACCCGGTCAGATTTGCTCATCGCTACCACCCATCACATCGACGAGGTCAAGAATGTTGACGCACGTCTTGCCAAAAGTCGTTCAGCCGCTACAGGCATGGAGCGCCTGAGCGCCTTCATTGAGGCCTGGGGCAATTATATTCCAGAAATTTATGGTGTCGCAAAAGCTCTGATAGCGATGAGTGAAACCGATGATGCGGCAAAATTGACCTGGGATGACAGGATGCAGGCAGTACGCCACGGTTGCCGCGCAGCAGTTGAAACCCTGGAGAAGGAAGGCCAACTTGCCTCACAACATTCAGTCACACAGGGGACCGATATCCTTTCGGCCTTGTTGTCGGTTCAAACATGGGAATATCTCACAATCAATTGTGGTTGGTCACAGCAGTTCTACATAGAAAAAACAAAGGTTCTTGCGCGGCAAATACTTGTGAGCGGAAATCCCGGCAGCTAGATTATATTTCAGTTGTTTTCGCCAAACAATCCGGGATAGATTACAACCGCCTCAGGCTTGGGTGATGGGTGATATCAATATGAAAGCATTCTATTTAACTGTCCTAGCAACATTTGTGGCTAGCGTTACCTATTTTGTGTGGCCGCAAAGAATAGCCCATGCCCAGTCAACGTCACCGGCATTCAGTTATGAAAAATCTTACGAGTTTCCTGAAAAATATGAGATATATAAACGGAAAAAGGAAAAATCAGCCACCGTTTTTGAAAAAGAATTTTATGTGGGCAAGTTTGGCAAGGATGGTTATTTTGCTGTTACGCGTGATGATGGTGCCTATGATTATTCAAGGCCCGATCCGCGTGGCCCCAGCGGTGACACCCGCTTTAGATTAAAATTGCCGTTTTAGCGCGCAAATCGGTCGGGATTTATAATTCGCCGGACAACAAAAATAACTAAAAACTCAGGTAGATAACACTTAACGGGGGATCATTATATGTTGCAAATTGCCAAATCCATGGGCGCACTGGGGACCGAAACCGCATTTGATATTCTGGCGCGTGCCGGAGAACTGGAGCGACAGGGGCGCGACATTATCAATCTGGGTATTGGCCAGCCGGATTTCAAAACCCCGCAGCATATTGTTGAAGCCGCCGTCAAGGCGCTGCATGACGGTCATCATGGTTATACGCCTTCTCAGGGTATATTGCCCTTGCGCGAAGCTGTGTGTGCGGATTTGAACAAACGCCATGGGGTTGATGTTAATCCCGACAATGTGATGATCATGCCGGGTGGCAAACCGACGATGTTTTTTGCCATCTTGATGTTTGGCGAACCGGGCACCGAAATCATGTATCCCGATCCCGGATTTCCGATCTATCGCTCGATGATTGAATATAGCGGTGCCAAGCCCATCCCCATTTCCTTGCGTGAAGAAAACGAATTTTCTTTCAGTGCTGAAGAAGTTCTGGCGCAAATTACTGAACGGACCCGGTTGATCATTATCAATACGCCGGGCAATCCCACCGGTGGTGCTGTTCCTGAAGCAGAAATCAAAATCCTGGTGGAAGGCCTCGCCAAACACCCCAATGTGGCGCTGATGTCGGATGAGATTTACAGCCAGATGCTTTACGATGGGCGCAAACATGTGAGCTTGTTGAGCTTTCCTGAAATTCGCGATCAGTTGATTGTGCTCGATGGCTGGTCAAAAACCTATGCCATGACCGGCTGGCGACTGGGCTTTTCAATCTGGCCCGACAGCCTGATTGAAAAGGTCAATCGGCTGGCAATTAACTGCCATTCTTGCGTCAATGCACCAGCACAATTTGCCGGAATTGCCGCCCTTGAAGGCCCCACGGATGAAGTGGAAGCCATGGTTACGGCTTTTGACGAGCGCCGCAAAGCCATTGTTCCCTGGCTCAATCAACTACCCGGGTTCAGATGCGTTATGCCGGGCGGTGCGTTTTATGCCTTCCCCAATATCGAAGGCACCGGCATGGGTGCAAAGGAATTGCAGAATAAAATGCTTGAAGAAGCAGGCGTTGCTACTGTTGCCGGCACTGCTTTTGGGATTTTGGGCGAAGGGTTTTTGCGCTTTTCTTATGCCAACTCCATTGAAAACATCCGCAAAGCCGTCGACAGGGTTGGCGATTTACTGTCGAAATAGAGCGGAACCGGATTACCCTTAAGCTTCTTCGGCCAGTTTCCATGCTGCATAGCCACCGGCAAGAGAGGCGACGTCGGGATACCCCATCTCCATCAGGGTTTTGGCTGCGAGCGCTGATCGACCGCCTGTGCCGCAATACAAAATGACAGGCTGGTCTGTGGTCAGGTCTTTACAGTAGACCGGGCTTTCGGGATCCGCCTGAAATTCCAGCAATCCTCGCGAAATATGTATGGAGCCGGGAATGGCGCCGTCGCGTTCGCGCTCAACGGTTTCACGAACATCTACCAATAGCGCCTGATTATCTTCAAGATGATAGGGTAAATCCTGTATCGAGATAGTTTCGATTACAGAGTTTGCCTCTGCAAGCATTGTTTTGAAGCCCCGTTTCAACATATCGTAATCCTCATTTACCATCACCGGAATAGCTGGTGTTTTACCTGTAGCTGCACCGGTCATTATCCGGCTTGATTTCGGTCAATTATTCACATTTTCCATCCAGCATAATAGAGCGCGACAAAAAAGTCTTTGGGTTTTCCTGTTCTCACACTAACATTGCTTTACGGTGTTATGCGGGGGCAATCAGGGTGTTTAACAATTTACCATACAAAAACTAGCGCTTTCCCCTTGGATAGCCAGGTTTTCCGCGTTCCTGATTTCTAAAAAGGAAGCTGGAAAATCTATCTAAATAGCGACAGCTTTGATTCTGGAGGAAATGCTAAATGTCGGCGAAATACACAAATATCAAAGCCTCAGACCTTATGGTCAGGGCTTTGGAAAATGAAGGTGTGGAGTACATTTTTGGAGTTCCCGGTGAAGAGAACCTTGATTTTCTGGAATCCTTGCGAGAATCTTCCATCAAACTGATTCTGACCCGCCATGAACAAGGTGCGGGCTTCATGGCAGCAACCTACGGACGCCTCACCGGCAAGGTTGGTGTGTGTCTGGCGACATTAGGCCCCGGTGCGACAAACTTTGTAACGCCCGCAGCCTATGCCCAGCTGGGTGCCATGCCGATGTTAATGATCACCGGCCAAAAGCCGATCAAGGCTTCCAAGCAGGGCCGCTTTCAGATTGTTGACATTGTGGCGATGATGCAACCGATCACAAAATTTGCCAAGCAAGTCGTCAACGGCCAGACTATTCCAAGTATCGTTCGCGAAGCCATTCGTCTGGCCGAACAGGAACGCCCCGGTGCCGTGCACATTGAACTGCCCGAAGATATCGCCGCTGAAAATGTTGAAGAAGCCAATTTGTTTGAGGTTAATGTGCCGCGCCGCCCCGGTTGTGCTGACAAGTCCATTGACGAAGCCATGGCGATGATTAAAGCGGCCAAAAGCCCGCTGCTGCTGGTCGGTGCCGGGGCCAATCGCAAACGCATTAAAGCCGCCCTGGAAGATTTTATTGATGCCAGCAAAATTTTGTTTTTCAACACCCAGATGGGCAAAGGTGTGATTGCCGGCTTCCATGAACATTATCTCGGCACCGCCGCCTTATCGGACGGTGACTATCTCCATTGCGCCATCGACCGGGCTGATCTGGTCATCAACGTTGGCCATGATGTTATTGAAAAACCACCATTTTTCATGGAACACGGCGGCCTCAAGGTCATTCATATCAATTTTTCACCGGCTGAAGTTGATGATGTTTATTTCCCGCAACTGGAACTTGTCGGCGACATTGCCGCCACCCTGGAAGCCATAACCGCGCAGTATGACACGGTTGAACCTCACGACTTTGCCTTCTTCCATCGCGTACGTAACGAAGTTATGCAGCAGATCAAGGAAGGGGCGGATGAGCCGCGTTTTCCCATGACACCACAGCGTATTGTTGCTGATGTGCGCAAAGTTATGCCCGAAGACGGTATTATAGCACTCGATAACGGTATGTATAAAATCTGGTTTGCCCGCAACTACCTTACCACCCAGCCCAATACGGTTCTGCTCGATAATGCACTGGCGACAATGGGAGCGGGATTGCCGTCCGCAATGATGGCATCAATGCTGTATCCTGAACGCCGCATCATGGCGATTTGCGGTGATGGTGGTTTCATGATGAATTCGCAGGAGATGGAAACCGCTGTGCGATTGAAACTCAATCTGGTGGTGTTGATTTTGCGCGATAATTCCTACGGCATGATCCGCTGGAAACAGAAAGTCGGTGGCTTTGCCGATTGGGGCCTGGAATATGGCAACCCGGATTTTGTTGAGTATGCAAACAGTTATGGCGCCCACGGCCACCGCATAAAGGCGACGCAGGATTTCGTTGCCACCATGGAAAAATGTTTTGAAGACGGTGGTGTCCATCTGGTCGAGGCACCGATAGATTACAGTGAAAACACCCGCGTGCTGATTGATGAGTTGGCAACCCGCGCCTGTGTGATTTAAACCGGAGGTGAAACGATGAATGCAAACGCCGGTATGTTGCGCGTTGAGCAGGCCTATGATGGCGAGTTGATCACCGAAATAGCCCTTAAATCGCCCGAACAGGTTGATGCCATGATGGCTGCGGCAATGCGGGTCTATCGTGATCGTGCATCGTGGTTGCCTGCCTATCGGCGTATTGAAATACTGAAGAATGTAGCTGAGCAGATGAGCGCGCAATCGGCTGACCTTGCCATGCTGATTGCGCGCGAGGGTGGCAAACCGTTGATGGATGCCCGCGTCGAAGTCGCGCGCGCCATTCACGGTATTGAACTGGCGATTGAAGGGATTTCCCATCTGCACGGCGAACAGGTGCCGATGGACCTGACGGCAGCCGGTGCCGGGCGTATTGCTTTTTCCAGAACCGAACCGATTGGCCCGGTAGTTGCTGTCAGTGCCTTTAACCATCCACTTAACCTGATTGTGCATCAGGTAGCCCCGGCGATTGCAACCGGCTGCCCGGTGATTGTCAAACCAGCGGGCACAACGCCGCTGTCGTGTAGCAAGTTTGTCGAGATGGTGCACAAAGCCGGATTGCCTCAAGACTGGTGCCAGTTTTGCCCGGCCAAGGCGTCCGTTGCCGAAGCCCTGATTACCGATCCGCGCACAGCATTTTTTACCTTCATTGGTTCAGCCAGAGTAGGCTGGTATTTACGTTCAAAGCTCGCACCGGGCACACGGTGTGCACTTGAACATGGCGGCGTTGCGCCGGTCATTGTTTGCGATGATGCCGATATCGCCGCCGTTGTGCCCTCGCTGGTAAAGGGGGGGTATTATCATGCCGGTCAGGTCTGTGTTTCGACCCAGCGCATATATGTTGATAATAAAATCAAGGCCGACTTTATCGCCGCCTTCAAGCCCGCAGTCGAAGCTCTGGTTACGGGTGACCCCACAAGCGACAAGACCGAGGTCGGGCCCCTTATTCAACCGGGCGAGGTAACGCGCGTAGAAGAATGGGTGAGTGAGGCCGTTGACTTAGGCGCGGGCATTATCACCGGGGGTTCAAGAATTTCCGATCATGTTTACCAGCCCACCATCGTTGATGAGCCTTCGCCTCAAGCCACCTTGTCGACATCCGAAATCTTTGGACCTGTTACCAGCATTTACGGCTTTGACACCATTGAACAAGCGATTGACCGCGCCAATTCCCTGCCCACCATGTTCCAGTCCGCTGCTTTTACCCGTGACCTTGATCGCGCCATGTATATTGCCGATAATCTGTTGGCAAGCGCGGTGATGATCAATGATCACACAGCCTTCCGGGTCGACTGGATGGCCTTTGCCGGACGTGGCGTTTCAGGCTATGGTGTCGGCGGCATTGGCCACACCATGTCTGAAATGGTGGAAGAAAAACTTACGGTAATTAAACGCTCAACTTGAGTGAAACCTGCCTCATGACGAAATATGACGCGCTTATCATCGGCGGTGGCCATAACGGCCTGGTTTGCGCCTGCTATCTCGCCAGGGCCGGTCTAAAAACCCGTGTGCTTGAAGCCCGCGAGATCGTTGGCGGAGCTGCGGTAACGGAAGAATTTCACCCCGGATTTCGCAATTCCATTGCCAGCTACACGGTATCGCTGCTGCATCCCAAAGTGATCAGTGATCTACATCTGGCGGACCATGGCTTGCGCATTGTTGAACGCCCGATTTCAAATTTTTTGCCGCTGTCTAATACGGAATATTTGAAACTCGGCGGCGGTGTGGCGGCAACGCAAGCGCAGTTTGCTAAATTTTCTCAAGCCGATGCAGATAGCTTGCCCGCGTATGAGAAGATGCTCGACAAGGCCGGGGATTTGCTGCGGGATTTGTTGTTGGTAACCCCGCCAAATGTCGGCGGTGGCGTCAGTGATATTGTCCGTGCGCTTAAAGTCGGCAACAGGTTTCGCAAGCTATCGCTGGAACAACAACGCGACCTGCTGGAGCTGTTCACGTTGAGTGTCGGTGAGATGGTCGAACGCTGGTTCACCTCTGAGCCGGTAAAAGCAGCCTTTGGCTTTGATGCCATTGTTGGCACATTCGCCAGCCCTTACACGCCTGAAACCGCCTACGTGCTGTTGCACCATGTGGTGGGAGAAGTGAATGGCAAGCGCGGTGCCTGGGGCCATGCTATTGGTGGCATGGGGGCGATTACACAAGCGATGGCAGCTGAAGCCGAAGCACTTGGTGTGGAAATTTCCACCAATTCTCCGGTAGCAGATGCGAGCATCAAAGGCGGACGCGTCACCGGCGTCAAACTTGCCAATGGCGAAGAAATTTCCGCTGGCATTATTTCGTCCAATGTTCATCCGCAATTGTTGTTTCAAAAGCTCATAGCACCGGAACATCTGCAATCGAATTTTCTTGAGCGCATCGGGAGGTACGCCAGTCATTCAGCCACTTTCCGCATGAATGTAGCGTTATCTGAGCTGCCGGATTTCACCTGCCTGCCGGGAACCAACTGCCAGGAACATCATCAATCGGGCATTATCATCGCACCGTCTTTGCAGTATCTGGAAAAAGCTTTCTTTGACGCCCGCCAATATGGTTGGTCGAAAAAACCGTTTGTGGAAATCTATATTCCTTCCACCGTCGACGATACCTTAGCCCCGCCAGGCCAACATGTGGCTTCACTGTTTTGCCAACATTTCAACAAAGATTTGCCAGATGGCAAAAACTGGGATGACGTACGCGAGGAAGTGGCTGATCTGATTATCGATACGGTCAACGAATATGCGCCAAACTTTAAGGCCAGCATCAAAGGCCGTATGATCTTATCGCCGCTTGACCTGGAACGAAAACTGGCGCTGGTGGGCGGTGATATTTTTCACGGCAGCCTGAGATTAAACCAGCTGTTCTCAGCACGCCCGATGCTGGGTTATGGCGATTATCGCAGCCCGCTAAAGGGTTTGTATATGTGTGGAGCGGGCACCCATCCCGGCGGCGGCGTCACCGGAATTCCCGGCCATAATGCCGCGCGCGAGATACTAAAAGACAAGCGCTGGAAAAGATTTTAAGCGCGCTCTTTTAAGTGGCGCTCAAGCGGCGCGCAGCCTGCACTCGCAGTCGCTCGTTGGTCGACTGTGAAGAATTCTCAAGGCGTTGATTTTGTTTAAATAACGAGCTTGATCCAGTATTCGTTATTGCAAGTTTTTAGGTTCCTTCAGGTAGTTTTCTTGCAATTTGCGTAACGGG
>JAJFHS010000060.1 GCA_021775475.1 Hyphomicrobiales bacterium
TGGAGAGCTGACTACAATCACACCCGGCCACACTCAAGCTTAAACTGGCTCACACCAAACGAATTTGCAACCTGGTCCAATATGGATCATAACCAGAACAGAACTAACTTATAAATGAGGACAACTTGGGGAGCACGTCAAAAGTGACTTCACCATCGCTGGAGATTTCGATATAAACCTTGCCGCCATCCTTCTTGGCTGTCTTGCTATATTTCCATGATGACCAATATTCACCAACTTCAAACAGGATGACATCTTTCCAGCCATTAACCAGATAACGCTCTTTGGCTTCCGCGATTGCTACATTCTGTATAGGCCAGAATTTTTGCACATCGGTAAAATACTTCTCATCGCCAAACAGGTCAGAAATGATTGCACCTTGATAATCAGCCACATCAAACAGGGCATTAGATGTCGGGATATTTGCACCGCCAAACAGCCAGTCTTTTAGGCTACGTCCTTGAGGAGCATACTCATCCTCCGATTTGAACAATTCCAGCCATGCTTTTTGCTGGCGCTTGCTGGCAAGCGTTAATGCCCGCAATGTTTCACCACTAATATCATCCTTACGATAAAGCGTTAGAATGGGACTGATAAGATTGGCAATTGCCAAGCGTTGTTCAACCAGTCTTTCAGTGATGCCGAATTGAGCGGCAATATCGCTGGCACTTTTACCTTGCTTGATAAGTGCGGCAAAAGCCTTGTACTGGTCAATCTCATCCATTGGCAAACGGGCAACATTTTCAGCCAGCGAGGCTTCGATAGCTTTGGCATCGTCACCTTCTTTCATAACAATGCAGGGCACGGCTTCAATCTCGCTTTCTTCGGATAATTTCACCAAAGCATAATAGCGGCGCTGTCCGGCGACAATCTCGAAACCTTCGCAGTTTTTTCGCACTAATAAAGGTTGCAAGATACCAAGTGAGCGAATGCTTGGCAGTAGGTCAGCAATTTCCTTGCCGCCAACTTTACGCACATTGATATTTGTAGTTTTAAGATTTTCAATTTTAATATGTTGTAGTTCCATTGTTTTAGTCCTTTTTAAAAATGGTCTGAATTCAGCGCATCATTGCACCGTCGAACGGCCTGTTAAGGCCGCTCTGCGGTAAAATGTTTACTCGGCGGCCTGTAGGGGTTCTTCTTCCTGCGCCACATATTGCAGGGCATAATCAGCGGCCTTTTGCGCTTTGCTGGCGGCACTGATAACAAAGCTGTTGTCATTGCGCAGGGCTGACAGCCAGCCTTTGATATATTGAGCGTGGTCTTCTCGTGGTTTGGCTTCCAATCCCAAGCTTCCGCAAATCATCGCACTGCCAAGCTCGGCAACCAATTCTTCAAAGGCATAGGCTTTGTCGCCAAAACGGCCTGTCATATCGCGCTTTAAGCGATTGGCATTTCCTGTTGAGTGGGTAATCTCATGGGCAAAAACGCTGTAATAATGTTCGGGTGAATGAAACTGCCCTAATTCCGGCATGCCGAAATACTCGACTATACCACCGGCATAATAAGCGCGGTCGGATGGGCGAACGGAAAGACGTTCTGCATCCGTATAGCTGGTTACAAAGTTTTCTGCTTCCGCAATCGGGTTATGTGATTTCAGCTTGTCTTTGAATTTTTGCTCTGCATTGCGTGCATAATCACCTTCAACCTGAGCCGAATTAAACACCCTAAAATAACGGGTCATTACCGCCTTGGTTTTGCCGTTAGTTTCGCTTTCCTCCTCTGTATCGCGGAAGAATTTCCACAAGACAACAACTCGCGTTTGCTCACCTTTTTTGATTTTGCAGTCGTGGCTACTCCATTGTTTAAAGGTCGCCCAGATATTGGAATCAAAACCAGAATGGGAAAGCAGAACATGATTGATACCGCGATAGGCTGTGCCTCTTAAGTTGATGGGCGAATGTCCAACACAAAACCACGGCGTGTTGTAATCCTTGGAATTGACCTTTTCCAATTGTTCAATAATCTGGTCTGTGACCATTTGATAAATCTTGTTCTTCATTTTTTTCTCCTCTTAACTAAAAACTGGGTTGCGCATGAAACCCTGCTTCCGGTCGAGGATGGAGATGGGAGGGGACAAGAAAAATCGATGCTGAGTGGTGCGGGCGCAGGCGTAGCCGAGCCACGGTCAGTGTCTATTTTACTTGCGGGGAGAAAGAGGCAAAGCCGCTTGGCTTCTCCGATACCAAGAAAAGCGGCGGCAAACCTGTCGCCACAATATTTCTACTTATCTGTCATGGGATAGTGACCCGAATGGGCTGAAACAACCTGTTGGTTCGGTTGCCCTTGATGAGAAACGAATCTAGGGCAATATAGCCCGCCCGGACGCCTAAACCTTTGTCATTATTTGTAAAAAAATTCAGGTTTACGAATTTTCTTGAATAGTGCTTGGGCTATCACAGAATTTATAATTCGTTCAGGTCTTTTTCAAGCAGCTTCAAAATCCTGTTTCTGTACTGTTCGGTTTCAGGTGCAAGGCATTCCAACCTCGCAAGTGCATGGCTTGTTTCAGCTTTTGTAAATGCATTTGGCTTTTTGGATTCAGTCAAGAATAACAGGAAAGTATGATATAATATAAATATCCACGCATCTTCCATATCGTCATCATGTTCTCCCTTCGCAAGATTACGGAACAACCGCAACAGGTTCGTGGCGTGTCTTATTTCTGTGTTATCAAGGAGATTGACGTAGTTTGAAATTGCGATGCAGGCATCGCACAGTATCATTTTATCTTCCCGATGATGACGATGAGATTTTAGTGTATCGGCTAATATTGATCTGAATCGATGGGGTTCGCAAAGCGGGTATTTTGCAATCACAGAAAGTGCCAGTCCGCATCGGGATCGGGAAACTTCAAGTGTCGTCGGAACATTTCTCGTCAATAGGTTTTGAGTTTCATATATTTTGAAAGCTTCATTAATTTCCAGGTTTTCGATGCCAACAACCAGATTCAAAGCAGCATCTATGATGCATTCTGCCGCGAAAATTTTATCTCTGGAGATGTCGAACTTGTTAAACAGATAGAATGTTTCCAATGCTCGTTCGGAATGATGAGCAACCGTGTTGGTGACGATATTGAAAACTAATTCAGATTTAGCATTGTTAAATTCATTGAAGTCAGATGCCAATACGCTTTTTAACAAATCAAGGGTTTCATGCTCCGGGAAGTCGGAGACAAGGCGTTCCGTAAATTCTGCAAACCATGGTGCCATTAAACTTCCGTATTGAAGAAGATGTTTCCTTTCAAATCGAGAAGCTGATTTCCATTGTTCCAGAAAAAACACTTCGCCCAGAATATCGGGTTCCATGGGCGGTATATCATCAACAATTCCTTCGCCATAGATGGCAGAAAGTACTTCGTAGGTCTGTTTACCTTTCCAGCATGGCCAGAAATTTTTCATCTGACCTGTTGAATATTCTTCTAACCATTCTGCTGCTATGCCACCTGTTGCGGTAGCACAGGCACAGAGATTTATATGAGCTTGTTCGACGCCCCCCTTTTCCCAATATCTTTTCTCATGCTCAAGTACATTTTCTACAAGCGCATAGGCATCCCAATTACGTGGGTTCTCATTGCGATAATATGCATCCCCCAAGAACGCGGCAAAGAGTGGGCGGCAGTGATGATCAATGCGCTCAAGTTCAGCAAGCGCTTTTTGTTTTGGAGGTAATTGCTGTTGTGCATTGCGGCACATGTGTTGAATAATTGGCCAAACATCGGTGGGTGGTTCCAGCGTACCATCTTCTCCAAACCAGGTTCCCTCAATCAGTATGTGTTCGACCTGTCCTCTTTGTATAATTTTATCAAACCAGGCGCCGGTAATTTCGCGCTCAAGAAGTAGAAGTCTGACAGGTTTAGCGAGATCGTCACGCATTGACAGTATACGGAGGATTTTTCCAACCAGTTCCACCTCGCGGGCCGCATAGTCAATGATGATAAAGGTTGGGCTTGCCGGCTGCCAGTCATACCAGTTGAAAGTTTGCGAGCGATCAATGGGCAAGAAACCGATAGCATCTTCGGAGACTTCACGCCTGCTTATGGCATATTCAAGAGCAAGGCGACTTTTTCCAGTGCCGCCAGGGCCGTTTAAAACGTGCCAAAGGAAGTTTCCTTTACCCGCACTGGTTCTAAACCGTTCCAATTGTTCAAAAGCATCTTCAGGATGAAGGAATGGAATTGCCCGCGATCTGTACAAAAATCTTGTTTCATCAGTGTTGTCAGCCATCCAGAGAGAGAGTTCAGGTTGCAATGTATCGTATTTCTTGGCTCTACGCCTCCTGATCCCAGTTGATTTTAAAGAGGTTTCTTCTTCAATGGTATCAACAACACGTATTGCCAGTTCGAAATGATTATCTTCCAGCCAATCGTAAAACTGCACGGCTTTCTTTTTGGCATAGCGGCCAGAGCTAAAAGTTTTGTCATACCCAGAACTTGGATAGATGCCGAAGAGCTCGCGGTAAAGTGTGTTTATGGTTTTGTTCTTCTCATCAAGCGCACGTTTTACAAAACTGTATAGAACCTTCCTTTCATTGATGGTTGCCTCCAGCCAATCGATTGACACAGAAATTCCTCCAAAATGCGCATTTTCACCCCTTAATGCGCCACAAAATCACTCAGCAACGTTTAGTCAAACAAGTCTGTATCAAAATCAATACTAGCAGGTTTGTAAATGAAACATTCGTTTCCAATAAGCAACATAGCAAACACAAACCGACTCACGGAAGTTGATCCAATTGTACGAAATAATAAATCATACGATGAAACTCGCTACATCCGTCCGTCCATTGAATCCACAGCGGAAATCTTATTCGCCGCAGATAAAATTAATGCTCATTGTTTCAAGGGTAGAATACCGGAATTTATTGTTTCGTACATTCAAAAGAAAAATGTACCGAGCCACTTCCAACCCAACAGATTTCAACGGGCGGATGGTGATTTGGTTCATGGTTTGGCGTTTAATTCAACCCTCCAGGGCATCCGCAATCAAAAGGACTCTCTCACCACAATTGGTTATGAGCTGACGCGCCTGGCTCGTTATGAATTTGGCCCCATCAATCAACGTGGCGGACGTGGGAGTAACGGGTATCACGATAAGCCATGGGCAATGCTTGCAGAAAGTATCGGCTTGCAGCCTTCTGATACGGGTCTGCCAAATGGAAAAGTCACTGGCTCAAAGATGAGCTATTACTTGATTGAAGGCGGTCCGCTAGCAATTGTCATTCAAGAATTGCTCGATATCGGGTTTCGTATCAACTGGCATGATCGCTTAACATTTCAAAATATCGGTGCAACCGACAATTTTGAAGAAGAAATTCCCGCTCCAAAAAAAGACCGGATCAAGTTCACCTGCAAAAACTGCGGCCTCAATGCCTGGGCTAAACCAAGTGCCCGGATGAGGTGTGAAGCCTGCGATCTGTTGATGCTGGCCGATGGCATCCCTTCCACAAATCTTGTCAAAACCAACGAAAGGAAAACTCCATGAAGAACGATGGAAATCAAAACAAACCCGAACGCATAACCCCAAGAAAAAAAATTCCTTTCGAAAAATGGTCACTGGTTGTCTTTACATTTGGCACCGGCGCTTTGGTATTATTGGCACTATTGAATTTAATGACAGACACCGGTGCAATCGCGGTTCTTAAAGCTTCGGTTTTGGCTGGCAGTGCCATGCTGGTTTCTTATGCCGTCAATCGCTTTGCTATTGAAAAAGGCACGGAACTGACTGCAACAGGATTTACCTTTGCCGGTGTGGTTAGCGTGTTTTCCATGCTGACTGTCGGCATCGGGCTCTATGCCGCTACTTATTCCGGCCTGACGATCAGCTCCGTTGGTGAGTTACAGCTTCAGGAACATGGCAGTAAATATGCCCGCATCATTGGTGAGCGTAATAGAACCGCAGCAGAAGCCGGGCGTCTGGTTCCGGTGGTTAGAGCCAATGAGGCCGAGCTTGACCAATATGTAGAATGTGAGGAGACCACCGCAAGCTAGATCGGTTGACGCTCAAAGAAGCAATCGACGGATGTTTCGAAGCCCGCAAAACTGAATTGAAACATGATGGTGTTGCTGGCCGATGGCTTTCACCACTAAGTGTACATATCATTCCCAGTTTGGGCAGATATCCTGTCGAAGATATCGACCAACACCTCCTAAAGAGCGTACTCGCCCCTATTTGGCACTCAAAGCCCAGTGCTGCGGAAAAAGCACTGAACCGTGTCAATCTAACTTTAAAACATGCCGCTGCGCTTGGACTGGACGTCGACTTGCAGGCTACCGCCAAAACTCGGGCATTACTGGGAAAACAACGGCATACCGTCACCCATATACCCTCGCTCCCTTATGATAAGTTGTCTGTTTTCTACCGAATGCTGCAGTCAAAAAATCTGGTTTCAGCTCTTGCACTTCGATTTTTGATTATGACGGTTGCAAGAACCAGCGAAATCCGGTTTGCAACATTTGGTGAGATTATCGACGATGTGTGGTACCTACCTCCTGAACGGACAAAAACTGGCAAAGAACACCGAGTTCCGTTAAGCGCAGAAGCACAGTCGATAGTATTCTGTGCTAGAAACAATACCGATGGTGATCTCATTTTCCCGGCACCGACAGGAAAAGTGTTGTCTGATGCGGCAATGTCAAGTTTTATGGATCGTGAAGGATATCGTGAACGGCCACACGGATTTCGCGCGACATTCAGGACGTGGGTTGAAGAGCAAACCGAGTCACCATTTGAGGTAAAGGAAGCCGCGCTTGGACATGTGGTAGGTTCTGACACTGTTCGAGCATACCAACGGTCCGACCTCTTGGAGAAACGGCGATTGTTGATGGAAGATTGGGCATGGTTTGTGGCCCACTCTGGTCGGCCAGCAGTATGCAGAGCACCTATCAATAAGGCATCCTAGATACAACTATACTGGGTTAGTTTGTCCACCGCGACGTTTCTTTGCCAACTCCTTTGCATAAAGGGATAAACAAAGCGTCATGAAAATCAGTAGCGAAATTGCACCAGAATTTAGAACAGAAATGTAACTTAAATCTACATCATGAATAACTACAAGAGACAATATTTGAACCATCACCAATGATATGACGCTGGGCATATTCACCATAAAAAAGTATATTTTTGAAATGTAATAAACATCACTATTGGTATTTGAATGTGCCATAAACAAAATATTTACAACCATAAATACAACCAATGGAGATATCGATAAAATAGAATCAACGTAAATTTTAATTAACTCTTTGCTCTCGCATGAGTAATAATTGCAAACGGACGAGTAAAGTTTCCCGTACATGGTTACAACCAACAAAATAACAACAAAAAAACAAATTCCCGCTGAAATTTTTGCAAAATGCCAGAGCAGTTTCTGCCCATCATCACCGCCCTGCTGAATTGCACCAAATGCTTCAAGAAAAATAAACGACAACGAAATTATTTTAAGTATTTTCAATGTCAGAACAACCCGTTCAGAATCGCTGATTCCTTCCGGATATATTTCAAGCAGATTTGTGTTGTAATTCGCAAAAACCACGATGAGCATAAGGGCGGAATAAATTAACATCCAGACGACTATGGCTGTGCCCGCCCTCGCTAGCTGATTTCTAAAGCCTTGCACAATCGTACACAACCAGCCGTTCATTTACCACACCCGATCACCATCATATCAATTTCGCATCGCAATCATTTGCATTTGTTCACCTTAGACTTTAACTCATTCCACGACATGAACTTTCTACCATTCACTAATAATTCCTGCATCTCGAAAAAGTCTGTATGTTCGAAAATATAGTCTATTAAGCCATTTTCCTTTTTAACGTATACCTCGGCGATCACTTCTGGATTACCGATAAAATATAGAGAGATTGCGGTTTCTTCAATAAGATATAGTTGCTCCAAGTAACCACGGTATGGTGTGTAAAGAACATTCATTCGTTGGAGCACTTTCCCTGTCAGTTCGCCCATAAATTTGTATGCATTTGGATTTTTTTTAAGATACTCTTCAACTTCCTTTTCGATGAGAATGATATCAGAATTTTGTTTTAGAGTTGAAGATCGCAAAATTTCCCAAGGCATTTCTGCCGACGAAAAAATGGAACGTAACATACTCTCTGTACTGCGCGAAGTTTCATCAGCCTTCTCAAGTGCTGAGCGGTAGTCATCGCCACGTATCAAATTCGTCAAAACTCTCAGCGAATCAAAGAGAACAATCGTAGATGAAGCCTCATGGTTCTTCAACAAATCCCGGAGATCACCCATTGAACTTCGATTAAACTTGGGGTTGCCGAGACTCAATGGTACATAAAATTTGCCCAACTTCCCTGTTTGCAAATACCCTCTTTTTGACTGATTATCCATTTTCATATTGAAATGTAAATCAAATTTGTGGTCATTTTGACGGTGTGTCGAATCCCCTCGCCACCGTTTGGGAACAAACTTTCCATACGATGCACTCATCCCTGTGGCTTCCCGTGGGTTACAATGGAACCGGCAATTAGACACAAAACAACCAGAAAGCCATAGACTGCAGCCATCTGGATTATCGCTAGACTATCAACCTGATGTCCCCATAATACCACACCCGCAGTAGTTGCAAATCCAAGCAAAAGGGAACCTTTGAACAACACTGCTCGTTTCTTTGCATGAGGATCATTTGGAAAAACGACGGCCCACATGATCACAGGCGTCAAAACTATCGAAAAACCAAATATCGAAAAAAGTGCCTTCAGAAAATCGAACTCCAATTTGATAAAAAATAAATAATACAAAAACATCACAGCAAACATAATAGTATATGTAATAATTATCGGTCTAATAATCAAAAATTTCATTGGCTTATACAAAACATCGTACACTGCCTGACTGATAGGAACAATTCCGCTATCTGCAGTGCTTAGCAACGCTGCGAATGCCGCAACCACCAAAACAGGAAAAACAACATATGAATCCAAAATTGTCCCCGAATCCCGGAGCAACATTGCTATTTCGCCAAGTGACACCGGAAGCGGGCCGAATTTTTTCGCCATCAACAACCCAATAACAGTGAACGTTGTCCACATTAACAGTACAGTAAACGCACCCTTGAAAATACCCTTGATAAAACTTGGGTTATCGTGCGTAGCAAACCGCATTTGCCAGGTGGAATACAGTGAAGGGATAAGAAAAAAATTCACAAATGCAATATTCAACAACAAAGGAATTGGAAGTATTATTATGCTTTTCTCATAAGAAATTGCTGGTCTCGGAAATAGGTCAGACGTTTGCAAATCAATGATTTGAGTTGCGACTGAAACCAGCCCCAAAACGATAAATATTACCATCGCTCGAAATTGCATTCTGTCCGTGCTGACTACACTCCTCAAACCGCCAAATGCGACATATGAAAAAACAAGCATTCCCACAATTGCCAAAGATAACAAGTTTTTATGCGTCGTATCCGGTATGAAAATATTTAAAATTGACGTACCTACATACAACTCAATCAGAAGTATAATAAAAATGGAAAAAACGGAAATACTCACGACAACTATCGATAAAGTTTTGTCAGAATAGTAATCCCCAAGATAATCATATATCGATGAAAAATCGGTGTTTTTCGGTTTGAATCTACCCATGAGGCGCGTGAAAATCACGATCCCAACAACCACCGTTATAGGTGCGAAAAGTATGTACACACCTTCTCTTGAAGCAAAAGAGAGAAAGAAAGTCATCACTGTCGCTAAGGAGGTAGTACGCGCCACATAAGATGCCGAGTTTTCAGCTGACCCCAGCGATCTACGAGCAAGAAAATACTCTGCATAGTCACTGTTTTGTTTGAAATGGCGAAAACCTGTAAAAATGCAATAGACCGCAAACGACAGAATAGCAATATACGCGATCAGCATGGGGGAGATTAATTGCATTTGATACCTTAGCTTGCGTCTTTAAAACGTCATTCTTCCAGAGACCTTATACTTATGCAAGTGTGAATTCTTTCTACTCACCTGCATTTTGTGGCGTTTCCTGAGCACCCCCCATTGTTTGGACAGTTTCGATCGTAGCTTGGATAGCATTCTGCCTCTCTTTGAAAAAAGTTCAAAGAATGTCTCTGGTCGGGCACCATATGGGACAGCAATAAGTTGGACAACGTAAGAATCGCATCAAATGACAGACAGAAAATATACAATCACCGAATTGTTTAATTCTCTAACCGAAAATTGTCGCTGGTAAGCGCGGAAAACGGTTGGCTCTGACGACCGTCAATCATGAGTTTGATGTACATCTCATAGTTGGCGAGGTTTACAAGATCACGCGGACCCGGAATATCCGCGCCAAACTGCTTGGCTAAAATGGCAGCGTCAGTAGCCCCAACCCGAAATGCCATGAGCGTTCCAACGTTTCCGATAATTGCTTCCAGAACATCGTTGTCGATCTGCGTGGTGTGCTGATGCGCCAAAACTAGCCCTAACCGATATTTACGCAGTTCAGAGAGCATGTCAGCGAAGGCAGAAGTGGTAAATGAGTGGAATTCATCGATGAATAAAAAATATGGTCTTCGCTCTTCTTCAGGAATATTCTGGCGGCTGTATGCAGCCAATGCTAAAGTTGACACGATCATGCCACCAAGAATATTTGCAACATCAGCTCCCAGTCTTCCCTTGGACAGATTGACAATCAATGTTTTGCCTTCATCCATGAGTTTACGAAAGCGTAGTGGTTTTGCTGGTGAACACAACGCTTTGCGCACATGGGGATGCGCCAAAAATGCTCCCAGCTTATTTGCAATCGGTGCCACGCCATCCGCAGCGGTTTTGTAGTTCATATTAGGAAATTCTTTTGTCCAAAACTCCTTAACTTGCGGATCGGTGATGTCATCAATAACTGACTGTCGAAAAGACTTGTCCAGAAACATCGGCATAATATCCTGAAGGCTGGAATGTGGGCGCTCCAGAAGCGCCAATAGTGAATAGCGCAGCAAATGTTCCATGCGAGCACCCCAGGCATCGTGCCACTGTTTCTTAAGCGTATTGATCAAACCGGATGCTACCAGATACCGGTGGTCACTGCGAACCATTGTGAGCGGGTTGTATCCATAAGGACAGTCTGCATTTGCCGGTTGCCAGACAATAGCTTCGGGGCACATCTTGGCTAAACTGTCACTGAGATCACCATGTGGATCAACAAGGCAAAAACCCTGTCCTTTGGCCAAATCCTGCTGCATCATCTGCAACAACAGAGTTGATTTACCAGTACCTGTTTGTCCAATGATGTATTGGTGGAATAGTCGATCTGAAGCATTGATACCAAATGGACGGGATGGTGGACGGCCCTTGGTTTCGGCGAGCTGTGTGACGATCTCATGGTTAGGCTTCATACAACCATCATGATAGAAATCACCGATTTTTCACAGACTACACGGCGAGCGCTTTTCAGTCATAGGAATGGCCATCTTTTGCAAGTAAATCCATTGCTTCGACGGTCTCAGGTTCGTTTGCCAGCGCTATCAGTCGCTTGATGTTCCGATTTCGCACATGCTGTGGTCTTCGAGAAGTGGGTCGAGATGGGGCACCATAGAGGACAGTCGCAATATTATCGACTGCCAATAGCCAGTTTCGTGGCTCTAAATATACGTTTCTTTCCGTCACAATCCTGTTCGAGGTGGTGATTTTTACGATCTCGCGCTTTTCAAGCCTGGTCGCCATTGCGTAGGTGAAACAAAGGTTTTTCACCCGTTCGAGAAATTTTCGGATGTTGTGTAGAATTTCCTCTTTATTGGCCTGTTTGGCCCTCTGATTTTCGATAGTTTTGCGCTCCATGAGTAGTTTTTGCTTTTTGGTTTGATAGGTCTCATCGTCAATAATCCGGTCGATCAATTTATCAGACAGGCAATCAAGACGATCTTCAATTTTTGCTAGTTGCAGTGTGGACATGTCTTTTGGTTTTTGTCCTTCGCGCTCATCAAGCCACGTTCGCAACTCACGATCCAGCGCGTCTAAATCCAAAACCGGAATGCAGTGTGTACTGAGTAAACCGTGAATCGCGGCCTCAAGCTTTTCCTCGCGAACGGTTTTGGTCAAACATGCTCGGGTTTGGCAGCGATAATAGATGTAGGTTTTCTGTTTTTCAGGAACCATTGCCGATTGGCACAGGCCACATTGGAATAAGCCACGGTACAGATGGTTGTGTTTGGTGACCTTCTTCCCGCTTTTCCCTCTTTTTATATGCTGCACTTTTTCAAACAGTGTCACCGGTATCAGCGCTTCATGTACGCCATCAAATATCTGCCCAGTACGTTTAATTTTTATAATGCCAGTATAAAAGGGATTGTTGAGCACCTTTTCGATGCCGGTTTTTGAAAGTGGTAATTCAGAATGTGTTCTCAATCCCCGGCGCTCCATTTCAGGAACCAATGACCAGATGGAATGTTCGCCGGATGCATATAATTCAAACAGAAGTTTGATCAACGGCCCCCGCACTGGATCAATTGTTTTCGGCTTCCCGCCACCATTGTCCACATACCCAATAGGTGCCTTGAACGGATAGAGACCTTGTTTCAATCGTCCGGTGATGCCCTTGATGGTTTCTTCGCGCAGATTGCGAATATAATCAGCAGCGATGACCGCCTGGATATCCGCTGATAATCGTCCACCGCGTGAGCGGAAATTCAAGCTTTCAGATGCAAAGTGTACATCAATGCCTGCATCAGAGAGGTCGCCAATCTTGGCCCAGTCAGCGAAGTTTCTAGCTGATCGGTCAATCTTGTGAATGACCAGCCCATCTGCTTTGCCCGACTTGAGCTGCCTGATCATGCCATTGAAGATAGGCCTGCCTTTTTTAGCCGCCGTTTCCTTTTCCTCAAACCATGCGGTAATAGTTATGCCGTTGGTATCAGCAAAAGCAGCAATCGCCTCTTTCTGGGCATCAAGGGATACACCTTCTCCTTGCTTTATGGTTGATACACGCACATAGCCAAAACATCGTTTCATACATTTTCAGGGTTATCCTTGGAATCTACCATATCTGATGATTCATGCGAATCCGGCTGTTGTTGCCAATCCGACCACGGCCAGGTGCCGTCGCATTCCATGCGCTCATAAATACGTTTGCATAGCGCCAGATATTGATCCAGCTGTTGTTGCTTTTCATCCATGAAAGAATTCTATGCCGGAACCGTCATCGTAAAAGACAGCATCGGGTGCGCAAACCCTTCAAGTTGCAGTCTTGTGATAATGTGCGAAATTGCTAGCCTGACTGACATACACCAAACAACCATTGATCTTTAGAACCACTATCTTGGTCTCACTGGTATTAACGGAGGGGTTTCACCCCTCCGCTGAATAACACCGGTGAGAGACCGGGATGGTGGTTTTTGTAGATCAGTCTGGCCAGTGTGCCAATTATGCACATGGTGTGGTCTACGAATGAAAATCAGTCTGAACTAAAATGGCCCGGTTATTAGCAACATAATTTCAAACACTATGCTCAAAGAATTTGCACTTGACCTGAAGGTAGCTCGCCGCAAGTCAGGTTTATCGCAGTCAGACTGCGCTCATTTGTTAGACGTAGACCGTACAAAGATTTCTCGCCTTGAACGGGGGGACACTCCACCAACCGTACGTGAATTCTGTACATTATCGCTGGTACATGGAAAATCATTTGAAAGCTTGTTTGGCAAGATATTTCAGGAGGTGCGTGATGCCTTAAAAGAACGGCTTACATCCATTCCTGCTCAAGCGGGAAAGCGGATAAGTCAGTTTAACCGCACCAATACACTCAACCGGATTGGTGCTCAATTAGAAGGATTTCACACAAAGGACCATGGCTCGTCTTAAGGTGCTGGTAATTGCCGCTGCCACCGGGCGCATTGGCTATGTGTACTTAATTGGCGGCAAGCTCAAGCACTGGACCATGTCGGTTAAAGCCAGCAAGTCACCGGAGTTGGCGGCAAAACAAACTACACTGTGGATTGAAGAACTTGAGCCGGACGTGGTGATCACAGAAAAAATTGGCAAGCATTCGCATAAGGGAAAACTGACAAAACAACTCATTGCCACAATCACAAAAGTAGCAGAGAACCGGTATCTCAACGTTGTAGTAGTGCCTCGCGTGCAGAATTTCCAAAACAAGTATGAGGAAGCAAAGGAACTGGCGAAACAATATCCAGATATTCTGCCATGGATGCCGAAAAGGCCGCGCATATGGGAGAGTGAGCCACGCAACATGATCTATTTCGAGGCGCTAGCCCTTGCTCTTGAGGTGATTGATGCGGAGAAACCAGCATCCAATATAGCCTGAGTTGTATGGGAAGTGATCTGCTTTTCGGAACCGCGATAGCTACTTCACACAGCAAACAGAAACAGATGATGCACCAGCATGGCCAAAGAAAAGCGGAGGACGGCAACGCCGTTGCACCTTCGGTTTCAGTTAGCTACGTGAACTTGCATAGTGAGCTGGTCCCATATTGTTGGAAAGTCTGGCAGCCAAGTTAAAGTATATTCTAGCAATTTCAATACCACATGCGCCGGGCGATGGCATATTCTTCCGGTCCCACTGCATCTGCATAGATTGCCGTTGTCGAAAGATGGGCGTGACCGAGCCATCTTTGCACCAGGTTGAGGGGAACACCTGATTGCACGGCTTGCACACCAAAACCATGGCGCAATCCCTTTGGGGTTGCGTGCGGACCGGAGATGTTGGCGGATTTCATGACGTCTTTGATGCGCTTCCAGGCCTTGGTGCGGCACCACGGCCACATTCTCTCTTGTGTCTCCCGGCCTTCAGGGGCGTTTTCCGGGTGTATTGTCTGCCCAGTGCCATGCACGTCGAAAAGTTCGGAGATAAGCTCACAGGGAACCGGCACTTCACGCACAACAACCAGTCCACGCTTCTTGAGCGTGCGAATTGATATAATCCGTGCACCTGGTTGAATGTGGTGACGTGTCAGGGCAAGAGCCTCGGAAATCCGGCACCCGGTATACACAAGCGTCATGCACAATGTTTTTAGTCGCGGGTCTTCGACTTCAGCCGCCTGCAAAAATCGCAGCCGTTCTTCTGCATTAATATATTTTCGCTCACCTCCACGCGTATAGAGGTTCATGCCGTAATCAATTCTGTGCAGCATAGCCGGTTCCTTGTGAGATCAGATAGATGGTGAGGTGGATCGACGATGCAGAAATCGCATACGGTTTGCAGCGCGGAATGACCGGGTACCTTGCATCAAGGCGGTGAGAGATGTGAACACAATTGGTAATATTGTTCACCGGCCGCCAAACCGGCTCAAACCCTGAGTTTGCCACTGGTACGCACCTACATCACTACACCAAACATTTACCATGATCAATAAATAATTACTGTTATTAATGAGTTATCGACCACATTGAACAATATTACCAATATTGTTCACAGTATAACAGGGTATATATTTGTCAGCTATTCAACCATTTTACCTAATCAAGTTTCTAACGCAGCAGAATAGGTTCGAATAAAACATCTAACCATATGAATTTATTGCTTTTTTACACTAATATGGTAAGAATAAATGAGGAAATCGGCAGCATTTTTTGTCAAAAACTGCATGGAGATAGATGAAGACGAATATCGCCTGTATCTATCTCCATGTGGAGAAGAAAGGAAGGTGTGAAATGAGAACTTTGAGCGCTTTCGTTCTTGCGCTGGCCGTGGCAGCCGCCTTTACTACCGGTGCGTTTGCCGGTGGAGAAGCCAAAAAGCATCCAGGGTTTTGGATTAAATACGAAAATTTGGTTAGCAACTTGGGATGCTTCGTCCACGGACAAGCACTTTTCTGCCCATATGACGCGAATGTGTGGAGAAGGAGTACAACACTTATTACCGAGGATTTGCCTCCGGCCAGCGAGCGGGTATACGTGAACCCTTCGCAGTTGAAGTTGTCGAAAAAGTAGTAGCGCACACCGAAATTTATAGGGGAGAGCTTGGTTCACTTTTGAACCGGCTCTCCCCATTTTTTTATATACCAACACCAACTGCCGGTGATTTTGTATTTTGAAATCAGAGAAATGAGACTACGGTGTCAGCCAGGTAGTCAGTGCATCCAGCATCTTTTGCGTACTGCTTTTCACCCCACCCCATGCCCATGAGACAAAACTGGTGCTTGTTGCCGTTGATGGCTGTGATGTTTCCACATTATCGGAATTGTTAAGTTCACCGAGGATTGCGACCGGAGTTGATTTTGGTGCCGGGGTTGTTGGGCTCACCCAGCCATCATAGACAGCCAGAAAATGTTCGAGTGCAGGTTGCGGAAGATTGCGCTGTTCAAGCTCGGCCACAAATGTCTGGCGCTCAACACGTTTTGCCGTTTCAGCCCTACGCAGTTGGCACACGTCGCTCTTTTCTTCACCGAGGCAAAACACGCGATCCCTGGCGCGTTTGGCAGTTTGTTCGGCAACGAACATTGCACGAATAGCTTCGTCTTCGACAATCAAATCCTGAATAGAACCATAAGCAGTGTTGGTGGTGGTTGCTCTTCGTCCCGAAGTATTGGGGCCGCCCACAACATTGAGTGTCTGGGCAAAGTTGTCGACACGAGAGCCGCCAAGTGTGGTGTTTTGTGCCACATCACGGGCAATTTCTTGAATGTTTCTGATGGAGGCATCTTGGGGACGGATAATGAAAGCGGTTTGTGAAGGGCGCTGCTCGGCAAAAGTGTCGTTGAAAAATCCTTGCGGAGTTTGGTAGGAGAACAGACGCTGGTCTGCACCAATGAAGCGGGCAAAGCGCTCAACAACACTTGGTTTGCGTGCGGATTGATTATTGCCCGTGTCAGCGCCTGGTGAAGTTTGAAACAACTGTGGTCGCCGGAGACTTTGATAACGCAATTGGCCCGTTTGCTGATAACTGCCGTCAGCCTGGGCAACGCCCGCGCCTGAGCGTTGCACGGCATTCGTGTCTGGCGCTCTCGTTACCGGATTGAAGGGGCCGTTGGGTTGTGAGGGAGGCGGATTTTGCACAATAGCTCCGGATTGGTTGCCACGGACAGTGGTTTGTGCGTTGCGGATTGGTGTGGATTTTACATCGGGCACGTCCCCTTGAGCACCGCGCACTGCCGCAGGTTTTGGAATATTTCGAGCTTCAAATGCTTTATTCGTAGCGTCGGTTAACGCGGAATCCGGCTTCGCCACATTTGTAGCCGAAATACCTGACTTATCAGGATCGAAATCGGCATTTTGGAAAAATGAATTAAGTCCGTTCCCACCTATCTGCGCCGTTTTCAATGCACGGCTCTTGCACAGTTCATCATCCTTCTTGCAGCATACCAACCCGCCGCCGCCATTGGCTTGAGCCAGCACCGCAGCGGCCACCTGGGAGGGCGGCGCCATCGTAGGTCGTGTTGGGTTTGGAATCGTAGACGGTGGGCTAAAAGGTCTAAAGCATGTCAGCGCACCCCGGTATTTGTCGGTGCAGGTTTCCCCGACGGCGTTACCGCGATCGAATGCATCACCACGCTCTGCGGTCAGGCCGTCTACATATCTATCAATCAATGCAGTGCATGCGGCACCTGAGACATTTGCACTGGCACATAGCTGCGATTTTCTGTTGGAACTCAATTCGCAGGCAGATACAAAGGGGCTGCCATCGCGCACTTCGACATACCGGGTGACGTATTTACTTGTACACTCGGGAGGCTCGTTCTTGCCACCTGAACAAATTAGCCCTTTGACACCGGTCGGCGCAGGGTTGGGTATCCTGAACGCTTGCGCAAGTTGCTCTTGCGCGTTTGTTGCGCGTGCGGTGTTGGTAAGATTTTCGCTGCCTGCAAATATGACTGCGAGCACGAGAAATGATACCAAGAGTATGCCCGTTTTTGTGTAGCCGTTTTGGGTTTGTGAGCCAACCGTCATATACCCTTCCATCATACCTGTTACGGCGGGGCAGAGGGGTCGGTTATCAACAGTTGCGCCATCTGGATAGGCCGTCAGCGAGGGTGGCATTTTACGGTACCTCGTGTGCTGTAATAACCGCTAGGCGGCTAATTTAATTTCTCGCAGCTCGGTTTCCAGCGTATTTACACGGCTGCGTAATTCGTCGATCTCCTGGGCGTAGCCTTTCATGCCACCTATTGTTTCGGTGAGTGCGTCGAGTTGTTGGCGAATATCACGAATATCAGCACGAATCTCTCGAAGCTCAACTTGTAACTCCGCGAAATCGCTTTTCGTCACCATGTTCTCTTTGAGAAAATCGAGGCTTTCCAAAATGTCTTTTATGTTTTTATCCATATGTCTTTCATTATACACCAGCGCAATACAGTGCACCAATTCGATCCGCCACATTCACGGTCACAAGGGCTAATCGGGCGCATCGGCTATCAACAGCTCCGCCGGAAATCAGTAATCCAGGGCGGCCAATTGTCATGTTTGCCGGGTATTGGTACCATACAGGTAATCAGGAATTGACCCGCCATTATCAACTAACCATTCGCGTCTGACAAAAAAACTAAACAACCACACCCTTCGCAATTTGCTGTTCGTCACCGCAGGTTTTCTTGTAGCCGATATCATCGGCCTGTGGCTGTTGCTCTACGGCAATTTTCCTTTCTCCCGCAGCTTGCTAATTGAGTATCACGCCGTGGTTGTATTGATGGTTATTTTCTCGGCGGCATACGCAGCGCTGCAAGCAAGTCGAAAGGACAGCTTTAACGCCTTGGCAGTCATTGTGTTCCTGTCCGTTCTGATCATCTACAACCCTTTCTTTCCCTTCCTCGTTATAACGGTGCACGCTATTGCCGCCAATTTGATCGTCGCACTGCTATTTGTGTATTATGCATGGGGACAGCATGCAGTTTCCACGATCCGTGATACAGCACCGGCGTGACAAAACTGCTGGACAAAGCGATCTCAGCGGTCTGTCGGTTACCCAACTGCAACACTTCACCACTCATTTATCCCGAGTACTTACCTTGAGGTTGAGATTGGGAATGCCCCAGTGCTTTTGATATTGATGGGATTTGATCAACGCATCATAGGCTGCGCGTTTGCGTGCAAGACTGGACTTGCGTGGCGACGACCGCCAGCTTGGACTGGTATTTTCACACTCCAATGCCCAAAACCGGTACCGTTTTTCACCGTCAATCATATATTCAATACCATAGAGCGCATCAGGAATGATGTGGGTATTCCAAGGTGATTTGATATTTTGATAAGCCGCATTGGGCTGAATAGTGACCGGTACCGACAGTGGGTTAGGTGTTGCTCTGGTGGTATCTGGTGCACGAGCCAGGATTTCATCGACACTAACAAAACGCTGATCAGAATTTGCAATGGTGGTTACTTCGATCTCCACCAATGCATCCACAATCATCATAGCATGGTCGAATTGTACTGTTGTGCCTGAACGTTTCCGTCGGGAAAGCGATGTGGCCCGTTGTGGCAATTGATTTCGGCTTTTAAGAAATAGCAGTCCCTTTGCCGATAATTCATAAATCATTGGTGTGCATCGGGCATCAAAGTGCCGCCATTGTGCTGGTGGCCGGTCAATAAGACCGGTTTCGTGGAAAAGGTCACCAAGGCGTTCAATGAAGCGCTTTTCAGACCTGGGTTGCAGGAATGAAATCAAATGAGGTGCACGCAGATATCGATAACGGTACAACCAGTGAAAGATTTCAATATCACGGTTGGTGAGAGTAATATTTTTTGTGGCAATTGTTCTTTTGAATCGAGAACGGCGACCCAGACGGTCATTTGGCAATACACCCTCCTTGATTAGAAGCAGTAGGGTTATCATACTCAAGAAATGCTGCACGTCACCGGTTAGTATGAGCAGCAATGTGTCTTGAGATGTCACTCTGGGTACCAATGAGAAGAGAAATATGTTTGTCTAAACTGACATTTTGGCAAAAAAATCTACCAGCAGGAGAATTTTGTAAATTGGCGTATACACTTTGTATAATCGGAAACGGATTTGACTTACACCACCAAATACCTTCGAGCTATGCTGAATTCCAACAATTTGTTAAAAAGCGTGATGCGACAGTTTATGAACTAGTTGAGCGTTTTCTTACGCACGATGATAGTTTCTGGAACGAATTCGAAGCCAGTCTGGCATATTTTGATGCTGCAAGTGCACTTGAGAATTCTATGGAATTTCTTGTTTCTTACAGTGCTGATGACTGGCGTGACGCCAACCACCATAGCGTTCAGTTTGAAGCTGAGCGTATCGCCGAGGGGCTGTCGAAAGGTTTGAAGAACCGGTTCTGTGAATGGATAAACGAACTGCCTATACCAGCGCCGAATAAAGCGCCAAACCAGCTCCAGCTTCCACCTAAAACTCGTTATCTCAGCTTCAACTATACTCCGACTTTGCAGCAAGTTTACGGGATACCCGACATTGATGTTCTACATATACATGGGCGAGCTGATAATGGCGGATCAAATCTCGTTCTTGGCCACGATAGGTGCGTTTCTGATCGAACACTGTTAGCCCCAGGGCTAGATTATGAGGAACAAGACACCAGGATTGCCGAGGCAAGCCATATTATAGATGACTATTTCGAGGCAACCTTCAAACCCACAGCAAAAGTTATTGACAAGTACAAATTATTCTTCATCTCATTATCTACAATCCGAAAAATTTTCATAATGGGTCACTCATTGGCTGACGTGGACCTCCCTTACTTTGAAACCATTGCTCGGCACGTGGATATGCCCTCTACAGTTTGGCACGTTAGCTATCATACGGAAAAAGATCGAAAGAACGCTAAAAATTTCCTTAAAAAAATTGGTGTACCGAAAACGATGAGACATACATTCCAACTATCGGAGCTCAACTTCACCTAGTATTTGGCAATACTTGACCAAGTCACATAATTTGAGGATATTTGGTATATTAAATAACTCATTTAGCAGCCAGCTGTACAAATTAAGACTGGATACAATTTGACTTCCGCGACAACTCGATTGACCAGGCTGTTGGATCGCGGATTCTACCCTGTTGAACTACCACCATCATTTCGAACACACCGCTTTAGTAGTATCGGAAACACACTAAATCCAAAAAATGGTTACTACGGGAGTACTACATTTTTTGATGGCGCTACTTTCCGTGGCCACCTCAGAACTTTTGGCGTTATCAATCCTGCGAACTACTTTCTGCTATCACAATTTATTGCTAATAACTGGGCGGACATCGCAAAGGTCTACCGCCTCAGCTCATGCTCAGGTTCCAGACCAAAGTTCCCGCGTGTGCAATCCGATGGAAGGGCAATTGAAACAGCGTCCCTCGCCGCAAAACGTCAAAATCAGCAGCACCTTGCTAGCAGTTTTCCAATTATATTGAACCTCGACATAAATAGATTTTATGGTTCGATCTATACCCATTCCCTTCCTTGGGCCGTATTAGGGAAGCAAGAAGCAAAACGAAGATACTCCTCAGGTGCTCTTACGGGGCACTGGAGTGACCAACTTGACCGACTGGTAAGAAGTTGCAACCAGCGTCAGACAGTGGGTATTCCAATTGGTCCGGACACTTCGCGAATTATCTCTGAACTACTTCTGTCACGGATAGACTTTGAGTTATGCAGCAAAGGCACCGGTATCACTTCCGCACAGGTCTACCACAACATTGATGACTATCAGATTGGTGCATTTGAAACAGGGTTTTCGGAAAATGCGCAAAGCCAGTTTGTTCGCTCGATAAGCAGGTATGAACTAAGGCTAAATGACTTCAAGACATCGGTTCAACAAGGCGTCGAATTTAAGCCATCTAATTTTCAACGACAGTTCGACGTACTTCAAGGTAAAAGTAGCCGTGCTTTCGTTGAACACTTTTTTGATTTGGTCTATACAGCCTCCCAGTTAAATTACGATTCAAATGTAGTTGGTTACGCTCTCAAACGGTTTGGCAGAGCGCTTGCGGCCAACAATGAACAACCACTTGTAAGAGAGTACTTGCAGCGTTTGTTGTTTACTGGACCATTTCATGCTCGTTGGATCTTTCCAATATTATTAGGAATATACCATCAGACCGGTACGAACCCAGAAATCCGGCGTGTGATTTCATGGGGTATTGAGGTGTGTGCTCGACGAAATGACGCTATCAGTTTGCTTTGGTTTCTATATGCTGCAATATTTTTGAATATTCGGCTTTCCACGTCATCGTGCAATCAGTGTTTTGGCATTTCGAACGCACTCGTGGATATTGTTCTATTTCATGGTAAATCATTGGGATTGTTTAGCATATCTGTCGGTGTACTCCGCAGCAGATATCTGAAGTCAGATTACAGCTCACCGGATTGGCTACCTCTGTATGAAATTGAACGCCGAGGTTGGGATACTTCTCCGGCCTTTACCAAACTCGGGCAGCAGCAAGATCACCTGGGATTGTACGAGCATATGCGAACCAATGATGTAGAATTTTACCTGACTGACAATGAAGTTTATACTGTTGAAGCATTCGATGGCTGGAACCTGACCCAGGAAAGCTTCACGGAGGAAGCCCACTTTGAGGACTACGCGCACGACTTATACGATTATGTAAATGATTGGGAAAATTACGAATAAAGTTCAGAAAAACTGCAAGCGTTACTCCCAAGCCATCGGCTCACCGTCATCAATTTCGGAATCACCATCGGGCGGTGCTGCGGTATCTGGATCGGTAACATCACCTGCGCCATCCTCACCTGACTGGCTCCTGTTAATCTTAGTGTAATGCACCGCGTATTGTTTGCGCATGGCCTCGCGTTGCATTCGAAGTTCAGAGCTACTTAACCGAGGTTGACTTTCCATCTCACCGGGCGTGATTGAAATTGAAACGGCGTGCCGCGTTGCCCCCTTCACAAACGCTGCAAACGATAACTTGTCCTGGCCTTCCACAAATCCCGGATCAGTCCGCAGTTCAGCCGCCAATGCCCGCGCATCCTTGGCAGAAACTCCACCGGCGAACTTTATGGATGTGTTGGCAGAAATGGCTTCTTGCAACTTGGTATCAAGCTGACCCAGGAATTGATGTGCCAGCACCATGCCGATATTATATTTGCGCGCCTGACTTAAAATGACGCCAATGTTACGGTCAAAATAATCATTCGCTTCATCAACATACACGAAGGTTGGCAGGCGCTCACGTATATCAAGCACAGCGCGTTCCTGAGCTGCCTGGGCAATCATGGCAATAAAGAAACGGCCAAAGATTTCTGTGCCGTTTTCCTTGAGCAAATCTTTGGCGGTATTGATCAAAACCACCTTCCCGGCATTCATTTCGGTAAACAGATCGAGCTTGCTCTTGGGATGGGAAAACATACGCTCAAAAGTCTGGTTTTCCAGAATGCCATAAAGACGGCGCAACACCTGTTTCCTGGTGCCGGTAAATTCTCGACTTCGGAATTCTGATTCAAAAAATGATCTCGCCGAACCTTCCAGCTTTTGAATATGTACATAGTGTTTGTCATAGCCATCATCTTCCAGCAATTCCCGGAAGGTGTGAATGGTGGCATTGGGAATGTGGAGTAGCAGCCGCGTGATATATCGGAAAATTATTGATTGCTTTTGTGTCATTCCCGCATCAAGCAATGAACCCAGCACAAAATCATAGAGTTCAAGGATGCCGTTAATCAGCCGCTCCCGGTCCAACTGGGAATACTGGTTGATACGCTCCATGCCTACGTCAAACAGATTAAGTGCTACCGGCCATTCGACATCGGTTGGGTCTATTAGGCACAAACGTTCAGCCAATGGCCCTCCCGGCGCGAATACGGACATTCCCGCGATGTTGTTGATGAGGTCACTCTGACTATCGATAACGACTATGGATGCCCTGCCCGCTGCCACGGCTTCAAGATCGTGAAGAATCAGGTGTTGCAAGGTTTGGGTTTTGCCGTGACCAGAACCGGCAACAATATGATGATGCTCAAAGCGGGTGGCATCAGGCAACGCTATGGAAACCGAACAATCAAACAATGCTGCAAACGGTGTTCCAGCCAGGTATGTTTTGATCAATTGGTGCGCGGGCATTGCACCTGCTTTGGTGGGCAGTTTGACAGATTTCGTTTGGCTGTGTGGGTCACCGGGCATACCACCTGACGCGACAATCAGATTATATTCCAGCCGTGCTCTGAGGTTAGTCGTGGTGTTGAATTCTTCCAATTCTGGTGCAAACGGCAACTGCACCATATTTTCGATGATCTCCGGCAGGTCAACGATGTTTTCCACCATTGAAGTATCGAACGATAGTTCTGTTGCATCATCGATGGCTGGTTGGACAAGACTGGGGAACTGCTCAACGAGTGACGAGACAGCGGCTTCTATCAAATTAGCCAGATCACCAATAGCTTCGTCAAAATTATCCAATATCTTGGCGGTCCGGCGCAACCGATCTTCCACTTCCCAGATTTCTGAGCGTATTGGCGTTTTGCCGTCTTTGAGAGTATCTGGAGTTGAAAACAGCGCTTCGTTTTCAACAAGGGAACAAATACACGTGGTGAGTGGTGCAAAGAACGGAAGGCCGGCAACATCGCCATTGTTTGATGCAAGACGTTCGAGAATGTGTGTTGCGATAATTGCTGCCAAATCTTCACGGCCAGCGCGATCATCCAAGCCTCGCTCTTGAAGCTTGCGCACCACCTCATGGGTAAGCACATTAACCTGCTTGACCTCGTGGGATTTCCCAAAATTAGTTATGGATCGTTTAATTCCTCGCCGGGCACGTCCAACAATGTCCCAACCCCGGTAAACTGAATTATCAGCCACGGGTCGCACTCAGCACCATTTGCTTGGCGCGTGCTTTGTCCAATGGCTTGATTGGAATAACCTCCCGGTCATTCCAGTTTTTGGCGCTCTCAAGCACCTGCCGCAGATACTCCGAAATACCTTCAAGAAAAGCTTCTTTGTGGATCAACTCAATGATGCTGTCACAATGGAAGGTACGGCCACCATCCAAGAGATGTTGGACCAGGATCAGTTCTCGCAAGGTGTTGAAATAGACAACGGTCATGACAAGGGTAACCAGCATGGCCAAGGAAAGCGCGGTTGAAAATGTTGCCAATATCCAAAATACAACGAAGACAATCAGACCAAGCACGAGTGCTGGCCGGAACGCTTGCTTGAGATCATCAATTGGATCAGACAATACCAGTGGTGCTTGCGCGAACTTGTATTTCTGCATTAATTGTTTTTCTTCGTCATCAAGCTCTAACTCAGCATGCAAATGGAATATCACACCGCTGCCAAATTTTAACGGTATGAGAGAGAACAGAGCCGCTGATTTCTGATCCCGGTTAAGTAATAAATTCATGATCAACAACTCCAAATAGTCTAAATTTGAAATATTCTACCACATTACCGGATCGGTCAAACAATCATTTGAAATACTTCCTTTTGATTACTGCCACTTCAAAATGCGTATTTGGTATATCTATGTGCCGGTATGATTGTGGTTGTTTGGGGATACCATAGCCAATCTCTGGGGGATGCTGTATCCCCCTCGTTATCCCCAAAGAAAAATGGAAAAAATGAGAGGGCCAATCTGCAGACCGGCCCTCTCGCTCCACTTAAGGAGCGTCAGTTTGGTTGTCTCTGGCATCAATGCGAATTTGAAGCCAGTCCAGCACTTCATCCTCAATCCAGCCTACCCGGTTGTTGCCCAGCTTTACCCGCTTGGGGAATACACCGGCAGCTTCCAGGCGGGCAATGTGTTGGGGTGAGTATAGAACCAACTCCTTCACCTGACGTTTTGATAACATCCTCATCACGATTCTCCTCTTGAATGAGGAGCATCGCGATGCCCCGTGGGTTGACGGCCCAGGGCGGGGTGAGGGTAGCATGGATTATCAGTGAATCAAATTTGCTTCTGGGTCGATCCGTCACCTAGGGTGATGATACAGGTGCAAAATTTGCACCAAATATTGATAAAAAACAAGGGCCACACATTTTCTATTCTCGTTTCCCACCACGCCAATTTCTACGATCTATTAGAGACCGCAAATCCGATGTGCTATGATCTTTCGGTTTGGGAAACCGAGTATTGATTAGTGTTACCCTTGCTTGAGACACTAGTTCCAGTTCTTCAATAAAATTGATCGTTTCCGGAGTGAGTTGTTCGTAACGGTGCGCGGATTGGTTCTTGCTGCTCAAATAATCTGCAAATGTTAGAGCTATATCTGTTGGTGCATTCAATTTGCAGGACTTCCTAAACAATTCCCAGTCAAACCAGCCGACTCGTCTATTGCGTTTGGTTGTTGAGGTTTTTTCTGCCTCTTTCACTTCGGTGAAATCTAAACCTGCCTCTTTCGCAACTGTCTCAAAATCAGTCGGATGTTTGAGAAATCCAGACGTTTTGCCTTCCGTATCTGGATCAGCAACTCTAATAGGTGTTGTGCGTGTAACCATAATTATTTTGCGTACTCTGGCAGGTGAAATGCCAGCTTCTGCAAGGCACCCAGCTACATTTGTATCTCTAGATGTAACATGCGGATACGGACCGTGAAAAATACTTAAACCACTACCTTGCGTACCCTCCAACAAAACCGATTTTCTTTTGGAAAAAGCAAGCTCAAGACGTCTGAGTGTTGATCCTCTCTGTTTATTTTCGCAACCCACATATTGTTCTAACTCAGGAACATTTTTTGCGAGTCTAACTGTTCCAGACCGTTGCATAATTCGACGGGCAGATGCAGCACCACTTCCGCTAGCGGTTGAAGAAATATTGTTTTTTAATAAGCCCTCATCGGTCTTGTCTTTTTCTTCAATAATCATTGCATCTGGATCAATATAAAGTCGTTCTTCACTGATGCCGCATTCACTGATTTCCGTCAAAAGTGCTTTTACATCAATAGTCATTCCCGGCCCTAAAAGTAGTTCCGCATCGCAATCTTTTGATCCCGAAGGCAAGTGATGGTACGTATATTGACCGCTTTTTCCTGCAACAGTATGACCGGCGTTCGGACCGCCGACACGCACTAAAACATCGTACTCTTTTGCCAAATAAGCTACGATGTTGCCTTTGCCCTCACTTCCATATTGACCGCCCACTACAACATCGACGCACCGTTTTTTTTGGTCTGGATTGATATGAAGGGCAGCGCAGACCCTAACAAATGTATCCTCGGCATCTGTTCTCGTAACATCAATTCGAACATCTGCGTCTCGCTTAAACCACAAAATGTCATCGTCATTTCCATGAAGAGGGTCAGCTTTATCAAAAGTAAGGGGGCAAGATTCAATTTCGTCTTTCGTTCTCCTTTCAAACTCACTTCTTAGGAAATGAGGCTTTGCAAACAAATGAACGTGAACTATCTTAAAGTCGTTTTGGTTTCTAAAGTGCAGCAACTGTTCTTTGTGCCGAATATGATCCACAACAAACTGATATTTTTTGTCTGTCTTATTAAGCTCTTCAGAAATATGGTCAAAAACCCACTGAAACTTTGTTTCTGAATCCAACTCATCACCTAGTTCTTGAAGACTGCTTCGGTCGGTCGGTCGGTTTCGATCGTTCGCTATGTTCTTCAATATTTCGCTTGTACTAACAAGTTGAAAATCGCGTTTCTCGGACAGTTTTTGTGCAAGTTTACTCTTCCAGGTGCAAATCCGACCGCTAACTAAAACAACATGTGATTTCATTCGCCAGGCCTCTTACTTAAAATAACCTCTGCCGCTTGAGCGGGTGTCATTTTTTCATAGAGCAAAACAAAGTCTGCAAATTTATCGAGTTGCCGAGAAGAAATTTCGTTGGGATGCTGTAGCAATTCTTCATACGGTTTCTCATACTGATTTTCTTCCCCTTTTAAGTTGCGCTCGTAAAACCTAGTTTTAATAGTACCTTCTGAAGCCGTTATATGAACATGAAACACTTTAAACTTTTCCAACTTCTTAAAGTGTGCAATTTGCTCGCGCTTTCGAATGCTATCCAGAAGCCAACGGCCATGATGCATTGTTCTTGAAATTTGGGGGATTGCGACCTTATCAACGATCCACTGGAAGTTAGTTTCAATATCGAGATCGTCTCCGATTGTTTGGAGAGCTTTTCTTGAAATGGGTATCTGTTTTTCGATTGCAATCTCACGAAGATGCAAACTTGATTTCAATAGTTTGAAACCATGACACTTTTCCATGACTTCAGTGATACTAGTTTTACCTACACCTGCTGGTCCGCTGAAAAGCAAAATCATGTCTATACCTTGTCAAACTCCAAACCATCGCCACGCCAGCTAGATTGGTCCAATGCACGTGCTAAAAAATTTTCACAAACCGCAAAATACTTTGGGTTAGGGATATAATTTTTGACTTGGTTATTTGCTATCAACCACTCACAGTCCAGTTCAGCTAATATGCGCTGAATTAGATTGAAATCATCTTCATTGAAAGTGACGATATTGATAGGTTGTGCCAAGTTAAGTACGCTGGGAACCAAAATTTCAATCATGTTTCCTTGGAGTATATTTTGAGTCAACAAAGATGCCTGATCTTCACAAGTACGGGCTATTGGTATTTGAATATCGTCATAATAACGCCCATTCATAGGACTTTCCTTGTGCCCGAAGTGGTTTCCACGGCGAAGCCTTCTAGTCATAGCGACGTTATATCGGCACAAGTCAAAATCAACGCCATCCAGCAATTGACTTGGAATTTCCAAGGCAACATGCGGAAAGCCTGCACTAAGTTTTGCCCTTAGTATCGGTGGAAACTCTGATGTAGTTAAATGCGCATAAGATTCAAAGCCTCGTTCGACATCTTGCATTTTAGATTTGCTGCGAAAGTGGCTATCAGAGAACCCTGTTTTAGAAAGTTCTACTTTAGACAACAAACTCTTGTTTCTTGCAATAAAAACTAGATAATGAATCGGGGTGATATGGTATATGTTTTGAATACCAAAATCTGCAACTGTGTTCAAAAATGTACTCCATTTTACCGTGTTATCAGGCGAACGTAGGGATTTTTTTGCTAAAAATCAACTACAGCGAGTAATGACATTAAAAGTTTAACTATAATCGACCAAACATAGCAGTGGTTCCAGAATCAGATGTGTGTGGAAGTATCTACACTTAAATTTTAGAACAACAAATGATTCAAAGATGGGTGCAACAAAAACCTTTTTCTGTTATGCTTTCCTAATGAACACCACACTACAAAAAACAATCGAAGAACTCACGGCGCTCCCTGAGGACAAGCAAACTGTCATAGTGGAACGACTGGAAGATATGATCAGTCGAGCCACAATTGACATGAAACTTGCCAATGCTGAGGCACGTGGCGGTAAAACATCGTCTGACACGTTCTTTGCAGAGCTGAGATCACAGTATGGCAGCTAATGTCGTCTGGCTTGATCAAGCTAAAGATGACATTCGTCAATTCTTAGAATATCTGCATCCTAAAAATCCAACAGCGGCAATTTTATATGTTGATGACCTTGAACGCGCATGCACCGGACTTGCAGATTTCCCATTGCAAGGGTTTCAATACAATAAACGGTATCGCGCACTGGTTGTTCGTAATCACCTTGTTTTTTATCGGTACGACCAAAATGAAAACGAAGTAGCTATTATATCAATCATAGACGGACGCCGTGACATTTCTCGGTTTTTCTCAGATTAGGTGAAAACAATGGTTTTATTGCCATCAGTTTCGAGAATAGCGATCACACCTATGTTAGTGCTGCAATTTTGACTTTTTGGGTTTCCACTTCTTTGCAAGTTTCATCACTTCAAATGTAAGTTCATCAGTTTCCGGTGCATTTGGATCAAAATTGCCACCATACCACCCCTTAAAATGCTCATGTTCTGAGTGCTTGCGATCGGCCAGCGCTTCCAAAAACTGTTCATAACCCGGCATCCCACCAACGTCCTCAGGCGGGCATCTACCTGCAACCTTGATTAGTTTTGGATAGAGTGCCCCTAGGGCCGGTTCACTGATAAGACCAACGCTTATCTTGTGCTGCCAATAATCCCCAAAGTCATAGCAATATCGAATCGTGTTGACACTGGTGCTTTCGAGTATTTCCCGGAGCGTGAATTTCGCAACGTCCAAGGCTTCACTATCATAGACGAGGTCAGGTAGCGCCCATCTGGAACCAGATGCCATAAATTCATACAAATGACAGTTTTGCCATCCCATGGCTGCCTGTATGACCAGATGCAACCGGTCAAGTCGAATGTCGAGAGGCACTTGCAGTGTCCGCACAACTTCAGGATCAATGTCCTCTAAGGTGATTTGTAACTCGACAATGCTCATGTCCCAGCCATTTTGCTAAGGTTAAACCCAGTCCACTATCATAGAGCTATTTTGGCAAAAACTCTTTTGAAAAATTCGACGATGGTGATAACTGGACAGCAATCATTGGTGTATGCGGTCAGACCATTACAGACTTAGTTGAACATACAAAATCAAGATTTGAGGTGGTCCAATAGGTGGTCCATATTTTATGTAATTAAATTTATTAAGTTATTTCAATGGATTACAATTGTTATTGGTGCGGCCGAGAAGACTCGAACTTCCACGGGTTTTACCCCACAGCGACCTCAACGCTGCGCGTCTACCAGTTCCGCCACGGCCGCACTCTTGCTTGTCGAGCGCTCGGTGTATCAAATCACGACGCCCATAACAAGGACCAGTTGAGTACATTAGCAAAATAAATTTGAAAACTAGCGGCGGCTGGTGTCGGTCTGCAGTTTTTTGGAAATGGAAATCGAGATTGTTTCTCCCTCCACATTCACTTTTCCATAGGCAATCGGGATATTATTCGCCAATATGGAGACCTGTTCATCTTGTAATGTTGTAAGCTCAATGACGGCACCACGGCCCATTCGCAATAGCTGGTTCACCGGCATTACGGAGTGACCCAGGACAATCGAAATTTCTACAGGTACTGTACCAACTGCGTTCACGGTCATGTTTTACTAGCCTGACTGACAACTTTTGAATTAGGTTGCATCGGACGACTCAATACCGGCAACAACTTTTGCAAAGTCCCACAAACACGGTTACCGAATGGTTAAATTCCGCCATCAAATAATCCCCCCCGCTACCAAAGATGTGGCTTATCCTGCCGTCGGTTGCCTGAAATCTGACGGTTTGGTCGACTATCAACACGCGGTTGCGCAAATGGAAAAGCGCATCAGGGAAATTTCGGATGACGATACCGCCGACCTGGTGTGGTTGCTGGAACACCCCTCCTTATATACTGCGGGAACCAGCGCCAACAGCGAGGACTTGTTGATGCCTGAGCGCTTTCCCGTTTTTGCCTCTGGACGTGGCGGTCAATATACCTATCACGGGCCGGGACAAAGAATTGCCTATATCATGCTCAATTTAAAGCGCAGAACACCTGATGTCCGACTTTTTGTCGCCCAACTGGAAGAGATATTAATCCGCACGCTTAGCGCTTTTGATGTGATTGGTGAGCGCCGCGAAGACCGCGTCGGCGTGTGGGTCAGACGACCGGACAAAGGCGTTGATGTTGAAGATAAAATCGCCGCCATCGGTATCAGAGTGCGCAAATGGGTGACCTTTCACGGGCTAAGCCTGAATGTGAACCCCGACCTGGAACATTTCGACGGCATCGTCGCCTGCGGCGTTAAAGGCCACGGCATAACCAGCCTGCATGATCTTGGTAAAACCGTCACCATGGCTGAGGTTGATGATGTTTTAATGCGGGAGTTCTGCGCTGTCTTTGGTTCTGAGATTAAACCTGAATAAAGCGCCTTTTTTACTTTTCCCAAAAATGATTGAGCGGTCCGGCTCCCTTGCCTGTGTTCAATTCATCGGCCGCCTTTATCGCCCCGATGGTATAGGCCTTGGCCTTGTCTATAGCCTGTGCCAAGTCATGGCCCTGCGCCAGGAAAGCAGCAATAGCGGCAGACAATGTACAACCGGTGCCATGGGTGTTTTTTGTATCGATACGCTCAGCGTTAAAATGGGTGAAGCGATCGTCAGCACAAAGCACATCGATGGCTTTTTGCCCCTTCAGATGCCCCCCTTTTAGCAATACGCTGGCAACGCCCAGGCAGGTGATTTTTGCAGCACATTTCTCCATCTCTTCTTGATCCTGAAAAACCGGTTGATCCAGCAAAACGGCTGCTTCATCAAGATTTGGCGTGAGCAGGCTGGCAAGAGGAAAAACATCGGTAATCATCGCTTTTATCGCCTGCCGGGATAACAACCGCCTGCCACTGCTGGAAACCATCACCGGATCGACCACCACATGGGCGGGCTTATAGGTTTTCAAGGCTGATGCCACTGCGGCAATGATTTCAGGCGAGCCCAGCATACCGATTTTTACCGCGTCAACCTGCATATCATCAAAAATGGCGTTGATCTGATCGCGGACAAATTCAGGCCGAACCGGCTCAATGGCGGTAATGCCTTGCGTATTCTGCGCTGTTAGAACCGTAATCACAGTGGTGCCATATACGCGCAAAGCGGAAAATGTTTTCAGATCGGCCTGTATGCCCGCCCCGGCGCTTGAATCAGAGCCTGCAATTGTCATGGCAATATTTGTCATGGTTGAATTTGATCAAATCTGTTGTAAAGAACAAGGATAAAATACGATGATTAAACAAATCCGGTTTTAATGAATAAATCCAAAATCACATGTGTTTGTTTCGGGCTGTGGATCGGGCTTTTGCTAACCGGCTCAGTTGTTGTCGAGTTATTCCTGCAAGGTCAGATCTATAGCTATCGTACTTTTATGGTTGTCGCTATCCTGTCTGTTACCGGTATTTTCTCCAGCATCGTTTCATGGCGGCTGTTTTCGCGTTTTGGCAACTCACCTCGTGCTACATCGGTCATTTTATGCCTGGCAAATATTATTTTGTTCGTCCTCATTGGGTCTGTCGTCAGTTATGTGGTAATTGAAGTTATCCCGGAGTTTTTCGAAACCGCACAAGACCCCGGTCACAGCGTTTTGGGAGGTATTTTTACCGGTATGGTTCCGGGTTTCCTCGGCACTGCCTTTGCGTTCAAAACTTTCGGGTTGGTTTTGTTGTGGCCGCTTGGCGTTATATCCGGCATTTTCGGCACCTTTTTATCTGTACATATCAACAGCAAAATCAATTCCAGCGCCCGCCATTGAACTTAACCCCGCCATTTGTTAGATCATTGCCCTTCACACCTTTTCCTAGATTTCAGAAAGACGCCGCATGATATCTCGTTATTCCCGCGCAGAAATGACCCGCATATGGGAGCCCAAGGCCAAGTTTCAGATTTGGTTTGAAATTGAGGCCCACGCCTGTGATGCCCAGGCCGAACTGGGGATTATCCCCAAGTCCGCCGCCAAAGCGGTGTGGGAGCGTGGTGCCTTTGAAGTGGAACGCATTGACGAAATTGAACGCGAAGTCAAACATGACGTCATCGCCTTTCTCACCAATCTGGCAGAATATGTCGGTGAAGATGCGCGTTTTGTCCACCAGGGCATGACCTCGTCTGACGTGCTTGATACCTGTTTTAATGTGCAACTGGTGCGCGCTGCCGACATTCTGCTCGCCGATATCGACAAGCTGCTGGCAGCCCTCAAGACCCGCGCTTTTGAGCACAAAGATAGCGTCTGCATCGGCCGCAGCCACGGCATTCATGCCGAACCGGTAACCTTCGGCCTCAAGCTTGCTGCCGCCTACGCTGAATTTGAGCGCAACAAAACCCGGCTTATAGCTGCCCGCGCCGACATTGCCACATGCGCTATTTCCGGTGCTGTCGGCACATTCGCCAATATTGATCCCTCGGTCGAAATTCATGTGGCCGAACAACTGGGGTTACAGCCTGAGCCAATCTCAACCCAGGTTATCCCGCGCGATCGCCACGCCATGTTCTTTGCCACGTTGGGCGTGATTGCCAGTTCAATTGAACGTGTGGCCACCGAAATTCGCCATCTGCAACGCACAGAAGTTCTCGAAGTTGAGGAGTTTTTCTCAGAAGGCCAAAAAGGGTCTTCCGCAATGCCGCACAAGCGCAATCCGATTTTAACAGAAAACCTCACGGGTCTTGCCCGCCTGGTGCGCATGGCCGTAGTGCCGGCAATGGAAAATGTCGCCCTGTGGCATGAGCGTGACATCTCGCATTCGTCGGTTGAGCGCGGTATTGGACCAGACGCAACGGTCACCCTGGATTTTGCTCTTAATCGCTTGACTGGCGTTATCGAAAAATTGTTGGTCTACCCTGAAAACATGATGAAAAACCTCGACCAGCTCGGTGGCCTCGTGCACTCGCAAAGAGTGTTGCTGGCTCTAACTCAAGCAGGCGTATCACGCGAAGATGCCTACCGTCTGGTGCAACGCAATGCCATGCCAGTGTGGCGTGGAGAGGGTAATTTTCTCGAGTTGCTGAAAGCCGATACTGAAGTTTCCAACACACTGTCAAATACCGAGTTGGAGAATCTGTTTGATTTAGGCTATCATACAAGGCACGTGGATACGATTTTCGCACGGGTTTTTAAGGGGTAGGTCGTGAAAGAATTGCTGGCCCAGGTTCAAACAGCTTTGGATGGGGTGCCGCAATTCGAAGGTATTGGCCGCCGCGACTACACCGCCACCCGGCTTGGCGGGCTCACCAATCTGGTCTTCCGGCTCGATCCAGAAACCGATCGTGCTCAAGCGATTTTCGGTGGAAAAATCATTGTTCGTATTCCCGGCGTCGGCACTGAGGAGTTTATTGACCGCAGCGTTGAAGCCTTCAATGCCAAACAGGCCGAACTGGCCGGGGTTTCCGCTAAAATCATCCATTCCGATCCAGCCAGCGGTATTATGATCTCGCGCTGTATTGACCGAATTACCACCATGACCCCGGCTCTGTTCAAGGCCACCCAAGGCAGCCCGGCCAGAGCCGGGGCAGCTTTTCGACGGTTACATAATTCAGGTGGAAAATTCGAATTCAGGTTCGAACTCTTCAACATGATCGATGAGTATCTTGATATTCTTGATACCAAAGACATAAACATGCCCGAGGGCTATCACGACGTTGTCGATGCGGCACACCCCATCAAGGCTGCGTTGGAAAAAAATCCCGGCAGACTTTGCCCCTGTCATTGTGACCCCTTATGCGAGAATTTTCTCGATGATGGTGTTAAAATGTGGATTGTCGATTGGGAATATTCCGGCCAGAACGACCCGCTTTGGGATTTGGGGGATCTGTCTGTCGAGGGCGGATTTGATGAGACCCAAGATATGGAAATGCTGCGCGCCTATTGTAATGGCGAACCCGATCGCGACACCATTGCACGCATGGTTATCTATAAGGCCATGTGCGATTTACTGTGGACCTTGTGGGGTTTGATCCAGTATGCCAATGAAAACCCGGCAGAGGATTTCTGGACCTATTCGATTGAACGGTTTGAACGCTGCAAGATTTTGATGAACACAGCGGAATTTTCCCACCATGTGGAAACCATCGCCAATGGCTAGCCTCACAGTCACCAATCCATGTATCGACCATTGAACAATGATCTGTTTGCTGATATTTCTTGGCAATGCCCTGGGAAAAGAAATTCGATGAAAACAAAGTCCTGAATGAAGCCATGAAAGCCTTTTGGCAAAACGGCTTTGACGGCACTTCCATGAAACAACTGATTGGCTGTATGGGGCTCAACCCGGGCAGTATTTACGCAGCATTCGGTGATAAAAAAGCACTATTTGGCCGCACCATGGATTGTTACACCGATATGGTCCGGCAAAAACACCGCGAGATGAAACAGGATAATTCACCGCGCAGCCTGATCATGACCCTGATTGACGAAATGGTTACCACCATTAAGGCCGGATCTGCCCATAATGGTTGCTTCATGGTCAATACCGCCCTCGACATAGCCCCCCAGGACAAAGAGATACGGCACTTTATTTCCCAGTGGTTTGAGGAACTGGAAGAGTTTTTCGAAACGACTTTAAAAGCCGCCCAAAAAGCTGGAGAGGTGCGCCCGGATCTCGATACCGGCAAAGCTGCGCGCCATATTATCGCATTGATCAGCGGCGTTCAGGTGCTGGCACGCGTCAATCCTCAACATCAAGCCGTCGACGACATCAAGGAACAGGTCGAAAATATCCTGGGGTGATACCTAAATCATCAGTGTTTGAACCATAGTTTACCCCGTCATACCGGCGAAAGCCGGTAACCAGTTCCCCAAGATCATGCCGTGCTGCCTGGATACCGGCTTTCGCCGGTATGACGGGATGGTAAAACATACCTCGCCGCCATCGGTAAAATGTAACAGGGCCGCAGATTACAGATCGAATGCCGCTTTCAAGGCAGCCTCTGCTCCCGCGGCAACGAACCCCACATCCGCACCAGCGGTGATAATCTGATAGCCCTTTTTTGCCACCATACGGGCATATTCCGCATCATTGGCGAAGCACCAGGCATAGACATTATGTTCTTTTGCCTTGGCCAGGATCAAATCAAGGGCTTCGATCACTTCGGGGGCGTTAATATCGAGCTTTTCACCCTTTGTCAGTGACAGGCATAGATCGTTGGGGCCAACGAGGACACAGTCAATCCCGTCCACACTCATAATATCATCGATATTATCAAGGGCTGTCTGGGTCTCTATCTGAGCACAGCAAAAAGTCCAGTCGTTGGCGTGTGCGGTATAATCACCATCTGTTATCAACGCCGCCCGCACCGGCCCCCAGCTGCGCGCACCAACCGGGGGGTATTTGCATGCACTGGCGAAATCAGCCGCATCTTTTTTGGTGTTGATCATCGGGGCGATGACCCCTTGCACGCCGGCATCAAGGGCGCGGTGAATATATCCCGGTTCATTGTGGGAAATACGCACCAGAGCGGGGGTTTTTGCAGCGTCCGCTGCTGTTATCATCGCCACCATGTGGCTGAAACCGCCGTGTCCATGTTGCAGGTCAATTGTCACCGTGTCCCACCCGGCGTGCGCTGCAATCTCCAGACCTAAGCCTGAGCCCAGCATAATCCACACGTTGGAGAGCGTTTTACCGGCATCCAAAGCGCTGCGAATGGGATCTTCAATCATGGCAAACCCTTAAACGATGGCCAACACGGGACTATTTATCGCCTTCGATCTGCTCCACGGCTATGGCCATAAATTCATTCATTTCGCGCCTGATCTGATGATCGGACTGATCAACGTTTTTGGCGTCAAAATCGCCGCGAATTTTACGAAAGACATCTTCATCGCCGACTTCTTCGAGATCAGCGATGACAACCGTCTTGGCATAAGCATCAGCCTCATCGCCCAAAAGGCCCATTTTTTCTGCTGCCCACAGGCCTAACAATTTGTTGCGCCGCGCAGTTGCTTTGAATTCCAACTCGGCATCATGGGCAAATTTTTTCTCAAAACCTTCTTCGCGCTTATCAAAACCCGACATAAATAACTGCTCCTGACCAAATAAAACCACTGCCACACCCATAGCGGTTACATTGAAGTAAATCAACCGGACTGATGGGGGGACCCTATAATCCAAAGGAGCTATATGTCACCTGAGGCAACATTGCGGCAGAAAGATATAATGGCGCGAAAATTGTGGAAAAAATCGTCGTGAATCAGTTGTTCTCATGATTTTTTTAGTGTAGGCCTTAAATCCTGTTCAAGCGCTTCCTGAGCGCAAATAACTTCAGCAGAGATCATTTGAAATGAACCGTCGACGGCGCGTTTTCGAAGGCAGGTCCAAGGTCCTGTATGAAGGCCCTGAAAGTGGCACGCTGATACAGCACTTCAAAGATGATATACCGACACTCGATGGTAAAAACTCCCGAACCATCGACGGTAAAGGCGTGTTAAACAGCCGCATATGTGAATATCTCTACAAGCGTCTGGGTGATATTGGCATTCCCAATCATTTCCTCAAACGATTGAATATGCGTGAACAGTTGATTCAGGAAGTCGAGATCATCCCCATCGCCATGACCATCAGGAACGTTGCTGCCGGTAAATTCAGCCAGCGCCTTGGTATTGAAGAAGGCACAACATTGCCACGCTCGATCGTTGAGTACACTTATAAATCGAGCGATCTTGATAACCCGCTGGTCACCGAAGAACACATCACCGCCTTTGGCTGGGCCAACCCGCAGGAGCTTGACGAGATGATGGCGCTGGCGTTGCGCATCAACGATTTCCTCAGCGGATTGTTCTTAGGTATCGGCATTCGCCTTATCGACTTCAAAGTGGAGTTTGGCCGCCATTACGAAAATGAACTCATGCGCATTATTCTGGCCGATGAAATCAGCCCGGATAGTTGCAGATTATGGGACATTCGAACAAATTCAAAACTTGATAAAGATCTTGTTGGCAAAGATATAAACGAACTTGTTGAAGCTTATCATGAAGTAGCCCGCCGCCTTGGCATACTGTTTGAAAACGGACCTTCAAAGACCCAAGGCCCGGTATTGGTCAAAAACGACTGAAGTATAATTCTACACGGACAAAACTATGAAAGCGCTCGTAAAAGTAACTTTGAAAAACGGTGTTCTCGACCCTCAGGGAAAAGCCATCCATCAGGCCTTGGGCTCTTTGGGTTTTGACGGAATTGATCAGGTGAGACAAGGAAAACTGATCGAAATCGACCTGAACGAGAACGATGAGGCCAAAGCCCACGCTCAGGTTGAGAAGATGTGCGAAAAGCTTCTCGCCAATATGGTCATCGAAAACTACTCAATCGAACTGGAGGCCTCATGAAGGCGGCAGTCATCGTTTTTCCCGGCTCCAACTGTGACCGGGATGTCGCTGTCAGCTTGAAAGATGCCATGGGCTGCGATGCCGACATGGTCTGGCACGGGGACGCGGAAATTCCCAAAACCGACCTGATTGTCCTGCCCGGTGGGTTTTCCTACGGCGATTACCTGCGCTGCGGGGCAATGGCTGCACAATCGCCGATTATGAAAGACGTGGTGACAAAAGCAAACTCCGGCGTGCCGGTGCTGGGCATCTGCAACGGCTTTCAACTGCTGACCGAAGCGGGCCTCCTGCCCGGTGCCATGTTGCGCAACGCCAACCTGAAATACCTCTGCAAGGATGTACATTTACGCGTTGAGCGCAATGATACGATCTTCAGCCGTCATTACACGCAAGGTGATGTCATCAAAATTCCGATTGCCCATCATGACGGTAATTTCTTTGCCGACGCCAAAACGCTGGCACAGTTAGAAGATCGCAACCTCATCGCCTTTCGCTATTGCGACAGCGGCGGAAAAATTACCGACGAGGCCAACCCAAATGGTTCCGCCAACAACATTGCCGGAATTTACAATGAAAACGGAACAATTCTGGGCCTGATGCCCCATCCTGAACGTCTGGCTGACATACAATTAGGTGGTGTCGACGGAAAAACCATGTTCTCAAGCCTGGTGGAGACACTTCATTGACTACTGATAGCCCGATGGCGGAAGGAATTACGCCGGAAATCATCGCCGAACACGGATTGAATCCGCGCGAATACGCAGCCGTATGTGACAGCCTTGGCGGTCGCGCGCCCAGCTATACCGAACTTGGCGTGTTTTCGGTGATGTGGAGCGAACATTGTTCGTATAAATCATCGCGCGTCTGGCTGGCAAAACTGCCAACCACCGGACCTCAGGTAATCTGCGGCCCCGGTGAAAATGCCGGCATCGTCGATATTGGCGATGGTCAAGCCGCTGTTTTCAAAATGGAAAGCCACAATCACCCGTCCTACATTGAGCCTTATCAAGGTGCAGCCACCGGTGTTGGTGGCATCATGCGTGATGTTTTCACCATGGGTGCGCGCCCGATTGCCAATATGAATGCCTTGCGGTTTGGCTCACCCGAACACCCAAAAACTCGCCATCTTGTTTCCGGTGTTGTTTCCGGCATTGGCGGCTATGGCAATTGCATCGGCGTGCCAACTGTGGGTGGAGAGGTTAATTTCGATAAAAGCTATGACGGTAATATCCTCGTCAATGCCATGTGCGTTGGTCTCGTCGATGTTGATAAAATCTTCTATGCCGCAGCTTCAGGCGTTGGCAATCCGGTGGTCTATGTGGGATCAAAAACCGGCCGCGACGGCATTCATGGTGCCACCATGGCCTCAGCCGAATTTGATGATGACAGTGAAGAAAAACGCCCAACGGTGCAGGTTGGCGATCCTTTTACCGAAAAACTCCTGCTCGAAGCCTGCCTTGAACTGATGGCCGGGGATGCCATTATCGGCATTCAGGACATGGGGGCCGCCGGTCTCACCTCCTCCGGCGTGGAGATGGCCGACAAGGGTGGCGTTGGCGTTGAACTAAATCTTGATCTGGTGCCGTGTCGCGAAGAAGAGATGACGGCTTATGAAATGCTGCTGTCGGAAAGTCAGGAGCGCATGTTGATGGTGCTGACACCGGGGCGCGAAGACGAAGCACAAAAGATATTTGAAAAATGGGGTCTTGATTTTTCAGTTATCGGGGTGACCACGGATACAGGTCATTTTGTCACCAGACACAAGGGTGAAATAAAAACTGATATCCCGCTCGATACGCTGGCCAACAATGCGCCCAAGTACAACCGGCTTTACACCATAGCTGCGGCACCTGCGAAGATAACCCTCGAAGAGGCGCCTGCACCCAATTCGCTCAAGCACACCCTGCTCAAGCTCATGGGCTCAGCCGACTTGTGCTCACGCCGCTGGGTATGGGAGCAATATGACCACATGGTTATGGGCGACACTGTTGGTCGCCCCGGCGGCGATGCCGCAGTTGTGCGCATTCACGGCACCGATAAGTCTCTCGCCATCACCACAGACGTAACCCCTCGCTATGTGGCCGCAGATGCCATCGAAGGCGGCAAGCAGGCCGTGGCTGAGACCTGGCGTAATCTGAGTGCCACCGGGGCCACACCCCTGGCGATTACCGATTGCATGAATTTCGGCAATCCCGAACGCTCGGAAATCATGGGCCAGTTTGCCGGAGCTATTCGAGGCATGGCAGAAGCCTGCGAAGCCCTCTCCTACCCCGTGGTTTCGGGCAATGTGTCCCTGTATAATGAAACCAACGGTCAGGCCATTTTGCCAACTCCGGCGATTGGCGGCATCGGGCTGATAAAGGATACCGAAATGCGCGCCAGCGCTGCCATTGGTGCCGAAGGTGATACTCTGTTGCTTATCGGGCCTGAGCGCGGCCATCTCGGGCAATCGCTTTATCAACGCGATATTATAGGCACCGCTAAAGGTGCACCACCACCGGTTGACCTTGAAGAAGAACGCAAAAACGGTACTTTCGTGAGAGAACTCATTGCCGCAGGTGATGTGTCACATGTGCATGATTGTTCTGATGGCGGTCTGTGGGTAGCCGTGGCTGAAATGGCGCTGGCTGCCAACATTGGCGCTGATATTTCGCTTGGAAACCAGGATTTACCGGCCCATGCAATTTTGTTTGGCGAAGATCAGGCGCGTTATATCCTCAGTGTCGATAAAGCCAAATCGCTCGAAATCCTTGAGGATGCCCGGGAAAACGGCATAGAGATACGCGAGTTGGGATTTGCCCACGGTGACAGTCTGCATGTCGAAGGCGGTGATGAGGTAAAACTTGCCGATTTGCGCAAAGCCCATGAAAGCTGGTTGCCGGATTACATGAATACCGTCTAAGCTTGAGACGAAGGAGCAAAAACCCATGCCAATGCCCGCCGAAGATATCGTTGCCTATATCAAAGAGGCCATGCCCGATGCGCAAGTCACCATCAAAGACCTTGCCGGAGACGGCGACCATTATTCCGCCACCGTGATTTCCTCCGCCTTTAAAGGCTTAAGCAAGGTCAAGCAACACCAGATGGTCTACGCCAGCTTGCAAGGCCACATGGGCACCACATTGCACGCACTGGCACTGGAAACCAGAGCGCCCGACGCTTAAGTTGACCTTTGCGCCGGTTGGGCCTACATACCATTTAACGATATAAACCTCCTTATTGAAAAGTGAGCAAGTGAAACTATGACAGATACAACTCAAGACTGGATCGGCGCCGAAGTTAAAAACAATGACGTGGTATTGTTTATGAAAGGCTCACCCGATTTTCCCCAGTGCGGATTTTCCGGCCAGGTAACCCAGATACTCAATCACGTCGGCGTTGCCTTCAAAGCGCACAATGTACTTGAGAGCGACCAACTTCGTGACGGCATCAAACAATTCACCAACTGGCCAACAATCCCGCAACTCTACGTCAAAGGCGAATTCGTCGGCGGCTGCGACATCATCCGCGAAATGTTCGAAAAAGGCGAATTGCGTAGCTTCTTCGAACAAAACGGCGTGGTGCTGGAAGAGGCTTGATTAGCCTGCTTTTTCCCGCAACAAATCCGTCAATAGCTCGACGTTAAGGTCAATTTCTGTTTCCGGTACTGCCGCAAAGCCGAGGATCAACCCTTGTGGCTGTGGTTTTGTGCGGAAAAATTTCGACAGGGCGGCTGATATCAGGTGGTGTTGACGCAAATGCTGGGCTGCTTGCGTATCTGAAATCGTTGATGTTAAAACCGGTTTGAAGTGGGCAACGATGTGCATGCCGTTGTCGTAATACTGCAACTCAAACAAATCTTTGCCATACCTTTCCAGTGCCGTAACCAGAGCGGTGTGGCGTTTGGCATACAGCCGCCGCGTTCGTCTGATGTGGCGGGCGAAATCTCCTGAAGCCATAAACTCGGCCAATGCTGGCTGGGCGAGAATTGAGGCCTGTTTGCCACTTGATTGCATGGTTGCCAAAAGCGGCTCAACCAGCGCCTTGGGGGCAACGATGTAACTGAGGCGGAGGGCGGGAAACATCACTTTGGAAAAACTACCGAGATAAACCGTGCGCTCAAACCCATCGCGCGCCGCCAACGGTTGCAAAGGCTGGCCGCGATAGCGGTATTCACTGTCGTAATCATCTTCAATCAACCAGGCATTGTTGGTCCGCGCCCACTCTATAAGCGCTAATCTGCGGCTTAAGCTCATGGTCTGTCCCAGCGGGTATTGCCGTGAGGGCGTTATGAAGGCCAATCTGGCATTGGGGCTGGTTTCAACCGCCAGATCGAGCGAAAATCCCTCGTCGTCGACCCTGATGCTCACCGGTTTCACACCAGCGCGAATAAACGCCTGCACGGCTGAATGATAGGCCGGGTCTTCAATCCACACTTCCTCACCTTCGTCGAGCAACACTTGCGACAAAACCTCAAGCGCCTCATGGGTGCTGGATGTCAAAATCACCTGATCGGGCAAACAATCAAGCCCGCGCGCACTGCGCAAATAAAGCGAAATTTCGCGTTTTAACGCAGCGAACCCGCCGTTTTCACCTTCATACAATTGATCTATCGCAGGTCTGCGCCAACTTTTTGCCAGAATGCGTGACCATTGCTCAAACGGAAAACAGTCAAGGTCAGGTTTGCCCGAATCAAACGCCACAATGGCACTGCGCCCGGGCTTAAAGTTCATTTGCTCTTCTGAGCGATTTGAGGTCGTGATTTTATTGGAAGAAGGTGCCAGTGTTAGGGGTTCGGTTGGCTCAACGACTTCCAAAAACCCTTCACTCAAGCCCTCAACCACAAACACCCCGGCGCCGTGTCTGGCCTCAATATAACCTTCCGCCTCCAGTTGCTCGTAAGCCGATACCACGGTGGTGCGCGACAATCCCAGATCTGTGGCCATCGCCCGCGAGGACGGCAGTTTTTCAGCGCCACTCAAGCGTTGATTGAGAATGAGGCGGCATATTTGAGAATAAAGCTGAGCGAACAACGGCTTATCCCCTGCCCGATCAAGGCAACCGCCCAGCTCAACCGCGAGATTGATTGAGCCGTGCGAGGTGTTTTTAATTTTTGCGTTCACATTATCCGGTCCGGTTAAACTTGCTATCTTAAGCACGTTGCGTTCAATCGAACTCACCTAATTCGTCATCCTCGGGCTTGACCCGGGGATCCATCGCGGTGTGCTTTCGAAACCAACGATACAGTCCTTTGGTCGTGGGCATTGAGGAATGGATCCCCGGGTCAAGCCCGAGGATGACGAACGGGAGTGCTGTGAATCCTTTTAAAGGCAACATACTTTAGAATAACCGGTTTTTTACCAAAACCAAGGGTCCACATACAAAAAGCCGCCCGGACATCCCGGACGGCTTTTAAAAAATCGTGATTTGGAGCAAATACTAGCGCGAATAAAACTCGACGACCAGATTGGGTTCCATCACCACCGGATAAGGCACGTCGGCGAGGTTTGGAATATTGATCAGTTTTGCCGTCAGTTTCTTTTCATCCACTTCAACATATTCAGGCAGATCGCGCTCCGGGCTTTGCTGGGCTTCAAGCACCAGACCCATATCGCGGGACTTTTCCCTAACTTCAACCACATCACCAACTTTCAGGCGGTAGCTGGGGATGTTGACGCGCTTGCCATTGACCAGAACATGGCCGTGGTTGACAAACTGGCGGGCAGAAAAAACCGTTGGAACAAATTTAGCACGATAAACCAGCGCATCTAAACGGCGCTCTAGAAGACCAATCAGATTTTCACCGGTATCACCCTTAACCCGGGTTGCTTCCTTGTAGATCGCTTTGAACTGTTTTTCGTTGATATTGCCGTAATAGCCCTTGAGCTTTTGTTTGGCGCGCAACTGAATGCCGAAATCGGAAAGTTTGGAGCGGCGACGCTGACCGTGTTCACCGGGGCCGTATTCGCGGCGGTTGACCGGGCTTTTGGGGCGGCCCCAGATGTTTTCGCCTAAGCGGCGGTCAATTTTATATTTGGCGGATTGGCGGTTTGACATAAGTTGGATTTCCAATTGTTTTCGAAGTGTTTCAATAATATCAAAGCATGTCCTCCTGCATCTGTTGCCAGATCGACAGGCTTGAGGTTTCGCCAACCACAAAGCCACGGACAAGCCAAAAAAGCGGGCTCATAAAAAGCCCGCATTTAATGTCACGTCTAATACGCGCCAAGGTGTACATGTGTCAATCAAATCCGGTGCATTTGAGGGCTTAAAGCGACAAAATCGTTAAATTCTGAAATCCCTCGCGCAAAAACACCGCACTGAGTGCGGGATCAAGCCCCTTACTATCGGTCAAACAGGCCCGGTTGGTTGAGTTTATCGCCTCTTTTACCGGGCCTTCGTAGTCCAGAACATCCAGCAACCTGCGCACCACCGCAGCCGATGGATTGACAAACCACACCGGCCATGGCGACGCACGCTCCAGCATTTCCAGCACCAGCGGGTAATGGGTGCATCCCAAAACAACGGTGTCAGTGCGATTGCCCTCATGTTCAACAAATGCCGGTGCGATTTCGAGAATAATGTCAGCTTGTTCCACCAACTGCCCGGACAGATGAACTTCGCAAAGATGGGCAAGATTACCACAGGCCACCGGGGTGACATGACACTCGCTGGCAAATTGCTCAATCAGGTTTTGGGTATAATCACGCTTGATGGTTCCCGGTGTCGCCAGAATGGAAATGGTGCCGGTTCTAGTCATTTCAGCGGCTGGTTTAACCGCTGGCACCACACCGACAAAGGGTAAGGAAAACCGCTCCCTCAAAGCGCCCATCACAACCGTGCTGGCGGTATTGCAGGCAATAACCACGGCATCTATCTGTTCACGCGCAATCAGTCCGCCGACAACTTTGGAGGTTCGTTCTATTAATTCATCGGGCGAAAGATTGCCGTAGGGAAACCCGGCATTATCAGCACAATAGGTGATGGAAATGTCCGGGGCCTGTTGACGCAACTCGCGTGCAACGCTCAAACCACCAAGGCCCGAATCAAACACACAAACATTGTATGATTTCACCGCTTTGGTCATTTTGAGCGCTTGTGCTGGCGCACCAGTGACGCCACCACTCCTCGAAGCGTGCGAATTTCCTGTTCGCTCAGGTTTGCCCGCTGAAACAGGTTGCGTAAATTGCGCACCATCGACGGACGGCGCTCCGGCGGCCTGAGAAATCCTGCTTCATCGAGTTCTTTTTCCAGATGCTCAAAAAAACCGACCAGCTCTTCCTTGGTTGCCGGCCACGACCCGGCCAGCCGCAAGCCTGCTTGCTTGACCGCACCATCTTCGCGAGAACCATCACCGAGGCTCCAGTTGCCCAGCTTGAACCATTCGTAAGAATTTAGCAAAACCGCCTGGGCAAGATTGAGAGAGGCAAATTCAGGGTCAACCGGTGCCATGATTATACTGTCGGCAAGCGTGATATCATCATTGGTAAGACCACTTTTTTCGCGCCCATACAAAATACCCACACGCTGGCCAAGGGCTGTACGCTCGCGCATGTCTTTTGCGGCATCTTCCGGCGTCAATACGGCTTTTGCAAGATCACGACCGCGTGCGGTGGTGGCATAGACATGATGGAGATCGCTGATAGCTTGCGTGGTTGACTTAAACACCTGCGCATTATCGACCACATGGGTTGCCCCGGCAGCAGCTTTAGTAGCCCATTCACTGGGCCAGCCATCACGCGGGTTAACCAGCCGCATTTCATCTAAGCCAAAATTGGCCATGGCGCGGGCAGCGGTTCCAATATTCTGCCCCAGTTGGGCTTCCACCAGAATTATCGTCGGTTGAACTTCGTTCATCGTCAAGTTTCACATTCAATCTATAATTAGCATGTTCACTAACATTATATATTGATCTGAGAAACAAACGATTTACGCAGCACTATTTGCGGAACTGTGTGGGTGGAAAATACAAATGATCCTGATTTTCAACCGCCAGGTGACAGGCAATGCAAAACTTCACCTTGTCCGATCCCACCCCGTTGGTGGTGCCGAACAAGCTGCCATCAGGCATAATCATGATATAGCGCCAATCTCCACTGACATAATTGAAACCCTCAGGCATTTTTTCCATCAAAAACAAAGGGCCGGGAAGGGTTTTATTGTCATCGGTGACAGCAAAACTGTCTTTGGCAACAATCGATCCCACCGGTAATTTCCCGGCAGACTCATATTTTCCATAGGCGCTGGCAATGGCGTTGGCATAGTGATTGACAAACCGTCGCCCGTGGGTGGCACTTCGTAACGGGGCCGTGTTATACAATGGCCACTTCTGATAGGCGCGCGCCGCTGCAATACCTGATGAGGCATAATCGCGGGCCATTTGCCCGCCAATTTTTTTGTATATGGCCTTAGCTTCGCCATTGTTCAAATCAGCAGGGTTGGGCAGCCTGAAATGGCGGCGTGGGGCACTGCCATCCTGATTTGGCTCGTGGGAAGCCAGCCGAACGGGCTGTTTTTCTTCAGGCGGCGTATTTTCACCACTTTGCGCTGTCACCGATAAGGTCAGTCCGGCGATAATTGCGGCAAAAACCACATATCTCGAACGACCAACTGACGGGGAAACGCCACCCGGTTTTTTCGCCGGATCCATTATTTTTTCCTTCATTAGATCAGGTTAAATTATACCAGATTCTAATGTGGGCACTGTTTGCTGATTGTGAAAATCACAAAGCCTCACTAATGCGCGATGAGATGTTATGCCTCTTGAAGATTGCCGACACCTGCTGACCGAATGGTTTCCTTGACAGTCTCGAACTTGTTGACCAGATGGCGCTTGAGAACTTCGCTTAAAGCTGCGCCGTTGCGGGCAACCAAAGCGGCAATAATTTCTTCGTGTTCACTCACCGCCTGCTCCCAGCGCTTCTTTGATATGTTGGCAACATAACGCGCACGTCGCACCCGGCCCGACAGACTGCGATACATACTGGTCAGCGTTGCATTATCGGCGGCGGCAAGAATTTGATTGTGTATTTCCTGATTGCAGCGGAAATACTCCGGCATTTCCTTGGCCTGATAGTGGCGTATCATCTGATCGTGCAACTGACGAATGACACCTATGGCCGCATCAGAAATGCGCTCACAGGCCAATTCGCCGGAAAGTGCTTCCAGCGCCCCCATCACCGGAAAAGCCTCTTCAAGGTCTTCCAGCGTCAACTGCGATATGGTTGCACCCTTGTTGGGGGTGAGTGTAATCAAACCCTCAGACGCCAACACCTTCAAAGCCTCGCGCAACGGCGTGCGCGAAACACCAAATTTTGCCGCGAGATTTTGCTCCGGCACTTTGGTGCCAGGCTCAAGATCCCCTGTCACGATCATCTCACGCAGGCGATCAATCAGTTCATCGTGTAATGAGCGGCGCACGATCATCGCGGGCTCCATCAATTCAGTCAAAACCTGTCTCCTTAAAATGATTTCTTAAAACCACAGCCACATGTTGCGCTTTTCGCTGAGCGCCATGGCTGATTTGAGTGCGGCACGAGGTGCCATCGGCAACAATGAGTGTGGCGTCGTCAGCCTCGCGCACCGCAGGTAACAAATCCAGCTCGGCCATTGCCATCGACGTGTCATAAGTTTCAGCACCATAACCAAAGGCACCGGCCATGCCGCAACAACTCGATTGCACGACCTCAACCTCCAGCCCCGGCACAAGCGCCAGCACCCTTTCAACCGAACTCATGACGTCGAAAGCTTTTTGATGGCAATGACCGTGCAGCAGTGCTTTTGAAACAGACGCTTTTTGCAGTTTCAAATCAAACCTGCCTGCATCTATTTCGTCTGCGATAAATTCCTCAAACAGAAATGCAGCTTTGCCCGCAACCCTCATATCTTTACCCGGCAACAAGCTTTGAAGCTCATCACGAAACGATAAAAGACAAGATGGTTCAAGGCCGACAATGGCTATGTTACGCTCAACATATGGTTTTACCGCAGCTAATAACCGCGTCATTTCAGCTTTTGCCTGATCCACCAGTCCCGCTGACAGAAACGTGCGGCCACAGCACAAGGGACGCGCGCCCTGCTCCGCATTGAGGTGATGAACGCGATATCCCGCCGCTATCAACACATCACGCGCTGCATCAAGATTTTCCGGCTCGAAATATCGACTAACCGTATCAGCAAACAGCACGACTTCTTTGCCATTCTCAGGTCCTTCTACCGCCGGGGGAGAAAATATATCCCGCCGCCACTTTGGCAACACGCGTCTGGCGCTGAACCCGGTAATCCATTCACTCAATGCGCCCAAGCCGGGCAGTTGATCACGCAGGTTCAACAGGCCGGAAATTCTGCTGGCATAGGGGGCGTAGTGCGGCAGGTAAGCCACCAGACGATCATGCAGTGACAGGCCATATTTTTGCTGGCGCTGGTTTAATACTTCGATTTTCATCTTTGCCATATCAACGCCAGTGGGGCATTCGCGTTTACAGCCTTTGCACGAGACACACAGCTTCATGGTGTCGATCATCGCATCGCTGGTAAAAGCATCCGGTCCCAGTTGTCCCGACATTGCCAGTCTGAGAGAATTAGCGCGGCCACGGGTGCTGTCACGTTCATTGCGGGTAACGCGAAAGGACGGGCACATGGTGCCAGCATCAAATTTGCGGCAGGCACCATTGTTGTTGCACATCTCAATGGCACCCTGAAACCCACCACCAGCGCCGTAATAATCCGACCAGTCAAAGACGGTCTTAAGTTCCTTAACTTCATAATCCGCTCCGTAACGAAACAGGGAGCGATCATTCATTCTGGGTGATTTGACGATTTTACCAGGATTGAAAAGTTCTTTTGGATCAATAAGTTGTTTAATTTCCTCAAAGGTTTGATTTAACTTCTTTCCATACATCTTCTCATGAAATTCCGAGCGTACCAGCCCATCGCCATGTTCGCCGGAATGCGCACCTTTGTATTCCTTGACCATGTCGAAGGCCTCTTCGGCAATCGCCCGCATGGTGTTGGCATCGTGCTCAAGTTTCAGATTTAAAACCGGACGCACATGCAGACATCCAACGGACGCATGGGCATACCAGGTGCCGATTGTATTGTGTCTGGCGAACACCTCGGTAAGACGCTGCGTATAGTCTGCCAGATGCTCCAGCGGCACGGCGCAATCTTCAATGAACGACACCGGCTTGCCTTGCGTTTTCATCGACATGACAATGTTAAGACCGGCTTTGCGCAATTCCCACAAGGCTTTTTGCCGCTCAGGATCAATCACCTCAACCACCGCATCATCAAAGCCCAGATCAGCCATCAGTTCGCCAAGCTGTTTCAATCGCCGGAGATTTTCACCATGATCATCTTCAGCAAATTCAACCAGCAACAGTGCATCCGGTCGACCTTGCACGAAGCTTTCAATTGTCTTGCGATAGATCGGAATGTCGCGCGCCAATTCCATGATGGTGCGATCTACCAGTTCAACCGCTGTGGGCTTCAATTTGACGATATGCTGGGCTGCATCCATGGCGCCGTAAAACGTCGGGAAATGACAGACACCGACAACCTTGTTTTGCGGCAACAGTGACAATTTCAGTTTCAACTTTGTCGTGAGACCGAGTGTGCCTTCAGAACCGACCATAAGCTCGGCCAGATTGATGTCTTTGTCACCGGACACCAATGCATCAATATTATAACCACCCACCCGCCGGGTCAGGGTTGGAAACCTCGCGGCAATTTCGTCTGCGTCACGGCGACCAATTTTGAGGAGTTCGCTCACCAGGTTCGACGAAACATCATCGCTGGCCAGAGGCCCAAAATGAAACCTCGATCCGCCTGACAGGATCGCATCGAGTGAGGCTACATTATCGCGCATAATGCCATAGCGAATTGATCTGGTGCCGCACGAGTTGTTACCGGCCATGCCACCGATAGTCGCCCGGCTGGCGGTGGAAACATCAACGGGAAACCACAAGCCCTTTGATTTCAGTCTGGCGTTGAGATGATCGAGTACGATACCCGGCTCAACCTCGCAAACCTTCTGTTCAGGGTCAAAAGATATAAGCCGGTTAAGATATTTAGACATATCCAGCACCAGCGAAGCCCCCACGGTCTGACCGCTTTGCGACGTGCCGCCACCACGTGGTAAAATGGAAACACCCTCCTCGCGGGCTATCTCGAGTACAGCTTCCACATCCTCCCAGGTTTTTGGCACCACCGCACCCACCGGCATAATTTGATAGATTGAAGCATCCGTTGCATACCTCCCGCGCGAAAAACGATCAAACAGCACCTCACCTTGCACAGCTTTTTGCAGTTTAAGCGCCAGCGACGATGAATCAGCACTTGACTTTGAGATTGTATTCATAATTCATAATACAAACACAAACATCTTTTCGCAAGCGAACAATTGCAACCCATGAGTTAAGCCAAATGAAAAACACCACCCGCACACCCGGCAGGCATTTTCTGCAAATCCCCGGCCCGACAAATGTTCCCGACCGCATTTTGCGCGCCATGGCGCAGCCGATAATTGACCATCGCGGACCGGATTTTGCCACTCTAGGCCGCAAGGTGCTTGAAGGCATTAAACCCATCTTCAAATGTTCAGGCCCGGTCTATATTTTCCCCGCATCAGGAACCGGAGCCTGGGAAGCGGCCCTGATAAACACATTGTCGCCGGGAGACCATGTGTTGATGGCAGAAACCGGCCATTTTGCCACCCTGTGGCGCAATCTGGCCCTAAAGATAGGTCTTGAACCGGTATTTATTGACGGCGACTGGCGCAGCGGTGCTGATGCTGCCCAGATTGAGGAGCGTTTACGTAACGACAAGAGTCATGAAATAAAAGCCGTCTGCGTCGTCCACAATGAAACCTCAACCGGTGCTGTTACCAACATTGCCAATGTCAGAGCGGCAATTGATGCAGCCAGACATCCGGCATTGTTGATGGTCGATACCATCTCATCGCTGGCCTCGATTGACTACGCCCATGATGACTGGGGTGTTGATGTGACGGTCGCGGGATCGCAAAAGGGCCTGATGTTACCACCGGGCTTAAGCTTTAATGCAGTCAGCGACAAAGCGCTTAAGGCGGCCAAAACATCGATATCATATAAATCCTACTGGTCATGGAGCGAGATGGACGGCCCCAACGCCAAGGGTTATTTCCCCTACACACCTGCCACCAACCTGCTCTATGGGCTGTCTGAAGCCATAGACATGCTGGCAGAAGAAGGGCTCGACAATGTTTTTGCCCGCCACAAACGCCATAGTGAAGCCACCCGGCGGGCGGTAAATACCTGGGGTCTGGAAATATTGTGCCGCAATCAGCACGAATACAGCCATAGCCTGACAGCGGTGATGATGCCCGAAGGCCATAGCGCCGACAATTTTCGCCGGGTCGTCCTCGAACATTTTGATATGTCTTTGGGCTCAGGTCTTGGCAAGGTAGCCGACAGAATTTTCAGGATAGGCCATCTTGGCGACATCAACGACCTGACCCTGATGGGCACCCTCGCTGGTGTTGAAATGGGCCTCTCCCTCGCCAATGTTCCGCACAACCCCAATGGTGTAAAAAGTGCCATGGATTTTCTAACCACACAGGCAGATTGATTCTAATGACAGATGTTATCCTGACAGAAATTGACGGTGCCATTGCCACCGTCACCTTGAACCGGCCGGAAAAACTCAATGCCCTCACCCGGCCCATGTGGCGCGGGCTTGGTGACGCCCTCAACCAGCTGGATGCCAATACAGAAATTCGCTGCATCATCCTGCGCGGTGCTGGCGGCAAGGCGTTTTCACCCGGCAATGATATTTCTGAATTTGAAACCCAGCGCTCAACCCCCGCCCAAGCCCAGGACTACGGTAACGACCTCTACCACGGCCTGCGCGGTCTAACCGAATGCAACACACCGACAGTCGCCCTTATCGAGGGTATTTGTGTCGGCGGCGGGCTCGAAGTAGCCGCCTTGTGTGATTTGCGCATATGCGGAAAATCCAGCCGCTTTGGCGTGCCGATAAAGCGTCTGGGGCTGGTGATGGCATACCCCGAAATCTCCGGTCTTTTGAATCTAGTCGGAGAAGCGGTTACGCGTGAAATCCTGCTGGAAGGCCGTATATTCAGTGCCGATGAAGCTTTAGCCAAAGGAGTTGTCACCCGCGTTGCGGATGACGCAAATGTGGAGCGTGAGACACTCGAGACCGCCACACGCATTGCCGAAGGCGCACCGTTGGTAGCCGCCTGGCACAAAAAGTTCATTCGCCGCCTCAGGGACAAAACACCCTTGAGCCAGGCCGAACTTGATGAAGCTTACGAATGCTACGATACCCAAGATTTCAATATCGGATACAACTCGTTCCTGACCAAAACCAAACCGCAATTCAGGGGACGATGATATGAGCAATGATCAACGGCCGGGACCACTAAGTGGCGTGCGGGTAATCGAGTTGGCCCACATTATGGCTGGTCCCGTCTGTGGTCTGATGCTGGCCGATATGGGGGCCGATGTCATCAAGGTGGAAAAGGTTCCCGGTGGCGATGATGCCCGGCGTTTTTTGCCACCCGATATTGAAGGTGAATCCGCAGCCTTCATGATGATGAACCGTAACAAACGTGGCATAGCCCTTGATTTAAAACAAAATTCTTCCCGTGACGCTTTGCTTGAACTGATCAAAACTGCCGATGTGATTATTGAAAACTACCGCATCGGTACCATGGCAAAACTCGGCCTTTCCTATGACACGCTAAAAGCCATAAACCCCGGCCTGATTTATTGCGAAGTCTCTGGCTTTGGCCGCACCGGCCCCTATAAAACCCGTGGCGGATTTGACCTCATTGCCCAAGGCATGTCGGGTCTTATGTCAATAACCGGCGAAGGCCCGGACCGACCGCCAGTCAAAGTCGGCGCACCCGTAAGCGATATTACCGCTGGAATTATTGCCGCCCTTGGTATCGTTTCAGCTTACACCCACAAGCTCAAAACCGGCGAAGGCCAGCGCGTTGACACCTCGTTGTTTGAAGCCGCCATCACCCACACCTATTGGCAATCCGCCATCTGTTTTGCCACCGGCATCGCTCCCGGTCCCATGGGCTCGGCGCATCCTCTCAACGCCCCATACCAGTCGTTCAAGTCCAAAGACGGCTGGATCAATGTGGGCGCTGCCAATCAAAAGAACTGGGAGGCCATGTTAGGCGTCATCGGCGCTGTAGAGTTGAATGATGATGAACGTTTCAACACCAATGCAGCCCGGCAAACCAACCTCAACGATCTGGTTGAGATAATTGACGAACATATTGTCAGAAAAACCACAGCTGAATGGATGGCATTGCTGGAAGTCGTTGGCGTGCCCGCCGGGCCGGTGTTAAACGTTGCCGAAATGCATCGCGACCCCCAGGTGATTGCCCGCGAAATGGTAACCCGGGTTGAACACCCGACAGCGGGAACAATCGAAACCATCGGCCTACCGATAAAGTTTTCAAAAACTCCCGGCAAGGTAAAAGACGCAAGCCCGCTTTATGGCCAGCATACCCGCGAAGTGCTGGAAGAGCTCGGGTATGATGCGGAAAAAATAGCCGAAATGCAAAAAACCAAAGCCACCATCTGCGCCTGAGACACGGTGTTTTAATAGGTTGAAAAACCATCCTTCTTCGTCATCCTCGGGCTTGACCCGAGGAACCATACCGTTGAGCCTTCAAAAACAAAATACTGTCTTTTCGTCGAGAGTATTGAGGAATGGATCCCCGGGTCAAGCCCGAGGATGGCGGATAAGGTGAGTTCGATTGAATGCAACCCGTTCTATTGAGCCTTTGGTTTCTCATGTTTGCGCAAGGGTGCCGCCAAAAACCTGGCGGCGGCTTCTGCCCGGTCCGGGTCATGCTTTTTAACCAGCGCCAGGACTTCATTCGCCAAAGCTTTATCGCCGGTATTTTTAGCCGCCTGGATTGCATATCTCAGCAGGTTTGCATCTTGTGGAATGACGGGCAGCAGCTTGCGGATATGCGGGACGGCATCAGGGTAAAGGCCGGAAAATGTCAGGGCAACAATCAGGCTGAAACGGGTGTTGATGGCAAGCGGGTCGCGAACAAGCGCTTTTTCCAGCAATGCCCGCGACAATCCCAGATAGCGCGCGCGCCCCAATCTGACAGCGGCATCATCCATCAACTGGCGATTATTACTAAGCGCGCAGGTATCATTGAGGTTTTGCGCCGTCTGCTTTGACATTTTTCCTGCCGGTGACAGACTGTCCAGAAAGTCCATACATGCGCGCATGGCAGACCCAAGAACGCGTGATTTTTCAGCATATTGTTTGCCGCTTAACGCTTTCAGTTTTTCGATGGCGCTGACAGGAAAAGCATCGTAGCGCCCCTCACCGCCTGACGTCACAATACCCACCAATCGCCCTTTTTCATCCACCAGAGCCCCACCGGAATTTCCCGGGCGGCTCACCGCTGTGTGTTGCAGCCGGGCGAACCGAGCGGTTTTCGATGGTTGCAAAAGAACTTTCCCGGGTGGATAAACGCGTATTTTGCGACGGGCAGGATCGGTGCCAATTGTATACAACGCCAACGCCTTGTCTGCTGCACTTAAACGCAACAACGGCCCCTCGCCCAAATTTTTCGCCGCGATCAACACCAGATCACCCTCATAGCCCGTGGCAATAACACGGCCCGCTATCTTGTCGCCGCTTTTAGCCGTAATCACCACATCACTTTGGTCAGCGGTAACATGGCGATTGGTGATCAGCAGATCAGGACCAATGCGCACCGCACTGGCAAGGGGATCAAACGAGGAAATGACAAAGACCGCAGCGCGCGCAGAACACACGAGTTCCGGTGCCTGACAGGCAATTTCCTGCGCCCTGCCCACAGTAGAAAAACCTGATAACAGGCCAAAACTTAACAGCAACAAGGCGTTGAAATTCTGATATTTAATCATTTTCATTTCAAATCCATCATGATGTGAAATCGCTGGTGTTACAATAGTGCAATGTAACAGCAAAACCGCTAAGGTCAGCTAAATTTCGAAAAACAGCACAGGAATTCACCCCATGAACCGCAAAACCCGCCGCGCCGGTGTCGCCGAAGGAGACCTCGATACAACAAGCTTCCTCAAAGTAGCCGATTTGTTTATCGATGTCGCCAACCGGCAAAACAAGAAAGTCAAAGCCACCGACCTACAAATGGCCTTCCTCTATGCCGCCGCCCGCTACAATGCCTTCGTCGCAAAACACGTTCTCAACGTCGAAAAGCACGAAGAGTTTGTCGAGAAAATGACCAAGGAATATCAGGAAATGTTGCGGCAGAACCTGGCCGACGAGGAGTTGGGTAGGCCGTCGGAGTAAGTGTTGAAGACCCGTCCCTAGCTGGATGGGGCAATAAAAACTTACTTGCGGATGCCATTTCACTACTCACAAATCGTCAGCCCCGCGCTTGACGCGGTGATCCATTCCTCAAAATCATCAGTATAACGAGTCGACTGTGAAGAATTCTCAAGGCGTTGATTTTGTTTAAATAACGAGCTTGATCCAGTATTCGTTATTGCAAGTTTTTAGGTTCCTTCAGGTAGTTTTCTTGCAATTTGCGTAACGGGTATTTCTGTGATTCACTGCTC
>JAJFHS010000007.1 GCA_021775475.1 Hyphomicrobiales bacterium
GATGCCATCAACCCCATCCTCGCAGCAGCAGGATACAACTTCCGCCTCATCCTCAAGTGGATCAGGCTTCTTTGGCTCAAAATCTGGATCATCTGGATAGTCAGTCAATCAGCCAAAATCGCGTAGTTCACGTTCGACTAAATATGAAGACATGGCCCATCTTTCTTCTGTTGTATCAAGTGCTGAGGTTTTTGAAGTTTGTAGAGCTTACTATTTTAAAGATGACAATAAGGGGAAAAATATGATAGAAGAACAAATTAAGAACATACTGGAGAGGAAGACATGACTGGCTACAATCTCCATAGGAAAGCAGCTGCTATTGTAAAAGATGCGGGTGGTGAGCTTGTTGGACGAACTCGTCTTCAAAAAATAACATACTTAAGCCAGTTGGCTGGGTTTCCATCAGACTTTCCGTTTGAGTATCGTCATTACGGGCCATATAGTGAGGAATTGGCTGAAGCTATGGAAATAGCGGCTGGGTTACAGATAGCTACTGAAGACGAACGCCGAACGAATTGGGGGGGGTGGTACTCTGTTTATTCTGCTGATGATGATGATCTTCCCACAGTTGAAAATCGCACTGAATTCTTGACGGCTGCGGCTGAAATTAATGCAATTGAATTAGAGTTGGCGGCCACAGCTGCCTTCCTATATTCAGAGGAAGGTATCGGCCGGGAAATTGATGGCGATCCGTGGAGTGAAACAGAATTGCGTAAGCCTGATAAAGCTGCGCATGGTAATTTGGATAAAGCAAAAGAAGCGTATAAAAAGCTTGTGGTAATCGATGTGCCATCCGCACTTCCACAAATATAATTATAGGAAAGTGCTTTAAGAACATGGCCTCAAAAATGGATTTTGGGAAAGAAGTTGTTAAAGCGGTTTTATCCGAAAACGACCAGTCAGAATCAGCATGACGTGGCGTAACTTCAACCGTTTGCCGACATTGAGTTTTGACCGCGATCGGGGTTTGGTTGTACTTCCAGGCCTAAAAGTCTGCCGAGTTCATTGGCACCGCCCACATAAGATCCATCAATCCAGATTTGCGGTACGGTAATTGGTGTTTTGGGGCCAACAATCGGCTTCACCCGGCCGAGCATTTCGTAGAGCGCACGCGGTTCCCTGACGACATCATGGTAGGTATATTTGGTGTCTGACTGTTTAAGATATTCCTTGGCGCGAACACAATGCGGGCAGCTCTCCTTGCCATAAAGATGGGTGCCGGAAACACCGCTGCGGGCAACATGGGCACCGATTATTGCTTCTGTTAGAACACCGCGGTTCAACGCATGGCCCTGAGAAACGACTTTTCCTTCAACCATGGCAATCGGTGCATGCCAGCCGCCTTTGGCCAGCGGTTTCCACCATTCGGTCAACCAGTCCCTGATTTCCAGATTTACGGGTATACCTTTCAACTCGGTTTTCAAAGTGTCGTTTATGACATCGACAGTCAACGAACACTCACCACAGGGAATATTGACCTTGAAAGGCCCCCATTTACCAGCCCATCGATAAAGTGTCAGTTGCACAGCCTGTGGTGTCAAAACCATTCCCTCCTAAATCTCGTGTGATAGAATTCAGATAAGAACGTTCAGCCAAAGCGCCAATCAATACATGCTAAAATCTTTGTGATCCGACAACTGGTATCCACCTATCGGCGGCGGCGATTAGTCATCCGAACCGATTTTACCACTGCGCAACCGCTTGACGCTGCCGCGTTTTGCTTTTGCTTCCAGCCGGCGTTTTTTAACACCTTTGCTGGGGCGGGTCGGGATGCGGTATTTGGGTTGAAAGGCAGCCTCGCGGATCATCTCGACCAGGCGGTTTTGCGCGTCACGTCGATTGGCTTCCTGGGTGCGGTGACGGTTGGCGGTAATGACGATGACACCGTCTTTGGTGAGCTTTGATCCGGCGATCTTTTCCAGTCGTGAACACACCCGTGCAGGCAAAGATTGCGTATTGCGCACGTCAAACCTCAGTTGCACAGCGCTCGAAACCTTGTTGACGTTTTGGCCGCCGGGTCCGCTGGCGCGGATGAATGTTTCCACCAGTTCATCTTGATGCAGCGACAGGGTATCGTTGATCTTTATCATGATGCCGGGAAGCGGGTGAGGGGCTCGCCCGACTGCCATCTGGGATATCTATCCATGATGGCGTTAAAGTGATCTGATTTGAGAAAACCATCAAGCCAGCGCAATAAATGCGGCCAGTCTTGTCCATCAAACCAGTCACGGTCGACATTGGCAAACTGGCGCACAAATGGTGCGATGGCCATGTCGGCCAGAGTGATCCTGTCGCCAAAAAGATAAGATGAGTTTTGCAGGCGATTATCGAGTTCTTGCAGGAAATCAGCAGCCTTCGCCTTTTCAACGACGCTGTCGGCACCTTCATATCGGGTGGAATATTTATAGCGGTCTAACGCTGTTTTGAAGTCTCCATCAGATTGGTAAATTAACTCCAGCATGTCATCCAGCGAGCCGTGCTCAGGTGCAAGCCAGCCCTCCGGGTCGTTGCGCGATAAAGCCCAGATCATGATATCCAGACTTTCGTCGATCACCTTGCCTTCAAGCGTCTTCAGCGTTGGCACCGTAGCCGACGGTGAGGTTTGCAAAAATTCCTCAACCTTGTCGCGCAACACAACCTCGCGCAACGCGCAACTTTGACCGCTGGACGCCATGGCCAACCGGGCGCGCATGGCATAGGGGCAGCGGCGAAACGAATACAGAATAGGCAGATTGGAAATACTCATAATATCTGCTTTGTACGCGCTCCCCATGGCCACTGCAAGCGGCCGCTATTCCGGCATTGCGCCAAGATGGCCGGTTTTTACATAAATTGTGCACCCTTGTGTGGTGAAAGGCGTATGTGAACTCCCCGGCGGGCTGCGCAACCATGTGCCTTTGGGATAAGTGCCATGTTCATCTTCAAAAGTCCCCTCCAGCACAAGTATTTCCTCACCCAGGGGATGGTTATGAGGTTGGAATTGTGTCCCGGGCTGCCATCTTACCAGAGCAATGTTTTCGCTGCCATACTGGTGCAAGGGCATGACATCAAGACCATCAACAAGGCCGGGAAGCCAGGCGGTGCTTGTTGTATCAATGCGGGTAAAATTCTGATCTTCAGGCTCCATTTGCTGAAGCTTGACAAAAATAGTGCAGCCCTTTTCGCTGAAAGGAGAATGTTTTGAACCCACGGGATTGCGTACATATGTCCCGGTTTTATAATCCCCGTGCTCGTCTGAAAACGTGCCTTCGAGAACGATAAACTCTTCGCCGCCACCATGGGTGTGGGCAGAAAATCTGCTGCCGGGCTCATAGCGCACAATCGTCGTTGCGCGCGCAGCATGTTCCCCGCCGATGCGCTCCAGCATCCGCCGCTCAACGCCAGGCAGAGGTGAAGCTACCCACGGTTCATCGTTCGAATTGACAACGGCTTTTTTCGAAAAATCCGCGTTTAATTGCATGGTTCTTTTCCTTCAAAATTTCCAGTCAACTGGATCAACTGGCGATTGACACATTGGTGCACTGGCCCATAAGGGATTTTTTCGACTGCCGGTAAAGCCCGGCAAGAACATCGACGGTCCTTCGCACGGCAGGTTCTCTGAGTATATCGCGATGAACAATCAAGTTTTCAATCGACTGGAATATTTCTTCTGATCCCGACACCTGGGTGAGGTCGTCTGAGGCATCGGCGAAAAAGCAGGGTAGAACCGCCAGTCCTACACCAGACTTGCAGGCGTCAAATATGCTGGTCATAGTGTTAAACCTGATTTTCGCAGGTCGCTGCAAATTCATGTCCAGCCATTTTTTCTGTTCTGGATACCACAGGCGGTCCGGTGCCAGTCCAATCCAGTCACACCGGCTAACCCGCGTTGGTGTCAAAGCTTCTTGATGAGTGCGGACATACTCTTTGGAGCCGTAAAGTGCATACGACATAACGCCCAGACGCCGGGCAACCAGGGTTTCGCTGTCAGGCAGACACGAGCGCAGTTGAATATCGGTTTCGCGCAAGGTGTGGTTCAAATGGATGTGGTTTTCACAGATCTCAATCTCAATGCCTTTGAGTTTAGACAGCAGCTCGGGCAAATGCTGGGTTATAAAACGTGCGCGCACCTCATCCACATTTATCCGCACCACGCCCATCGCCAGGTTTGCCAGATCAGGTTCAGCCCGGGCAACCGCATCAGCGGCTGTGCGCATCTCCCGGGCCAGGGGAATAAGTTTTTCGCCGGCCCGCGTTGGCAGCAGACCATGTGGGGTGCGATCAAACAGTCTGGCACCAATGGAGGTTTCCAATTGGCGCAGACGCCGGGAAATTTGCGGTTGGCTGATTTTTAACTTCTTGGCCGCTCCGGTCAGGCTGCCGGCAGCGGCTGCAGCTTCAAACAGCTGAATATCTTCCCAATTCATTTTTACATCCATCCTCAGGTAGGTATGCGTAGATGAATATCATATATACCATTTTTCTCACTTCTCAACAAGGGAGACCCGGCGTAGATTTTCCGCAACCTAAATCTTGCGGAAATTGGAACCGATGTACTTTCACAAAATGCAGAACACCAACATCAAAGGCGTTTTATTAGCGCTGGTGGGAACCGCGTTGTTTGCACCAATATTTGCTGCGGGTAAATTCGCGGGCGGGGAAATCCCGGCCATTGCCATTGTATTGATGCGATATTTTGGCGGGTTTTTGACAGTTGGCACAGTCGTAATTTCCTCGCGAACACCGCTTTCTTCCCTGAAATCTCCGCGACCCCACCTCCATTTTTTACGAGCTATCTTTGGCATTGGCGGAGCTGCGGGCACCATTCACGCGGCAATCTACATGCCGATTGCGGACGCCACAGCCATTGGTTTGACAAAGGGGCTCATGGTGGTTGCGCTGGCCGCTGTCATCCTGCGTGAACGGGTAACGCCTGCCCACTGGTTTGCGGGCACTCTGTGTGCTTTGGGTGCTTATGTTGTGATCTCAGGTTCGCTATCTCTGGGTAATCTGGGCTTTAATCAAATTGAGGGGATAATGGCAGCCTTTGCCGGTGCACTGTTTATAGCCTGTGAAGCACTAACCATTAAAATTCTGGCGCGAAGTGAAAATGCTCTTGGCGTTTTGTTATACGTCAACGGTTTTGCTACTGTTATTTTACTCGGGCTGGTTTTCTTTATGTTACAGGATGTGGAAATTGGACTTGTGTCGCTCGCCCCTTTCATCATTCTTGGGCCGATCGCCATTTTGGGACAGTTCTGCAACATCAAAGCCTATCGCCTCACCGACGTGGCCATATTGGGGCCGGTCAATTACAGCTGGATAATCTTTGCTACCCTCATAGGTGGCTTTGTGTTTGACGAGGTTCCCGATCTGCGGTTTTTCATCGGTGCAGCTTTGATCCTTTTAGGCGGTCTAGGTTTAATGCGGCTGCCTTCTGCACCAGCAGCCGTTAAACAATGCTAACCGGAACTTTAGCCACCATTGGCACGAGCGATTGAAAACAGCTCTTTTTCAGGCACCTGGCCAATGACGGCATAATCGAGCTCTCCCACTGACCACAACACAGCTTTGTTGCCGTCAATTTCTACCTTCCGGGTTGACGTGACGTTGCCGGAGTGGCGTCTGACAAAGATGGTGATTTTGCGCCCGGGACCGCCAGCAAACTGCAATTGTCCCGCCGGGTTAAACCCGTCGGTTACCAGCCTGCCACCAGAATACCTGTAACCAAAACTATCAAGCCTGACATCACGCACCGGTGCACCAATGCGATTTGATATCCAGTTCCGTAAGGCGTCGGGCTGCTCTGCGGGCAGTTCAACCGGCCTTTTGGCATCCTCCGTATAGACCTTGTGCGCTCCAATGGCGCGATAGACCCAAGTGCTGGCAAGGCTGTTATGCTTGGCAATGAAAGGATTGTCGATAAACTGAGCCGAAGAAAACCCGACAACGAGCAAAGCTGCTGCTGCGGCGAGGTTTCTGGCATACGAATAAATCCGTAGAGTTGTCGGCGACTTTTGTTCGGGTTTGCGTGGGAGAGGCGGTGTTGCCCCGCGAGCAATATCTTCCAGCGCCTTTGGTGTCTCAGCATCAAGGTTGGCAATATCAAGCTGCTTCAACAATTCATCATTGTGGCGAAATTCGTTTACCAGCCGGGCGAGATCCTCGTCTTTGGCAATAGCAGCCTGAATGTCAGCTCGGGCACCACTGTCGAGTTCATCGTCCAGAAAAGCCTGAATTTCCTCATGGGTATAGTCGCGGCTCCGGGTCATCTCAACCTCGCGATATTGTCTGAAGTTCGTATCTGTACGACTTCGTTTACAGTGCGGCGTAAGTGTTCGCGCGCGCGGTAAAGTCGCGACATCACAGTACCTACCGGCAGTTCCAGTATTGTGGCAACTTCACGGTAGCTCATGCCTTCTATTGCCACTAAAAGCAAAATCTCGCGTTGTTCGGCATTTAACCTGTCGATGGCCTGGCCAACGTCTTTCAAGTCTACAGTACTTTCCTGGGCGGGCTTGGTGGCGACTGGTGTCTCATCTGTCAATTCCTCCATTACACCAGCGCGTTGGTCGCTGCGTTTGCCATCAATAAACAGATTATGCATGATCGCAAAGGTCCATGATTTCAAGCTGCGGGCAGGATCAAAACCTGATTGGCTGCCGAGCGCTCTCACCAGGCAATCCTGTACCAGATCATCGGCCTGCACAACATCACGCGCAAGGAAGCGGGCATAGCGCCGCAACTGCGGGATCAGTTCTACAAGCCGGTTTTTATCGATCATTTAAATTTCATAGAGCACATTGGTGCTGCCTGTAAAGGTTGACTACAGGCCTTCTTTTTTCATTATGAAACCCATGTGAGTATTGGCGACTTTCAAACCGCCTTCACCCTTGTCCCAACTCACGCCGCCATCGCCGTTTATATCGCGGCCATTATAAAGCCAGTTGGTCAGCAAAACCATCTGCTTGACCATTGGTGTCGCTTTTTCAGCCGAATCGGTGGCGAGTATCTGCTTGCCTAACACGACAATTTTTTCAACACGCTTAACAGTGTTGCCGGTGGAAGCGGTCGCATGCTTGACGTGCAATTTAACATAATCAGACGCATCCGCAGATTTTACGGCAAAGCCCAGGTGTTTAGATGCACTGTTGGTTGCAGCAAGAACACCATAGCCGAGGCCCGGCCCATTTTTTACGATCGAAGGGTCAACGGCATTAAGTACATGGCCGATGTGCAGTTTGATTTTTTTCAGATTGCTAAGGTCTTTTGCGGCAAGACCAGCATGCTTTATGGCGATTTTTGCTTCAGCAATCGCGGTGGGTAAAAATCCAACCTTGTCCGGCGTATCCGCCCAGCTTGTCATCACATGGCCGATATGTGCGTGCGTTTTGCCACCACCGGCATAGGCAGATACGGGCATTAACGACAGGGCCGCCAACAGGGCGAGGGGAATGGTCAGTTTGTCTTTCATAATTTTGCTCCAGCTACAGGTTGCATGACAGATCGTCATACTCAACATACGCTGGCGCTCAGGAATTATTCCCCGGACGATGCAAAAAATTCTATTTTGATGTGTCCATTGCTGGAAAATCATAGAGGGTAGCAGGATTATCGACCAAAATTCTGTGGCGGATTTTTGCATCCGGCGCCCATGAAGACAAAAGATCAAGCAGATCACCATCATTGGGAACCGGGATATCGAGGTGGGGGTGGGGCCAGTCCGATCCCCACACACATCTGTCGGGATTGGCATGTGCCAAAGCTTCGGCAAAGGGGGCAACGTCACTGTAGGGAACAACGCCTTGCGCACTCATTCGATAGGCGCCGGAAAGTTTGACCCAGCATTTTCCTGTCTCCAGCAAGGCAAGCAGGTTCTGAAAACCCTGGTTTGAAACTTTTATTGCGGTGCCCATAAACCCCATATGGTCAATCACTACATCCACCGGCAACGCGCCCAATTGCCGCCTGAAATCGGGAAACCGGTGGAGGTTGACAAACAGTTGCAGGTGCCAGTTCAGGCGTTGAATTTTTTCGACGACTTTGTGCAGATATTCCATATCCAGTGCCTGATCATAAGCCTGGTTAATCCGCACACCTCGAATACCGATGAGGTGCATGTGATCGAGTTCACTATCACTGATTTTGATTGGATCAATAACCGCCACGCCCCTGAATTTACCCGCCGCAGCTTTAATCGCATCAAGTGTTGCGCGATTATCAAAGCCATAGACACTTGGCTGAACAATAACACCACGCGAAAGCCCAAGTGTCGCCAGCATGTGCCGGTAAGCGACAAGAGAGGCATCAGGCGGCGTGTATTTGCGGGTGTCGCTATAAGGATACTGATCCACCGGCCCGAAGATATGGGCATGACAATCGCACGCATCCGGCGGCGGCAGGTCTTTTGGTATATTAGGGTTTGGATCGGCACCGGCACAGTAACTGGGCATAGTTTTAATCAGTGTCCTCAACCGCCCATTTCAGGGTGGCGGCCGTATCTTCTTCGCGCGCATCGACCCAGGTGCCGCCCGCATCATTTTCTTCAAGTTTCCAGAATGGCGCCTTGGTCTTGAGCCAGTCCATCAGAAATTCACACGCTTCAAACGCAGCTTTTCGGTGGGCGGATGCGGTAATCACCAGCACAATACCCTCACCGGGCAAAAGTTTGCCGTAGCGGTGAATAATCAATGACGCTTCCAGCGGCCAGCGCTTGTTTGCCTGGTCCTCAATCTTGGCCAATGCCTGCTCGGTCATGCCGGGGTAATGTTCCAGCGTCATCGAGTTGATGGCTGCGTCACCTGACATTTCGCGTACCGTACCGACAAACGAAACAACGCCGCCAATGGCCGTATTGCCACTGGTCAATCCAGCAATTTCTTCACCGACATCGAAGGGTTCCACTTGCACTTTAATCATGGGAAATACCGTTAGTTTTTAAGAGATTTACTTTTAAATGGCTGGCCAATCGGCCTGAAACGTTTGCCCTCACGCCACAGTGCCGGTGGAATAAATCTACCCGACCATAATCCCAGCCGCTGGATTTGCGCTGAATATCCAGCCGTCACATAACGCCGCGTCTGTTTCAACACAGGCACCGCCATACCGGCACCGATGATGGCTGAATTGAGGTTGACGTTTTCATAGTTATAGCAATGTGCCTGTAGCGGGGCATCCTCAGTAGTTTTGTTGGTGCTGACAATATCACAACGCACCGGTTTTTTTGCAATAAGTCGGCTAAGAATAACACCGGCTCGCTCGCCACATGGCCACGCTAACCTGTAGATTCGACATTGCTGTTCAATTTCAGGAGCATCAACGCCAAAAAGATGGATGATTTTTCCGTCCATTTTAAGTGTATCGCCATCCACAACCTCAACCGGTCCGCGCATCTCCCGGGCCTCGGCACTTAACATGTGCCCGTTGGCGATAATCAGCCATATCCCCAGTTTGAGTATTCCAGATATGGGCGAAAAATTAGCAATCATAGTTTGATGACTATAGAGGAATTGCCTAAAACCACAACATGACAGGCTCTAGCTGCGTGGTGGGCGAAACAGATAGATGATAATCCACACCGGAATAATGATGATTGAGCCAAGCAGGATATTAGGCAGCGCCCAGCTCATGCCCTTTTGCAGCCAATTGAAAACTCTGTCCGGGGTCACCCCTACATCGTTGAGTACCTGTTCGGCGGTGATGTTCAATGCAGAAAGGACAAATCCAACCAGTAGCGAGGCGATAATTATTTTAAAACCGGTTATCGCAAAGCGGAGCGCCATAAAAGCTTCAATCTGCTGTTTTATTAAAAGTGATTCGTTAAATCGATTCTAGCCGAGATTAAGGCATCTGCCAAAACGCAACGCAAAATTATCCGGGAAAACGTATCAAAGCGCGTTGAATTTAATAGAACCCAACCATTTCATCACCCTCGGGCTTGTCCCGAGGATGACGAAGAAGAATGAGTTTGAAAATTACTAAATGCTACTACCCTAGACGAGACCGGGGCCGAGGATTTCCAAAATCAGTTTGCGCTTAATCGCCTGGGCATAGGCACTATAATCATTGGCGACAATGACAAAATTGCCAGGCCCACCGGTAATGTAAATTTCAAAGTACTTGTCGAGCGTGATCACTTCGTTGATGATTGCCAACCCGTTGATGGTAATGCCACTTGCCGCCACAAGATTGCGTACTGGCCGCGGGTCACCACCATTATTATTGCGGCCATCAGCTGAAATATCGATCACTTTACGTTCCGCATAAAACGGCAGGTTCGACAGCATGGCTGCACCTTTTTTCATCATTGTCGTAATCGAGGTGCCACCGGACGCAGTCTGGCGTGGGGTCTGGCGAATGCGGGAAGCTAATTTGGTTGCAGAATTTTGACCTGAGATAATTGTCCAGGGAATAACCACAACCTGACTTTTGAGATCTGACCACTGTACCACCGAAACGGCAATGCGACCGCTGGGACCGTTTTTAATGGCGTCAATAACCTCGCCGGATAAAAAGGCCGATGTGAGCCCCTCCATCTGCAACCGGTATTCGGTAGTATCAACGCTGTAGGAGCTGTCAACCGCAAGAACGAGAGCCAGATCAACTATGTCCTGCGCACCAATAGCAGGCGAAGTGAAGTCGGTTCTGGCTGGGCCGGTAACAAGGAGTGTCAGGAACACGAAACCTGCGAAAAATGAACGAAACCAGTAACGCGTATGGTTCCACAAGTTGTGATCATGCGTATTTAGACAGGATTTATCATCATGCATGAGTGTGCATCTCGCAGCCCTTATGCCGGTGTAATACCTCTTAGTTTCTCTGAGCGTCGCCGCAAAATCTCAACAAATGTTAGTAGACAGATTGAGATAAAGACGAGAATTGTCGCCACCGCAAGAATTGTCGGACTGATCTGTTCGCGAATTCCCGACCACATTTGGCGTGGAATTGTGCGTTGCTCAAAGCCCGACAGGAACAAAACCGCCACCACTTCATCAAACGATGTAATGAAGGCAAACAGGCCACCGGAAATGACGCCAGGTAATATCAACGGCATGATAACTTTGAAAAAAACCGTAGGTGGCGGTGCCCCAAGATTGGCACCGGCGCGAATAAGACTTCGATCAAAACTGATCATTGTGGCGGTAACCGTAATCACCACAAAGGGCGTACCCAAGGCGGTATGAGCCAGAATGATCCCAGTATAAGTCTGGGCCAGCCCGACATCGGAATAAAAGAAATACATGCCTGCTGCAGTGATGATCAAAGGAACAATCATCGGTGAGATTAAAATTCCCATGATAGCACCACGATAGGGCAGGTCGGACTGGCTTAGTCCCAGAGCTGCAAGTGTGCCTAAGGAGGTGGCCAGAATGGTAACAATAATGGCAATAAAGAAACTATTTTTGGTCGAATGAACCCACTGGGCATTGTTCCAGCTGTCCACAATCCAGTTCCAGCCGAAGGTCTGGCTGGGGTCCGCCATGCCGTTTTGGAAAATATCCAGATACCAGCGCAGGGAAAAGGCTTCTGGGTCAAACGACAGCATGCCAGAGGTGAAGGTAAAATAAGGTTCGACGTTGAACGACAGCGGGACCACGATAACCACGGGTAAAATCAAAAACAGGAATATTGCCCCACAGATAAATCGGAAGCTGTAATACCAGAGCGTTTCGCCCGGTCCTGCATATGGTGGTAATGCCATGAGTTTTTCCTTAAAACCTTGCCTTATCCGAATTTCATATTATCGACGCCGACAATCTTATTGTAGAACCAGTACAGCACCAGCACGCTGGCCAGCAACAACGCACCCAGAGCTGCAGCCAACCCCCAGTTAAGGGACTGTTGCATGTGTCCGGCAATGACGTTGCTTATAAGCGTTCCGGTACGACCGCCAACAAGCGCCGGGGTGATGTAATACCCGACTGACAGAATGAATACCAAAACAGAACCCGCACCGATGCCGGGCAGGGTCAGGGGCATATATACCCGCGTATAGGCGGTAAACTGGGTCGCTCCCAAAGAGCGCGCCGCGCGCATGTAACTCGGTGGTATGGTCTTCATCACACTGAACAGCGGCAACACCATAAACGGCAACAGAATATGCGTCATGGCGATAATCGTGCCAGCCTGATTGTAGATCATCTGAATACGGTTTTCATCAGAGATAACACCGATAAAGACCAAAACGTCATTGATAATACCCTCGCGCTGCAACAGTGCTATCCACGCAGTTGTGCGCACCAGGAGCGATGTCCAGAACGGCAGCAACACCATAATCATCAACAGATTACTGGTTCGAAGCGGCAGGACCGACAGCAGATAGGCAACAGGATAGCCCAGGAGGATGGTGAATAGCATCACCAGCCCGCTGATCCAGAATGTTCGCAAAAACAGGGTTACGTATATCTGCCGGTCTTCAGGTTGGGTCACAATCTCACCGGACTTGTCATATTTGAGATCGAGTGAGGCTAGATAAAAACTTAAAGTATAGCGGCTCGACAGTCGCTTAACTGCCGCCCAGATTTCGGGGTTTGCCCATTTTTCATTAACTGCAATCAACGATTCTTTGAACGGGGCTTCGAGCTTTTTGGCTTTTCGCGCCGTGCCAGTGAACAGACTGCGTGTTCCCGGTAATTCGTAATTGATGCGCGTTCCAGCCTTGCCGATTGTACGGTCTTTTCGTGCCTGAACCATGTCAGCGACAAAGGCTGTAAAAACCTCTTCGCTGGGAAGGCCTTGTCCGTCCCAATCCTTAATAACGACAGCGGTCGAACTAAAGGCATTTGTGAATTGAGGGCTGTTAACACTGCGATACAGCATAACCCCGATGGGCCACACAAAGGTTATAACAATAAAGAAAAGCAAAGGCGCAACCAGCAAGAAGGCCTTGGTTTTGTTGCGGCGGGTTGCCAGCGCCAGTTTTGCCTTGAGCGACTGGCCATCATCGGTCAGAAGACCGTCTGATTTATTGCCATTATTTATAGTCGCATCGACCATGAGCCCCAGCCTTTCAAATTGTCAATCGCCACCTAACCTCAAAGCTGGCAATTCTCCCAGACAGATAACAAGGGCGGGAAATCCCGCCCTTGTCTTTTTAGGTATCTTATTTAGCCAGCCAAGCGGTGAAACGCTCGTTAAGCTGATCCTGGTTATCGGCCCAGAATGCAAAGTCGTTCAGAAGGGAAACCTTCATGTTCGCAGCAGCTGTTGGCATATGCGGAGCCATGTCAATTTTTCCGTCCTGGAATTTACCAACCAAGGGACCGGAAGACTTGCGGGCAGGACCATAAGAAATATATTTGGCCTGATCAGCAAGACGCTGGGTGTCGGTTGAAAACGCAATGAACTTCAATGCTTCTTCTTTGTTAGGTGCACCTTTAGGAATAACCCACAGGTCGAGGTCAAGAATCTGACCATCCCAGACGATTTCAAAAGGTTTTCCTTCTGAAGCAACAGCGCCGAAAATACGACCATTATACGCTGTGGTCATAGTAACTTCGCCATCAGCAAGAAGCTGTGGAGGTTGCGCACCGGCTGTCCACCAGACAACACTGTCTTTGAGTTGGTCTAGTTTGGCAAAAGCGCGATCAACACCTTCTGGAGTGCCAAGCATTTTGTAAACATCACCAGGGGCAACACCATCAGCCATCAGAGCAAATTCAAGATTTGGCTTTGGACCTTTGCGCATGCCGCGCTTGCCGGGGAAATCTTTGACATTAAAGAAATCTGCCATAGTCTTTGGAGCATTACCTTTGAACTTGGTCTTGTCATAGGCATAAATGGTTGACCAGACGATATTGGCAACAGCACATTCTGAAATTGCGCCATCAATAAAGTCTTTCTCCGCCGGGGTGCCATCAGGTGCTGGCGGAAGTATGGATGGATCAATTGGCTCCAGAATGCCTTCATCACAGCCGCGAATGGCGTCTGAAAGTTCCACATCAACGAGGTCCCATTTGACATTCTTGGATTCAACCTGGGCTTTCACTTCAGCCAGACCACCGGAATAGTCTTCCGAATTGATTTTAGTGCCGGTTTTAGCGGTGTAAGGCTCCTGGTAAGCTTTTACCTGGCTTTTGGTATAAGCACCGCCCCATGAGACGACGGTAAGTTCTTTAGCCCAGGCAGAACCGCCGAGGCCGACAAATAACGCAACAGCTGCGGAAATGCCATATTTGAGTGTCTTATTCATTTACTCTCTCCCAATTAATAGGCCCTACAAATCTGTCGGGCCCGTGACTACAATCCGGCATCATACCGGGTTTTCGCAAATTTATCGGCTTGCGTCTCTACCGCTGAGATAAACATGAGCGTGTTTTAAAAACAGCTGTTCACTCAAGTGCTTGGCAAGGAATCAAGAGCCCTGCAGTCTTCCGTCATCCAGCCCACAATTGCCGTTTCTCCCTCTTTCAGCAATTTATGACCATGGGTGTTGGGAACTTTAACAATAAAATCACTATTGCCGCTAACCGACATTCTGGTGCGCACATGATCTCCAAGATAAATTAGTTCCTCGATTTTACCTTTAAGCGTATTGGGTACGGATCCTTTATCGGGATTGATTTCAATCCGTTCGGGCCGCAACGACAATGTTGTCTGCTCACCTTTTGCACCAATATTGATCGCCAGCGCCTCCACAGTGCCACCGCCGCCGTCAAGCTCAATGGTGCAGACATCGCCGGAAACAGCTTTTATTTTACCCGATAATTTGTTGTTTTCGCCAATAAACTGAGCCACGAAACTATTTTGCGGGCGCTCATACAAATCCGAAGGCGACGACAATTGCTGAATAACACCGTCATTGAAGACAGCAATCCTGTCCGACATGGTTAAAGCTTCAGCCTGATCATGGGTAACATAAACCACTGTCACGCCCAATCGTTCATGAATATGCTTGATTTCATATTGCATCTGTTCGCGCAACTGCTTGTCGAGTGCGCCCAAAGGCTCATCCATCAAAATGAGATCTGGTTCAAACACCAAAGCCCGGGCCACAGCCACACGTTGCTGCTGGCCACCGGAAAGCTGGGCTGGCATACGATTGCCAAAAATTCCAAGCTCAACCATATCGAGCGCGCGCTTCACCTTGGTCTCAATATCGTTCTTGCTCATGTTGCGCACTTCGAGCGGGAAAGCCAGGTTTTCCGCCACGGTCATATGGGGAAACAGAGCGTAGTTTTGAAAAACCATGCCAATGCCACGTTTGTGCGGTGGCACATCATTAATAGGGTCTTTACCCAGATAAATCTGACCATGAGTGGCGGTTTCAAACCCTGCCAGCATCATCAGACATGTGGTTTTCCCCGAACCAGAGGGCCCCAACATCGTCAGGAATTCACCTTTTGCGATGTCGAGGTTGAGGTCCTTGACGACTAAAATCTCCCCGTCGTAACTTTTCTGGACCTTCTCGAAACGAACGAACGGATCGCCCATAGACTGTGTGTCTGACATAGAGCCCTGTCTTTTTTATTATTCGAAGTCGCCCCGGAATATCTTGTTTTTTTAGCCCAGGCCCTTACGAATTAACCTCCCAAAATCAGCGTCATCGACACCGAATTTTCACATGATACGCGATGGCACCAGTGATTGAAATTAAAAAATGCAGAAAATGTTAATTTACCGGACACGTCGTCGGAAAACGACAGTATTTCGGCTGAAAACGGACGTGTCGATACAAGTAGCAAACACCGGCATATACGTCGACGCTAAAATAATGAGTGTAAATTAATTACTTTTGAGAAAATTCTTCAAAAGTCCACCGACATCACCACCACCATTATCTGCGGGTTGTTGGCCATTGCCGCCCAAAAGGTTTTTCAGTAGATCCTTGGGCTTGGTTTTTTTTAGTGCCTTGCCAAGTTTCTTTAAGGTTTTCTTGGCTTGCTCAGGGTTCTGCAACAGGCCTTTTAAATCCGGGCGTATGGAGGGACTGCTCCACGGGCCTTTCACAATCACCGGAATATCCAGCCCCGCCAAATCGGTGTCTCCGCCCTGGCCTTCCAAAGAGCCAACCAGTTTAGGCTGAAGACGGAAATTGAGTGATTGCGCTGGCAGGTTCACTGTTCCAGCTCCGGTTAAGCGCACCAGCGGACCGATCATTGCGAGGTCTCTGGTTACCGCCTGACCTTTATTTATGGTGAAAGATGCGCCCAGCTTGCTGAAATCTGTTGATTCTGATTTGCCACGCGACCAGCCGGAAAGATTAAGGCTTTTCAGGTTGCGAATCATTTTCGCGATATTAATGCCGCGTACAGCACCATTGGCAAAGGAAAATCCCGCCTTGCCTTTTAAGGATTGCACAAATTGGCTTTGCGAGCGGCCACTGGCAACCACATCGAGGTTAATATTGGCGAGACCGTCTATCCAGTCAAAGCCGTTCAAATCCTGCAAAAGCGATAGCGCCTGAACGTTGGAAACATTGGTCTTAACACTCAATGTCGGCGTTTTATTGCGCGCATTGACGATAACCCGCCCCTTGGCCATGCCTTTATAGAGTTGCAGTTCCGTCAGGTTGGCTGTCAACAACCGGTCTTTAATCGATACCGTAAGGGCGCTTTTACCGATTTTGATGTCCTGGTAACGGATCGAACCGGCCGATAATCTGAGGTCGGCATCAAAACTACCCAGAGCGGAAAAATCAATCGGTGTACTATCCCATTTGCCGCCGGAAGAACCCTTTTTGCCACCGCCCGCAGCAGCATAGGCATTCAGATTTATCGCATCTACGGCGAGCGTGGCCTGAAGGCTCGTGCGTTTGCCGGCAAGATTAACAACCAGATTGCCTTCGCTTTTCATTTTATCGAGAACGACAACAGCTTCATTCAATGTTATGAGCGCGGGTGTTGACTGCAATCTGCCTTCGACTGACAAGCCCTGTAATCCCGGTCCCTTGGGCAGGGGGGAACCTGTCCAGGCGGCCAGTTTGCGCACAGATGTTGTGTTGAAGTTTAAATCACCTTCTGCCGAAACGCCTTCTTTCAAAACGGCCATTTGACCACTGAATTTCGTCGTCATCAGGTCTGATTTAACATCAATGGAAAACTGCGAAGATTCTCCGGCTAAAAAAGTGCTTGGTGATTTAAGCGAAAGACTTCCTTCAATCACATTGCTGTTCCACGTCACCGAACCGTTGGCTTGGAGCATGCTTTCAAGATCAGGCAGGGTCAGGTTAGCATTTATTTTCTCAAACTTAAGGTCACTGCCAGCCTGCTCGTCAACAAAGCTGAGAGTACCATTGTCGATGGAAATTTCGCCAAGACTTACATCCCTGAGCGGCAAGGATACCGAGCCGTCTGATTGTTGCGCCGGTTGAGCCTCGCTACTAGCATCCCCCATGGTCCAGTTGACAGCACCTGATTTGGAGCGTTTCAGCAGGATCACCGGATTTGTTAAAGACAGACCGGAAACCCGCATTTTGCCACTCAACAGTGGAATGAGTTCCAGGCCGACTCTGAATTCCTCCATTTGTGCGAAAATACCGCCGCCCATTTCAGCCGTGTTCGACAGGGATGCCTTGCCGACTTTCAGAGCAATATTGGGTAAAACCGAAAGGGAAGCATCGCCGTCAATAATCAGGTCGCGACCGGTTTGAGATTTGACCGTAGCCGTCACCTGCTCGCGAATAACGTCCGCAGACAAAATGAAGGGCAACGCTGCAATGGCCCCGCCAATTAACAGCAGGATTACAAAAATAAAGAGGATAAAACGTTTCATAAATTTCAATGTCGAATCAGGGGTTAGCTTACAATGACAAGGTAACCTAAAAGAACACATCCTACGAGAAAAAATACCTGCAGAAACAATTCTTGTATGGCTCGTTTGAACGATTGCCGTATATTATTGCTTATGAAACAGTCTGTAAGGTTCAAATGTGCCAAAATCTTGGCCGCCAGAAAAAAGGAACACAAATATGGCAGCGAAAATTATGTGGCGGCCCAGTACCCGGCAGGTTGATGCGGCGCACCTGACAGCATTCAGACAAAAACTTGAAAAAAACAGTGGCGTCTCGCTTGACGGATTTGACGACCTTCACCGCTATTCGACGCAAGCGCCGGAAAGTTTCTGGGGCGAGGTATGGGAGTATTGTGGCATAATAGCTGAGACTAGAGGCGCGCGCGCTTTGATCGATGGCGACAAGATGCCAGGAGCCAGTTTTTTCCCCGATGCCAGATTGAATTTTGCCGAAAACCTGCTGGTAAAAGACGGTAACGATCCCGCATTGATTTTCTGGGGTGAAGACAAGGTCGAAAAAATCTATAGCTGGACGCAATTGCGCGATCTGGTTTCGCGCCTTGCGTCTTCTTTTAAAGACTTAGGCCTTGGTGTTGGCGATCGGGTCGCGGCCGTCATGCCAAACATGCCCGAAACCATCGCTGCCATGCTGGCGGTAACCTCAATAGGTGCGGTGTGGTCATCATGTTCGCCTGATTTTGGTGAACAGGGCATTGTCGATCGCTTCGGGCAGATTTCACCAAAAATCCTGATTGCCTGCGATGGCTATTATTATAATGGCAAAAGCTTCGATATTGCCGATAAACTTAAAGCTGTCAGCGATCAGATTTCCTCGCTGGAAAAAACCATCATCATCCCTTATGGCGGCAATCTTGAAAATGCTGTTGCCATTATAGACAAAGCCGTCAGCTTTGATGAGTTGATCAAAGATCATCAGCCCCAGCCCATCACATATGCGCAGCTGCCCTTTGATCATCCCTTATACATTCTGTTTTCCAGCGGCACCACCGGTGTGCCCAAATGCATTATCCATTCGGTGGGCGGGATGCTGCTCCAACATAAAAAAGAACACCAGCTGCATGTAAATGTACACGAGGGCGACCGCCTGTTTTATTTCACCACGTGTACCTGGATGATGTGGAACTGGCTGGTAACCGGCCTCGCATCGGGTGCCACATTAATGCTCTATGACGGCTCGCCCTTTTACCCCGGTCCCAATGTCCTGTTTGATTTTGCCGATAAATTTGCAATGACGATCTTTGGTACATCAGCCAAATACATTGATGCGGTCAATAAATCCGGCTTGCGGCCGCGCAATTCGCATTCGCTTACCTCACTGCGAACCATTCTGTCGACCGGCTCGCCGCTGGCACCGGAAAGTTTTGAATTTGTCTATACCAGCATAAAGTCAGACGTCTGCCTGTCATCTATTTCCGGCGGCACCGATATTGCCGCATGTTTTGTCTGCGGCAATCCAACCGCCCCGGTTTATCGCGGCGAAATTCAGGCAAAAGCTTTGGGCATGGCGGTTGAAATCTGGGATGACAACGGCAAGCCGCTTGACAGTGACAAGGGCGAGTTGGTGTGCACAAAACCATTTCCCTCAATGCCCATCGGGTTTTGGGGTGATGACGGCAATAAGAAATATCACAATTCCTACTTTGCCAAATATGACAACATCTGGTGGCAGGGAGATTATGCTCAATGGACCCAAAATGGCGGTGTCATAATCCACGGCCGCTCGGATGCCACTTTGAACCCCGGCGGCGTGCGCATTGGCACCGCTGAAATTTATGCGCAAGTGGAAAAACTGCCCGAGTTTGTTGACTGTCTGGCCATCGGCCAGAACTGGGACAATGATACAAGGGTGCTTTTATTTGTGGTGCTGCGCGAAGGTGTCGTGCTCGACGAAGAACTCACCAAAAAACTTAAAACGCAAGTACGTACCGGTGCATCACCGCGCCATGTACCGGCAAAAATCATCGCCGTTGAAGATATCCCACGAACCAAATCAGGCAAGATAACCGAACTTGCCGTGCGCGATATCGTGCATGGGCGCGAGGTTAAAAACCGGGAGGCTCTTGCCAATCCTGAAGCTCTGGAACTTTTCAGGGACTTGGACACGTTAAAGAGTTGAGGATCAATCAGACCCGGCAAGGCGGTTTTTCAAATCACCCAAGTCTTTGAGATACGGTATTCTCTTTTGCGCGGCTGCGACACTTTCAACATCAAGCCCGGCCGAGATAAGTTGCTCGCCGGCTCCGGCGCGCGCGGCATCTTTGCCATTGGGGGCTACAATGCAGCTGTGCCCGAGATAATGCGTACCGTTTTCACTGCCCGCATGATTGGCATAGATCAACCAGACACCATTTTCAAAGGCACGCGCCGGTATTAGTTTTTCAGCCACAACCCCCCATTCTTTCGTCAGGGCTGTTGGCACAATTACCAACTCAGCCCCGGATTGCGCCAGCGCGCGTACGGCTTCGGGAAATTCGGCATCAAAGCAGATCAAAATACCGCACCGAAAACCGGCCAAATCAAACAGGGTGAAACCGCTGCCGACGTTGAAAGCCTCAGTCTCAAACCCCGGCGGCAGGATCAGCTTGCGATGTTTGGCAATCACGCACCCTTGGGCGGAGACGCATGCGGCAACATTATAAATCGAATTTCCATCGCGTTCAGGATAGCCATAAACAATAGCGGTTTCATGGGTGTGGGCAATTTTCGCCACCTGTTCAAGCAGGTGGCTGTCCGCTGCCAGTGCCAATTCCGGCAGCGCATCCCCGACATTGTATCCCGACAGAAACAACTCAGGACATACAATCAAATCGAGATCCTTGCCCGCCAGTGCCGCCGCCAGCTTTTCCAGCCGCATCGTTGGCGTTAACCCGCTGCCATCACTTTGCAACACACCACTCAGCATGATGCGGGGCCATCGGCAATCAGAATTGTGCGGTCATACTGGGTGAGATATTCGGCCCCGGTTTCAGTGACGACGATGGAATCACCGATACGCCCGCCCAATTTACCGTCAACCGAAATGCCGCCATCGACAGCAAACGTCATGCCCGCCCGCAAAATGGTTTTATCCCCGGCCTTCAATTCCGGTGCCTCGAGATAAGACATGCCGATGGAGCGCCCGGTGCGGTAGCCTGTTTGGTATCCGCGCTTGCGATAGATTTCATCCGCCGCAGCGGCAATGGTTTCGGCTGTGACACCGGGGCGAATGGCAGCAATGGCAGCTTGTTGGGCATCAATGGCTGCTTGTTGAACCGCAATCGCTTCGTCAGACGCATGATCGACAAAAAACATACGATCAAAGCCCAGTTTATATTGTTTGAATTGTGCCATATTGCAAAAACAGAAGTAAACCGGATCACCCTTTTCATACTCTCTTACATTTGCGCGGCGATGGACCATCGAGGTATCACTGCCCGATTGCATGATCTGCAGGTTATGGATCATCGGCGAGATAAAAGTCTCGAGACCCTTTGCGGTTAAAAATCCGGCCGCCTTGCGCGTCCCGGCATTAATGACGGCTAGGGCCGATTCATATTCCGGCACCCCATGAGCGAGCGAGTTTCCCGCTGCCGCCATCATCGCAGCGGCAATGTCACCGGCTTGGCGCATAATGGTAATTTCTTCCGGCGATTTAATCATCCGCATATCGCCCAAAACAGCGGAAACATCGCTCAATGGAGTTCCCGCCATCTGATCATCAAACCAGTTGCGCACCATCGCCGGTAAAATCCCGGCCTCAACGCCGATAGAACCGGGCGTTCCACCAAGCTCTCGGCCCAGAACCGCTTGCCAGCTGTTGGCCCCGGCATCTTCCCAGGTGGCAACATCCTCAATCCATGTCATCGCCTCAACCATCTCGGATTCCATCAGCGGAGTGATTATTGTTGGCGCTTCATCGGCACGGATTATCAAAAAGGTCGGCCGGCCGAATTCGACCGATAGATAACCCCAAAACCCTGCCAGATAAGCAATCGAGCTTTCATCTGTAATAACCGCTGTGTCAATTCCGCAATTTTTCAATCGGGATTGAAACTCCACTGTACGCCGGCGCGCCTGATCCAACATGTACTCTTCTCCTGAAAACGAAAATCCCTGCAACCATTTTGCTACTTTAGTTTGCGTTAGCACAAAATAAACCAAACGCAGACTAAAACGTTAATGTGATATGAATGTTGACAGGGAATTAATGATTCGTTTTCGCAATGCTTGAGAAGGGGGGAGGGAATATACATAAGGCTGCTGTTCAGCGGTCGCATGGAAAGGTAGAAGATCCAGAATAACATGAAGAAACCCCAAACTTCCCCCAGTGGTGATGGTCACAGCATTGAGAATTATAAGCAATTGCTGGAAGCATTAAATGTTGTTCCGTGGGAATTCGACTGGCCTTTAAGAAGGTTTTTGTATGTGGGCCCCCAGGCATCACTGTTTGGCTACCCTATCGATGACTGGTATGCGGAAGGGTTTATGCAAAGACTGGTTCACCCTGATGATTTCGATGATGCCGTAAAAAATTGTGAAATGTCCTGGGAAAACCGAAAAGATTACGAATGTGAATTTCGTATTGTTCACTCCAATGGTGGATTTTGCTGGGTGCGCAAGATTGTCAGTGTTTCTGATGGTCCAGACGAACAAGCGATTTTACGCGGCGTTTTTGTTGACATCAGCGCGCAAAAACAGGCTGAGGAAATCTTGATTGCCCAGAACAACGAATTGCGCCGGCGCGGCACCGAAATCAGCGCCAAAAGCGATCAGTTCAACGCCGCGATCGATAATATGTCACAGGGTTTAAGCATGTTTGATGGCGATAAACGCCTGATTGTCTGCAATGCCAGATATGCCTCGATGTTTCAATTGTCACCTGAGTTAACCAAACCTGGTACGTCAATAAACGAAATTGTGAATTACCGGATCGCAAAGGGCGTTGTGGAAAGCGCTCCTCACAAGAAATATATTGAGCAATGCATGGCTGCAATTGGCCGACAGGAATCATTAACTTCAATTCAGGAACTACAAAACGGCAGATTTCTGGAAACCACCCAGATGCCAATGACCTCTGGTGGCTGGTTGTGTATCTATGATGACATTACAGAGCGTAAACACGCCGAAAAGGCTTTGCACGAGAGTCAGGAGGCTTTGTCAATTGCATTTCGTTTAAGCCCTGTTTCCATGTCAATATCTTCTCTGAAAACCGGCAGGCATATTGAAGTCAATGACGCATGGTCGACTATGCTCGGCTATTCTCGTCAGGAAGGTCTGGCAAAGACATCGCTTAAACTCGGTATCTGGCCCGATAAAACTAGACGTAAGCGTTTTATTCGCCAAATCCTCGACGACGGCGCTGTGCGAGGGATTGAAGTTAGTTTACGCACAAAAAAGGGCTGCATGGTCGATGGGGTGTTGTCAGGTGAGCTTGTCGAAATTAACGGCGCGCAAAGACTGTTGATAGCCTGCCACGACATCACCAACAGAAAGAAAACTGAGCACGAACTCATCGCTCACCGCGATCATCTTCAAGATATGGTCGATAAAGCAACTGTGGAATTGAAAGTTAAAGCAGCAGAGTTGGAAAAAGCCCTAAGCAAGGAAAGAGAGTTAAACGAACTTCAACGCCAGTTCGTATCCATGGCCAGCCATGAGTTTCGCACGCCCCTGGCGATAATAGACAGCACGGCGCAACGCTTGATAAGGCTAACAGGAAAAAACAGTCTTTCGCCGGAAGATGCTCTGGAAAGATTTGGTAAAATCAGAGATTCCGTACAACGCATGACACGGCTGATGGAAAGCGTACTCACCGCTGCGAAAATGGAAGAGGGGAAAATCAATGTTGAAATTGGACCCTGCCAAATTGGAAAAGTCATCGAAGATGTGTGTTCGCGTCAACAGGAAATTGCCAAACACCATGTCATCTCCTATGAACTCGATGATATTCCCGAAATTATTCTCGCTGATTCCCGCGCACTCGAGCAGGTGCTGGAGAATCTACTTTCCAATGCGGAGAAATATGCCCCCGATGCACCTGATATAGAAGTGAAAGCCTATACAGAATTCGGCGACGTGGTTATCTCCGTCTATGACGAGGGTGTTGGTATCGACGACGACGAAATGCACAGGATTGGTGAGCGTTTTTTCCGGGCAAGAACTTCAGCCGGCACTCCTGGTACCGGGATCGGTCTTAATCTGTCGATGAAATTGCTCGAGTTGCACGGTGGATCCTTGCGTGTTGAGAGCCGGAAATTCCTCGGCAGCACATTTTCTATCCGCGTCCCCATTGCGGGGCCAAAATCCTCTGGGCAGTCAAAGATAAAAGTCGCATAAGCGGCCTCAAAGAAAGGCAGACACCCCATGCACACAATACTTTGCATTGAAGACGTAACAGAGCTGCGCCAGGACATTGCCGAAGAATTGCAGGAAGCGGGCTACGAAGTATTGCAGGCCGGTGACGGTGAACAGGGATTGGAAATGATTGTCGAACACAAGCCTGACCTTGTCCTGTGCGATATTACCATGCCACGAAAAGATGGTCTGCAACTTATGAAAGAAGTGCGTGACAATTTCCCGCTGCTCGCCGACATGCCAATCATGCTGCTGTCAGCTCTGTCGGACCAACAGAGAATTCTGGATGGTCTCAAACAGGGCGCTGATGCTTATCTTACCAAGCCCATCAATTTTGAATATTTATTGACAAAAATTGATGCCAGCATACGGCAGATGGTAAATATAAAACACAAAAATGAAAAAATCCTGGTGCTCGACATATAAGGTCCGTCGGATTCAATATGATCGAGAAGTGCTCTAGCCCTCGCTCTGGGCCTGCAGGGTCTTGGAGAGCAGAACCACGGGAATAACGCCAACGGCTACAATCGTCAGGGCAGACAGGGCACTTTCTTCCAATAATTCCAGCGAGGCAAGCGTGTAGACGTGGGTGGCCAGCGTATCGAAGTTGAACGGGCGTATGATCAGTGTTGCCGGCAATTCTTTCATGACATCGACAAACACCAGCAGACCGGCGGTGCCGATTGCCGGTCTTATCAAGGGCAGATGTATTTCAAAAAACGTACCCATGGCGGTGCGGCCAAGTGTGCGCGATGCCATGTCCAGGCTCGGCGTAATCCGCATCAGCCCTGATTCGATGGCACCATAAGATATAGCCAGAAAACGTACCAGATAGGCAAAAATCAAGGCAAACATGGTGCCGGTCATTAACAAGCCGGTGGAAAATTCCAAAAATTCACGCGCCAGCCCATCGATAAAATTATCCAGATTGGCCAGCGGTATCAAAATGCCAATACCAAGAACCGCACCGGGAACAGCATAGCCGATACTGGAAAAGCGGATGGCAAATTGCACCACGCGACTGCGTGAAAGACGGTGGGCATAAGCCAAAAAGCACCCAACAACAACGGCTGTTAGCGCTGCCGTTGACGCCAGCAGCAAACTGTTCGAGACATATTGCAGGTACCTGCCATCAAGAGCGTCTTCATAAAAAACCAGCGACGCATCAACCAGCACGAATGCCGGAATAACAAAGCCGAACAAGAGTGGCAAAGAGCATGCAAAAGTAACCAGCCACTTGCGTGCTCCAGACAATTGCACCGGGCGGGGCTGGCGTTGTTTTGACGAGGTGTCGTGAAACTTCTGATGGCGTCTGGCCGCGCGCTCAAGCCAGATCAGCAGAAAAACAAAAGCCAGCATGATGGTGGCAATCTGGGCGGCCCCGCCGAGATTGTTGCGGCCAAGCCAGGTGACGTAAATGCCCACTGTCAACGTGTTGACGCCAAAAAATTCCACAGCACCTATATCATTGAGGGTCTCCATCATCGCCAGTGTGACGCCGATGACAATGGCCGGCCGGGCCATCGGCAGAGCGACCGAATAAAACGCACCCCAGGGCCCGCGGCCAAGCGTTCGGCTGACTTCGAGGAAGCCTGCGGACTGGCGTGAAAATGTCGCCCGTGATGTCAGGTAGACATAAGGGTAAAGCACAAATGACATAACAAAGATTGCCCCGGGCAGGGAGCGAATTTCCGGGAACCAGTAATCCCTGACGGTTTCCCAGCCAAAAGCTGAGCGCAAGGCAGTCTGCACCACACCGGAAAATTCAAACAGATCAACGTATGTATACGCAATTATGTAAGTTGGCATCGCCAGCGGGATCAACAACGCCCATTGCAATATGGATCGTCCGGGAAAACGACACGTGGTCACCAGCCAGGCGGTGCCGGTACCGATAACAAACGTTGAAATGCCAACACCGATCATCAAAACAAGCGTGGTGCTGATATAGCCGGGAAGCACGGTTGCGACAAGATGCGGCCAGATATTCTCAGCTGGAAATAAAGCCAGAACCGCGATCGCCACCACCGGTGCTGCCACCAGCAAAGACACGAAGGTGGCGCCAATGCCCCAAAGCCGTTCAGGTTCGGTTTTAACTAACATCTGTGTCGACATGAACTATCTTGCAGTTTCGGGGTATGACGCTTGATTTTCTCGAACGCGCACCATATTAGGTTATCCGATACGGGTAAATGAATATCACCGTGACGGCTATCGAAAATTAAAATTGGCCGCAAACGCTAAAAACATACTGGAAAAAGACCATGGCAAGTTCGTTCTTTTGGAACCGGATAGCAAACCGCTACGCCCGACAACCGTTGGGTGATGAAGCGGCTTACCAGAAAAAGTTGCAGATTACCCGCGATTACCTTGAGTTGGACATGGAGGTGCTGGAATTTGGCTGCGGCACCGGCTCAACTGCTCTTGCCCATGCACCTTTTGTCAAACATATCCTGGCCACAGATTTTTCAGCAAAAATGATTGAAATCGCTCAAGGCAAGGCGGACGCACAAAACATCGAAAACATCACATTTCAGCGCGCCAACATTGATGAATTAAACCTTCCCGATCAATCCCTCGATGTGGTGATGGGACATAGTATCCTGCACCTGCTCGACAATTGGCGCGACGTTATCATCAAGGTACACGGAAAACTCAAACCCGGCGGCACCTTTATCACCAGTACCGCCTGTATTGCAGACACAATGCCGTACTTCAGGTTCATCGCACCAATTATGAGGTTACTTGGCCTGACGCTGCAAATCTTCACCACCAAAGAACTGGAACAAAGCCTCACCAATGCCGGTTTTGAAATCGAGCATCAATGGCAACCGGGCGAGGGAGCATCTTTATTTGTTGTCGCCAAAAAGCGTTGAATAGCTGTTATCCAAGCTTGGCCGCCGCCAGTTTTGTCCCCTCCACGCGGGCCTTGATTTTTGCAAAAGCGGTGGCGCGGGCCATGGCGATGTCATCACCGAAGGGTGAAAAGCCGCAATCATCTGTGGTGCCAAAGCGTGTCCCCTTGAGATGTTCGGTTATCTCCAGAGTTCGGTCTCTAACCGCCTCCACAGTTTCGACATTTGTATCGCACGGATCGATCACCCCGATAAATGTGGTTTGGTGGGCCTGGCGCACCCGTTGAACGATGTCGAGGATGCGCGGCCGATCTTCCTCACTGGCCATTTGCAGATAAAACCGGCCCGCTTTCATCTCAAACAGATCGGGCAGAAGTTCGGAATAATCAACATCTGCCGAGTGTGTCGAATTATGGTCGCCACCGGGGCAGGTATGTACGCCGATTTTGGCAATTTCCGCTTCAGAAAACTGCTCAAATACCGCATTGTTCAAATCAACAAATGTCCGGAGCAGACCCTTTGACGGGTCCAGCTTGCAGGCCAGTCGGCCTTCGGTAAAATCGATCTGCACCACTTGCGCGCCCGCATCGAACGCCGAACGGATGTCCTTGACGCACTCACCGATCAGATCTTCGATAAATTTCTCGCGCGCATACCCGGCAATCCCGGCTTCTGGATAGAGCAAAAACATTGCCGATGGCGAGATAACAGCCTGTTTGATCGGCAACTTGGTGTAGGTTTTCGCCCTGGTAACATAAGAGCCGGTATAGGCACCATAGACAAACGGTCCTTGCGTCAAACGCGGCAATTGGCGCGTGTGACCGTCGGCAAAGGGGATAACAACCCCATCAGATGCCAGATTGGTAAGACCGCTCAAGGGGTAGGTGGCAAAACTCGGCTTGGATTGTTCACCATCGGTAATAATAGCCGACCCGGTAGCCTCCATCCCGGCAAGTGTCTCAGCCAGTGCCTTGTCCACCGTTGCCTCATAATCAGCGTCAGATATTTTGCCCTCCTGAAGCTCTCCCATAGCCTTAAGCAAGTAAGCCGGACGCGGAACACTGCCAACGCCTTCCGATGCAATTGTCACAATGTTTTACCTCCCAGTTTTTATTTTTACCCAATGCTAGCCGTTGGGACAAGAATTTCAACTGTTAATCCCTAACTTCGAAGAGCAAAACGCAATCACCGCACGAGTAACACTTACCCTTCTCCCGCAAGGGGAGAAGGAGTGAAGCATTAGGTGTTGTTTTTCACTTTACAAGCATTCCCACAGCCTACCCATAATCCTCAATAGACCGCCCGGAAATCAATCTGTTCCAGCGATGCTAATCATCTATTTCGACTCCATATTTCTGCTGTACTCGACGTTGGTTAATATGTGATTCTCGGGCAATTTTCGTTAATGCCTCTTTGATTCCAACTGAAATTTTTCTTTGCTCCTCAGAAGGATCATCTTTATCACCAATCTTGAGGCCTCGGTTAATTGCTCTTGAAAGATCACGGCCTTTTAACCCTTTGAATATCGAATAGAAATCATCTTTGGATAACTTGGACAGCAGAATCATGTCATCACGGCCCCAGATACCGTCCTTAGCAATTCGTATAAAAACCTCGTGGGGCGAACGAGTATCTGTGAATGATGCATACTTCTCAACGAATGCGGTTCGCAATTCAGGATCGGAGATATCATCCCCAAAAGGATTATCTTCAAGATCAAATAAATCGCGATTTTCACTGCGTTTCTCAATGTAATAATCTAGAAGTTCTCTCGCCTTTTCTGGTTGGTTGAGGTCTTTTAAGAGCATCATTGCACCCCCAAGATTTGTTGGTGTGACAAAATTTACATATTTTTTGCATGCGTCAAAAATTGCCTCGATGACCTCTGCTTCATTGCCATCAAACGAGTTGTGGTAGAGCTTCCAAGCTGTCTTGAGAGAATCTTCGGCATCATTATTGCGATCTCTGGCAACAAATTGTTCATGGAGTTTATTTGCATGAACTTGCAATGTATCTTCTTTGAAAAAACCAGATTTGATCCCTTCAAGCAATTCCAGGTCAAATTCATCTGCAATATGAAATCCAAATTCATCAAGTAGCATATTCCAGTTTTTCTCATTTTCTGAAATCTTGGCATTAGCTTTTTGCCCAAACACGTGCGCCTTGTGCTTGTGCAGAATGAAATCATGGGTGGGAGCAGAATCCTCGGAATATTCACTCCAGCTGACCCAGCCCCCTGAATTCCGGCCAGATTGGTGTTAGTAATCCGTCTTTGAAAGGATGGACTATGAAGCGCAGATTTACGGATGAACAGATTATCGGAATAATCAAGGAATATGAGGCCGGTGTGAAGGCCTCTGAACTTTGCCGCAGGCATGGCATCAGCGATGCAACGTTTTACAAGTACAAAGCCAAATTTGGTGGCATGAATGTATCTGATGCCAAGAAGCTTAAAGCGCTTGAAGATGAGAATGGAAAGCTGAAGCGGTTGCTGGCCGAAGC
>JAJFHS010000061.1 GCA_021775475.1 Hyphomicrobiales bacterium
GAATAACCACGTTAAGGATCGCCTCGCCGCAGCAATATCTCAGGTGAAAACAGGGTGGCCGGATACCCCGGTATGCCCGGCCGGATTAAACCGGTATGGGTGGCCGGATGTTATCGGAATCAGTGGCCGGATGACCCCGGACTGCGCATCTATCGATGTATAAACACAAAAATAAGCAGGATGAAACTAAAGAAAAACAGAATTACGAAATGCTTGAAGCAATGATCAAGAATTTTCCAGGCGGAATTAGTGTCATAGATGATGATCTCAGACTGGCATGGTCGAATCACTTGTTTTATAAAAATTTGGATCTTCCAGAAGAGATATTTCCAGTTGGATCCAGTTACAGTGAAATAATTAGATTCAATGCGAAACGTGGGGATTATGGAGTAGGTGATGTCGAAGAAATGGTGCGTGAGCGCGTCGAACTGGCCTTGAATCCTACGGAACATTGCTTTGAACGGCAGCGTCCTGATGGCACTGTTTTGGAAATCCGCGGGTACCCTCTTCCCAATGGAGGCTTCGTTACTACATATAGCGATATTACTAAACGTGTAAAAATTCGTCATCTCCACCAAAATCAAAAAGAAGAACTTTTTCAAATATTAATGAACGTCCCTCGGGCTATCATCACAACAGATAATAAAGGGAATATATTAACCTTCAATCGACACGCAGAAAAAATATTTGGATATACCTTCAGTGAAGCGGTTAAGCAGAACATCAGCATTCTTATTCCACTATCTACCAGAAAACACCATGATGAATATATTAAGTTATATCAGGATACTGGGAAAAAAAGATTTATAGACCAAGGCCCGCGAAGTCTTTTTGGATTGCATAAAGATGGTTCTGAATTTCCATTGGAACTTTCACTGGCCCAAATCGGCGAAGGAGCAAATGTGAGATATCTCGGAGTCGCTCGGGATAATACCGATGTAAAATTGAGAGAAAAAGAAGACAAAAAAAGGGATCAGCTTATTTTTGAATCTCAAAAACTTGACTCGATTGGGCAACTTGCTGGTGGTGTGGCTCATGAAATTAACAATATGCTGGTTCCAGTTCTTGGGATGATCAGCTTAGCCATGGAAGACCTCCCTGATAAAGACCCTTCCTTAGAAAAGCTTAAAATTGCTATGGAAGGTGCCGATCAGGCAAAAAAGTTAGTCACCCAGATATTGCAATTCAGTCGCAATAAAATTGATAATGAACTTAATGTACTAATAGGCGATGCTGTATCAGAGGCCGTAAATCTATTGCGAGCATCTTTGCCAGCAACAATTAAAATCAATTATCATAGCGATGCTCACGACGTTCAAGTCAAGTGCTCATCGGATAAAATTTTTCAAATTATTATGAATTTTGGAATGAATTCTAAGTCGGCCTTCAAAAATCAGCATGGAAATCTCGACATTGGTGTAGATGTAGTCGATACGACAAAATCAGACGGGGTTTATGAACATGCAACTGGTTCCACCTGTTTTGCGAGGCTTACTTTTAGCGATGATGGTTGCGGTATAGATAAGTCAATTACCAAACGAATTTTCGATCCATTTTTCACAACCAAAGAGGTTGGAGAAGGCACAGGTCTTGGTCTGTCTGTGATACACGGTATCGTCAATAGTTGTGGTGGCTCGATAGCGGTGGAATCAGAACCTGGTAAAGGCACAACTTTTGTAGTGTCACTGCCACTGGCTGGGGAAGATTTTGAACTTAATGCTCTACAGTCTGTAATTGCCTAGATTAATGAATCCAGCCACGCATTTAGGGAAATGGCCTTTTGTGCTTCAGAAAATACTAATGCTCATCATAGCAGTGGGGGCAGATAGTATGCGACAACTTCACTCCAGTCTCGCCACCTTTTTGATAATACTCTGCACCGGTAATCCAGTTTCCAGTTTTTTCATTACTGTTAACAGGATAACGGACGAGATTACAAAAACTGCAAATGGCCAGAATAGGTACGTCTTTGAGAGCCGCTAAAGCCTTATGAACAAGTTTTTTGTCTAGAAAATCGATTGGAGGCCTCATATTTTCGGAAACTCCAATTGCCTGAAACAGATAATAGGGAGAAGTATTTGTCATGGACAATAAACTGATAGATAAATGAATATTTCTTTGAACTGTCGGCCCATCACAATTGATGATTACGCTAGCAGAACGTTTACGCTCTGATAAAAGGTCAGAAAAAATTTGTTTGTAAAATTCCTTGATCTTATCTCCAGTGATGAAATCAAATATACTTGTACCAACTATATTTTCTTCAAAAGTTAATTCTGGAGCACCATTAGTTGTAGCAAATGAATTCCAGCCTTCATGTCCGATAGAGTTAATTTTATATTCGCTATCGACGATGTAAGCCGTCCCACCAATCGCTGACAGATAACTTTGCGAATCATATTCATTAATCACGTATAATACCTCAATTATGGATTTCTTTTATCTAAGATTAAGAGCGTGGCCCAATTGAAAACATTAATTTATCATAGTCTGTCAGGTTTACAGGCTTCTGAAAAGGAAAACCTGATAGCAAGATTTGGGTTGGGTCAGTGACCTATTGCACCGGCGTTCTCACAGGTAAATTTGAGTGGGGCAAAACCGTCCCGGCAAGCACGTTAGAATTATTGCAGCCGGATGGTGCGACGGTTGAATGCACCCTTATTTTGATGAGCGAATGGAAGGCGAAACTGCCTGATTACCTCAAAGGTGGCAATCACGCTTAAAAGACCGCACATATCGGACAACTCACCTCTTTTATAATTTTATAAAAGCAAAGGGGGATACAGGGGTGGATTGAAAAAACCGAAAAATAAATATCTTGTTTGTTATCAATATTTTAGTCAAATTTAATGGTGCTGCCGGGAGGTGTTCATCACCTATTACAGGCATCATCTCAACACTGATCTTCAATAATATCAATAACTTAGCACATTTTTAGTTAGATTTAAAGAGCAAATTTGGTCTACCATTTGGTCTACCATTTGATATT
>JAJFHS010000062.1 GCA_021775475.1 Hyphomicrobiales bacterium
GAATAACCACGTTAAGGATCGCCTCGCCGCAGCAATATCTCAGGTGAAAACAGGGTGGCCGGATACCCCGGTATGCCCGGCCGGATTAAACCGGTATGGGTGGCCGGATGTTATCGGAATCAGTGGCCGGATGACCCCGGAATGCGCAAACAGCCCCACATCGAGTTTTTTGTGGATCACTTTGAGCCAGCTTGCCGAGCATTCATCAACAAAAAATACGGTGAGATGTTTGCCGCATTTGGAGCCAAGCAACAAAAAATTTCTTTGATTTCTGATAAAAAACGATGGGCTGAATCAATGCAACAATTACTAAAACTGCGAGAAAAGGGAACCGTGGCCGATGTAATCACCATTTTACGAGAAACCAGACGACCACAGTTGCCGGATTCAGCAGAAAGATTGGAGCAAAAACTTGAGAGTTTTGGTCCGTTAGGTGATGAGGAAATGCCAAGATCGCTGAAGGAGCTACAAGACCTGCATGCCATTCAGTATAAGGAAATTGTCGCACTTACCGACTATCTGCAAGGGCACTCTCCATTCGAAACTAAGCATGGGGTTAAAGGCGCACAGTTTGAAAATGTTCTCGTTGTTTTAGGACGAGGATGGAATCAATACAATTTCAGTGAAATGCTTGAAATGGCTGGACAAGGCAATGTTGCTGAAAATAGCAAAAAGAAATTCGAGCGGAACCGAAATCTTTTCTATGTAGCCTGTTCACGACCTAAAAAGCGATTGGCGTTGTTATTTACACAAGAGCTTTCTGATCCTGCCATGCACACCGCTCAAGAGTGGTTTGGTGCTAAAAATGTTGCCGCTATTCTATAACGTTTGACTTTCAGCATTATGCTCATGGCTTCATTGTCGCTACCGCACTACGATTCATAATCGTTCTTTTGGTATGTTCTCAAATCCACCCGGCATGCCTATAACGCCACAATTACTGGGATTGCCATAATTACTGGCCTGCGCCTCTAAAACTCTTCCAGAATTATAGAGTCCGGCCAAGAGCGGTTCCGTCTTTGATGGAATAACTCTAGATTTTATTACACTCACGGCTAGTTTTCGTTGCACTCGGGCCTGCGTTGGCGCGGCACAATAGTGCCGGGCGGCAGTCGCCGCCTATAGCGTTTCCGTCTAAATCTGAAACGCTCTAATGCAAGCACGTTTTACAGACGAGCAGATTATCAAGCTACTGAAGGAACATGAGGCTGGTGAGGGTACATTGCCGTTTTCCTGTCCTTCCAATCCAACGACAACTCTCCTCCTCTATTTCTGAGTCGCCCGCCTTGCGGGCCTTTTCTTTCTCTCCAATTAGCCGTCAGTGATCCCATGATCCGCAAGCCTGAGCATTGCTCAGGCTCCTCCTCTTCGTTGCAGCCACAGGTGCGGCCAGAGATCCCGCCGTCTCCTCCGATTCCTATGAAAGGCCTCGATAGCCGGGGTTTGGAAAACAAAGGAGGAGACAATGTCTCGATTGATTTTAGGCCAGGAACTTCAGCACTTATCAGAAGGCGAACTGCTTGCCCTGTTTAATGTGGTTTCTACTGAGCTTATCCGCTCTGAACCGCAGACAAATCAGCGCCGTAATGCACTGGGCTCACTTGAGAATATCAAGCGCGTTCTGAAACAGCGTAACTTTACTATGTGACGCTATGCAGCGCCTCTAAACCGAGGCGCTGCCATTTACTCATAACTATTTTCCGGACGTAAATTTATCGAATTACTGTAAATTCGATACTTCCAGATATTCTGAATTAATAAGGCGTGGCGGGCTTTTTGGGGTTGGTACATCATCGGGGTCAGACTCAGATGGGCAGGAAACGCGACACGCCCGAGCATCTCTCGCGCATATTTATAAATCCGGTGTTGTTGTCGATGTGGGAGCGGCTACCCGTTGGCATGAAGTCTAGGCGTCGGGATTTTTTGGCACTGATTTTGGTTTTACCCGGCGCACATTGATTGCGGCGGCATCAAGGGTCGTCTTGATGTGCGAGGCATAGTATTTCTCGATCATCTCGACGCTAGTGCGGCAGTTTTTGGCGATCTGATAAATGTCAGCGCCTTCCATCAGGCGCAAACAGATATAGGTATGGCGAAGGCTATAGGCGGTGCGCCGATTGCCGTCGCGGTCAAATTTCAGGCCCTCTTCATTCAGAATGTTATTGAACATTTTGATATGATTGCCGGGAAAGACGAGATCGGTGGGTGCAGGGTTATTGCGCTCAAACACGCGCTGGTACGGTCGAACCGCGCCTGATGTGCTTTTACAATAACCAACGCCCCGTTTACCCCGCACCTCGATCTCTAGAATTGTTTCACCGGTGGCATCGTCCTCTACGATTTCCACATCCCGGTGTTGCAGGTTCTTGGCTTCGTCCGGGCGCAATCCTGTATTGGCCATAAACAGGACGAAGTCATGAATCTGCTCGGCATTCCATCTATGGCGTTCATGGAACGGCTTTTGAACACGCCGGCGTGTCGCTTCATAGAGTTGTTTGTACTCCTTCGGGCTGAACCACGCCCTGTGAGAGACTTTGCTCTGTGTGGTGTAGGGTGAGGATAGATCAGGAAGAAATTGTAGCCACCCATGGCGCATGGCTGTTTTGAGGGTCTGTCTAAGTGTGACGATCTCGTCATGCATGGTGCTGCGAGCGGGAGGCTTTCCTGTCGCAGACGTTTCTATTCGGTGGATACGATATTCCTGGACCTTACCGGCGGTCACCTCGGAAAGCCCCATTTCTCCGAAAAAGGGAATGAGATGAATGCGTAGGCGCGCTTTATGACCTTCAACCCAACGCGGACTGCGATGGCCCTCGGTTATCACCTCGTATTCTTTCACAAACTGCTCGGCTGCTTCTTCAAATGATTTCTCATCCCGAAGTTCTCCGCGCAGGAGTTTGCCGCGAAGCCCTAGATACCAGTCCTCTGCAAAGTCTTTCGCGTGCGCCAGACTTTCTTGCTTGGAACTGGTACGGCGGTTTTTTCCATCAAGGTAGGTTGAACACTGCCAGAATCGGCTGTTCTCACGTTTATAAACGTGAACCTTTCCGCCCATAATTGTGTGGCTTACATGTGTCATCTCAAATGCATAAATAACTGTGTAACAGTATGTGTAAGCATTTTTCGGATGAAATTAGTGGGTAGTTATTGGCTTAAGTCATTGATTTTATTGGTTGCGGGGGTTGGATTTGAACCAACGACCTTCAGGTTATGAGCCTGACGAGCTACCGGGCTGCTCCACCCCGCGTCAATAAAGTCCGAAAAATGTGTAACACTTGTGTAAGTGTATTTCAGTTGTTTTTCGGTGTCAATTTTAATCTTAAACCTTTGTTTTTACTCTCTTATTTGTAACTTCTTAATAGTAGGCTCTTTAGGTTATGAGCCTGACGAGCTACCGGGCTGCTCCACCCCGCGACAAGGTGTCTTGCTTACCTGTTCCCTTTAGACCTTCACCCACGTGCTGGTTACAATCTGCGACCGTCAGAAGCCTCACCGACCATAAAACCGGCTGGAGAGACACAACGTCGGGTTCTTGTATGAGAGAACCTATGTGCTGATAAGTTTTGGCCTCATCAGCGAACGCGGCCTTCATAGCAGGGTTCTTTCAATAAGGGAACCATAGATTTGAAATTTTAGCATGATTTTACCAACTGCGATAAAACCTGTAGAAATGAGCGTGAAAACCTCTGGAATTCAAAAAAATTAAAATAGCCGGTGGCTGAATGGTGAAAACTGTTCCAACGCAGTGGCAATTTGATTATGGTCAATTCCTAGTTGGCGATTGTGTGCGAGCCTCGGGCCGTATTATAAATCGGGGCGCGATCAGGAAGAACAGATAAAATGAAACCTACAACATCACAAATCGACGCACACATAGCGCTTTTGAAAGAACGCGTGTTTCAGGTGGATACCAAGTGGCCACATTTCAAGCTGCTGTTTGAGGATGTTCCCAAATTACTGTCCGGTCTGGCGCCTGATGCAACCGTGGTGACGATGGAGCGTGGCGTGCTTTATGGCGGCTACAGCCTGATTGGTCCGCTGTTTTCGCAGTTTAATTTTATCGGTGTTGACTGCAGCCCCAAAAGCGCTGATGAGCGTGGGGCTTATAACAGTCCGATGGTCGATGACGAGCGCTTTTTTGGCGTAAAAACCCATTGCCGCGCCAGCATTGAAGACACGACACTAGAGACAGATAGTGCGGATTTGCTGTTGATCCCAAATCTGGTTCATCATGTGCAGGATCAAGACGCGATGTTTGTTGAAGCGGCCCGCGTCCTCAAACCCGGCGGCACGTTGTATATTTTCGAACCGATGGTGCGTGAGATCCATCAGGCTCCCGATGATTTCATTCGCTATACGCCTTATGGCTTGAGTGATGCCATGGAGAAAAACGGCTTTAATGTCACCGCAAACGAAGAAGTTGGCGGACCGTTTTCAGCCGTTGCATATTGCTGGGCGCAGGCTTTGGAATATTTCCCTGACGACAAGCGAAAAGAAATGAGCGAGTGGTTTTATAACAAACACATGCCTGAGCTGATGGATTGGGACACTGAACATCGTGACAATCAATGCCGCAATCACACCCGCTTTCCCATGGCCTTTTCGGTGACGGCTGAGTTAAACGGCTAAAGATATTCAATGACACAGTGCCTCGCCATCATACCTGCACGCGGAGGCTCAAAAGGACTTCCGGGTAAAAACCTCAAGGAGATCGATGGCGTCAGTCTGGTGGGCCTTGCTGTATTGCGGGCGCTGGAAGTGCCATGGATTGACAAGGTGGTGATTTCAACCGACGCCCGCGACATCGCCGATGAGGCCGTGCGGCACGGGGCTGAATGTATAGCACTCAGACCACCCGAACTTGCCACCTCAACCGCGCTGGCCATAGATGTGTGGCAATATGAATGGCAACTGGCGGAAACGACGTTTCAGCAACACTATGATCTGTGCGTCTGGCTCGAGCCGACAAGCCCGTGCCGGAGAGCAGATGATTTTGCACAAGCCTATGAAACATATAACACTCATACTTGCGATGGCGTGGTGGCGGTAAGCGAATTACCGGGCAGCGCCAATCCCAACAAACTGCTGGAAATAGGTGATGAAGGCACGCTTTCCTACTACAACAAGCATCGCAAAGAACACACAAACCGCCAGTTCAACCCCGATTACTACATGGTCAACGGCCTGATATATCTGAAAGACAGAGCGTCAATCTTAGACGCGAGACAAATCATATCACCGCAGACACGGGCGCAGATAACGGCACGGACGGTGGTCAATATCGACACCCAGTTCGACCTGGATTTTGCCCGGTGGGTTTTGGCGCGGGGGTAGGGTTGGGCATCGGTGTTGGGTTCGAGAAGTGCTCCTGTGTTTCATTCGGTAGGTGGATCGGATTTGTTCCAATTTCGCTTTGCAAAGCGCCATAACCCGTAAAGGCTTGCTACTATCACACATATGCTTGCAATGTTTGTGAGGATGTCTCCCAGATTTAGTCGACTGTGAAGAATTCTCAAGGCGTTGATTTTGTTTAAATAACGAGCTTGATCCAGTATTCGTTATTGCAAGTTTTTAGGTTCCTTCAGGTAGTTTTCTTGCAATTTGCGTAACGGGGATTTCTGTGATTCACT